>DGUV01000027.1:0-40819 GCA_002395775.1 Prevotellaceae bacterium UBA4301
AAAGTATTCATGATAAACTATGACCTAAAAAAAATACGCGCTATCATCATGGATGTTGATGGCGTGCTTAGCCAAGAAACCATACCAATGAATGAGGTTGGAGTGCCCTGCCGTACAGTAAACATTAAGGACGGTTATGCACTGCAACTGGCCGTAAAGATGGGATTACGAGTAGCTGTCATCACAGGTGCAAGAGTGGAGAGCGTACGCGTTCGATACGAAGGACTAGGCATAGAAGATGTCTTCATTGGGGCTGCTGTGAAAATGGGAATCTACGAAAAGCTGATTCAAAAATATGGTCTGTGCGATGAGCAAGTGCTCTATGTAGGCGACGACATTCCCGACTACGAGGTGATGTGCCGCTGCGGATGTCCCTGCTGCCCCAGCGACGCTGCTGCAGAAATTAAAGCCATAAGCCAATATATAAGCCCCATCAACGGTGGCATGGGATGCGTGCGTGATATCGTAGAACAGGTAATGCGCGCTCAAGGAATATGGATGGCTGACAAACGAGCTTTTGGATGGTAAATTCTGTAAGCAATCTTATCATGTTAAAACTGCAACACAAAATAGTACTAGCAAGCGGGAGCCCAAGACGCAAGGAACTGCTGAGCGGTTTGGGGTTGGAGTTTGAAGTCAGGCTGTTACCGGGCATCGACGAGTCCTACCCCGAAGGCCTCACCGGTGAAGACATCGCTATGGCAATCTCAAAGAAGAAGGCCGATGCGTACAAAGACACGATGAAACCAGACGAACTCATCATTACGGCTGATACCATTGTCTGCCTCGATGGCCTGGTTTTAGGCAAACCTCATGACGAAATAGAAGCCGTCAGTATGCTGAAAACCTTAAGAGGGAGAACACACCAAGTCATCACGGGCATAACATTACTTACCACAAAACGGAAGCACTCCTTTGCAACCATCAGCCATGTTACCTTTGCCCACCTTTCGGACAAGGAAATAGATTATTACGTAACTCACTACCATCCCCTGGACAAGGCAGGAGCCTATGGCATACAGGAATGGATAGGCTATGTGGGCGTCGAAAGAATCGAAGGATCCTACTTCAATGTAATGGGTCTGCCTGTGCAACGACTTTACAAGGAACTTAAACAATTCACAATATGAAAAAGATTTTTCTCTTACTTGCTCTTGCTGCCGTAGCTTTGGCCTGTTTGACAGCTTGCGGAGACGACGAAAAAGGAGCCATGCCTCCCATCTATCAAGGTTTTCGTGTGGAACCCTCCACTCGAGTGCATCCCGGTGACGTAGTAACTATTACAGCCGTGCAGGCACAAAAAGGACGCTATCTCTATGGCGCTAAGTATTCGTGGAGAATGAAACTAATGCTCACCAATGGCGACGAAACAGAACTTATAGGTGGAAGCGACGAAGGAGGTGAGAGTAAAGCCCAAGCTCCCACATGGACGATAGAAATTCCCGAGAATGTTGTTCTCGGCCGATATTCCTGTCAGTTCCAGGCATCATGGAATAATGCTGCCGACGGTGAAATCGGGACCTACAACGGAGGAACGGCCGATGGATGCGTGGGTAGTATCACGTCATCGTGTGCCACACTTTACAGTCGCGCCAATGGAAGTTTTGCATTAATCGTGGAGTAAGTTGCACAATAAATGACTCATGTGCGCGTTATATTAAAGTAATGAAACGAACGCTCACTGCCCTACTTCTCCTCCTTGCCACCCTCGTGGGAACGGCACAAGAAGCAACCGACACCGCAAAGGTGAGATTGCGCGGGTCTGTCGTCGATGAAAACCAGGAACCTATACCCATGGTCATGGTGCGCATCGAAGGTCAGGGCATTGCTACCACAGCAAATCTGGACGGCAAGTACAACATCACTTTTCGCACGGCAGACAGTGTGGTGGTTGTCTATCAGATGATAGGATTCCAAAAGCGCCAGCGCGTACTGCGAAAGCCCACGGGCGAACTGGTACTGAATATCGTCATGAAATCTAATGACCGAGAATTTAACGTAGTGGTTGTCACTGAGCAACGACGCCAGATGAACCAGACTCAGACACTAAACACCGAAGAACTCCGCCGTTTACCATCGACCACAGGAAATGCCGTGGAGGAACTAGTAGCCACGCAAGCTGGCGTGTCTTCCCACAACGAACTATCAAGTCAGTATAACGTCCGTGGAGGTTCATTTGACGAAAACTTTGTCTATATTAATGGTGTCGAAATCTATCGTCCCTTGCTCATCAGCTCAGGACAGCAAGAAGGTCTATCGGTCATAAACAGCGACATGGTGGAAAGAGTTGATTTCTCAGCCGGAGGCTTCGAGGCAAAATATGGTGATAAGATGTCAAGTGTGCTCGATATCACTTACCATCGTCCCCGTGGATGGGAAGGTTCATTACAAGGTTCATTGTTGGGTGCAAATGCTTATGCGGGCTATGGCACAAAGAAAGTATCCTTTTCCAACGGACTGCGATACAAGACTAACCAATATATGCTTGGTTCGCTGGAAACGAAAGGCGAATACCGTCCGAAATTTCTCGACTACCAGGCTTACTTTTCATGGTCGCCATCACGAAACTGGACTTTTGACGTTATCGGATACATTTCGAAGAACAACTACAACTTCGCACCCAAGGACCGCGAGACACGCTTTGGAACAATGGAGGATGTGAAGAGTTTCAAAGTCTATTTCGACGGCAAGGAGGAAGACCTATTCCGCACCCTCTTCGGCACAGCTAAACTCACTCGCCGTCTCAACGAGCGTTCCAGTCTCTCGCTGGCCTTCTCTGCCTTCTCTACCAAGGAACGCGAAACCTATGACATACAGGGCCAGTATTGGCTTAATGAAACTAATGGCGACGAGCAGTTGGGCGTTGGAACCTACATGGAGCATGCCCGCAACCTGCTCACCAGCAACAGTAAAAATATAAAATTGAACTACGACCTGCGCCGGGGCAACCATACTTTGCTTGCTGGAATAGGATGGAAACACGAAAGTATCAAAGAGAACTCACGCGAATGGGAAAGTCGCGACTCCAGCGGATATAGCATACCCCATACCGGGGAGGATCTTATGCTAATCTACAATTTGAAGAGCGTTAACAAGATCTCAAGTAATCACATGGAGATCTGCCTCCAAGACACCTGGCGAAAGGAATCTAGCGTGGGCACGCTGAGCGTTAACTATGGCGCTCGTCTATCCTACTGGACATGGAATAAAGAATGGCTCATCTCGCCGCGCGTAAGCATGGGCTTTGTGCCGAAGAAAAATGACAACTTCACATTCCGCTTGGCAACAGGCCTTTACTATCAACGGCCCTTCTACAAGGAATTGCGCGACACAGTGACAACGAACGGAAATACACGAGTTCGATTGAATAAAGATATCAAGTCGCAACGCTCCTTCCAAGTGCTGGCAGCCATGGAGTACAAGTTCCGCATCATGGATCGACCTTTCCGCTTCACTACTGAGGTCTATTACAAAGCTCAAAGTCGCATTAACCCCTATAACGTCGATAATGTGAAGGTGGTCTACTACGGACAAAACATCGCCAAGGGTTTTGTTACAGGCATAGATCTCAAAGTGTATGGCGAAATGGTAAAGGGTACTGACTCTTGGATAAGTTTTGGACTGATGAAAGCTCAGATGACACTTAATGGCAAGAAGATACCTCAGCCCACCGACCAACGCTGGAATATAAACTTCTTTTTCAGTGACTACTTCCCAAACACGACACGATGGAAGATGAATCTAAAAGCCTCGTTTGCCGACGGCCTGCCCTTCGGTCCGCCCCATACAGGACTTGAGCGTCAAGCCTTCCGTGCACCAGCCTACAAGCGTGTAGACATTGGCATGAACTATCGTGCCCTCAATAACGAAGATCGGCATTTGCGGCACAATGCCGTGAGAAACATTTGGTTGGGACTCGACTGTTTCAATATTTTTGGATTCTCCAATGTTTCGGGCTACTACTGGGTGACGGATGTCGTGGGCAGCCAATATGCCGTGCCAAACTACCTTACTGGTCGAATGGTTAATGCCCGTGTGCTAATTGAATTCTAAAATAATGGAAACAGAGGAGCACAGTTTAAGAAATAATTTGTAACTTTGCATAACCTTTAACTTTAAATATTATTATGAAAATTTCAAGAATTGAACATTTGGGCATTGCCGTACAAAGTATCGAAGCCGTGCTGCCCTATTTCCAGGACGTACTGGGACTGGAAGTGTACAAAACCGAGGTTGTTGAAGACCAGAAGGTAAAGACCGCTTTCTTGAAGGTGGGAGAAGTAAAGCTGGAACTCCTTGAGCCCACTTGTCCCGAGAGTACTGTGCAGAAATTTCTCGACAACGGAGGCCGTGGCGTCCATCATGTTGCCTTTAAGGTCGAGGATGGGGTATCTGAAGCCCTTGCCATGTGCGACGAGAAAGGCCTGCGCCTGATCGACAAGGCTCCCCGTAAGGGTGCTGATGGGCTGCACATTGCATTCTTGCATCCCAAATCTACCTGTGGCATTCTCACAGAACTCTGTGAAGAATAATCTTACATAGGAGTTAGAAAAAGGCGAGCCTTAATTTTGAGGCTCGCCTTTTTTATGTAAAATGAATGACAGCAACTAAACACGGTTGTTCTCGGGAAATACCACTTTAGGGGTAAAGCTGCGCGCCTCCTCATAGTCCATCATTGCATAGGCCATGATGATGACCACATCGTCTACCTGCACCTTACGGGCTGCTGCGCCATTGAGACATATGCATCCGCTTCCACGTTCGCCTTTGATGACATAAGTATCAAAACGTTCACCATTATTATTGTTTACAATATGCACACGCTCACCTGCAATTAGCCCAGCAGCGTCCATGAGATCCTCGTCTATGGTAATAGACCCCATGTATTTAAGGTTGGCTTCCGTCACCCTGACACAATGCAACTTCGATTTCAGTATTTCAATCAGCATAGCCGTTAACTTTTATATCTGATATGATCAATGAGACGAATGGGTTGACTTCCGCAAAATACGGTAATGCAACCCACAATATCATCACTCTCTGTCCAGTCGTGAACATCAGCAAGAGACTTACCATCCACAATGCTGTAGTACTGTACCTGCAACCCGTCGATATTATTAATTTGCTCTATTACGCGGAGCCGCACCTCGTCAACACCCATCATCTTAGCCCATGTGAGGCTCTCATGCAACGTCTGATAAATGTGACTAGCTATTTGGCGTTCTTCCGCGGTAAGCAAAGAGTTGCGACTGCTCATTGCCAGTCCGCTTTTCTCTCGAACGACAGGACAGGGAACGATCTCAATCTTAAAGCTATAATCAGCAACCATACGTCGAATAACGGCTATCTGCTGAAAATCCTTCTCACCAAAATAGGCACGATCTGGTTCAACCATCACAAACAGCTTGCTCACAATCTGGCAAACACCATTGAAATGACCTGGACGGAAGGCACCTTCCATCACACTGTCAGTGGGTGGATAGCTAAAGTGTCGCGTATCAGGTTCTGGATAGACCTCACTAACCGAAGGGGCAAAAGCAATTGTCGCGCCACATGAATCAAGCAACTTACAGTCGGCTTCAAGCGTGCGCGGATACTTAGCAAGATCAGTGGGGTCATTGAACTGAGTTGGATTAAGGAATACACTGACAACTGTCACATCGTTTTCAATCACACTACGACGTACAAGCGAAGCATGTCCTTCATGCAGGGCACCCATCGTGGGCACAAGTCCCACACTCTTTCCCTCGCTACGCACCTTGGCAAGTTCGGAACGTAACGAAGCAATAGTAGAAATAACTTTCATCATTGATAACAACGTCAACTTTCTGTTTAAGCGGTGCCAAAGTTAGTGCAATTCGTCGACATAACGAAACAAACAGCATAAGAAAACGCTAAAAAACATGAAATATAGGGTAAAAAGGCACGAAAAAGGGCATTTTGTAAAAGATTATTTGTAACTTTGCATCGAAAAATTGATTACAAGAGATGAAAGCGGAGAAGATTTTATTCATAACTCAGGAGATTAATCCTTATGTGCCCGAGTCCAACCTGACCAAGTTGGGTCGCGACATCCCTATCGCTGCGCTTGACATGAACCGCGAAATTCGTACTTTTATGCCGAAGTGGGGCAACATTAACGAACGCCGCAACCAACTCCACCCCGTTCAGCGTATTTCTGGAATGAATCTCATTGTTAATGACACAGATTACCAACTTATCATTAAGGTAGCCTCCATCGTTGGTACACGCATGCAGGTTTATTTCATCGATGATGACGAATTCTTTGCCAAGCGACTTGCCGAGCGTGACCGCGAGGGTATAGAGTATTCCGATAACTTTGCCCGTGCTGTCTTTTATGCCCGAAGTGTGCTTGAGACTGTAAAGAAACTACGTTGGACACCTGATGTGGTACACTGCCAAGGATGGATCTCTTCAATAGTTCCCCTCTATCTGAAAACTGCCTATGCTGATGAGCCCTGTTTCCGTGACTGCCGCGTAGTTTATTCCGTCACTCCCCATGGGCTCACTCTACCCAGCGGTCCCAATGCCGGGCAGATTATAGAATATCGTAACGCCAATGCTGACTGCATAGCCGAGTTCGGCGATAATTTAATGCCAAATGATTGGTTAAAATTGGCCATCAAATACTCTGACGGCATTGCGTTTGAGCGTAATCAGCCCCAATCCGCTGTCATGAAATATGCAAAAGCTACCGGAAAGCCCATAATTGCCGGAACCAAACTTACTCCTGACGACTTTATAAATCTCTTCGACCAAGTGTGGGAAAAGAAATAAAGTCGGAAAGCTCAATCCCACCATTCCACAAATGAAGAAAAGATTCCCCATTCTATTGGCCTCGTGCCTTCTACTCATGGTCACATCATCATGTGACGATAACACTGGCACTCTGGGCATACGTTCCGATGCTGATGGCATTAGCAACTCCATGCAGGTATTTCAGATATATAGCCGATCACTTGCCATGGATTCCGTATTAGCCAATAGCACTAAGAGTTTTCTCGGCCAGGTAATTGACCCTGAAACAGGAGCTGAGATTCAAGCAGACTTCGCCGCACAGTTCTACACGTTTGAAAACTATGAATTCCCTAACCGCGACATGATGGTTGGCGACAAAGATGGCCGTGAGACTCGTGGAGTGGTACAATGTGACTCATGTGAAGTTCGCTTATATTTTGACAGCTATCAGGGTGATTCTAACAATCCTATGAAGATAGAGGTATTTGAGCTCTCTTCCAGTCATTTACTCAGTGAAGATTCGGTTTATTATTCCGACGTAGATCTTTCGCAATTTCTGCCAGCTGATGCCCGTCCCTTAGCCTCACGCGTCTTTACGCCACGCGACTATAACCAATCGTCCACCACACTATCAAGTTCCGCCTATAACGCGAATGTTAGCATCAGGCTGCCAGCAGCACTCGGACAGCGCATAATGAACAGCTATTATGAAAAGCCCAGCCGCTTTGCCTCATCCTATAATTTCATTCGCGAGGTTCTCCCCGGACTCTACTTTCGCACCTCTGGCGGACAGGGGACTATGTTATCTGTCTATGTAGGTACATTCAACATATATTATCGCTATGCCGATGAAATTGAAGATACTATCTATGGTGGTCTGACACGTTTTGCTGCCACGCCCGAAGTCATCCAAAGTACCCACTTCCGTAACAGTGACATCAGTCCGTTGTTATCCGATCAAAGTTGCACCTATCTGAAAACCCCTGCTGGTCTGTGTACCGAGCTAACACTGCCCATAGACCAACTCTTTTGCGGCGAGCATTCCAATGATAGTATCAGCCTTGCCAGCATAACCCTTACCCGATACAATAAGCCACAGACTGGTTATCAACTTTCAATACCAGGAGAACTACTCATGGTACGTAAATCTGAGGCAAACGATTTTTTTGCCAAGCATCAAGTCAGCAATGGACGAACGAGTTTCACTACAACATTCAATTCTACCTACAACACTTATACGTTTGACAACATTGGCCGCCTGCTTACCTATTGCCAGAATGAACATCGCAAAATGCAACAAGACCACGCGGCTGGTAAATTAAGCAATGAGGCCTGGGAACACTACCTTGAGAACTGGAACAAGGTGCTACTTATTCCAGTCATCACAAGTTCTACAACGCGCGATGGATATACTGTTCAAGTCAGTGTCAATCATGACCTCAGCCTATCCAGCATTCGATTGGTTGGTGGCACCAACACCATACCCATGCAAGTTGTCTATAGCAAGTTCTATCAAGAGTGAAAGGAGGGCTCCTTTTACGATGAAAAAAAATGAATTATATTCACAAGTCATTGCCTACTTTGAAAAGGCTATGCCAATAGCCGAAACAGAGTTGCACTATGATTCTCCCTTCCAATTATTGGTTGCCGTAATCCTGAGTGCACAGTGCACTGACCGCCGAGTAAACCTTGTCACACCACAACTTTTTCACGATTATCCTACTGCTGAAGCTATGGCCGTGGCTACACCAGAGGTCATATATGAGTATATCAAAAGCGTCTCATATCCCAACAGCAAAGCAAATCATCTCGTAGGAATGGCGAAGATGTTACTCTCTGATTACCAAGGAGAAGTGCCAAGCGAATTAAACCAGCTAATAAAGTTACCAGGCGTAGGAAGGAAGACTGCGAATGTGATTCAAGCTGTTGTCTTCAAAAAAGCTGCAATGGCTGTTGATACCCATGTGTTTCGTGTAAGCCACCGCATTGGCCTCGTCTCTAAGCGCTGCACCACTCCCTATGCCGTTGAACGTGAACTCGTACGACACATACCAAATTCTATCATACCTAAGGCCCACCATTGGCTCATACTGCATGGTCGATATGTTTGTCAGGCCCGTCATCCAAAATGTGAACAGTGTGGCCTGTTAGGTATCTGCATGAGAAAAATCGAAAATTGAAGTCATGAGATTGATGATTGAGAATATTTTTGTATCTTTGTAGCGAAATGGAAACTCTTAAATATCCTATCTATCATATACGATTAAACTAATTACAAATAATTATTATACCAATAACTTATAACTATTAATTATGACAATCAAAGATTTCAACTTTGCCGGTAAGAAGGCAATCGTGCGCGTTGACTTCAACGTGCCCCTGGATGGTAACGGTAACATCACCGACGACACCCGCATCCGCGGTGCTCTGCCCACGCTGAAACACATCCTGGAGCAGGGCGGCGCCCTCATCATCATGTCTCACATGGGTAAGCCAAAGGGTAAGGTTAATCCCAAGATGTCTCTGGGTCAGATCAAGGATGCCGTAGCAAAGGCTCTGGGTGCTGAAGTGAAGTTTGCTCCCGATTGCGCTAAGGCAAAGGCAGAGGCCGACGCCCTGAAGATGGGTGAAGTGCTGCTGTTGGAAAACCTTCGCTTCTATCCCGAAGAAGAAGGCAAGCCCGTGGGTATTGAGAAGGGAACTCCCGAGTACGATGAGGCAAAGAAGGCCATGAAGGCAAGCCAGAAGGAGTTTGCCAAGACTCTCGCTTCTTATGCTGATTGCTACGTGATGGATGCATTCGGTACCGCTCACCGCAAGCATGCTTCTACCGCTGTCATCGCCGACTATTTCGATGCCGACAACAAGATGCTCGGTTTCCTGATGGAAAAGGAAGTACAGGCTGTAGACAACGTTCTGAACAACATCAAGCGCCCATTCGTCGCCATCATGGGTGGTTCTAAGGTTAGCACCAAGATTGGTATCATCGAGAACCTGCTGGGTAAGGTAGACAAGCTGATCCTTTGTGGTGGTATGACCTATACCTTTATGAAGGCTCACGGAGGCGAGATTGGTAACTCTATCGTAGAACTTGACAAGCTCGATGTAGCCCTTGGCGTGGAAGAACTCGCAAAGAAGAACGGCGTTGAACTCGTTCTTGCTGAAGACAGCGTTTGCTGCACTGGCTACGACTTCGGAACATTCTCCGTTAAGCCTGGAGCACAGATTAAGACCTTCCCCTCCAATGCTATTGAAGAAGGTTGGGACGGACTCGATGTTGGTCCTATCAGCCAAGCCAAGTTCGCAAAGGCAATCGAGGGTGCAAAGACTATCTTGTGGAACGGTCCTGCAGGTTGCTTCGAGTGCGACGACTTCGATAAGGGTAGCCGCGCCGTTGGTGATGCTGTAGCAAAGGCAACTGCCGAAGGTGCTTTCTCACTCATTGGTGGTGGCGACTCTGTGGCTTGCGTTCACAAGTTTGGTTTGGAAGACAAGGTCAGCTACATAAGCACAGGTGGTGGTGCCCTGCTCGAGGCAATCGAGGGCAAAGTGCTGCCCGGTGTAGCTGCCATCAAAGGCTAATGGGATTGAAAAAAATATTCTATAGCTTAATTTGCATCCTGCTCCTTCTGGTGGCATGCCAGAAGGAGCAGGTTTCCATTTCGCCAACTGAACTGGCGCGTCGTGACTCAATGGCTTTGCACATAGGGCTCATGCCTGTACTCGATTGCCTTCCCATCTACTACGCACAAAGCATGGGCATGTTTAACGAAGTAGGACTGGACGTTCGCCTTAACACGTTCTATGCCCAAATGGATTGCGACACAGCACTTCTGCGACAGCGTAACGAAGTAATTTTCACAGACCTTTTCCGTTTGCTTTATAATCAGATGGATTCTTCATCATTATGTGCTATTGCCACAACATCGGGTAGCCAAAGTCTTATAACTGCTAAGAAGGCACGCATACGTACACTTGGTCACCTTAATGAGCGTATGATTGCCATCGATCGGTTGAGTATTTCAGATTACCTGACCGACGAGGCTATGCGCCAAGCTGGTCTGTCACGAACATCCATCTACAGACCTCAAATTAATGATATAAACTTGCGCCTGAGCATGCTCAACGATCAACTTGTTGACGGTGCTATTCTGCCAGAACCTCAAGCCACGCAAGCCGAACTAATGGGACACAACCGATTGCTCAAAACCGATAGTACCTCTGCATTTTATTGTTTTGCAGCACGACAACAATGTCTCGGCGACACTTTGCGTAATCAACAAATACGCCAATTACTTAGGATTTATGACAAGGCTGTAGATGCTCTAAACAGCAATCCCAACGCAGACACTCTTCATCATCTGCTCGTCAGCCGTTATGCCATTCCTGCAGAGATGGCAGATACCATTCGCCTGCCGCGCCTACGTCACATTACGATTCCGAATGACGCGGATACCGACAAGGCTCTTTCGTGGTTAAAGTCGCGAGAATGTCGTATTTCCGACCAAGCCAGAAAACGATTGTTATGGATGCAAAAGCCTTCCAACAACTAGCAGAGAGTGTTGCTTCCGACCTCCTGAGCAAGCACCTCATGAGTGCACTTGCAACTCTAACCAATGTGCTTGACAGCGTAAAGATTCCTGGATTACGTCGTGAGCTTACTAACATACAAGGTGACTATGAGCGTATGCTCACCTTCATGGCCGACGGAAGTTCTGACCCTCAACGTCCATCTATACATCAACGTTTGCTACAGAAGACTTTCCGCCTGCTTCAAAACCTACGACGTTACTACTATATTGATAACGCCACAGACCTCTATTCTACCATTTCCCGCTCATTTATAAACACCTGGAAACCTCAGTTTGAAGCCCTGCTTTCCGAAGGGGATACAAGTTATGAAACGCAAGACCTCCGTTTTGAACTTGTGTGGACATCTCCTCAACTCAATGCCAATGAAGAGCGTCAAATGCGTCTTTTTCTTCTTGCCACGGACTCTCTATCCCGCCATTATCTTCTGAGTGCACTCGGACTTTCACTCATACATTACCTCGACATTGCGAAAGTGCGCTTGCTCTTAGACTATACTGATGCCCAAAATGATGAAGATCGTGCACGCGCCATTGTATATATTCTTATTACCTGTAAACTCCATGGCCGCCAACTTCAACTCTTCCCCCAAGTGTGCAATCATATTACTGACCTTCTTCAGCATACATCCATCGTCCAACAAGTGGCACAATGCCAACACCTGTTCAGTCTCTATCAGGAATCAGAGCAACTACGAAAGAAAATGGAGGAAGAGATTCTACCCGAACTCATCCGCGCAACACAAGAACGGCAGCGAATGGGCTTCGACAATGACGACATTAACTCAGACTTCCTGGAGTCAGACCCTAATCTGAGTCAACAAATGAAGCAACGTATAAAAGCGAGTGCAAAGGAAATGTTCCAGATGTTCCAGGAGGGGGCCGATGTTAATCTCCATACCTTCACTGCACTTAAATCATTTCCATTCTTTCGACGCATAGGCCACTGGTTGGCACCCTTTGATAAGAATCGGCCCGAGGTGCAAGGTCATGCTCAAATGCTCCAGCGCCTCCATTTATGCGATAGTGACCTCTACTCCATAGGCCAACTCCTAATCCATGTGCCAGAACACCAACGTAAACAAATGACCGAGTCGATTGAGAGCCAAACCGGTGAAGGAAGCTCGCTGCAAATGCCTCCATATCCCAATGTCATCCAAAACCTCTATCGTCTGCTACGACGCTCTCCATGGCAAGCACAATGGCCAGATGTCTTTGACTCTACGCTCTTCATTGACATACCTGTTATAGGTCCACATTTGACTCGTTCTCCGCACTTTCTGCAAGCCACAGCAGCCACCCTCTATCGACATGGAAAGTTCCAACAAGCTCAACGTCATCTGCAGTTCCTCGTCAAACTCCAAGGGGCTAATGCCAATACCTTGCTTCAACTGGCTCATTGCTGTCAGGAACAGGGCAACTACGCCAGTGCACTAAGGCATTTGCAACAAGCACACATGTTGCAGCCCGACAATGAACAAATTATTTTTCATCAGCAACATTGCTTGGCACAATTAGGTCGCTACGACGAGCAAAGTCAATTACTGCTTGAACTTGAAGGTCGACATCCCGATGACACACGCATCCTCACCGAGACAGGTCTTTGCCTAATGCAACTGCGCATGTGGCCAGAGGCACAAAAGCGATTCTATAGGCTTGAATACCGCGGACAACGCGTAATACCCTCACAGCGAGCCATTGCATGGTGTGCTCTTCGAATGGGTGATTACAATGTGGCCAAACGATACTATGATTTATTGCTTTCCTCCACCAATGCCCGATGGGAAGACTACCTCAATATGGCCCACACCCAATGGCTCATAGGCGACACTGGGAAAGCCCTACCCCTCTATCGGGAATATGTCCGGCGCTACGCCTCATCGCAGCCTCAAGCTACCGATATGCTAGCACCCTTTGATGAGGATTCGGAAGTTCTTCGTGAATTAGGAAAGTCTCCCACCGACATTGCCCTCATGCGTGACCTCATAATCTCGTGAGTGCCACACGCAGAGCCTCCAAGTCAGCTTCTGTGGTAGCCCAACTCGTAACAAAGCGACAAAGGGTATGGCATTCATCTATCGGCTCCCATGTCTCAAACAAGACTTGCTGCATGAGTCGCTCCACCATATCGTTGCCAAGAACAACAAACTGCTGGTTCGTAGGCGAATCCTTTAGAACAAATCCAGCTTCCTCGAAAATAACGCGAAGGCGTTTGGCCATGAGTAAGGCATGATTAGCAATACGGAAATAAAGCTCGTTGGTAAATAGCGCATCAAACTGTACGCCTGCCACCCTGCTTTTAGCAAGTAAAGCACCATGAGCCTTCACATGGGTAAAGAAGCCCTTTGGCGCCCCTTTGGGGAAGACCACAGCCTCGCCACATAGCGCACCCATCTTAGTGCCCCCAATATAAAATGCATCGCTATGGTTCGCCAGCCAAGGCAATGATATGTCACACTCCTCAGCCATAAGCCCATAACCCAAGCGTGCCCCATCGATGTAGAGTGCTAACCCATGTTCGTGGCACACGGTGTAAATAGCATCAATTTCCTCCTTCTTATATATGGTTCCCTGCTCAGTTGGCATGGTCACATACACCATACCAGGCACTGCCATGTGTTCCCAAGTGGGGTCTGCAAAGAAACGAAGCAAATAGTTGTCTAGGTCAGATGCCCACATCCGGCCTTCATGGGAGGCCAAGGCAATAACCTTATGTCCGCTTGCCTCTACTGCCCCTGATTCATGGACATTGATGTGCGCTGTTTCAACGGCAATCACAGCTTGATAAGGTCGAAGTAAAGCGTCAATGACTGTGGCATTGGCCTGGGTGCCGCCTGCAAAAAAGAAAACGTCAGCATCAGGACACTCACACGCCTGTCGTATCTTTACTCGGGCACTCTCGCTCCATTCATCATAGCCGTATGACTGACTCGACTCGCCATTGGTATCCATCAAATGGCGCAGCACCTCGGGATGTGCTCCATTATTGTAATCACTCTCAAAGGATGGTTTGTTCATATTCCTATATATTAATAAGGTAAAGAATCGCATTTAAGCACAAAGCGCCAATCACTATACTTGGCTATGAGTTGTGCATCACGTACGGGATGTAACTGGCGAACCACGGGATGACGCCCCGACACATCGACAGGGTTTCCATCTGGCGTATGGCTATTGAACTCAAGCAACGTTGCCGTACGGGCTTCTTCGGCAACAGGGAAGAAACCCGAAGACGGGATATTGTCGAGTGTGCAGTTTAAGAGTACGGCCTCGGCATGGGGATAGTTTTTTCCGTGATTACTTGGCAAACGAGCAATGACCGCCCCTTTCCCTATACCACGGAAGGAACAATCGAGGAACACATTCCCATGATTCTCTTCCGTATTTCGAATCCACATAAACGGACCGATGCTGCTCAGAGAACAATGGTTGAAGAAAGCTGCACCACGGCCCAGAATAGTGTCTCCCTCACCATCGATAATGCAATTCAGGAAATAGGCACTTCCATTCGTCTGGAGTGCATCACCCGAGCCTATCACATGGACATTCTCCACAAAGTTCCGTTCGCCATTGAGTAGGAAGCCCTCGGCTTGGCCATGACAATCGGTGCGTAAGGTGAGATTGCGAAACACCATATCATGACAATTATCAGCTGCAAAGGCTGCCCGACGCGACGGGAAAGTTCCCTTAAGTTCATTGGTCTTAATGTCGGCTGGATGGGGATTGAAAACCTCATTATTAGGATAATGGATGACAACTCCTTCGCGAGACTGTCCCTCAAGTGTGACAAAACGTTTGTTTCGGAAATACACTAATTCCTCATAGTCGCCATTAGCTATGCGCACCGTCATGCGAGCATTTTCGCCTGGAAGAGAATCAGGAATGAAGTCCAATGCCCCCTGTACAGTCGCAAAATCGGCCGTGCCGTCGGCATTTACGTCAACGATGCGCCCCTCAGCCTTCGGTTTCTCAGCCTTCGTAGTAAAGCGCCAACGCAGGCGTCCCACCTTGGGGAAGACATCCTTATCCATGCGCACCTCATATTGGTGACCATATTCAAGCACATTATGATGGAGGTATATGATGGCTTCGCGACCGCGCACAAGCATGGGATAGAAATGGAATCCGTCACTAAAGCCCCCAATGATTGTCAGTTGATAACGTCCTATGTCGGCCGACTTTGCAGCTGCTCCCGAGGGCGTTCCGGGAAGGGTGTTTCGATTGGTGATGTGGCCCGTCCGATAAATATAAGGAACGGGCGTGTAGATAGCCGAAGGATTGTTCGGTTGAGAAACAGTCGGACCAGCAGGAAGACTCAAGTCCAGACAATCTACTTCACAACGGGCCGTCAGGTCATAGATGCGAATAAAACCCTTCTTACCCACCTCGCAACCCTCAGGCAACATTACCCGCAAATGCGTGTCGATACACACCTCACGCGAATTGGGAATGGGAAAAAGCGAAACCGTGGCTGCAATGTCCTTTGCAAACGAAGGATTGGAAAACGGAAGGCAGAAAAGTAGGAACAGAAATATGCGCATTATCGTCAGTAGTTGGAAATATCTGACTGCAAAGTTAAGAAAGAATATGCAAAAGTTAGGCAATCTCGTAGCTATTTTATATGTATAATTGCAAAATAATCAATATCTTTGCAGAACTATGACAAGACAAGCACTACTCACGCTCCTGTCCTTCCTCCTGGCCACGTCCTCGTTGGCAAGCCAGTGGAACGACGATCTCTATCAGCAGATTGAGCAAAGCATCCAGTCTCCTCGTTATGGCACTACCACAGTATCCATTACCCGATATGGGGCCAAGCCGTCGGCCAGTGCCAAACACAACCAACGTGCCATCCAGCGAGCTATAGACCGCTGTGCCAGCAAGGGAGGCGGACGTGTCGTTGTGCCAGCGGGACAGCCCTTCCTGACTGGAGCCATCCAACTTAAAACGGGGGTTTGCCTCGACGTAGAGGAAGGAGCCACACTACGCTTCGCCTTTCAGCCAGAGCTATATCCCATTGTCGAGACCTCATGGGAGGGATTGGATTGCTACAATCTATCGCCTTGTATCTACGCTTTCCGTGCAGCAGACATCGGCATCACGGGCAAGGGTATCATCGACGGCAGCGGCACGAGGGAGACTTGGTGGCCATGGTGCGGCTCTGAACGCTACGGCTGGCACACAGGCATTGTAAGCCAGAGTCTGGGAGGCCGCAAGCGCATGTTGCAGAACGGCGAGGACGGAGTGCCCATGATTGGGGACGACGGGAAACGTAATCCTCTGCGCACCTTTACTGCTGCCGACGGCATGCGACCACAGCTTATTGGACTCAACCAATGTCATCGCATTCGCATCGAGGGCGTCACCCTGCTTCGGTCGCCCTTCTGGGTACTACATCCACTGAAATGTACTGATGTCCACGTGCGCAACGTGCATTTTGAGAATGACGGACCTAATGGCGATGGATGCGACCCAGAATCGTGTGACCGCGTGCTCATCGAGGATTGTCTCTTCAACACAGGTGACGACTGCATTGCCATAAAGAGTGGTCGGAACGCCGACGGGCGCTTGCGCAGCATGCCCAGCCAGAACGTCATTATCCGACGCTGCATGATGAAGAACGGACACGGCGGCGTAGTCATTGGGTCGGAAATAAGTGGTGGATGCCGTAATGTATTTGCCCACGACTGCGACATGGACTCCCCTGCCCTGGAACGTGTGCTTCGCATCAAGACCAATTCATGTCGAGGCGGTGTAGTCGAGGGCATACACATGCGTGATATCCGAGTCGGTCAGTGCCGCGAGGCCGTGCTCAAAATCAATCTTAACTATGAGCCTCGTGAACAATGCTGCCGCGACTATCCTCCCACCGTCAGGAACATCGTCATGGAGAATGTCACCTGCCAACGTTCGCGCTATGGCGTGCTCATCACTGGGCTTGATAGCGACACGCTGATAAGCGATGTAGAATTGAGAAACTGTCGGTTCGACGGGGTGGAACGAGGCAACAGCATCACAGGAAAGACACGCAACATAAGGTTCCAAAACCTGTTTGTCAACGGTTCTCTCATACTCAGCAACCCACCCTTCCGACACTATAGCCAGTGGATGACTTATTCTGAAATGCGTCGAACCCCGAAAAGTTACCTGCTCGACTTCTCGTCGCGACCCAAATGGAGCTATGTGATGGGCATTGAACTCGAAGCCATGCTCGACACCTATCTGGCCTATGGTGATACGGCCATTCTGCACTATTGCACCCAATACACCGACACCATGATCAGCCCAACGGGCAACATCAGAGGGTATAACCTGAAAGAATACAACCTCGACCATGTACGTACGGGGCACTTCGTGGCACGCCTGCAGCAGTTGTTTCCCAGCGATGACAAACGGGCTGCTATTTCCACCCTACTCCGGCAACTGGACCATCAGCCACGCACACAGCACGATTCCGTCTTTTGGCACAAGGCCATCTATAGCTATCAGGTGTGGCTCGATGGCATCTTCATGGGACTACCCTTCCGGGCACTGGCCTCTTCGATGCTTGCTGACCCGAAGACACAGCAGTCGGTTATGGACGATGCCGTCCGACAGGCCATTGTTACCTATCAGCGCACGCTTGATCCTGTCACTGACCTCAACCGCCATGCCTGGGATGAAACCATGGAAATGTTCTGGGCCAATACCGATTCGGGACAAAGCGAACATTGCTGGGGACGTGCTCAGGGTTGGTATGTCATGGCGCTCGTGGAGTTGCTCGATGTGTTGCCTGCCCAACATCCTCGTCGCCAGGAACTCATCGGCGTGCTCAATCAAGTCTTGCAGGCCGTAGTACGATGGCAGGACCGTCCGACAGGACTTTGGCGCCAGGTCATGGACGCCCCAGCTCAGGCCGAAGGACATGATAATTATCTCGAAGCCACCTGCTCATCCATGTTTGCCTATGCCTTACTGAAATCGGCCAGACTTGGGTATGTCGATGAAGCACTTCGCAAGGCAGGGCAGCGGGCCTACGATGGCATCATCAACCGTTTCGTGCGCGTCAATCCCGACTCCACCCTTTCACTCACCCACTGCTGCTCGGTGGCAGGCTTGGGGCCAGGTATCAGTCAGCACGTGCTGAATGCAGCTCCCCATGTCAAGGAGAACAAACGACGCGACGGTTCCCTGCGATATTATCTCTCCGAACCCGTTCGCGACAACGATGCCAAGGGTATTGGCCCTTTCATCTGGGCTTCGCTTGAAATGGAACGTATCCAAGCAGAAAAAAACTTCAATAATCTTATCGGCCAAGCGCCTCAGGGCATGCGACAAAAGACTTAGGAGCATGTGGCAAAGGTTGGGCAACCTTGAGCCCATGCTTGGACAACCTTGAGCCCATGCTTGGACAACCTCGAGCCCATGCTTGGGCAACCTCGAACGGATGCTTGGGCAACCTCGGACAATAGGCTGGTCACTCAAAAGCTCGGAGAACCAGTTCCCCAAACAAACCATTGGCCCAGGCAAACCACGAACGTGTGAATTTGGCAGGGTTGTCCTTATCAAAGGACTCGTGCATGAGTCCCTTTCCACCGTCGGTACGCAATAGCTGGGCAATGCACTGGCGCTGTTCCTCGCGATCAGCCGAGGTGAGCCCTTTCATGATGATGGACATAGGCCAAATCTGATCGAGCCCAGTATGCTGACTCCCGATGCCCTCGGCGGATGTTCCGCGGAAGAAATAAGGGTTCCATTCGCTCCATACCATGCGGCGGGTGTTCTGATAGATGACGTCGTCTGCCTGCACATCGCAAAGATAAGGCAAGGAAAGCAGCGAGGGAGCATTGGCATCATCCATCATGATGTGCCCACCAAATCCATCGACCTCAAAGGCATAGACGCGACCGAAAAGAGGATGTTCGACCACGGCATGTTCCTGAAGAGCTATGGTCACTTCCTCGGCCAAAGCACGACACTCCCGAGCCAGAGGCTCGTTGTGGTTGACATCCGTAAGAATGACGGCAGCCTTGCGCAAGACAGATGCTGCAAAGAAGTTGCTGGGTACGAGGAACGGCAGAATGCAGGCATCATCACTCGGACGGAAGAACGAGGCGATGAGTCCGCAGGGACGTGCGGGATTGCCATAACCATAATTGGCAGTGGTGTCGTGCATGGCCGAAGTCTTGCGCAGGAAGGTATAACTGGTCTTGTTGCCGCCTCGGCGCTGCTGCTCTCGGAATACACGAAGAATCTGCCCGACAGCCTCAAGCCAGGTCTGGTCGAATATGGAGTCGTCGCCCGTGAGCAGCCAATATTCAAAGGCCAGTCGCAGGGGGTAGCAAAGCGAATCGATTTCGTACTTGCGCTCATGCAATATCGGCTTCATGTCGGTTTGGTCGGTCTGCCACTCGCTGCCCGTTTCCCCGAAGTTAAAAGCATTGGCATAGGGGTCGATGGTGATATAACGGAACTGACGCCGCAAAAGACCACGCACCATGTGCCTAAGGTGCTCGTCGGACTTCAGAAATCGCATGTATGGCCAAACCTGCGCACCTGAGTCGCGCAACCACATGGCTTCGATGTCACCTGTTATAACAAAGGTGTCGTCATCACCCTTTTCATCGCGCTGATAACGCACCGTGGTGTCCAGCGTGTTGGGATAGCAGGACTGGAACATCTGCCAAAGTCGCTCGTCATAGGAACGAAGGAGCGACTCCATTTCACGAATCTTCTTATCTACAGCCTCGCTTCGGAAACTGCGTTTCTCAGGTGCCGGCCGTTGGGCACTGGCATTGGTGAGCGGCAAGGAAAGCCAAAGACAGGAAAGAAGAAGGAGAATGAGGCGATTCATAAGGCATTACTTTTTGTTGGGTTTGCTGGTCATGTAAAAATCGAGAGTTCCACCAGCCACTATGTCGCTGTGCAGGATGTAGTTTTGACTGAGGCGCTTGCCATTGAGACGAACCTCACGGACATAGATATTTTTGTCCGAATTGCCATGTGAGCGAATGGTGAAGGTCTTACCATCTTGGAGATCGATGACAGCCTCCTCAACCACTGGACTACCCAGTTGATAGCGCCCGCCGCAGGGTTCCACCTGGTAGAGTCCCATGGCAGAAAGCAGGTACCAGGCCGACATCTGGCCCACATCCTCGTTACCGCATAAGCCCGCAGGCTGATCGGTGTAGAGTTCGGACATCACCTGACGCACGCGCTGCTGAGTCTTCCAAGGCTGACCGACATAATTATAAAGGTAGAGCGTGTGATGGCTGGGCTCATTGCCATGGGCATATTGCCCAATGAGCCCCGAAATGTCAGGATTTGCATTTTTACCCAAATCGCCATCGGCCTCAAAGAGTGCGTCGAGCCTGTTGATGAAATCCTGCTTCGTTGGGAAACAGTTCACCAGTCCCATCACATCGTGCGGCACAAGCCAAGTGTATTGCCAGGGATTCCCCTCGGTGTAATCGACAGTTTGGTGACCGGGATTGAAGCTGGGTTCGACGCGGAACTTACCCTCTGTACTAAGGGCTCGTATGCACTGCTTCTCTGGATCGAACATACGTTTGTAGTTCATGCTGCGGTTGTAGAAGTAGGCACTATCCTCTCGCTCGCCAATGAGACCTGCCACCTGGGCAGCACTCCAGTCGGCAAGAAAGTATTCGAGACTCTTTGCGACAGCTTCGCCGTCACCAGTATCCCAGGTAACCCATCCGTAGCGCTTCATCTTATCAAGCGAACGGTTGTCTTTCATTAAGCTAGCCTTCATGGCCTGGAAGGCAAGTTGCTTGTCAATGCCTCCGACACCCTTCAGCACCATATCGGCAAGGACGGGCACGGCTGGGCAACCCACCATACAATAGGTCTCATTGGACATCAGGTGCCAAACAGGCAGTTCGCCTTGCTCCTGATAGATGTGGAGCATGGTTTGGGCAAGGTCGGGAAGCTTGTCGCGCAAGATGAGGGTGAACAGCGGATGAGCGGCCCGATAGGTGTCCCATAGGCTCCAGATAGTGTAGTTCTGGAAGGGGGCAGCGTGCCGTATGCGTCCGTCGCTTCCCATATAGTCGCCGTTCACATCGTTCCACACGACGGGGGCATAGAGCAGGTGATAGAGAGCGGTATAGAAAATGCGTCGGTCGCGGTCGGTGCGGAAACTTGCCTTCACACGGGCCAATTCATCGTCCCATGCCTGAAGAGCTTGCTGGCGCACGGCCTCAAAGTCCCAACCAGGCATCTCCACGGCCATGTTGAGGCGAGCATTCATCTCGTTAGTGGGCGAAAGTGCCACCTTGGCCATCACTGTCTCGCCTGCCCCAACCTCAAAGGTTGCTTGCACGATGCCTTCGGTAAGTCCTGCCGAAAGCCAGTTGTGAATAGGTTTGGAAAATTGGATGACAAAGTAAAGTTGCTGGCGGGCCGTCCACCCATGGCTCACGCGATAACCTGCCAAAGTGAAGTCGTCGAGTTTGTAGATTCGCGACTCCGTTCGGGTGTCGCCTACAGCATTTTCGAGATCAATAATAATGCGAGCGTTGTTGGAACCACGAGGAAAAGTATATCTGTGGAGAGCAACACGCTGGGTGGCCGTCATCTCACAAAGTATCTTGTCACGCTCCAGCAACACGCTATAATAACCCGGGCGCACAACTTCCTTGTCATGACTAAATGGGGTGGCCAAGCCTTGGCGTGTAAGCTCCAACTCCTGCAGAGAAGGCATCAGGGCAACGTCGCCCAGGTCGCTGCAACCTGTTCCGGAGAGATGCATCTGGGCAAAGCCAACAATCTGCTTGCCACTGTAGTGATAGCCCGAACACCAGTCCCAGCCCGTCTCAAGCTGAGTGGGACCTACATTGACCATGCCCTGAGGCACGTTGGCACCGACAAAGACATGTCCATGATCACCCGATCCGATGAGCGGGTCCACATAGTCGGTCAGTCTCTCGGCAAAGACTGCTGCTGAGCATAGCAACGAAAGAGAGAAAAGGATTTTTTTCATGATAAAAAGGTTGATTTACGGACAAAGATACAAAACAATTAATAATTGACAATTGATAATTAACAAATATTTCGTATATTTGTGCCAAAAAAATATAATGTAAAGAAAAACATGAAAGCAAGAGCAACCTACATAGCCTTTGACGCCGATGCAGTGCAGGATGAAGTGAACAGCAACCTGCACACACTGAGGAAGCTGGCTGAGTGGCAGCGTAGCTACCCTAGTCGGTTCAACTTTGTAAACATGCACGAAATTGAGTTCTCTGCCATGCATGACGACTTGCTGGAAACAACGACAAAGACCCGTTTCCTCAAACTTATGGCTGAAGCCGACAACCTACTCGTAGTGGCCAGCCCAGTATTGAACACCGAAAGCCATATACTGAACTGGCAAATCTCACGATGTGTCAATCGCTTCCACCTGCCCGTTATCATTGCCTATGCCGGACTTGAAGAGCTGGGCGATGACAGCATACAGAAATTTTGGACATGGCTGCCCAATAAACCGCGCAAATACATCGGTCTGGACAGTGCACGCATGGCCCATATTCCCCTGACCCGCGATAAACTGGAACGTGCCTTAGGAACATTCTCGGTAAGCGAACAATTCTACCCTTGGAATTCAACCACAATCTTCTAAACAAGCACCATGAATCTACTATCATTTCTCGACCAATCTCCCGTCAACTTTCTGGCGGTGAAAACCATAACTGAACAGCTGGATGCACACGGTTTCCAACGTATCGACCCTAACATGCCACTGCCTGAAATGAAAGCAGGTGGGCAATACTATGTCACAAAGAACGATTCTTCGGTCTATGCCTTTCGTCTGGGCAACACGACATTGGCTGATGCTGGATTCCGCCTCATTTGTGCCCACTGCGACTCACCGACCTTCCGCATCAAGCCCAAAGCAGAGATGACGTGTGAGGGAGGAATAGTGAAGCTGAACACCGAAGTCTATGGCGGCCCCATCATGAGCACATGGATGGACCGTCCTCTTTCATTGGCTGGACGCGTAATCCTTAGAGGCAAGGATGCCCTGCACCCTGTAACACGTCTGTTACACATAAAACGGCCGTTACTCGTAATCCCCAACTTGGCCATACACTTCAATCGGCAAGTCAACGATGGTGTGAAACTGAGTAAGCAGAAGGATATGCTACCCATACTCGGCATCATCAATGAGGAGATGGAATGCAACAATATACTCCTTCGCCTTATTGCCGAAGAACTTAAAACGGACATCAGCGAAGTGCTCGACTTTGACCTCTATCTCTACGATGCCACACCAGCCTACAAGGTTGGACTCCATGATGAGTTTGTATCGAGTGGCCGACTCGACGACCTTTCAATGGTGCACGCCGGGCTCGAGGCTTTAATCCAAACCAATAAAACTCCTAAGACTACACAAGTGCTGGCCATCTTCGACAACGAAGAGACGGGCAGCCAAACCAAACAGGGTGCTGGCAGTCCCTTCCTGGCTTGCATGATCCAGCGCATAGTGATGGCCCAGGGTGGAAACGCAGACGATTTCTTCCGAGCCATAGAACAGGCGTTCATGGTAAGTGCCGACAATGCTCATGCTTGGCATCCCAACTACTCAGAGAAATACGACCCAACCAATCATCCACAAATGGGCGGTGGACCCGTAATCAAAATCAATGCGGCACAGAAGTATGCCACCGATGCCGCCTCGGCAGCCGTCTTTGCCGAGGTGTGCAGGAAGGCTGGTGTGCCCTGTCAATACTTTGTGAACCACAGCGATGTAGCCGGTGGTAGCACATTGGGCAACATTCTGGCCAGCAGCCTGCCCCTGCGCGGCGTTGATATGGGTAATCCCATTTGGGCTATGCACTCGTGCCGCGAAACGGGCAGTTTGGCAGACCATGACTACTGCATCCGCGCGTTTACCGAGTTCTTTAGCCTGTAACCATTAAACCCAATTTATAATAGAATGTATTACATTAAGAAAACTATAGAAGTTTCTGCTAGTCACAAACTTAACCTTTCATACGAGAGCAAATGTCAGCAATTGCACGGCCACAATTGGATTATTACCATTCACTGTAAATCACGCGAACTGAATCAGGACGGGATGGTGGCTGATTTCACACAAATCAAGGACCTCATCCGTGACCAACTCGACCACAGCAACCTTAATGAGGTACTACCTTTCAACCCCACAGCCGAGAACATAGCACGCTGGATTTGTGAACAGATTCCACAGGCCTACCGCGTGGATGTAACGGAAAGTCAAAACAACGAAGCCAGCTACGAGGTGGATGAAAATTAACGAAATCTTCTGCTCCATACAAGGCGAAGGGCACTTTACTGGAAAGCCTGCCGTCTTCATCCGCACAAGCGGATGCAATCTTCATTGCCCGTTTTGTGATACACAACATCACGATGGACAAGAATTGGGCATTGAGGCCATTGTAGAAAAAGCCTCACGTTTCGCTCCTCGACACGCTATCATCACAGGCGGTGAACCTTCGCTTCAAACCGAGCTCGGATCGTTGGCTGAAGCTCTGCATCAGGCGGGATTCTACATACAAATTGAGACCAATGGCACACGGCTACTCCCACCCAGCATCGATTGGGTGACTTGTTCGCCCAAAAAACTGCAGCACACAGTGATTACAAATCCCAATGAGGTAAAGGTCGTTTTCGAAGGGCAAGATATGGACCCTTATGATAAGATGTTCCAAGCTCAGGTGTGGAGCTTGCAACCTTGCGATACAGGCGATGTCGGGCGGAATCAGGTAATCCTTAAAGAATGCATACGCTATGTAATGCAACACCCCAAATGGAACCTTAGTCTACAAACTCATAAACTCATAGGAATGCAATGAAAAATATTATTCTCCTACTCTTTGTCCTTGCCGGTCAAACTATGCAAGCTGCCATCGTCGAAGACCTTTGGTGCAAACGTGACAACAAAAGCATCTACGGTAGGCTCTACCGTCCCGACCAGCCCCTTGAAAAGATGCCACTCATCATCATCTCCCATGGTTTTGGAGGCAACAGCCAATGGGGCATTCCTTATGCTGAGGAACTTACGAAGCAGGGCTACATGGTCTATTGTTTTGATTTTTGTGGCGGCGGCAATCGCAGTAAGAGCGATGGGAAGACTTGGGAAATGTCAATCATGACCGAGCGCGAGGACCTTAAGGCCGTACTTTCACAAATGCGGCAACGATCTGATGTGGACACCCAACGCATTACCCTCATGGGCGAAAGCCAAGGAGGAATTGTGACCGCGCTCACGGCTGCAGAAGTAGAAAAAGACATTCATAATGTTATACTCTTCTATCCTGCATTCTCCATCCCTGATGACACACACCTTCGCTACCCCAATCTTGCCGACATCCCCCAAGACGGAGGCGAAATATGGGGCATGAAACTTGGCAAATGTTATGCCGAAGACATCTATGACCTCGACCCCTACAAGGTCGTAGCCAACTTCCAAAAGCCCGTACTTATTATCCACGGCGATAGCGACCGTGTTGTCAATGTCAGTTATAGCGACCGCGCTGCACAGACCTACAAGAATGTCGAGTACTATGTCTTGCATGGCATTGACCACGGCTATAATGGAATGTCGCAATGGTTGGCCATCCAGTTGGTAAAAGAATATTTGAACAAGAAATAATAAACACCCCCTCATCATGAAACGCCTTACACTTACATTTCTCATTGCGTTCATCTATTTTCTATCCTTCGCCTCAGCACAAAGCTGGACGGCAGACAACGGAAACGGAACTTTCACTAATCCGCTGTTCTATGACGAGTTCTCAGACCCCGATATTTTGCGTGTAGGCGATGACTATTACCTGGCCGGAACCACTATGCACGCCGTTCCTGGCCTCGTCATTCTGCACTCGCGCGACCTCGTAAACTGGGAGAATGTGTCTTATTGCTTTGACCGCTTTGATTTCCCCGAGGACCGCTTTGCGTTGAAAAACCATCAGGAAATCTATGGTCAAGGCATTTGGGCTCCCTGCATACGTTACGCTAATGGGCAGTTCTATGTCTTCAGCAACATCAATGGCAAAGGGCTTCAATGCTATACATCCAAGGACATTCGTGGACCATGGAAGCATCACAACATGAAGGGGAACATCTATGACTTAGGCGTACTCTTCGATGACGATGGCAAGGTCTATGCGATTCATGGGTACGGAACGGTAAAATGTACGGAACTGAAACCTGACATGAGTGGTCCAATGGAAGGGACCGAGCGCGTTATTATCCCTGAAGGCAATGGTGTGGGCGAAGGCCATCACATGTACAAAATCAACGGCATGTACTATCTCATCTCCACCGACTATCGTCCCAACGGTCGAACACTTTGTTCACGTTCAAAGAGCATCTGGGGACCTTATGAAACACGCGTAATCACAGCTGATGAGACCTATGGCTATCATGCAGCATCGCTTACCCAAGTACCACGTGACACAAAATATCGTATTGGCGAAGACGGTACTAAGTTCGGGCTTGGCCCCGTTGACAAGGACGCCACAGCCTGCACCAATGCCCATCAGGGTGGTATTGTGCAGTACAAGGATGGTTCGTGGTGGGCTCTCTTAATGCAGGATTTCCACTCCATCGGACGTACCGTTTGCCTGATGCCCATGACTTGGAAGGATGGCTGGCCAATGGTGGGACTAGAAGGAAATCTTGGGCGTGCTCCTCGCACATGGTTTAAGCCGGGCACTGCCGAGGGATTCTACGGACTGGGCGACGTGCCTGCCGCCCGGGCTCCGTATGACCGCAACGATACGTTCGACCAGAAGCAACTGGGACGCATCTGGCAATGGAACCACAATCCGGAAGAGAAGATGTGGAGCCTGAAGGGTGGAAGACTGCGCCTGCAGTCGATGCCCGCCGAACAACTGATGTGGGCACGAAACACACTCACCCAACGTATCATTGGGCCTCAAGCCATCACCACGGTTGAACTGAATGTCAAGAATCTGAAGAATGGCGATGTAGCCGGACTGGGCAACATCAACGTTCCTTGCTCTTGGATTGGAATCGTAAAACAAGGTAACGCCACCATACTGCGTTGTTTCGAACAACTGACTAACGATACCATTGACATCGACATAAAACTCACCAACAACCAAATATGGTTGCGCTCCATTGGCGACTACGACAACGACCAAGCACAATACGCCTACTCTACCGACGGAGAGACGTTTCACACCATGGGACGGATGATGCCCCTCTCCTATCAACTCATTTCGTTCCAAGGCTCGCGTCACGCACTCTTTGCCTTCAGCATTACAGGCAAACAGGGTGGTTATGCCGAGTTTGACAACTTTACCGTCGAAGAGCCCAAGGCAGACCGCTCAGGCAACATTCCCTACGGCAAAACACTCGCCAAACCATCGGCCGCCGACCGTTGGTTCCGCATCATCAATAAGGCCACAGGGCGACCTGCCAACTGCGACCCGCACGGAGTGCTATACGACACTCATCCCAACGACAAGGGAGATCGCACACGTTTCCAGATCATAGACAAAGGTAACGGACGCGTATCGTTGCGTTGTGCCGATGGACGCTTTTTGAAAGTCTATGGTGAAGGACTTGCCGGTGACGTTCGCTTTACGCGTGACGAGAAAGAAGCCGAGGTATTCCTTTGGCAGGACTATCTCGACAACGATTTCATGCTTCTCTCCCTAAAGACCCATCGCTATCTGGGCAAGTCACCCACAACGGGAAGTCCTTATTCGATGGACTTCACTGGTCCAGACCCTGCCCGGCGGAATGGTTCAGTCCTTCGTTGGGAGGAAGTAAAGTAGGCGACGGCTCATCTGCGTTCGTGGCTGCCAACGACCGCTTACGCTTCGGATTCTCGCTTGCCCCCATCTTCAGCAATTTGCGAGCTGAAGTCAGAATACTTTGACCACCTTCAGCGGTGCTTGCTTCCACACGGAGGAAAGCATCGCTGGTCTTTTCAAACTGTTTCTTCACCTCATCCATGCGTTCAGCAAACAACTGAACACGATTGACGAGTTCGTTGGCGCAGTTCATGATTTCTTGCTGATTCTCCACCTGACGGACTTGCCGCCAAGTCATCTCAAGCACGCGGAGCATCATGTAGAGGTTCTGTGACCCGGCAATGACCACTCCCTTGTCGTAGGCTTCTTTCCAGAGTGTGGGAGCATTTGAGAGAGCAAGCTGTAGAGCAGACTCGGAGAAGACATACATCAACACAAAGTCGAGTCGCCCACGATTATCCTTAATATATCGGGCATAGTTCTTGCTCGATAGTTCCTTGACATGAGCACGTACACTGGCAATATGTCGGCGCAAGGCATCCTGACGCTGCTCATCGGTCTCAGCATTATGATAATCCTCAAAGGCTGTGAACGACATCTTCGAGTCAATAATCACATCCCGTTTGTCAGGGAAATGCAAGATGGCATCGGGAATCATCCTATGTCCGTCTTCCTCCCGCAGCACTTTGCCGTCAGCATCCTTCATGGTCTCCTGCAATTCAAACTGCACGCCTTCTTCCAGCCCCATGTATTCAAGCAACTGCTTCAATTTAAGTTCTCCGAAGTTGCCCTGAGTCTTGTTTTCGCCAGTCAGGGCTAGGGCCAGCCGGTCGGCACGCTCTCCCACTTTTCTACTCAGTTCAAAACTTGTCTTTATCGAGGCATTAAGCTGCTGCATGGTGGCCGTCTGCTCGCGGTCACTTTTCTCTACTGCCTCACGCATTTGTTGTATGTGGGTCTGCAGGGGATTCAGTATAGATGCCAACTGTTCTCTGTTGGTCGAGGAAAGTTGATCGGCCCGCTCTTTCAATATTTTTTCCGAAGCAGAGTTCATCTGCTCGCGTATCAATTGCATCTGTTGCTGCAACTGTTCCTCATGCTGATGGTGCATGTGAGCAAGCGCCTCTTTGTATTGAGTCTCAGTCTTCTCCAACTGCTCTCTCTGCTGTGCTCGCAGATTTTCAAACTGTACAGCATGTTCCGCTTTCAGTTCATCTACATAGCGTTTGCTACTTTCGCGTTGCAGATTGGCATCCTCTACTGCATGCTTGCATTCCTGTTCTTTCAATGCCAGTCGTGTGCGCATGCGAGCAATGATGAAACCAGCCACAATACTCGCAACTACTATACCTATTAATATGTATACAAATTCCATTCTCCTTTTGCGTTTGTTTTGCGTTTGCCGACAAAGATACAAAATAATTCCCAAAATGCAATTTCCATTTATTAATTATTCCTATCTTTGCACCATGAAAGTTGCAATCGTCGGAGCCGGTGCTGCCGGATGCTTTTGTGCAGTCAATTTGAAGCGCATGTTGCCCCATGTCGATGTCACCGTGCTGGAACGCGGACAACGTCCCATGGCCAAGCTGTCAATAACAGGCGGAGGGCGATGTAACCTCACCAACACCTTCCGCGACATCACTCATCTCAGCCAAGCATATCCGCGTGGCTGGCGATTGATGGAACGTCTCTTCCGGCAATTCTCACCACAGGACACCATTGTTTGGTGGCAAGAGGCAGGCGTTCCGCTTGTTGAACAGCCCGACCAATGCGTGTTTCCCCGTTCACAGGATGCCATGCAGGTGGTTGGCACTCTGTTACACGAAATGCAAGCCCGTGGCGTGAAGCTCCTGACACAATCGCCCGTTGCCGAACTACCTCTCGGCTACGATGCTCTGGTCATCACCTCAGGCGGAGCGCCTCGGCTGGGGAGCCTCTCTTTTTTGTCTTCACTCAATCTGAGTCTTCAACCTCCCGTTCCCTCTCTCTTTGCCCTCAACATAAATTTCACTCCACTACAGGACCTTACAGGCATTGTTGTTGAAGACACCATTGTAAGCCTTGCAGGTACACGCTTTCAGGCACAAGGACCGCTGCTCATCACCCACTTTGGCATGAGTGGACCTGCCATTCTCCGCCTTTCGTCTTATGCTGCCCGTCATTTGGCCGAGCACGATTATAAGGTGACGCTCACCGTCAACTGGATGCAAGGGCGCAACGAAGAACAAGTGCGCACACTGCTCCACCCCTATCTCGGAACCAACAAGAAATTAGGCAACCACCATCCCCAGCACCTCACTTCACGCCACTGGGCCATGCTACTCGATAGGGCCTCCCTTACAGCGAACCATCGTTGGGATGCGCTCAACCACAAAGAGATGAACAGACTCGTAGCTACGCTTACCTCCGACAGCTACGAAACCACAGGCAGAAGAACATATAGAGCCGAATTTGTCACTTGCGGAGGTGTCTCACTAAGTAATATCAATCCCAACACCTTTGCCCTAAAGTCTCATCCAAACATATTTCTGGCAGGCGAAGTTCTTGATGTTGATGCCATTACGGGAGGATTTAATTTGCAGGCCGCCTGGACCATGGGATACGTAGTTGCAAAAAGTATTTCCGCAATGTCGTAACCATTCATACATCCTCGCAATTCTTCAGGACACATGCACAATAAAAAAAGGGAGCAAGAACTTTTAACTTTCAAGCTTTTTTCTTACCTTTGCACTGAATTTAATCGGACGGCATGAAACTTATACTCCTGACATCTCCCGATTTCTTCATTGAAGAGGACAAGATATTGTCCACCCTTTTCGAGGAAGGTCTCGACATTCTGCATCTTCGAAAGCCCAATAGTGAGCCCGTCTTCTGTGAGCGATTGCTCACCCTCTTGCCCGAGCGCTATCATAAGCGTATCGTCGTACACGACCACTTCTATCTAAAGGAGGAGTTCGGGCTAATGGGTATACACCTCAGCCACCACAATCCCACTCCGCCTGCTGACTACCACGACATGATAAGCCGTACCTGCTACACCCTCGACGAGGTGGAGCAACAGAAGAGCAAAAGCAAATACGTCATCCTCAAGAATGTCTATGACAGCATATCTGAACCCAACTATGTTTCCCGTTTCACGGCCGACGACCTTGCCATAGCCACCCGTCGAGGCATTATCGACCGACATGTGATGGCCCAGGGTGGCATTTCGCTCGAGAACATTCCCGAACTCCGACACTACGGTTTCGGCGGCGTGGTCATCCGTGGTGACCTTTGGCGTCGTTTCAACATTCATCGCGGCTACGACTACAAGGACCTCATCGCCCACTTCCGCAAACTTCGTCAAGTGACAGAATAATCCCTAAACCCTCATCCCCATAAACCCATAAACATGGAAAAGCAATTTCTGGTCTTTAGCGGTACGCGCACACGCTATTTGGCCGAGAAAATCTGCGCAGCACTCGGTTGTCCCCTTGGCAACCTCGTCATCACCCGCTTTGCCGACGGCGAGTTCTCCGTTTCCTACGAAGAGAGCATTCGCGGTCGCGACATCTACCTCGTACAATCCACCTTCCCCAACTCCGACAACCTCATGGAGTTGCTCCTGATGATTGATGCTGCCAAGCGAGCTTCTGCCCGTACCATCAATGCCGTCATTCCCTACTTTGGCTGGGCACGTCAGGACCGTAAAGACAAACCACGCGTCAGCATCGGTGCCAAGCTTGTAGCCGACATGCTCAGCGTTGCTGGCGTCCATCGTATCATCACCATGGACCTCCATGCCGACCAGGAACAGGGTTTCTTCGACATCCCCGTTGATCACCTCTACGCCTCCTCTGTCATGCTGCCATACATCCAGAGTCTCAATCTCGAGAACCTCGTCATCGCGACTCCCGACGTAGGCGGTTCTAAGCGAGCAAGTACCTATAGTAAGTATCTTAATTGCCCACTTGTACTCTGCAACAAGACGCGTCGTCGTCCCAACGAAGTGGCCACCATGCAGGTCATCGGTGATGTCAAGGATGCTAACGTCGTTCTTCTCGACGACATCGTGGACACCGCCGGCACCATTACCAAAGCAGCCGAACTAATGATGGAGAACGGAGCCGCTTCTGTTCGAGCCATTGCAAGCCACTGCATCATGAGCGACCCCGCCAGCGAGCGCATCACCAAAAGTCCTCTCACTGAGATGGTCTTCACCGACAGCATCCCCTATCGAGGCGGTTGCGACAAAGTGAAACAAATTTCCGTTGCTGAACTCATAGCCTCCACCATTGCACGCGTGCAGAACAACGAAAGCATCAGCGACCAGTATCTTATCTAACACAAACTCTTATAGCCTGAAGGAGTGAAGCCGCAAACGACATGGGTTAAAGAAATAGCACCGCGAGCGAGGCGAAGCATAACTCCTTGACAACAATGGAATCCCTCCGACACATCTATCGCATCGGCATCGGCCCAAGCAGCAGCCATACCATGGGGCCGCAAAGTGCTGCCAAAATGTATCTCCAGCGCCACCCTGAGGCACATGCCTTCGACGTAGTGCTCTATGGTTCACTTGCCGCCACGGGTAAGGGCCACATGACCGACTTGGCCATACTGCGCGTGCTGGAACAGCAAGGTCCCGTCCAGCTCCACTGGGAACCACGCATCCGCCTGCCTTATCACCCCAACGCCATGCGCTTTGCTGTGCAGGAGGCCGACGGTTCACTCACCGACGAATGGACGGTCTATAGTATCGGAGGAGGCGCCCTTTCACAAGGTCCCGGCGACGATGTTGAGCACCGTCGTGTCTATCCTCTCACCACTATGGACGACATCATGCATTGGTGTCAAGAGACGGGTTGTTCGCTCTGGGAATACGTCGAACGCAACGAAGGCCCCGAGATTTGGGACTATTTGCGACAAGTGTGGCTGGTGATGTGTGAAGCTGTGGAGCGAGGCATCAATCACGAAGGCGTACTGCCCGGTCCTCTCGGTCTGCAACGTAAGGCTCCCATCTACTACACCAAGGCCAAGGGCTACAAAGCCAATCTCCAAAGTTCCGGACTTGTCTATGCCTATGCTCTGGCCGTAAGCGAAGAGAACGCCTCGGGCGGCATCATTGCCACCGCTCCTACCTGTGGATCGTGCGGAGTCCTCCCAGGGGTGCTTTATCACTTGGGTCATAACCACGCCTTCTCTGAAGAACGGATTCTCCACGCCTTGGCCACGGCAGGTCTCATCGGAAATCTCGTAAAATACAACGCCAGCATCTCAGGTGCTGACGTCGGCTGTCAGGGAGAGGTGGGTGTAGCCAGTGCTATGGCCGCAGCTGCCGCCTGCCAACTTTTCGGAGGAAGTGTCACCCAAATTGAATATGCTGCAGAGATGGGACTCGAGCATCACTTGGGCATGACCTGCGATCCCGTGTGTGGGCTTGTGCAGATTCCTTGCATCGAGCGCAACGCCTTTGCTGCAGCTCGCGCCCTTGATGCTAACTTCTACGCTTCGCTCTCTGACGGCCAGCATCGTGTCTCCTTCGACCGCGTTGTACGCGTCATGAAGCAAACGGGCCATGACCTGCCCTCCCTGTATAAAGAAACTTCAGAAGGCGGTTTAGCCAAGCTGTAGTCTAAGATTGTCCAAGCTACTCTGCAGTCGGGTCGGAAGGCGGATTGGAGCCGGAAGATTCGGAAGACTCGGCTTGCTCCGGAACCTCAGACTTGTCTGAGTCCTTAGTATCGCGCTGGCGTCGGGCAGAGGCCACAGGAGGTTGCGCCTTCTTTTGTTCCTTTTGCATCTTCTTGCGCGTCTTCTCTGCCTCCTTTGCTGCACGCTCTTCTTCCTTCTTGGCCTGGGCAGCCTCCTTTGCGGCTTTCTTTGCAGCCTCCTTTGCAGTTTTTTGCTTTTCCTTCAGCTGTTTCTCGTAATATTCGTTGCGCTGCTTTTGCAACCGCAGAGCTTCTTTGTCACTCATGCGGCGAGTGGCTACTGGGGGAGCCGTCTTCTGCTTGGCGACAGGCTTGGAAGATTTATCGGAGTCATTGGAGCTATCTGATTTGTCAGGATTAGGGCGTTCGGATTGAGTGGAGGGTTCTGCCTTATCTTGCTTTTGGGTTTTGGCAGCACGTTCTGCTCGCCGGCTGGTCTTGACCTTAGCATCTGACTTCTCGGGTTGGACTTCTTCATTAGCCTTTGTTGCTTTCTCTTGCTTCATGGATTTCTTGGCCTGCGTGGTTTGAGAAGCCTGGGAAGTTTGGGAAGTCGGTGAAGGCTGAACAGGCTGAATCTGCTCATGTGCAAACTGACTGGTATAGGTGCGTTGCACGGGTTTCGGCGTGAAGTCCCTACCACGCTTTTTCGCATCGCGAGCTCTCTCCTTGTTCTGCTGAATGGTTGTTCGCGTACGCTCCAGTTCTGCCTGCAGACGACGCAAATCACGCTCTTGGTCGCGCAATAGCGTACGGGTTTCCTTTGCCTTGTTCTTTACAGCCTGAATGTCGTCCTTGATGTTTTGCACCACCTCCTCAGGTGTCTGAGCAAACAGACTAAGAATGAAGAAATGAGAGAATGAGAAAATGAGTAGTATAGCTAAGCGTTTCATATAATATATTTACCTTTTATAAGAAGACCCTCTCCATGCCTCTCCCTTAAGGGAAGGTAAGCCTCGCTCTCTATTGTTCTCCCCTTGGGGGAGATTGTGTGGGCTCTATTACTTAACGACTAAGGGGTGCTGAATATTGCGTGCGTAGGTCTGTAATTGTGCTTCCCACACTTGCTGATTGGGCACGTCATACTTGCTCCAGGCGCTTCCTGCGTAGTAAATGAAGGTTTGGCCGGCACGATAAGGCGTTATGCCCACAACATGCCCCACTGCCCCACTCTTCTTCTCTGGCAAGGGCAGATAGCGAAGCGACTTCATCTTCTCTGTGAAGAGCAGACCGATGTAGAGCTGTCCATTCTGGCCTTGAGGCGTGTCAAGAGCATCGGCATAGGTCACGTACCCAGCCTTCTGATTAATCACGTAGGCCTTGGGCTGACTCTCGTGAACGGCAATACCGGCACAGAGCGATTTCCCGTTTATCTTTCCGTTATCGTCTGCCTCGTAAGTAACCTGAACCTTAGCCAGATGAGTGCCTTTGTCCTGACTGATGAGACGGGATTCGCGCACACCGTCGCGCTCGTACATTTGCTGTTGAACAGTGAAGCGAAGAGGACCGTTGTCGAGAATCTCGGCCTTCTCATACACATCGGGAAGCAAAAGTTTGTCTCCGTCCATCAAGGCTGGCGCACCTGCACCCAGGGTCGCTCCTACGGTATAGGCGTCCATGCCCTGCCCCTTATCGCGATGATAGGTGTACACGTCACGATGGATTTGAGCCCATTCACCCCCGCGACCTTGCCTCTTCAGGCGTTCGCTCACACCATAACTGGTCAGTTCGTTGTGGTAGAGTTGGTCTTGTATGGGATAGGTTACGTTCTTTGTGAAGGTGTCGAAACCTGCAACACCCTTGTTGTGCATCTTGGGGCCATAGAAGCGCCAGGCATTCTTGTCGTTCTCCCAAGTCAGGTCGTCCTCACGATTGGGATAAATGCGTCCGTTTACGTCCAGACGATAGGCTTTTGGTTCGCCTGTGACCAAGGTAAATGTCGTTGAAGAATGAGGGGCGAGGAACACCTGAATAAGCAGTTTCCCATCGCTTGTAATCTGATAGGGTTGTTCCACAGCGTCGCCGTCGAGCACGATGAACTGGCGTCCACCGCCTATCTTCAACTTGTCGAATACTTGCTGAGCATCCACTTCCACCACCTCCTGACGATTGTCGCCAGTGGGATTCTCAATAGTGATGTTTGTCCTGCGAGGTTGGTCAGCAATCTGAGGAGCACTGGGTTTCACACCGCGTGAACAAGTTTCATCGAGATAGCGCACCCGCTCGCAAGCGGCAAGCAACCAAGCGCCCGTACCGAAGGGGGCTTGAGAACGACTGTCAACTATCTTCGTAGGGTCGGGTTTCTCGCCAATGGGCTGAACAAATCCTACACTCCCATCAGCTTGCAAGGCAGTTTGCGAAAGGTAGCGCCAAGCCTTCTCGATGGTCTCACCATACACAGCCTTGTCAAGATATCCATGATTAACACCCCACTCAAGTCCGTAGCAAAAGAAGGCTGTGCCAGAGGTCTCCGGGCCTGGAGCATCACCCTCGCAGAGCATACTACGGCTCCAATAGCCATCGGGGCGCTGACAACGAGCCACACCTTCGGCCAGTTGCTGGAAGCGCTGTACAAAGATGTCGCGATTCTTGTAGTCGCGAGGCATATCGGCAAGCACCTTTGCCAAGCCTGCAAGCACCCATCCGTCGCCACGAGCCCAGAAACTCTTGCCTTCGTCGCAGGACGTCTTCACCTTTGGCCAAATGTATTTTCCATCGCGATAGTAAAGTTGAGCTTCAGCATCCCACATGAGAGAATCGCTCCAGAGGAAGTTCTCATAGAGTTTGTCGAGATACATCTCATCGCCCGTCAGCCGGTACATCTTGGTCATTACGGGCATAACCATGTAGAGGGCATCTGCCCACCACCAAAACTTGTTGTCCTGCATCTGGCACTCATAGGCCATCACCTCCTTGGCTCGCGCCACCTTGTAGTCAGTCGGCACGAGATTGAACATGTCGATGTAAGTCTGGAAGCAGATTTGCCAATCACCAAAAAGCACAAAATCCTGTCCTTCACCATAGCTTTTGTACTTCCACTGACGCTTATCGTTAGAGCGCGCACCCTTCCAGTCATTGTGGCGACACCAGCGGTCGCTGTACTGATACCACTCGGCTCGTCCTGTAAGACGATAGGCCTCCATGTTGCCCGTGAAATAGGCCGCATGGTCCCAGAAAGCACGCACGTAAGGCGTATTGTGAGCCTGCCAATAGTCATTGACTTTACCTATCATTGTCAGTACGTCACTCGAACTTTCCGCCCAGTTTGCACCTGCACAAGAAAGGACCAGAAAAAGGCTTAAAAGAATTTTTTTCATTGCATTTTAGATTTTATTTCGCCCAAAGATACGAATTATTTTACAATAGACAATTCACATTTCATAAATATTTCATACATTTGCGAAGTAAAACTATTAAACTATTAATCAATTAAACTCACTCATCGTTATGAAAAAGTTCATTATTGCAGCTGCACTCATGTGCATGGGCACAAGCCTGATGGCTCAGGAAGTTGCCACAAGCGAGAAGTCATGTCAGGATTGGGTAAACCAGTTTGAGCAGGAAATCGTTGCCCTGAAGGCCGAGGTTGCCAAGGTGAAAATTGAATCGAAAGCCGACCCCAAGAATAACGAGCTTAAAGGCCGCCTGAAGGATAAGGAACTTGCTCTGAAAGCAGCACAAAGCAACCTGAAAGTGGCCAAGAACGGCGTGAAGGAAGAAGCCAAGGCCGACAAGGAGATTGCAAAGGCTAAGGCTCAAGTAGCAAAACTCCAGAAGCAGCAGGACAAAGCCAACGCCAACGTGCAGAAGGCCGAGCAAGGTGTTGTGAAGGCCGAACAAAAGGTAAGTGCCGCCGAGCAGAAGGTGGCCAAGGCCGAGCAGGGCGTAGCTAAAGCCCAGCAGAAGGTTGAGGAGGCTCGTCAGGGTGTGAACAAGGCCAAGGACGATGTCGTAAAGGCCAAGGACGCTGTAGCCAAAGCCAAGGACGATGCCGCAAAAGCCGTGAACACCAGCGAGGTGAACACCAATGCCATCAAGGCCGCCGAAGAAAAGAAAGCAGCTGCCAAGGCCAACATACTGAAGGGTATCAGCATCAAGGCCGATGGCACCAGCGGACGATAAGAGTCAGCTGAGATACGTACCAGACACGATTCACACTACCCTGCCTCCAGACTTTGGTGGCAGGGTTTTATTTGCTGTTTCCGAAAATTATTTCTAACTTTGCAGACGTAAACAATAAAAAACACATAGACATGAAACGTATCGCACTTCTCCTTTGCTCACTCTTCGTCGCACATTGTGCCTTTGCTTCTGCACGACTCGACCTGAAGGAACTCTGTTCGGGCAAATACACTGCCCGACGCATCTATGGCGTCCACCCCCTGAACGACGGGGAAAGATACTCCCAGCTGAGTGCCGACCGCAAACAGATTGTGGCTTATTCGTTCCGCACTGGCCAACAAGAGAGCACCCTGTTTGACGTTGACAAGACGCGCGGCAAGGTGAAGTTGGAAAACATTGACGGCTATGTCATGAGTCCCGACGAGAAGAACATACTCATCCAGACGAAGACACAAAGCATCTACCGACGTTCCAAGACTGCTGTTTATTATATATATAGTATGGTAAACCGCACACTCACTCCGCTATCAGACGGAGGACCGCAAGAATGTCCCGTGTGGAGTCCCGACGGATACATGGTAGCCTTCGTCCGCGACAACAACATCCATCTCGTCAAGCTCCTCTTCAACAACAGCGAGAGCCAGGTGACGAAGGACGGCAAGTTCAATCACGTCATAAACGGCAAGCCCGACTGGGTGAATGAAGAAGAATTCGTGACGGACAGAAGTCTTACGTTCAATGCCGACAACACCATGCTTTGCTGGATTCGATACGACGAGACGGAAGTCCCCACGTTTAGTTTCCCCTGGTACAAAGGGATGAATCCCGAGAAGCAAGAATATCTGACCTACCCCGGCAGCTACGAATACAAATACCCCATGGCCGGCGAGCGCAACAGCAAGGTGAGCGTCCTCTCTTATGACATCAAGAGCCATCAGACGCGCACCCTGCAAGTGCCACTTGAGAGCGACGGATACATCCCTCGCATTTTCATGACCAGCGACCCGACAAAGCTGGCCGTGGTCACCCTCAACCGTCATCAGGACCGCATGGACCTGTACATGGCCAATCCACGATCGACCGAAGCACGATTGGTGCTGCGCGACGAGGTGGAGCACTACATCGGCGAGAATGCCTACAACCAGATGCTTTTCACTGACGGAGGATTTGTCATGTGCAGCGAGCGGGACGGCTGGAACCACATCTACCACTATGACCTCAACGGCAATCTGAAGAAACAGGTGACGAGCGGCAAATACATGGTGACCGACTTCTATGGTTACGACAAACTGACAGGCGCCTACTATTACCAATCGACCCAGGAAAGCCCCCTGCGACGTGCCATATACAAGACCGACGCCAAGGGGAAGGTGGTAAAGCTATCGGCACAGGCTGGTACGAACAGCGCCGTATTTAGCAAGACGATGAAGTACTACATGAATGTCTATAGCAACCTTCAGACGCCTCCCGTCACCACCCTTTGCGACTATTCGGGGCGCACGCTGAAGACTCTCGTCGATAACAAGGACTTGGTCAGCCAACTCGCCACGAAGCAGCTGGGCACGAAAGAGTTCTTCACCTTCAAGACCTCAAACGGGACGGAACTCAACGGCTACATGGTGCGCCCTGCTGACTTCAGCACGTCGAGGAAGTATCCCGTCATCATGTTCCAATACAGCGGCCCCGGAAGCCAGCAAGTGCTCGACAGCTGGCAAACGGGCAACATGGGTGGCTGCCTTTATGAACAATATCTGGCTCAGTTGGGCTTCATCAGCGTTTGCGTAGATGGCCGCGGCACAGGCGGACGAGGCGCGGCATTTGAGAAGCAAACCTACCTGCGGATGGGTCAGCTCGAGGCAGAGGACCAAGTGGAGACGGCTCTCTATCTTGCCAGTCTCCCCTACATCGACAAAAACCGCATTGGCATCTGGGGTTGGTCGTTCGGTGGTTTCTGCACCCTCATGAGCATGTCGGAGGGCCGACCTGTCTTTGCCGCAGGTGTGGCCGTAGCACCTCCCACCTGCTGGCGATACTACGACTCGGTATATACCGAACGCTTCATGCGCACTCCGCAGGAGAACCCCGACGGCTATGGCGTGAGTGCCATCTCAAGAGCTCCGCAGCTCTCTGGCAACCTGCTCATCTGTCACGGACTTGCCGACGACAACGTCCACTTCCGCAACACTGCCGAATACGTAGAGGCTCTGGTGCAAGCCGACAAGGACTTCAAGATGCTGACCTACACCAACCGCAACCACAGCATCTTTGGCGGCAACACGCGCTACCACCTCTACCGCCAGATCACCCAGTGGTTCCAGCGCGAAATGTAGTTGGGGCTGATTGGATAGCCGGCTACTCCTCTTCCTCGCGAAATTTGGCCACGGCCTGCTCGTCGAAGTACATCAGCACGGGGTCGTAGCCCTGAGGCATGTAGAGGAAGATGATGCCGCCTTCGACATTCCATCGCATACCGTTCTGCACCTCTATGGCCTCGCCGTGGTGAGCCACAAGCGAGTCGGCAAGCGCATTCTGGTCGATGAACTTGGGTGTGACAGTGATTTTGTACACAAGGCGCGAGCGTTTCGTGTACTCGGCCTTCAGGTAGCTGTCGCGGCCATAGATGCTGCCTTTGTAGATGTAATAGCGGTCGCCTCCCACGCGCTTCTGCAAGGGGTAGCGTTGTCTCACTTGCTTCGTGAAGTCGTCGATTGTAACACCCATGGGGAAGCCCATGAAGTCGAGGTGGGACTCTTGCGCTACGCCAGCAAGGCAGGAAAAATGGATGAAGAGGAACAGGAGTACATACTTTTTCATAGCCATAAGAGTTAATTAGTTCTCACATCAGGCCGAAGGCCGAAAAAGTGACTCCGCTGGGATTCTAACC
>DGUV01000027.1:40899-45110 GCA_002395775.1 Prevotellaceae bacterium UBA4301
GACGCTCTATACAGCTAAGCTACGGAGCCATTTTCTGGTGCAAAGGTACAAAATAAATCAATTCGCGATGCACAATTCACAATTATTTTTTACCTTTGCAGCCAATAAACCTATAACCTATTAGACATGAACCTGATAAAGCCCCAGGGATACAAGGCTCAGCTCGACCTGAAACAGACCGAACTTGCCATCAAGAAAATCAAAGATTTCTTCCTCGATAGTCTTTCCACCGAGTTGCGCCTGCGCCGCGTGACTGCCCCCCTATTTGTCCTGCGCGGACTTGGTCTCAACGACGACCTCAACGGCATTGAGCGGCCCGTGTCGTTTCCCATCAAATGTATGCACGAGAGCATGGCCGAGGTGGTGCACTCTCTGGCCAAGTGGAAGCGTGTGACGCTGGCCGACTATGATGTGCAGCCCGGCTTTGGCATCATCACCGACATGAATGCCATACGCGCTGATGAGGAGTTGGACAATCTGCACTCGCTCTACGTGGACCAGTGGGACTGGGAGCGCGTAATGACAGCCGAGGAACGCAATCTCGCATTCCTCCGGAAGATGGTCAACAAAATATATTCTGCCATTCTACGCACCGAATTCTATATCTGTGAGACCTACCCCCAGTTGCGCCCCTACCTGCCTGAGGACGTGTTCTTCATCCACAGCGAGCAGCTGCGTCAGCTCTACCCCGACCTCACCCCGAAAGAGCGCGAGGACGCCATCTGCAAGGAGCACGGCGCCGTCTTCATCATCGGCATCGGAGGTAAGCTCGCCGATGGGAAGGAGCACGACCTGCGCGCGCCTGACTACGACGACTGGTCGACGCCCAACGAAGAGGGTTTCATGGGGCTGAATGGCGACCTGCTCATCTGGTATCCTGTGCTCAACCGCTCGGTCGAGCTCTCGTCGATGGGCATCCGTGTGGACAAGGACGCCCTCCTGCGCCAGCTGGATTTGCAGGGCAAGGCCGACCGCCGCAACCTCTATTTCCACCGTCGCCTGCTTGAGGGCCGCCTGCCCCTGAGCGTGGGCGGAGGCATCGGGCAGAGCCGCCTTTGCATGGTGCTCCTCCACAAGGCCCACATCGGCGAAACGCAGTCGAGCATTTGGCCCGAAGAGATGCGCGAGGACTGCCGCCAGTCGGGAATGCCCCTCATTTAAGCCTACGGGCGAAAGGATACTCAATCCGCACACAATAAAGGCGAGCTCCTTCATAGGCTGGGAGCTCGCCTTAGCTTTTTCATGTGGTCCTCGGCAGGAAGGAACTGGGAATCCTCCCCGGTCACTCCCAATAGAGAATCTGGCGGTTGATGTCCCACTTGTGGTCTTTGGGGAAGTCGTCGCCCTCCCAGGCTTTCTTCGACGTCCACTTCTGCGGCGCATCGGTCCAGAACGGATGGTCGGCTGGCAAACCCAGAGGCATGAAGGCCAGTGAGGTCATGTAGAGCGAGCCATTGTTGGTGTACCAGTCGGCCACATTGGGGTGCGAACCCACAAAACCGATGGTGAGATAGCCATCGGGGGTGAAGTTGCTCTGCCCCTTGCCCTCAAACATGCGCTTCATGACGGCGGTGATGGCCGCTCTCACCTGCCCGTTGGGCAGTTCCTTGGGCAGCTGCTGCATCCATGCCAGCTGAGCCAGCGGCTGCAACACGGCCAGGCGGTAAGGGATGGAACGCCCTACAACGGGGAATGTGCCCTCGGGCGAGATGAAGCGCTCGAGAATGACGCTGTACTTCTGCATGCGCTTCACCACCTCCTTGAGACGGTTGGCAGCTCCGTTGCGTGCCTGGTCCTTAGCGTGCACCATGTAGGTGTTGTTATTGCCGTCGCGCTTGGCTATCATCTGCAGGCACTCGGTGTACATGGGCTGGATGACATAGGCATTGTAGTAGTCAAAGGCAAAGGAGGGCCCGTCGGAATAGAGTCCGTCGCCAATGTACCATTCCTCGGCCTTGGAGAGGGCCATCTTGATGCGGAAGGCGTCATAGCCTCCACCCACAAGACGGATAAACGACTCCTCCATGCCCACGAACAAGAGCCAATTGGTATAGGGCGGGTCGTAGCGCCGCAGTCCCTGCAGCTCCTTGATGTAGCGCTGCTTGGTGAGCGAGTCCAGTGTTTCCCACAGTGCGCTGTATCCGCGGAACAGGCTCTCGACGACGTAGGCCGCGTCCACCAGTGTCTGTCCTCCGCTGCGCCATCCCAGATAGTCGGGACTCTCGGGGTCAACGGCATTGGTGTAGGCCTTCACTGCCCACTCACGCAGCTGGCGGCGCATGCGTCCCTCCTCGGTATCGTCGTCGGGCAGGGTGAGCCAGGGTGCAATGCCAGCCATCAGTCGGCCGAAGCACTCCATGTAGGCCACCTTCTTATCGCGATTGTCCCAGGTGGGCGAGAGTTCGAGTTTCATGTTCTTCTGCAGCGTGCCGTTGGCCATGTTTTCGAGCACGGGAGCTGCCATCTTGTAGGCCAGCTGTGTCCAGTAGGCGCGGTCGCTGGCGCCGTTGCCCAGGGGGTCGGCAGGGGCTTGTTTCTTCCCTTTTGCGAGGACAAAGAGGGGTATGCAGACGAGTGCGATGAGCAGGAATATCTTCTTCATGGCGGATTGGAGTTTATCAGCGATTCGTCACTTTGTCATTGTTCCCTCCACCACGAGTCGCACAATCTCCGTCCGTGCGTTGGAGCGGATGGTGATGGTCTTTGAGAAACGTCCGGGGAACTTTCCGCGCCCGTTGTAGGCAACGTCTATCTTTCCCGTTTCGCCCGGCTTGATGGGGTCCTTCGTGTAGGTGGGCACGGTGCATCCGCACGAAGCAAATGCCTGGTTGATGATGAGCGGAGCAGTGCCTACGTTGGTGAAGGTGAAGGTGCAATGCTGTTCGCCCTGCTTCTCGGAGAATGTGCCCAAATCGACGCGCACGGTGTCGAACTTAATTTCGGCCTGGTTCTCGGGGACGGCCATGGACATGAGGGTCGAGGCCGTAGCGGTGCGCATCTGCGAGGCGGCAAGGAAGGTCATCAGCGCAAGCACTGCAAGGATGATTGTGGTTTTCTTCATAGTTGTGGTCTTTAAGTTTTTTTCGCGACAAATTTACTCATTTTATCCGACACCACCAAGCGTTCTGGATTTAATTTTTTTGTTCGTTTCAGGGCCCTTGTGTTCTCGTGTCATCGAACGCCCGTTCGGCGCGCTTCGAACGCTTGTTCGTTCCTCTCTTAGACAATACAAAGATAGTAATAATTTGTGAGATATGCAAGGCTTTGCACGAGCGCGGGCGCGAAAACACCAATTTCTTTGAAAATTATTTCATAATGCATTGATATACACATGTTTAAGTAGATTGTACGCTAATGTAGCTTGATAGCGGTCGTTGTCACGATTGTCATTGTCACGATTGTCATTAACGATTTTGAATTCCAAAACAACTCACAATATATATAATAATTCATTATTATATATATTGTGGCATAAATTTCCCCCCGAAAAGTTGATTTTCTTAATGACAATCATGACAATGACAATAATGACAATAATTCCAATCCTCAGGAAAACGGCCTGTAGCGAAAAGGTATCTTAAAATAACATAAAAGTCAGCAATATATTAGGCCATGTCAGATTTTTTTTGTATCTTCGCACTCGAATAGTAGAGCGAGGTAAAATGATTGTTTACAACACCACCTATACGATGCCGGCCCATGACGCGCGCGACTTTGTCATCTGGGTCCATCAGAGCATGCTGCCGCGCGTGAGCGAAAGCGGGCTGCTCAGGTCTCCGCGCCTGCTGCGCATCCTCTCCCATCGCGACCAAGAGAGCGAGTGCTTTGGGCTGCAGTTCGAGACCGAATCGACCGCCACCCTCCACCGTTGGTACACTCAGCAGGGCGAGGCGCTGAACGGGGAGCTGCTCAGGCTTTTCGACAAACGCATTGTGGGCTTCAGCACAATCATGGAAGAAATCAGTGGAGACTGAAAAAATCATATTAGGAATCGACCCTGGCACCAACCTCATGGGATACGGTGTGCTGCGAGTGGTGGGAAACAAGGCCGAAGCCGTGGCCCTGGGCGTCATCGACATGCACAAGATGGCCGACGGATATCTGAAGCTGGGCCACATCTACGAGCGCGTTTCGGGCATCATAGAATCCTACCTGCCCGACGAATTGGCCATCGAAGCCCCCTTCTTCGGAAAGAACGTGCAGTCGATGCT
>DGUV01000027.1:45157-58000 GCA_002395775.1 Prevotellaceae bacterium UBA4301
GTGCAGTCGATGCTCAAGCTGGGACGGGCACAGGGCGTAGCCATCGCCGCTGCCATCGAGCACGACGTGCCCATCCACGAATACGCCCCCATGAAAATCAAGATGGCACTGACAGGAACAGGTTCAGCCTCGAAAGAGCAAGTGGCAGGCATGTTGCAGCGCATACTGAAGCTGGACGAAGAGCAGATGCGTCAACATCTGGACGCCACCGACGCTCTGGCTGCGGCCTATTGCCACTACATGCAGGCCCGCCGGCCCGCCTCGCAAGCCAGCTACCGCTCGTGGAAAGACTTTGCACTAAAGAATAAGGAGAGAGTGAAGCAGTGAGAACCATCATAGACATACGGAACGGTGTGACACGTCATCCCCAGCGGCGCATGGCAAAGCCCGTCTGCCTGAGCATCGGGGAAGGCGAGCAACTGGCCATTGTGGGCCCCAATGGCAGCGGGAAGAGTCGGCTGGTGGACATCATGACGGGGCGCTATCCCCTGCTGGGCGAAGGCGTGCGCTACGACTTTGGCCCAGAAGCCCACGGCCTTGTGAGCGACAACCTCAAGAGCATCACCTTCCGCGACAGCTACGGCGAGGGCGACGCCACCTACTACTACCAGCAGCGCTGGAACCAGCACGACATAGCCGACGATGCCCCCACGGCGGGAAGCCTGCTCACCCATGCGCCGGAGAGCTTGATAGAAGCCTTCGGGCTGCGGCCCCTGCTCGACAAGCCACTCATGACCCTCTCGAGCGGAGAGATGCGCAAACTGCAACTCACCCGCGCGCTGGCCTCTGGGCCTAAGGTGCTGGTCATCGACAACCCCTTCATCGGGCTGGACGCGCCCACGCGCAACGACCTTTCGCAACTCCTTTCCCGACTGGCCCAGGAAGGACTGACGCTGGTGTTAGTGATGTCGAAGACCGACGACCTGCCTCAGTTCATCACCCACGTCGTCCCCGTCGAGCATCTCGTGGCCGGAGAAAAACTAACCCGCCAGCAATATGCCCAGCAGCAACGTCCCATCCCCTCCCCCATGCTCGGCGACGAGGAGCGAAGCTGGATACTCAGCCTTCCCGAAAAGGACCTCTCCACCATACCCTTCTACCCCGCAAAGGGCGGCGAAATACTGCATTTTGATGATGTAACCATCCGATATGGCCAACGCACCATCCTGCAACACCTCAACTGGACGGTCAACGAGGGAGAGCGCTGGGCGCTGAGCGGGCGCAACGGAGCCGGGAAGAGCACACTGCTGAGCCTGGTTTGTGCCGACAATCCACAAGCCTACGCCTGCCGAATCAGCCTTTTTGGCCACCGCCGGGGGACAGGTGAGAGCATCTGGGAAGTGAAGCGCCACATCGGCTACGTCAGCCCCGAGATGCACAGGGCCTATCTCAAGGACATTCCCGCCATCGACGTGGTGGCAAGCGGATTGACCGACAGCATCGGACTCTACGTGCGCCCCAAGCCCGAGGCACGAATCCTGTGCGAACAGTGGATGAGCATCTTCGGCATCAGCCACATAGCCGACCGCAGCTTTCTGCAGCTCTCCAGCGGAGAACAACGCCTGTGCCTGCTGGCGAGGGCTTTTGTCAAGGACCCCGAGCTACTCATCCTCGACGAACCCCTTCATGGTCTCGACGACGCCAACCGGCAACTCACCAAGGAGGTCATCGAAACATTTTGCCAGCGGAAGAACAAGACACTCGTCATGGTCACACACTATGAAGAGGAACTTCCCGCTTGCATTGACAATAAACTTTTACTGAAAACAAACATCTAATCAACAATGAAACCTAACAACAGTGTTATGAAAAGATTAGTTCTATTTGCCCTGTTCGGACTTCTGTCTGCAATGCCCGCACAGATGCGTGGCCAGGAGGTGTTCAACCAAGTCGTAGCCAACGCCAAGCAAGTCATCGACGACCCCAAGGCCAACCCCTTCATGCTGGCCATCTCGCAGTTTAAGTACACAGCTCTCCAGTACATCTGCAACACCGCCATCAAGCAGAACGGAGGCGGCGTAAAGGGCGACTGGCTCGACCGCCAAGCCTATGGGCTCAACCACTTCATCATCTCCTACTTCACCGCATTATCCCGCGCCAAGAACAACGACAAGGCTATGAAGGAGGTCACGTCGTACTATTGGAAGGCTTGTTCCGATAACGTGCTGTTCCACGGACAGGACAAGGAGATAACAGAAGTCTTCATTCAGGACCCCGACTGCATCACCCCCTTCAGCCTGAACACCGACTGGGAGAAAGCCGACAAGGCCATCACCCGAGAGTAAAAATCAAGAGACCAGGACAAAAGTGGATATAGCCATCATCGACTACGGAGCAGGCAACGTGGGCTCGGTCATCCGAGCGCTGCAGCGCCTGGGCGTAAACCCCTTGCTGACAAGCGACGCCGAACGCATTGCGAAGGCCGACAAGGTGCTCTTCCCCGGACAAGGCGAAGCCCGACACGCTATGCAGCAACTCCGCAGGAGCGGACTTGACAAGGTCATCACCAGCCTGCGACAGCCCATTCTCGGCATCTGCATCGGACAGCAACTCATGTGCCGCCACTCCGAGGAGGGCGACACACCCTGCCTGGGCATCTTCGACACTCCCGTGCTGCGCTTCCAACCTCAGCACCACCAAGACAAAGTGCCCCACATGGGCTGGAACGCCCTGACCAACATCAGTGCCTCGCCCCTGCTACGCGGAATCGACGAGGGCGAGTACGTGTTCTTCGTCCACAGCTACTACGTACCCACCTGCCCGTGGACAACGGCTCAGACCAACTACATCCTGCCCTTCAGCGCCGCCCTACAGCGCGACAATTTCCACGCCACCCAGTTCCACCCCGAAAAGAGCGGAAGCGTGGGTGAACGCATTCTCAGCAACTTCCTCGACCTATGATTCAACTCATCCCCGCCATCGACATTATCCAAGGCCAGTGCGTCAGGCTCTGCAAGGGCGACTACGACACCAAGCGCGTGTACGGCTCTCCCCTCGACATGGCCCTGCAATTCCAGGACCTGGGATTCAGCCGGCTCCATCTGGTGGACCTCGACGGCGCCAAGGCCAGCCACGTCGTCAACATCAGCGTGCTGGAGGAAATCACTCAAAAAACCCGTCTGGAAGTGGACTTCGGCGGAGGCGTGAAGACCGACGACGACCTGCGCAAAGCTTTCGACTCAGGAGCTAGCCTGGTGACCGTGGGGAGCATTGCGGTGACGAAGCCCGAGCTCTATCTGGAGTGGCTCTCGCAATACGGTCCCCAACGGCTGATTCTGGGTGCCGACGTGCGTAATGGACAGGTCAGCATCAACGGATGGCTGGAGGACAGCTCATTGGGGCTGAACGACTTTCTCACCCCCTTCATGCAAGCCGGAAACCTCAATGTGCTCTGCACCGACATCAGTCGAGACGGCATGTTGCAAGGGCCGTCCACCCCACTCTATCGCCAACTGATGGCAGACTTCCCCCAGTGTCACCTCATTGCAAGCGGAGGGGTGAGCAGCATCGAGGACATCAGCACACTCGACCAAGCCGGCATCCCAGCCGTAGTCTTCGGAAAAGCCATCTACGAAGGACGCATCGACATGAAACTGCTGGCCGACAAATTCCTAACCTCCAACCCGTAATCCATCAGATGTTAGCCAAACGAATCATTCCCTGCCTCGATGTGAAAGACGGACAAACCGTCAAAGGCACCAAGTTTGTCGGACTGCGGCAAGCCGGCGACCCCGTGGAACTGGGCCGCATCTATTCGGAACAAGGAGCCGACGAACTGGTTTTCCTCGACATCACGGCCAGCCACGACGGACGCAAGACCTTTGCCTCGATGGTGGAACGAGTGGCCAGCCAGCTCAACATCCCCTTCACCGTGGGCGGAGGCATCAACGAACTGGCGGATGTGGAGCGCATGCTCTCGGCCGGAGCCGACAAGGTAAGCATCAACAGCGCCGCCCTCAGCCGTCCACAACTCATCGACGAGATTGCCCGTCACTACGGGAGCCAGGTGTGCGTGGTGGCCATCGACGCCCATCAGGAGCACAACGCCCAATGGCAATGCTACATCCACGGAGGCCGAGTGCCCGTGGGCAAAGACCTCTTCCAGTGGGCTCATGAAGCACAAGAGCGAGGGGCTGGCGAAATCCTCTTCACCTCGATGGACCACGACGGAGTGAAACAAGGGTTTGCCAACGACGCCCTGCGCCGACTTTCCGACCAGCTTACCATCCCCATCATCGCAAGCGGCGGAGCTGGAGAGATGAGCCACTTCCGCGATGCCTTCCGCGACGGTCACGCCGATGCTGCGCTCGCGGCAAGCGTATTTCACTTTGGCGAAATCAGCATACCCGACTTAAAAGCATATCTGAAACGAGAAAACATCAACGTAAGGTCATGAACATAGATTTTGAAAAACTGAACGGACTCGTCCCTGCCATCATTCAAGATGCCGACACCGACAAGGTGCTGATGCTGGGATTCATGAACGAGGAAGCCTACAAGCAGACATCCCAGACCGGCCTTGTCACCTTCTGGAGCCGCACGCGCAAGCAATTGTGGACAAAGGGAGAGACAAGCGGAAACTACCTGCATGTCGAAAGCATCCTTTGCGATTGCGACAACGACACACTCCTCATCAAGGCTCATCCCGACGGCCCAGTGTGCCACACGGGAGCCGACACCTGCTGGAACGAAAGTAACACGAAGGACGCAGACAGCGCAGACAGAAATCCGCTGCTCTTCCTCTCGGAACTCAGCGACTTCATCGAGAAGCGCCATCAGGAAATGCCAGAAGGCTCATACACCACATCGCTCTTCCGCGACGGACTCAATCGCATGGCCCAGAAAGTGGGCGAAGAAGCACTGGAGATGGTCATCGAAGCCACCAACGGCACCAACGAACGACTCATCTACGAAGGTTCCGACATGCTCTATCACCTCATCGTGCTTCTGACAAGCAAGGGACTGAGAATCGAGGATTTGGCGCGCGAACTCGTGGAGCGCCACAACCCCGGATGGCAGAAACACTGAAACGAAAGACACTAAAGAAACGGACTAAAGGCAAAAGAACAAGATGATAGCAAAATACAACGAAGTGCAGATATGCCAAGACGAGCGCATCATACTGAGCGACATCAGTCTTGAGATTCTTGAAGGACAGTTTATCTACATCCTGGGCGAAGTGGGATGCGGCAAGACATCGCTGCTCAAAACCATCTATGGCGAACTGCCCATAGCCGCTGGCAAAGCCCAAGTGCTGGACTTCGACATGGCTGCCATGAAGCCACGTCACCTGCCAAAGCTGCGCCGCCAGCTGGGCATAATCTTCCAGGATTTCCAGCTTCTGCGCGACCGCACCGTTGACGAAAACCTCGACTTCGTGCTCCGTGCCACAGGATGGAAGAAGAAAATCGACCGCGAGCGACGCATCATCGAGGTGCTCGAACAAGTGGGACTCCCCGACAAGACGCGCCACATGCCCTACGAACTTTCGGGAGGCGAACAGCAGCGCGTGTGCATCGCCCGAGCCTTGCTCAACCAGCCTAAGCTGCTCCTGGCCGACGAGCCTACGGCCAACCTCGACATTGACAACGGGACGAGGGTGATGGAACTGCTCAACGACATTCGCCGGCAAGGCACCACCGTGGTCATGACCACCCACAACGAGCAATGGGTGAAGGCCTTCCATGGCATCGTATGGCGTTGCCGTAATGGTAAAATAAACATAGAATAATCATTTGATAACAAAGCTATTATGAAAATAATGAAATTCGGCGGCACCAGTGTCGGCTCGCCACAACGCATGAAAGAAGTTGCAAAAATCTTCACCCCCCAAGAAGGGCAGCAATCCTTTGTGGTGCTTTCGGCCATGAGCGGAACCACCAACAACCTGGTTGAAATCTGCGACTACCTATACAAGAACAATGCCGAAGGTGCAAGCTCCGTCATCGACCACCTCGAACAGAAATACATGGGTCACATGGAGGAGCTCTACGAAACAGAAGACTTCCGGACGCGGACGTCGGATTTCCTCCATCAGGAATTCCAGCTCCTGCGCTCGTTTCTGAAAGCCTCCTCCTTCTCCGCCACCGAAGAGAAAATCATCCTGGCTCAGGGCGAAATCATCAGCACCAACATGGTCACCAACTACCTCTTGGAAAAGGGCAAACGGGCCATGCTGCTCTCCGCCCTCGACCTGGTGAGAACCGACGAAAACGGCGAGCCCGACCTCAACTTCATCCGCGAAGCCACGGTGAAACGTCTGCGCGAGCACCACGACTACGACATCTACATCACACAGGGCTTCATCTGCCGCAACGCGAAAGGCGAAGTAGATAACCTTCAGCGAGGCGGAAGCGACTACACCGCATGTCTCATCGGAGCCGCACTGCAAAGCGACGAGATACAAATCTGGACCGACATCGACGGAATGCACAACAACGACCCACGCGTGGTGGAACACACCGAACCCGTTCGCCAACTCTACTTCGAGGAAGCTGCCGAGCTGGCCTACTTCGGAGCCAAAATCCTCCATCCCACCTGTATCCAACCAGCCAAGTTTGCCGGAGTGCCCGTCCGTCTGCTCAACACCATGGACCCAACTGCTCCGGGTACGCTCATTAATAATGAAATCCAGCATGGAACCATCAAAGCCGTTGCCGCCAAGGACAACATCACCTGCATCCAGATACAGTCCTCCCGCATGCTCCTTGCTTATGGTTTCCTGCGCAAAGTCTTCGAGATATTCGAACAGCACAAGACCAGCATCGACATGATTTGCACCAGCGAAGTGGGCGTGAGCGTCACCATCGACAACCGTTCGCGCCTGGCCGAGATAGTAGGCGAACTCAGGAAATACGGCACCGTGCAGGTGGACAACGACATGTGCATCGTCTGCGTCGTAGGCGACCTGGCAAGTGGCAACGTAGGTTTTGAGACCCGCGCCTGCATGGCCGTGAAGAAGATTCCCGTGCGCATGATTAGCTACGGAGGCACCAACTACAACATCTCCTTCCTGATCAAGGCCGAGGACAAGAAGCGCACCCTCCAGGCGCTGAGCGAAACCCTATTCTGAATCACTCATCCCCCCTACACAGACTTCCCCCCCTATATGCAATTCCCCATCGACAAATTCCAGCATCTGCGCACCCCCTTCTACTACTACGACACGGCGCTGCTCGACCAGACCCTCAACGCCATTCGCCAACAGTTGCTCCCCAACTATCATGTCCACTACGCCATCAAGGCCTGCACCCATCCCGAAGTCCTTCGCCACATCCAGGAATCCGGGCTGGGAGCCGACTGCGTCAGCGGAGGGGAAATCGAAGTCTGCCTCCGCGCAGGTTTCCCTGCCGGCAAGATAGCCTTCGCCGGTGTCGGCAAGAGCGACTGGGAGATAGAACTCGCCCTCCAGACCGACATCTTCTGCTTCAACGTCGAGAGCATACCCGAGCTCGAGGTCATCAACCAACTGGCCAAGAAGCACGGCAAGGTGGCCCGCGTAGCCTTCCGCATCAACCCCAACGTAGGCGCCCACACCCACGAATACACCACCACCGGACGTGCCGAGAACAAGTTCGGCATAGCCATGGAGGACATGGTCGGCACCATACAGCGCTGCCAGGCGATGTCCAACGTCGAGTGCATTGGACTCCACTTCCACATCGGCAGCCAGATACTCGACATGGAGGATTTCTCCACCCTCTGCCTGCGCATCAACGAACTGCAGGAGGTGCTCGAAAGCTACCGCATCGTCCTCCCCCACATCAACGTAGGCGGAGGTCTGGGCATCGACTACGAAGACCCCGACCTTCATCCCCTGCCCAACCTGGAAGCCTACTTCTCCACCTTCAAGCGCTATCTGCAACTGCGTCCCGGTCAGCAGCTCCACTTCGAGCTGGGCCGAGCCATCGTGGGCCAGTGCGGCTCGCTCATCAGCCGAGTGCTCTACATCAAGCAAGGCGCCGTCAAGCAGTTCGTCATCATCGACGCCGGTATGACCGACCTCATCCGCCCCGCCCTCTACGGAGCCAGCCACAAGATTCAGAACCTCTCGTCCCAGGAAGGCAGCGAGGTCTATGACGTGGTGGGCCCCATCTGTGAGAGCAGCGACGTCTTTGCCAAGGACTGCCCCCTGCCACTCACCACGCGCGGCCACCTCATCGCCCTCCGCAGCGCCGGTGCCTACGGCCAGATCATGGCCTCGCAATACAATTGTCGCACACTGCCCCTGGGCTACACAAGCGAATCACTCTGATGAACATTCCCGCCGAAGTCATACCCTTCACCCTCTACCTCCTGCTCTGGTGCCTGGCCATGCTCCGCAATCTGGAGTATCAGAAGGTACCCCAGCTCATGCAGCAAGACGCGGCCCCCCAGGAACCCGAGTCCCTGCCGCCCCTCAGTGTCATCATCGTCTGCCACGAGCAGTGCGAAGCCCTGCGCCGCCATCTGCCCCTCGTGCTGGAACAGGAATTCCCAAGTCCCTTCGAAGTCATCGTCGCCGACCTCAACAGCACCGACGAGACGCCCCTGCTGCTCGAGAAGTTGCAGGAACAGTACCTCAACCTCCACGTCATCCGCACGCCCGAAAGCGCCCGCAACGTCAGTCCCATCCGTCTGGCCATAACCCTGGCCATGCGCTCGGCCTCCCACGAATGGGTGGTGCTCACCCACGCCGACTGCCAGCCGGCATCGCCCCACTGGCTCACCCACATGGCACAAGCCTGCGTGCGCAAGCCCGAGACCCAGATGGTGGTGGGACTCACCCAGCTCACCCACCTGCGCGGCTGGCGCGGACTCTGTTGCCGTTTCCTCCAAGGCTGGCAGCAAGTCATGCATCTGCCCTGGGCCAAACGCCACGGAGCCTACCGCCTCCTGGGAGCCAACCTGTGCTATCGGCGCTCGCTCTTCTTCGAGCATCGGGGATTTGCCGAGCACGCCAACCTCCTCACGGGCGCCTGCGACATCATGGTCAACCAGCACAGCACCGCCCGCAACACCGACCTCTGTCTCCACCCCCAGGCCCTCCTGCTTCAGGAAGTGACCGACTCTGCCAGACACTGGAGCCAGGAACGCCTCTTCTTCATGGAGACGCGGCGCCACTTCCCCCACCGCCTCTCCTATCGCATACGCTACGCGCGCCACGTGTTGCTCACGTGGTTCTTCACCCTCTCCACGGCCCTCCTCATTTTCCTCTGCACCGCCCACCAGCGCTACGTCCTGCTTGCTCTCGTCGTCCTGCTCTGGGCAGCCCATGCCTGGCGCCGCACCCTCCACTTTCGCAGCGCCATGGAGGCCTTGGGCCAGCGGCCCTTCCCCGTCGCTCTGCCCCTGCTGCTCCACCTCGTGGCCTGGTGGGACATCCAAGCATGGGTGAGATGGAGACTGACCAACCCGCGCACCTTCCAGAAGAAACCACTATAATCCCCCCTCCTCAATCACATTCAACACCAACCGAACATGCAAAGCCTTCCCTTCATAGCCTGGTGCCTGCGCCACCTCAACTACTGGGTCATCACTCTGCTGATGGCCATCGAGAGCAGTTTCATCCCCTTCCCCAGCGAAGTGGTGGTTCCCCCCGCCGCCTACCTGGCCGCAAGCGGCAGCGAGCTCAACGTCTTCCTCGTGGTCCTCTGCGCCACCCTGGGAGCCATCGTCGGCGCCCTCGCCAACTACTTCCTGGCCCGCTATCTGGGCCGCCCCATCGTCTATCGGTTTGCCAACAGCCGTCTGGGCCACATGTGTCTCATCGACGAACAGAAGGTCCGCGTGGCCGAGGAATACTTCGACCGCCATGGCGCCTTAGGCACCTTCGTGGGCCGTCTGGTGCCCGCCGTCCGCCAGCTCATCAGCATCCCCGCAGGCCTCTCAAGGATGAGTCTCCCCCGATTCGTCCTCTACACCTCGCTCGGCGCCGCACTCTGGAACGCCATACTCGCCGCCGTGGGCTACTATCTGGCCAGCGTGGTGCCCTACGACCAGCTGGACGCCGCCGTGGCCCACTACGCCTCCCTCCTCAAGGTGGTCATGCTCGCCGTGGGCGCCCTTGCCGTGGTCTATCTCGTCTACAAGGGAATGAAGAAGTGAGAAAATGAGAGAATGAAGAAGTGAGAAAATGAGAAAATGAGAAAACTACTTGCAACAGCCGGGCTGTGGATGGTCCTCCTGCAGCCCCTGAGAGCCGAAATGTGGGACACCCTCTGCATCGAACCCCATCGCATCGACACCACCCTGGTGGGAGCCCTGCAGGCCAAGGTCGATGCCCTGCTCTTCCTCCACAACAACGAGTTCAGCAGCCAGCTGGCCAAGGGCTACACCCTGCCGGGCGCCTGGCTCCAGCCCAAACTCGTCTATACCCCCATCTCCCAGATACGCCTCGAGGCGGGCGTCCACCTCATGCTCTTCGACGGCGCCAACCGCTATCCCAACTACGCCTTCCACGACGTCTCCCGATGGAAGGGCCACCAGTATCAGCACGGCGTCCACGCCCTCCCCTGGCTCCGCGCCCAGGCCGACTTCCGGAGGCTCACCCTCGTGCTCGGCAACCTCTACGGTGCCCAGAACCACCGCCTCGTGCTCCCCCTCTTCAATCCCGAACAGAACCTCTCCACCGACCCCGAGATGGGCTTCCAGCTGCTCTGGCAGAAACCCCGCAACCACATGGACCTCTGGATCAACTGGCAAAGCTACATCTTCAACCTCGACACCCACCAGGAAGCCTTCACCGTGGGCCTGAACAACACCCTGTGCTGGAACCCCTCATCCCAGGCACCCATCCGGTGGGAGACCCCCCTGCAGCTACTCGTCCAGCACCGCGGAGGCGAACTGGACACCACCGAAGTAGGCGTCCAAACCGTCTGCAACGCCGCCATCGGACTGCGCATGACCTACAGCCCCCACCCCGCGGCCTCGCGCAAACAGGTCCTCAGCAGCCTGCGCGCCCAGGTCAACGCCCTCGTCTCCTATCAGCAGCACGGCACTCTCTGGCCCTTCGACACAGGCTTCGCCCTCCACGCCGCCTTCGCAGCCACTCTCTGGCGCGACCTCACCCTTGAGGCAGGCTACGTCGGCATCCCCCGCCAGTATGCCAACCTCTACGGACTGCCCTTCTTCTCCACCCTCAGCATCCGCCACCAGGGGCTCGCCCTCCGCGGCCTCCACACCCCCTACCTCACCGCAGCCTACGCCCACGCTTTCACACCTGCCTACAGGCTCGGCGCCCAGTTCAGCCTCTACAGCGCCCACAGCCGCCACGCCGCCTCCACGCCCCTCTCCTTCGGCGTCTATCTGCGCCTCTGCCCCGACTTCCTCATCTGGCGCAAACGCTGACCCCCGCCCCACATCTTTTTCCTTATCGCAACGTCCGCGGCCTCACCAATCTACCGGGCGGTGGCGACAACGACTTTGTTGCTATCCTTCTCGCTGGGGTTCACAAGGCGAATGTTTAATGTTTAATGTTTAACGGTTAATGGTTTGAGCGCTCGCTTGCTCGAGTCAAGGACCTCGCCTGCAGGGTCGTTCGCGACCGCCCTTAGGGGCGCTTTTCCTGTCCTCGTGGCATTGGATTTTTAAATCCTATGCAAAGTTACGAAAATGCTCGGCCCCATGCAACTATATGGGCCCGACTGGGGTCGCGGAGGCCATCTTTTTCAGGAATCGGCTTGTAAGGTGTTGTGAAATAGATGGTTACAGGCTTTCTACCAGGCGCGGGGGGAGAGTGGGGTACAGCAAAATGTAGCAAATGTAGCATTTGTAGCACTAATTTTTAGTACCCCTACATGTTGAAGGCAGAGGACGGGGTGATAAATCATCTCTAAACTATGGGTAATATTTATTATATTATTATATTATATATTTTATTATATATTATAATTTATTATAATATATAATAACCTTTTAGGAAGAAAGCCTCCTTGCGAATTGCAAGGTACTAAAATTAACTGCTACAAATGCTACAAATGCTACAAAATCGTGTTTGTGCCGAAGATACTCTCGTATCATTGTAGGCAACAATTAATTTTAGGAAAAGGAGGTGCAGGGTGCGGGGATTACCTCCTCATGGCCTGGCAAAAGGCTTGGTAGTCGCTGTCGAGGCGGGCAAGCTGGTAGGGTTCGATGTGGAGGGAGAAGGTGCCCCGGAGCTGTTCGAGGCCGTGCTGGGCGCGCAGCAGGCTGGCGAGATTGAAGCCGAGAGAGTCTCCGCGCTGCATGAGGTGGCGGGCCACGCGCAGGAGCAGGGGGCGGTCGTGCTCGACGTAGCGCAGGGCGCGGACAAGGACGTAGGCGCAGGGCATGGTGGCGGCGCGCAGCAGGGGTGCGAGGCGTGGGAGCCCGTCCTCGACGTTGAGGTGGCGCAGGAGCCAGAGCACGTCGTCGGGAGTCGGGAGAACGGGCAGGAGGTGGTCGAGGGTCTTGCGGCGGTCCTCCTCCCCCTGCGAGGCCCATGCCACAAAGGCGCGTCCCCCGGCGCTACGGAGGCGCAGGCGACGGTCGGCAACGCCCTGGGCCAGAGGTTTGAGCATGGTGACGAGGAAGGCGCGCGGATGGTGGCTGGAGAGGTGGAGGGCAAGGGCCCAGGCCTGAGGTTCGTCGAGCGAGGGAAGGATGCTGCTACCCAGGAGGCTGCTTGCCGTGCGGAACTGGGCGTTGGAGAGGGACTGAAGGTAGAGGAGGATGGCGTCCCAGTCGGCTGCCTGGGCAAGCGCCTGGAGGCGCTGGGCTATGGGGGAGGCATGTGTGACGGACACTGGGATTCGCTAAACTTGAGCCTCTTGTCGGATTCGAACCAACGACCCCGAGATTACAAATCACGTGCTCTGGCCAACTGAGCTAAAGAGGCGGGTG
>DGUV01000027.1:58046-73848 GCA_002395775.1 Prevotellaceae bacterium UBA4301
TAAAGAGGCGGGTGGGAAAGCTTACCGCATCGCGCCGCTACAACCAAGTACCCTTGCTGCGGTCAAGCCCTGGGGGATTCCGAGGGAGCATGCCGTACGGGACTTTCCCATTTTGCGGGTGCAAAGGTAAGAATAAAAGTTGAAAGTTGCAAATATAATTTGGCATTTCGCTCAATTTTTCGTATCTCTGACCTGCGGTCGAAGATACTCGCGCTCGAAAATGCCCAAATAAAAGTTTGGCATTTTGCTCACTTTTTCGTATCTTTGCACGCAATATGAGTGAATACAGCAGTTATTGCATGCAGTGGGGGCTGGGCGTGGGCGTGCTCACGAGTCTGAGTTTCCTTGCCACCATGTATGGCGGCGAGATGCCGCTTGTGGGGCTTGTGGGCAACGTGCTTGGCATTGCGGCCTTTGTGGTGGCGGGTCGGCGCATACGCGCGTTCAGGCGCGAGGTGGAGCCCGTAGGCTTCTGGCGCGCTTGCTATCTGGCCCTGCTCACCTACTTGTTTGCCTCGCTGCTCACGGCTGCCGTGCAGTATGTCTATCTGGCCTTTCTGGACCAGGGGAGGCTGCTGGGGCAGGTGGAGCGCATGATGGCAATGCCTGAGTATCAGCAGTGGATGGAACAGCTGGCAGGGGGAACCGACGCCGAGGGGCTGATGAGGAGTGTGAGGGAGATGGTGGCGAACCCCGCGCGCATGACCATGCAACTGATGTGGACCAACGCGCTGGTCTCCCTGATGCTCGCGCTGCCCACGGGGCTGATGGGGATGAGGGGCAACAATTGACATTTGACATTCTACATTTAACATCTAACATTTGACATTTAACATTTGACATTTGACATTTAACATTTGACATCTAAAAGAGAAATGGATATATCAGTAATCGTACCATTGTTCAACGAGGACGAGTCCCTTGTGGAACTGTATGAGTGGATTGAGCGAGTGATGCATACCAACGGCCTGACGTACGAGGTCATCTTCGTGGACGACGGTTCGACCGACCGTTCGTGGCAGGTAATCACTGCGCTCGAGGAGCAGCACAGCGAGGTGAAGGGCATCAAATTCCGTCGCAACTACGGCAAGAGCCCTGCCCTCTTTTGCGGATTCGAACGGGCCCAGGGCGACGTGGTCATCACGATGGATGCCGACCTCCAGGACTCGCCCGACGAGATTCCGGAGCTGCGGCGCATGATTGTGGAGGAGGGCTACGACCTGGTGAGCGGCTGGAAGATGAACCGCAGCAAGGGCGACCCCCTCTCGAAGACCATCCCCACGAAACTCTTCAACGCCACGGCGCGCATGGTGAGCGGCATCCACAACCTGCACGACTTCAACTGTGGACTGAAGGCCTATCGCCGCGACGTGGTGAAGCACATCGAGGTGTATGGCGAGATGCATCGCTACATCCCCTATCTGGCCAAGAATGCGGGCTTCGCAAAGATTGGCGAGAAGCGTGTCCACCATCAGGCCCGCAAGCACGGCAAGTCGAAGTTCATGGGCTGGAACCGCTTTGTGAACGGCTATCTCGACTTGCTTTCGCTCTGGTTTCTCGACAGCTTCGGGCTTAAGCCCATGCATGTCTTTGGCTTCATCGGGACGCTCATGTTCCTGACGGGGCTGGTGGCCGCCGTCGTGGTGGGCGCCAACAAACTCTACTGCCTGGCTGCAGGGGTTCCGGCCCGGTTGGTGACGGAGTCGCCCTACTTCTTCATTGCCCTGACCACGATGATTCTGGGCACGCAGCTGTTCGTGGCGGGGTTCCTGGGCGAACTGATCAGCCGCAACTCGCAGGAGCGCAACAAGTACCAGATTGAGAAGGAGATATGAAAAAGACGATTGTCGGTCTGCTCTGCATGGTGGGGTTGGCGGCCTGCGAAGGCATCGACTGCACGCTGAACAACGTGGTGGCGCTGAACATCGGTTTCTACGACGCCAACGGGGCTGGCGTGAGACTGGCTGACACGCTCATGGTGACTGCTGCCGGCACCGACTCGATTATCTTCAATAGCGGAACGGGAGTGGAAGCCCTGGGACTGCCCATGAGCTACGAGCGCGATGCGGACACACTGGTCTTCAGCTTCAAGGGACAGGACGAGGAAGAGGCAAGAGAGATGACACTCATCGTGAAGAAAACCAACCAATGGCACACGGAATCGCCCGACTGCCCCGTGAGTGCCTTCCACCATCTGACAGGAATAGAGCGGAAAGGCGGAGAGGGGTTCATCGATTCGGTGGTGGTCGTAAACGAGGATGTAAACTATGCTGCACTTGAGAACATCAGGATTTATCTGCACACTGCTGATTAGCCTCTGTGCGGCGTCACTGGGCGCCAAGGAGCGGGAGGAGGTCATTCCCAAGGCGCCCCTGTTCTGCGGAGTGGCCGTCGAGGCCGACCTGGCGGGCCCGGTGATGAAGGCCGTGAGCAGCAGGTTTGCGCAGATGGAGGTGGGGGCCCGACTGAACTTCCGCGACCACTACTTCCCCATCTTCGAAATGGGCATCGGGGAGAGCGACCGCGAGGGACAAGAGATAAGCAACCGATTCAAGACGCGTGCCCCGTACTTCCGCGTGGGCATGGACTATAACTTCAACCGCAAGCACAATGGCAACCGCCTGATGCTGGGGGTGAGGTATGGATTCAGCAGCTTCAAGTACGACTTCCAGAATCCCGACTTTGAGGACCCCATCTGGGGCAGCGCTCGGAGGGGGCTCGTCCTCGACGGGCAGAGGGGCCGTGCGCAATGGGCCGAGTTTGTGGCAGGCTGCGAGACGAAGTTGTGGTCGTTCATCCGCCTGGGCTGGACAATTCGCTTCAAGGCCAGGATTCATCAGTCGGTGAGCGACTTTGGCGAGCCATACTATACGCCCGGGTTCGGCAAGAACGGCAGCAGCACGTTTGGCGGTACCGTGAACTTGATATTCGACGTGGGGAGGACTACGAAGAAGGTGAGACATAAGGAAGGAGGAAAGAATGACGAATAAGAGATGGCGATGGCAACTGCCATTTTTGATGTTGCTGACGGTGGGGACCATTATGATTGTCGGCAGGCATAGGCCCAAGGAGGCGCCCTACCAGCAAAGCGAGGGCATGGTGTTCGGAACGGTGTGGCACGCAACGTACCAGAGCGACAGCGTGCTCACCCACTCCATCATGGAGGAACTGAACAGGGTGGACGCCTCGCTGTCGATGTTCAACCCCAAGAGCACCGTGAGCCGCATCAATGCCGGGGAGAGCGTGGAGGCCGACTCGCTGCTGCGCATCGTCTTCGTGCAGGCCCAGCAGGTGAGCAAGGCCACGGGCGGATGTTTCGACGTGACGGTGGCTCCGCTGGTCAACGCCTGGGGCTTTGGCTTCAAAAACGGCACGCTGCCCGACTCGGCCCAGGTGGACTCCCTGCGGCAGATGGTGGGCTGGGAGAAAGTGCGTCTCGAGGAGGGGCGCATCGAGAAGGACGACGAGCGCATGGTGCTGGACTTCAGCGCCATAGCCAAGGGCTTCGGCGTGGACCAGGTGGCCAGCCTCATGAGGAGCAAAGGCATCGGCAACTTCATGATAGAAATAGGAGGAGAAGTGGTGGTGAGCGGCCATAATCCCAAGGGGAAGGCGTGGAACATCGGGGTGAGCAAGCCTGTCGAGGACTCCACGGGCACGAATCGGGAGATAGAGACCGTGCTGCCGCTGACCGACTGCGCCATGGCCACCAGCGGCAACTATAGGAACTTCTACATCTCGGCCGACGGGAGGAAGCTGGCCCACACCATCGACCCGCACTCGGGCCGCCCGGTGCAACACAACATTTTGTCGAGCACCGTCATTGCCCCCACGTGTTCCATGGCCGACGCTTTCGCAACGGCATTCATGGTGATGGGGCTCGACAGGGCCAAGGAGGTGCTCGCAAAGCATCCCGAGCTGAAGGCTTACTTCATCTTTGCCAACGAAAAGAACGAACTGGAGACGTGGAAGAACATTCCCGAATGAATAACTGACTGAAGATGACCAACGACAACCCTTTCCTGCAAAAGAAATACGGCACTCCGTTTGAGACGGTGCCCTTCGACAAGATTCGTTTCGAACACTACGAGGAGGCCATGAACGAGGGGATGAGACTCGACGAAGAGGACATAGAACGAATTGTCACGAACAGCGAGGAACCGACCTTCGACAATACCATCATCCCGAAGGGCGACCAGACGCTTTCACACGTGAGCAATGTGTTCTTCAACCTCATCAGCGCGGACACGAACGATGAGATGGACCAACTGGCCCAGAAGATGTCGCCCATACTGACCGAGCACGCCAACAAGATTATGCTCGACCCGCGCCTGTGGCAACGCGTCAAGGCGGTGTACGAGAACCATCGCGAACTGACGGCCGAGGAGGACATGCTGCTGAAGAACATGTATCAGTCGTTTGTGCGCCACGGCGCCTTGCTGAGCGACGAGGAGAAAAAACGATTTGCCCAACTGCAGACGGAACTGAGCCAGGTGACGCTGCAATATCAGCAGAACATGCTCAAGGACACCAATGCCTTCCGCCTCCATCTGACAAAGGAGGAGGACCTTGCCGGACTGCCCGAAACGCAAACAGAGGCAGCGGCCCTCGCGGCCAAGGAGCAGGGCCTGGAGGGATGGGTGTTCACCCTGCATGCGCCCAGCTATGGGCCCTTCATGACGTATGCCGACAACCGTGAGCTGCGGCGCCAGATGTACATGGCTCACTGCACGCTCTGCACCAAAGGGGAGAACAACAACTTGCCCCTGGTGCCGCGCATTGTGAACCTCCGGCACCAGCTTGCACGGATGCTGGGCTACAAGACGTTTGCCGACTTTGTGCTGGAGATGCGCATGGCCAAGGACGAGGCCCACGTCAGGGACTTGCTCAACAACCTTTTGAAGGCCTACAAGCCCACGGCCCTGAAGGAGATGGAGGAAATCGCTTCGCTGGCTCGCGAGACCGAGGGCGAGGACTTTGAGCTGCAGCCTTGGGACTGCTCGTATTACAGCCACAAACTGCAGATGAAGAAGTACAACCTGGACAGCGAGATGCTTCGCCCCTACTTCGAACTCTCGCGAGTGAAAGAGGGCGTCTTCGGGCTGGCTTCACGCCTCTACGGCATAAGTTTCCGCAAAAACGAGGATATTGCCGTCTATCACCCCGACGTGGAAGCCTGGGAGGTGCGCGATAACGACGATTCGCTGCTGGGCATCCTCTACACCGACTTCCATCCTCGGAAATCAAAACAGAGCGGAGCCTGGATGACCACCTTCAAGCAGCAATGGACTGACAAGGAGGAGGGGAACAGCCGGCCACATGCTTCTGTGACCATGAACTTCTCGAAACCTACCGACACGAAACCCGCCCTGCTCACTCTGGGTGAGGTGGAAACCTTTCTCCACGAATTCGGTCACTCGCTCCACGCCTTGTTCTCGCAGGTGCGCTTCGAAAGTCTTTCGTGCACCAATGTCTATTGGGACTTCGTGGAATTGCCCAGCCAGTTCATGGAGAACTTTGTCATCGAGCCCGATTTCCTGCGGCAGTTCGCCCGCCACTACCAGACTGGCGCTCCCCTGCCCGAAGAGTACATCGACCGCATACTGAAAAGCCGAAACTATCTGGCTGCCTACAGCTGTGTGCGCCAGGTGAGCCTCGGACTGCTCGATATGGCCTACTACACGCTGACCGAGGATTTCGAAGGCGATGTCATGCAATTCGAATACGAAGCCATGAAGGATTGCCGATTCCTCCCTCCAGTGCCGGGAGCATGCATGAGCACCCAGTTTGGCCACATCATGAGCGGAGGCTATGCTGCAGGCTATTACAGCTACAAGTGGGCCGAAGTGCTTGATGCCGACGCCTTCGACGAATTCAAGCAACATGGCATCTTTGACCAGGAGACGGCAAGGAGATTCCGCGACGAAGTGCTCTCACGCGGAGGCACAGAACCGCCCATGGTGCTATACAAGCGATTCCGCGGACACGAACCCACCATCGATGCTTTACTAAAGAGAAATGGAATCAAATAAGAAACAATACGACCTGGACCTGCGCTACCTGCGCATGGCCAGCATCTGGGCCGAAAACAGCTACTGCCAGCGACGCAAGGTGGGAGCGCTGATTGTGAAGGACAAGATGATTATCAGCGATGGCTACAACGGAACTCCATCGGGCTTTGAGAACGTGTGCGAAGACGAGAACAATGTCACCAAGCCCTATGTCCTTCACGCCGAGGCCAATGCCATCACCAAGATTGCACGCTCAGGAAACAACAGCGACGGAGCCACGCTCTACGTCACCGACGCCCCGTGCATCGAGTGTGCCAAACTCATCATACAGGCTGGCATCAAACGCGTCATCTATGCGCGTTCCTATCGGCTCACCGAGGGCATAGAACTGCTGAAGCGAGCCAACATCGAGGTGAAACTTTTGGAAATCACAGAAGAAGGAAAGCTTTAGGAATAAGTCATAGTAAACAGAAACTGAAAGAAATATGAGCCCCAACAAATCACGAATCACACCTTTGCTCATTGCCTTGAGCATGATTGGCGGCATACTCATTGGCACTTTCTATGCCAACCATTTTTCGGGCAACCGACTGAGCATCATCAATACGGGCAGCAACAAGATTAACTACCTGTTGCAGATGATTGACAACAAATACGTTGACACGGTGAGCATGAACACGCTGGTGGAACAGTCTATGCCCAAAATTCTGTCCGAACTCGACCCCCATTCCTCCTATATTCCCGCCAGCAGTGCCGAGGAAGCAAACGAGGACCTGAAAGGCAGTTTCTCAGGCGTGGGCATTTCGTTCAACATGATCTATGACACCGTCAACGTGATGGGACTGGTGAAAGGAGGTCCTGCCGAACGCGTGGGCATAATGCCAGGCGACCGTGTGCTCAAGGCCGACACCACCAATCTCATCGGCATGAAAGTTACCGACGTACCCAAGGTGCTCAAGGGCAAGAGGGGCACTACGGTGAAACTGCTCGTGAAGCGTCGCGGTCACAGCCAGCCGCTCAATTTCTCCGTAGTTCGCGGCGACGTGCCCGTTAAGAGCATCGATGCGGCTTACATGCTGCGCGATGATGTGGGCTACATACAGATGCACACCTTCGGTGAACAGACCTATGCCGAATTCATGATAGCAATGGCTCAACTGGGTGTGGAAGGCATGAAGAGCCTCATTCTGGACCTCCGTGGCAACCGAGGCGGATACATGCACATCGCCATTCAAATTGCCAACGAATTCCTTAGAACCAACCAACTCATCGTCTATACCGAAGGACGAAAGTCGCCTCGTGAAGACTATCGGGCTGACGGCCACGGCAGTTTCCCCAACCTGCCCTTGGTGGTACTCATCGACGAGGGTTCGGCCTCCAGCAGCGAGATTCTGGCTGGCGCCGTCCAGGACAATGACCGCGGCACCGTCATCGGTCGTCGTTCGTTTGGAAAGGGACTGGTGCAGCAGCCCATGGAGTTCAAGGACGGAAGTGTGGTCAGACTCACCATTGCACGCTACTACACACCCTCAGGACGATGCATCCAGAAGCCCTATGTGCCTGGCCACGACGAGGAATACGAAAACGAGCTGATGGCCCGATATGAAAGAGGCGAATACTTCTATGCTGACAGCATTCACCAGACTGGCGAGGCCTTTAAGACACGACTTGGACGCACGGTCTATGGCGGCGGCGGCATCACGCCCGACATCTTCGTGCCAGAGGATACCAGCGAAGTTACATCATACTACAAAGAAGCTGTCTTCGACGGCCATATCCGCCAGTTTGCCTTCGACTATTCCGATGAGAATCGCCCAGCGCTTACGCGCCAAAAAACAGTCAAAGACCTGGAACAATACTTGCTTCGACAAGGCCTGTTGGAGAAATTTGCCAAATATGCCGAAAGTCATGGGCTGCGTCGCCGCAACCTGATGCTCTACCGCAGTCGCCGACTCTTCGAAAGGGCCATCGTGGGCAGCATCATCTATAATGTGCGCGAAGCGGAACAATACATCCAATACCTCAATCAGACCGATAATGTGGTGGCTCGCGCCATAACACTCATCGAGGAACGGAAGACATTCCCAAGTAAATAAGTCCGGCGAAAGGGAGGTAACTCCACCCCATGCACGCAGCAGTCCCTCAGCTGCGACTCACTTGCAAGCCAGAACAACTGAGCGACATATCGACAAAACGTGCGCGAGCGTTGGGGGCATTATCCAAGAGCGTGCGACGAATGAGATGTGCTGCCTCGGGGTCCTTTGCAACCATGTAGAGGAAACCGCCCCCGCCTGCTCCCGGAAGTTTAAGGCCCAGGCAATAGTCACTAACTTGCGCAATGATTTTCTGCACTTCTGGCGGATTGGTACCTAAGTCCAGCGATTGGTTTTGCTCCCATGTCTTGCCTATCAATCTACCCATTCGTGAGAAATCTCCTTGCAGGAGGGCATCATAGAGGTCCATTGCGTGTTCCTTCATTTCGGCAAGCAAGGCCAGCCGGCGCGTTTCCGAGAGAAACATTCCTCGAACAATCTCTGCCAGAATAGCCTTTGCCGTACGAGTGATGCCTGTGTAATAAAGCAAGTGACAGGGTTGATAGTCGGTGCTGGTGAAAAGTGTATCGGGCAACCAGCGCACCTCTGGCGTCTGTTCGAACCCCTGCAAGGTGCGAAGCAACTTCACGCCATGCAGCACGCCGCCATACTGGTCTTGCCAACCACCTCCTGTGGTGAGCAATTGTTCCAGTACGAGAGTGCGATTGCACACCTCTGTCTTGTCCCATCCCAAACCGCAGAAGTCACTTACTGCGCCAAGCACGGTGGCAGCAAGAATACTACTGGTACCAAGTCCGCTGCCTGCCGGGACGGCACTTAACAAAGTAAGTTCAATGCCACTCCCAAAATCGCGTAGCTGCGATTCGAGTGTATCATACTGACTCTGCGAAAAATCGGGCAAGAAACCAGCCAGGCAGAGTGCGGCCTTAGGAATGGAGAAGGGTGAACCCACACGGGCAAAATCGCTCAGTTGTTCATAGGTAGTCACCACCTCCGAAGCGCCAAGGTCGATGCTTCGAAGAACTATCCTCGGTTCCGTGCAGGGCTTGATGTAAGCCTGCAAGGGTGGCTGGCCGTTGAGCTCTATGGCAAAATTCACCACATTACCGCCATGAGTGAGGCAGAAGGGAGGTGTATCGGTCCATCCGCCAGCTATGTCGATGCGCACAGGACTGCGTCCCCACACAATTTGGTCGGCACACACCGAGAGACGAGGCTGCTGCCGATTGTCAAGAGCCGGACGCGTGAGTCCCTCCCGCAAGAGAGCAAAAGCACGAGTCTCATGAGCGCTTCCGTCCTCACCCCGCAAGGTTAGCAACTGACGGCGGAACATCTGGTCGCTGATGCGCTTGAGCAAAGGTTCGTCGGCAGGCAATTCGTCAGGCATGGGCACATTAAGTTGATAAAACTCCTGAGCCATGTCCAAGAGATTAGTCTGGTAGAAGATGCTATTGCGATGGTTCTGTGCGAGTTCTGAAAGATTGGCCTTTCGGAAAGCAAGTCGTTGTTTCTTCAGACGAATAAGATTGGCCTGCTCCGAAAGTTCGCTGGCAGAAAGCAAGCGCTCACATGAGAGAGGTTCACCTTTCAGTACGGCATCAAGCATTTTCCCAAGAGTGGGCACATCGGCACAGACAGGAAACCGCTTTTCAAACTGAGCTTCGCCATCAAAACGGTCATTGAAGCGATAGACACGCAGGGCAAAGTCGCACTCGCCGATGGGGACGACATCCACGCAGACACCCTCTGGGAGATTCACACGCCACTGGTTCTCGGGAATGCCCGTAAGAATGTGGTTGCAACTGAGCCTCCAACTTTCAGGGATGTGAGAGTTTTCAATCCATACGTTCTGCGTCTGGCTGGTGAGCTGCGATTCGCAATGAGCATTTTGAATGAAGATGGACGGATGAGGCTTGAAGCCGAAGTGCATGATTTGGCGCTGGTCGCTGACCAGGTTCTGTAGCCTGAGAGTGCTGCTGAGCAGTTCGGCGCTGGTGCCATAGTGATAAAATTGGCCATCGTGTAAAGGGAGTATGGCCACAGAGAGTTGACTAAGTTCCTCATCGACCTCTGAAGGATGCTGGCCAAGGGCGCAGCCAAACTGGCCATAGAGGTCATACTCGCAGACCTGTCCTTGACGAGTGCTCTTGCGCATAAGCAGTTCCACAGCGCGGTCGCTCAAAAGCCAAATGCCGACATCCATCAAAAAGAGATGAGTGGGCATCAGTTTGGCAAGAGTCTGGGGCGAGGGCTTCTGGAGCATGAAATCGAGGCGCTCCGGCGATTCTCTTCTTGAAAGGAATACACCGTGGTTCTGCGCCAGGGATGAATCAGCCCAGAGTCCGTAGCAAACGACATCTGCCTCGGGGATGGGCTGAAGTTTGTCGGTCCTGACCATCACGTCGCCACTGGCTACGAGTGTGCGCAAGGAAGCAGGAGCCTCCCTCATAATGCGCTCATAGAGGGGTAGTTGAAGTTGCAGGAGATTTTGAGAGATGCGTTGACCACGAGCCCAACGGAAGACGGGGATGGGCGTCAGTATCTTGCCGCTTGGTGCATAGCTGGGCAATCGTCGGCTCTGTCCGCCAGCATGCAACAGGATACGCTTCTCGCGAGCCAGCCAATGGGCGAAGGTCTCGTCTTGATGAGATTCAGCCTCGTAGCATTTTCGGAGCAACCAGTTTGTGCCACCTCCCGAACCAAGTTTCTGGTCAATGGGGTCGCACGTGCAAAAGTATTCGTCTGGACTAACCTGCTCCACCTCGTGGAAGCAAGTAACCAGGTTTGGCGGTAAGGACAAGAGCTTCTTCATGGTTGTATATTGCTTGGGCTCAGGCTTGCTATTGTTCGTGTCAGAGGTTGTACAATCTGAGGCCCAAGGTTGTACTATCTTCACCCCTTAGGGCGTGCGAGCTAAGCCCATAGGCTTATTGACGTGGGCCTCTGGGTTAGCGTTCGGCACGCATTGGGTTATTAAGGAAGTCGGCATAGGCCAGGCGGATGCCATCCTCGAGTTCGGTCTTATAGGTCCATCCGAGGGCGCGGGCCTTCGACACGTCGAGCAACTTTCGCGGTGTACCATTTGGTTTGGTGGTATCCCATTCGATTCGTCCGTTGTAGTCCACCACCTTGGCCACGAGCTCGGTCAGCTGTCTGATGGAGAGTTCCTTTCCAGTCCCGGCATTGACGGTCTCATTGCCGCTGTAATTGTTCATCAGGAAGACGCACAGATTGGCTAAGTCATCGACATAGAGGAACTCACGCAAAGGTGTGCCATCGCCCCAACAAGTGACCACCTCTGCCCCACTCTCCTTGGCCTCGTGGAAACGGCGGATGAGGGCTGGCAGCACATGGCTGTGAGTGGGATGGTAATTGTCGTTGGGACCATAGAGGTTGGTAGGCATGACGGAAATGTAGTCTGTGCCATACTGGCGATTGAGGAACTCGCAGTACTTCAGTCCGCTAATCTTGGCCAGTGCGTAGGCTTCGTTGGTCTTTTCCAGTTCGCTGGTGAGCAGACAGCTTTCGGGCATGGGTTGGGGAGCCATACGGGGATAAATGCACGACGAACCCAGGAACTCAAGTTTCTTGCATCCGTTCTGCCATGCGGCATGGATGACATTCATCTCCAGCACCATGTTGTCATACATAAAGTCGGCCAACGCACTCTGGTTTGCTTCGATGCCACCCACCTTAGCAGCAGCAAGGAAGACATATTCAGGACGCTCCTCCTGAAAGAAACGTTCCACATCGGCCTGACGCGTAAGGTCAAGCTCCCGATGGGTGCGGGTGATGATATTGGTGTAGCCCTGACGTTGCAGCTCGCGCACGATGGCACTCCCCACCATGCCGCGATGGCCGGCAACATAGATTTTTGCGTTCTTCTCCATCATTTCACAAGTCCTTTCTCCAGATATTCAGCCAAGTTGGTGCGCATTACGCTTGCCACGTGCTCGGCAGCCACTTTCTCCATGTCGTGCTTCACCATGATGGAGACAAGTTCCTCAAACGTAGTTTTGGCCGGATTCCAACCTAACACACGCTTTGCCTTTGAAGGGTCGCCCCAAAGATTGACCACGTCGGTGGGACGATAGAAATCGGGGCTCACCTCCACGAGCACCTTGCCCGTGCGTTTGTCGATGCCCTTCTCGTCAGCACCTTCGCCCTGGAACTCAAGTTCTATGCCTGCACACTTGAAGGCCAAGTAGCAAAACTCACGAACCGAGTGCTGGACACCGGTGGCGATGACAAAGTCTTCTGGCTTTTCCTGCTGCAGGATGAGCCACATACACTCGACATAGTCCTTGGCATAGCCCCAGTCGCGCAGGCTGGAAAGATTGCCCAGATAAAGCTTTTCTTGTTTTCCCTGGGCAATACGGGCAGCAGCAAGCGTAATCTTGCGAGTAACGAAGGTTTCGCCTCGGCGCTCACTTTCGTGATTGAACAGGATACCGCTGCAGCAGAACATATTGTAGGCCTCGCGGTATTCCTTTATAATCCAATAGCCATAAAGTTTGGCAACGGCATAGGGACTGTAGGGATGGAAGGGTGTCTGCTCGTTTTGAGGCACTTCCTCCACCTTGCCATAGAGTTCGCTCGTGCTGGCCTGATAGATGCGGCAGGTGCTCTCCAGCCCATTGGTGCGCACAGCTTCGAGCATGCGCAACACGCCCACGGCATCGCAATTGGCCGTGTACTCAGGAGCATCAAAGCTCACCTGCACATGACTTTGGGCAGCAAGATTATAGATTTCAGTTGGGCGCACAAGTCCAACAAGTTTCACGAGCGACATGGAATCATTCATGTCTGCATAATGAAGGTGGAAGTGAGGGCGTCCCTCGAGATGGGCGATGCGCTCACGGAAGTCCACCGAGCTACGACGAATGAGTCCGTGCACCTCATAACCCTTTTCCAAGAGGAACTCACTCAGGTACGAGCCGTCCTGTCCTGTGACGCCTGTTATTAAAGCTATCTTTTCCATTTTCTAAAATTAATAACGATATTCTATTCTTCGCAGAATTGTTTGATTTGTTGTTCGTTCTCAAGACGGCATATGAGCAATACATCGTCCCTCTCTGCCACGATATATCCGTCCAGTCCTTCTATGACCACACGGCGCTCTCCTGGAGCATGTACGATGCAGTTGCGGGTTGAATAAGTGCGGACATCCGGCCCGATGAGCGCGTTACCGTTCTTATCGCGCTCTGCATTCTCACGCAGCGAGCCCCATGTGCCCAGGTCGCTCCATCCAAACGAGGCAGGGAAACAATATATTTCCTCTGCATTTTCCAAGATGGCATAATCGACAGAGATGTTAGGACAATGCGGGAAGCGCTCGTTGATGAGCATCTGCTCGCGCTCCGTACCATAATATGGCAGCAAGCCTTCAAAAATATCCGAAATGGAAGGAGCATAGATGCGGAAAGCATTGACTATGGTGCTCACATTCCAAATGAAGATGCCTGAGTTCCAAAAGAAATTATTCTGGGCTATGTAGCTCTTGGCAACCTCCAACTGGGGTTTTTCCTTGAACTGGTCAACGAGATAAACCTCCCGATTGCGAGGACTGGGCACGCTCAGGTCGGCCTGGATGTATCCGTAACCAGTCTCGGGTCGAGTGGGCTTCATACCCAAAGTGACTATGGCATCGCTCTCATCAACAAACGAAAGCGCCGACTTCACTACGCGCTGGAACTCGGCCTTGTCCATGACGATGTGGTCGCTGGGAGTGACCACGATGTTGGCCCGCGGATTCACCGACTTGATGCGCCAGCTGACATAAGCAATACAGGGAGCCGTATTGCGTCGGCAGGGTTCCTTCAGGATGTTGCCCTCGGGAATCTCCGGCAATTGCTCACGCACCATATCGGCATAGCGCTCGGAGGTTACTACCCAAACGTTCCCTGCTGGCACAATTCCGCGAAAGCGGTCCATCGTGAGCTGAATCAACGTTTTACCACATCCCAGAACATCTACAAACTGTTTGGGACATTCGCTCGTGCTCATTGGCCAAAAACGGCTTCCTATGCCACCGGCCATAATCACTAAATGATTGTTCTTGCTTGCCATAATCATCTCTTATTTGTGCGCAAAGATACGATTTAGTGAGTGATTTCACAAATATATTGGCAGAAATCGGAGCATAAGGAACTAAAACGCATGCCAAAGGCATAAAAATGTCAAGCATAAAGAAACATGAATTACTATTTTTTCATATCTTTGCACTCAAATGACAAAGAAAATCGGAATAGGACTCATCGGACTTGGGCAACGGGGCATGGCCACCGTCGAGCGGTATGCCGTCATCCCTGGAGCTGAGATTAAGGCCATCAGCGACCTGCGCAGTTCCAGCGTCGAGCATACGCAGCAGTTGTTGCACAGTCAGGGGCGCAATGGAGTGAAAGCTTTCTCTGGCGAACACAGCTGGCGCCAATTGTGCCAGTTGGATGAGGTCAACCTGGTCATTATCTGCACAGACTGGTCGAGCCACGCCCGCATGGCCATCCAAGCCATGAATGAAGGAAAGGATGTAGCCATCGAAGTGCCAGCTGCCACGAGTGTGGAGGAATGCCTGCAACTGGTGGTCACCGCCCACAAGACAGGGCGCAGATGCACGATGCTCGAGAATTGCTGTTACGACACCTTTCATCTGGGCATCAGTGAGATGCACAAGAAAGGACTCTTTGGTGAAATCACCCACTGCGAAGGGGCATACATCCACGACCTGCGTTCCGACCAAGGCTGGATGTCATACACCGTGAGCGACCACAAAGGCAATCCCTACCCCACCCACGGACTTGGGCCCATCTGCCAACTGCTGGACATCAACCGAACCGACCGTCTCACTTCACTTGTGAGTATGAGCGGACTGAACAAGATTAACAACACGCTACTCCGCACTGCCCAAGGACGCACCATACTCTTGCAGTTTGACGAACGCACGCCACGTCCCTACAGCCGGATACAAACGCTCTGCGGAACAAAGGGATATGCACAGAAGTATCCCCTCCCCACCATTCAGCTCGATGGGCAAATGGCCATCACGGGAGCCGAAGCTGAGGCTATAGCCGAAAGTCATCACAACAAGGCTGTACGGCAAATCATAGTCGAAGGGCGCCGCCTGAATGTCCCCAACCTTATGAACTACATCATGGATTGCCGGCTCATTAGCGCACTCAGCCACGGTCTGCCTTTTGACATCACCGTAAGCGACGCAGCCCTCTGGTCAAGCATAACAGAATTGTCAGCCCGGTCAGCCGCACTAGGCGGACAACCTGTAAGCATACCCGATTTTACCAGGTTGCCCTAATTGTACCAAACTGAGGACTCTTCGTCCGATGAGCCATAGCGCTCATCATCCTCGCAGTTATAGACGTTGTCAAGTTCGTAAGTCTCGTCAAATGAAAAATACTTTCTTTTCATAGTCAGTCCTCCATGCTTTTTAGGTTAATAATAAGTCAACAACCTCTCGAAATCGGTGGCAAGTTATTAAACAATTTTGAATAAAACAAGCGCACGCGCGAAAAAATTTGTTTTAATGAAAGATTTGTTGTAACTTTGTCCCGTTTTAAGCAAATTTAAGGTAAAAGATTATCACAATGAAAGCATTTGTCTTCCCTGGCCAGGGTGCCCAGTTCACGGGCATGGGCAAAGATTTGTATGAAAGTAACGAACAGGCCAAAGCCCTCTTTGAGCAGGCCAACGAGATTTTGGGATTCCGCATCACGGACATCATGT
>DGUV01000075.1:0-109895 GCA_002395775.1 Prevotellaceae bacterium UBA4301
ACATCAGCTGGCTCAGCTTCAAGAACGTCAACTACACTGCTAAGGACGAGACCGAGTATGCTTACGAGCAGGCTCTGGCCAACCTGAAGGATGGCTACACCTATCGCATCTTCGTTGAGAAGGACGAGGCCAAGTACTACCTGAAGGCCGACGGTTATCTGACCGCCAGCGAGGAAGAGGCTAAGGTCTTCACCTTCAATGCTGTCAATGTTACCGGCAAAGTATATCCCACAAGCTGGAATCTGGGTTGCCGCTTCACCAATCCTGAAACGGGTGGGCAAACTACATTCGAAAACGACGGCCACATCCATGTCGGCAGCCAAGACCGCGATGATTGGGAACGTCAGGTATTCTTCCTGAAGGATGGCAAGTATGCCGTTCGCGCTACCAATGCAAACGACACGACTTGGGGTTCCAACACCTACTGGGATGCATTTGACGGTGCTGAACTGCCCGAGGCTGGCTACTCTCTGGAGCCCGCATACATCTGGCAGGTTGAGACCTTCGTCGACCTCTCTGGTCTGGATAACATCATCGCCGAGCTCGAAGCTATCATCGCAGCTACCGACACCTATGCCGACGAGGCTGGCGCTGCAGCTACTGCTACTGCCGCTCTCGAGGCTATCAAGGCTGGCGAATATGGCAACATCGAGGCTGTGAATGCTGCCATTGCTCAGGTTCGCGCCATCGGCAACACCTTCCTGACCGCCATCGCTATTAAGAAGGACATCGACGCCACGAACTTCTTCCTGGTTAATCCTACCCCAACTGCCAACTACAATGGTTGGGAAGGCAGCAAGTCCAATGCATTCGACGCTGGCAACAACGTTGCTGAATTCTGGAATATGTCAGGTGCTAACTTCCACCAGACCGTCACCCTGCCCGAGGGCACTTATCGCCTGATTGTTGTAGCTCTGACACGTACCGACATGGCCAGCTATGTATATGCCGGTGAAAACCAGACCACCATTGTTGGTGTTGGTAACCCGCCCGTCAACAGCCGTGCTCAAGCCAATGAATGGTTCAACCAGGGCAACGGTGTCAACGTTGTTGACTTCGAAATGGCAGAGGCCGGTGACATCGAAATCGGCCTGACCGCTGATAACGCTAATGGCGACCACTGGACCGTATGGCGCAGCTTCCGCATCATCCTGACGGGTGAGCCCGCAAGCACCGAGGCCACTATCACCTACGATGGCGAGGCCCTCACCTTCGATGAGAACAACAATGTTCAGCTCGACGGTGCTTACGACGAGAACCTGCTCTCCGTTGTAAGCGAAGACGAGAATGCAACTGTGACCACAAGCTATGAAGAGAAGGACGGCAGTAACGTGCTCACCATCACCGTTAAGGGTGCTGATGCCGACACTAACCCCAACAATGTGGTAACCTACACTGTAACATTCGATGTTGCTGTAGGTATCAATGCTGTGGATGCCGACCTGGAGAATGATGTAATCTATGACCTCGCAGGCCGCCGTGTAAGCAAGGCCAACAAGGGCATTTACATCATCAATGGCAAGAAGGTTGCAATTAAGTGAGTAACTAACCGAACCAGCTCGAGCTGCTGAAACAAGTTCAGCAACCTCATAATTTAGGAATCGCCCGCCTCGGAATAAGCCGAAGCGGGCGATTCACTATAAAATAAAAAGCCCCATAGTCAGTACAGGCTAAGAGGAGTGTTCATCTCGCGCACGCGCGATACCTTAATATATAGAATATATAGTTATAAAATATAAAGGCCCTTGAGGTTATCCTCAAAGGCCTTAGGTTTTTAGTTGCGGAGGCTCGACTCGAACGAGCGACCTCCAGGTTATGAGCCTGGCGAGCTACCAACTGCTCCACTCCGCGATGTTTCGTTTTGCGAGTGCAAAGGTAGGCAGAAAAATTGGTACAACCAAACTTTTTGGTAAGAAAATGTGCTTTTCAACACATATTTACACATTTCTCTTGCCCAAATAGAGTCTTTTACCTAACTTTGCAAAAGATATGGGTACACCAAAGACAAGAAACAAATTGATTGACGTGGCCCGACGTCTGTTTGCCAAGAATGGTATTGACAACACCACGATGAACGACATCGCTGTGGAGTCAGGCAAGGGGCGTCGCACGCTTTACACCTACTTCAAGAGTAAGGACGAGGTATTCTATGCCGTCATTGAGAAGGAGATGGAGCGCATGAGCGACCGTCTGCGACTGGTTGCCGACAAAGATTTAGAGCCTGAGGACAAATTGGTGCAGTTGGTTTACACCCATTTGAGTCTCATCAAGGAGGCCGTCATTCGTAATGGCAACCTCCGTGCAGAATTCTTTCGCAACATCTGGCTCGTGGAGAAGGTGCGCAAACGGTTTGACCAGGCCGAGGTGGAAATCATACAGAAAATCATCATGCAGGGCATCCGGCAAGGAAAACTTGATGTGGTGAACATACAACTATCTGTGGAGATTATACACTATTGCATCAAGGGACTGGAGGTACCCTACATCTTTGGCCGTTTGGGAAACAGCATACAGACGAGCCGTCCCATGGTAAAGCAGGTCATCCACCGAGCCATGGCCAAGATTCCGCGTCCTGACGAGGAAGGAGATGAGTAAAAGAGAATTGAAAGTTGAACGTCTAAAAATAAGTTTTAATACATGAAATTATTAGAAGGAAAAACGGCACTCATCACGGGTGCTGCACGAGGAATAGGCAAGGCAATTGCCTTGAAGTTTGCCCAAGAGGGTGCCAACATTGCATTCACTGATCTTGAGGTGAATCTCGAAACCGAGCAGGAGATTTCCGCACTTGGCGTCCGTGCCAAAAGCTACGCCTCGAATGCTGCAGATTTCGCACAGACCGAAGAGGTTGTCAACAAGGTAAAAGAGGAGTTCGGAAGCATCGACATTCTGGTCAATAATGCCGGTATCACAAAAGATGGCTTGATGCTCCGCATGAGCGAACAGCAGTGGGATGCCGTGATTGCCGTCAATCTGAAATCTGCCTTCAATTTCATCCATGCTTGCGTACCCATCATGATGCGCCAGCGTGGCGGAAGCATCATCAACATGGCCTCGGTGGTGGGCGTTCATGGCAATGCAGGACAAGCCAACTATGCAGCATCCAAGGCCGGACTCATCGCCTTGGCCAAGAGCATTGCCCAGGAAATGGGTCCCAAGGGCATTCGTGCCAATGCCATAGCACCTGGTTTCATCGAAACCGCCATGACTGCTGCCCTCCCCGACACCGTACGCGAGGAATGGAAGAAGAAGATTCCCCTTCGCCGTGGCGGTCAAGTCGAGGACATTGCCAACACAGCCCTGTATCTGGCCAGCGACCTCAGTTCGTATGTCAGCGGTCAAGTCATTCAGGTCGATGGCGGCATGAACATGTAAAAAAAGACCCTCCCCCACCCCCTCCCGTGGAGGGAGGGGAGTAGTTACAATCCGCAATGAATAATAGTAGTAGAGAAAACGAAACCAATCCCCTCCCTCCACGGGAGGGGACAGGGGTGGGTCTCTTATATGAGGATAATCACATTATCATCATAAATAAGCGGGTTGGTGAAATCGTGCAGGGTGACAAAACTGGCGATACGCCCCTCTCGGAGATGGTGAAATCATATATTAAGGAGAAGTACCAGAAGCCAGGCGAAGTTTTTCTGGGAGTGGTGCACAGGCTCGATCGCCCCGTGAGCGGCATCGTCCTATTTGCCCGAACGAGCAAAGCCCTAACTCGCTTGAGCGAGATGTTCCGTACGCGAGCAGTCAGCAAGACCTATTGGGCCATTGTGGGCAACAAGCCTCCGCAACACGAAGGTACACTCACCCACTGGCTCACACGAAACCCCAAGAACAACACAGCTCGGGCCTACGACCATGAGGTGCCAGGTTCAAAGCAAGCCATACTGGACTATCGCATCATAGCGCAAAGCGAACGTTACTGGCTGTTGGAGGTTGACCTGCACACTGGCCGACATCACCAAATCAGATGTCAATTGGCCAAGATGGGATGTCCCATCCGAGGAGACCTGAAATACGGGGCACCGCGATCAAACCCAGACGGAGGCATATCACTTCATGCCAGACGCATACAACTGGAGCATCCGGTTTCTCACCTACAAATCGACGTCACGGCACCAGTGCCCGACGACCGTCTGTGGCAGTCCATCAGTCAAGGATTGTAACCTTCTTGATATACACTTCGTGCAAAGGGCGTTCCCTGTCATCCGTGGGAACGTTCACAATCTTTTCCACTACATCCATTCCTTTAATGACCTGACCAAATATGGTGTATTCGCCATCCAAGTGAGGGCAACCGCCTTCGGTTGTGTAGGAACGCTTTTGCTGCTCATTAAACTGGCGGGGTGGATGATTAGCAACCACGCCCTCTGCCACATTCAGTATGCTATCCTGTAGTTCGTAGTAAGCATCCTTGTCGTGCGTCTCCAACCATTCGAGCCTTTTGGCATGAGCATCCTGAAGCTTTCGCCAATGGGCGTTCACCGCCTCCTGATAAAGCGTCTGATAGAAATCGGCCAAAGAGGAAGCCGTGTATTTCTCTCCCGTCACGATGTACCATTGTGTAGGACTGCTTTCCTTGCGGGGATTGATGTCATCAGGTTGACGGGCTGCTGCCAGCATACCGCGACGATGGATGTATTTCGGAAAACGAATCTCCTGCGGAACTGTGTAGTGCAAGGCGCTTGTGTCAACAGCTACAGGCTTGTTGCCTGGCTTCAGTGTGGGGTCACCCGTCTGAATCATTAATCCCGGTACAATGCGGTGCCACATCATCTCATCGAAGTATCCTTCACGAGCCAGCCGGATGAAATTATCCCGATGAAGAGGCGTATCATCAAATAATACCGCACGTATGTCACCCATCGAAGTCTCTATAAGCACCTCGGTTCCTTCCTTCTGCTTGCTACATGACGCAAAAAGCATCAATGCCAAGAAGAGATAAGTCACTTTTCTCATATTTCTAACGATATTTTCAGCAAACATACAAAAAAAGAACCATATTTTCACTATCTTTGTCCGTGAAATGAGCCGAAGAAGGAAAATTGACCTTTGGTCGAGTCTGCTTACACTCGGGAGTCGGAACAAGCTCCGACTCCGCTCGCATACTCGCAGCCGTGGCCGTTGGATAGCAGGAGTCTTACTCACCCCAGTGGTGCTCGTGCTATTGTTAATAGGCGCCTTGTACCTGCCACCTGTGCAGCAATGGGCTGTCAATAAGGTTTGTGCCTATGCCTCTGAGAAAACGGGCATGGACATTCGCCTGAAGCGCATTCGCATCAAGTTTCCCCTCGACCTCGACTTGCAGGAATTTCAAGCGACTACGCCACCAGATACGGTAATGACGCTACAGCATGTTATTGTCGACCTCGACCTAAGTCGTATTTTCAAAGGTCACTTAGGGGTTGACGCCCTCGACCTTCAGAACGGAGTTGTCGACACGCGCGACCTCATTGCTACGGTTCGGGTAAAGGGCAAAGTTGGGAATTTCCATCTCAATTCCGAAGACATTCATTTGAAGGAACAACGTGCTTTCCTCACAGGTGCACGTCTCGACAACTGCGATGTTGACATCGCCATGCGCGACACTACAGTCATTGACACCACCGAGTCAAAGCCCATACTTTGGAGCATCGGTCTCGGTGACATCAAAGCCCATAAGACCCGTGTCGCATTTCATACGGTAGGGGATTCCATATGCATACGCGGAGGAGTCAAGGACCTAAGCATCAAGGGAGGCGATGTCGATTTAGCACGGGGAATCTACAAAGTTGACCGCCTGTACATCAATGCCGATTCGCTACGCTATGATGCCACCTACGAACCACGCGTCGAAGGTCTCGACTACAACCACCTGTCCTTTAAGCCCCTGAAGCTCAATGCTGAGGACATCTTCTATCAGCAGGAAGGCAACAACCTCAGCCTTAACATAAAGGAGTGCCAAGGTAGCGAGCAATGCGGACTGAAAGTGGAGCGTCTCGAAGGGAATGTACGACTTGACGACACCCACATCCAAGTACCCGACCTGCACCTGAGAACCGACAAGAGCCGAATAGACGGAAGAGTGGATATGGACTGGTCGGCGTTGTCCCCCAATGAGCGAGGCACCATGGACGCTGAGGTCGAGGCTACAATTGCACGTTCCGACCTGTTACTTGTGGCCGGACGCTATCTGACAAAAGAGCAAAGGTCTGCCCTTCCGCCAGCACCCATCACGTTGTCTGCCCGAGCGCGAGGCAATGTCGATTGCATCACGGTGGAACGTGGAAGCATAAGGATGTCGCCCATAGTCGATGCCCAATTTACTGGCACACTCACCAATGTCCTCGACCCCGACCGCTTCGGAGCCGACCTCGACATGAACCTGCAGACCAATGACCTCAGCCCCCTGCGCCACATACTCAACCTACCATCAAACGTTCGCCTGCCCAAAATGGACGTCATGGGAAAAGCCAGCATGCAAGGGTCCCGCTTGGTAGCCGACTTGGCACTGAAACAAGGTAAGGGAGCGGCTTGGCTCAAAGGTCATTACGACACCAAGACCGAAGCCTACGATGCCGACCTCCGCATTCGTAACATGAACCTGCACAACTTCTTGCCGAATGATTCGCTCTACACACTGACAGGGCATGCTCGCGTGAGCGGACAAGGTACAGATTTGCTCTCTAAGCGCTCACGCGCCAAGGCTGACATCCAAATCGACCACCTCCGTTACGGACACAATAATCTTGACGACATCCATCTCCTTGCCGACATCAAAGGCGGGCAGGGAACAATAAACCTGACAAGCAACAATGGTATTCTGAAAGCCGATGGTTGTGCCAACCTGCAAATCGACAAGCGAATAACCCAAGCCGACTTCAGCTTAGGCGTCACAAGCATCGACCTCCACGCCTTAGGCCTTGTACAGAAGCCCCTAAAGGCTTCGATGGTCATGCAAGTGGACGGCAACAGCAACCTCAAGGACACCCACGCCCTGCAAGGAAACATCCGAGCCATCGAATTGACGGCAGAGGACACCACCTTCTACCCCACCGACATCGACCTTAATCTGCTCATGTCGCCCGACACGCTGTTTGCCGAAGCCACATCTGGCGATTTGGAACTGGAACTTGTTTCGCACGACGGTCTCGACCAACTTATAGACAAGTCCAACCAGTTCACCAACGAGCTCAAGCGCCAACTTGCCGCTCATGCCATCGCACAGGACACACTAAAGAGCCTTTTCCCACACCTGTCGCTGAACGTGAAGAGCGGCAACCAAAATACAATGGCCGACATCGTCCGTTCCATGGGCTATACCTACGACCGCCTTTTCTTCACACTCGACAGCGACCCCGTACAGGGCATCAACGGACGAGGCTATCTGCACAGTCTGAACACGGGAGCCATCCTGCTCGACACCATTTCATGGAACATCTATCAAGACACCACCGATGTTATTCGCCTGGGAGCCCGCGTGAAGAACGGACCACGCAACAAGCAAGTAGTGTTTGAGTCAAATGTGGCAGGCGAACTCACCCCGACAGGAGCCAATGCCGCAATCTCCTTCCTCGATGCCAAGGGACGAAAAGGCATTGACTTCGGTGCACAGATATTCATCGAGGACGATGGCTACCGTCTGCACCTCCACCCTCTGAACCCCGTCATTGCCTACCGCCGTTTCACCCTTAATGAGGACAACTACATCCTGCTGCACGACAACAAACGAGTGGAAGCCAACGTGGATTTGCTTGCCGACGACGGGACTGGTTTCAAACTCTACTCCACTCCCAACGACAATGCCCTGCAGGACATCACCCTCTCCATTCATGACTTCAACTTGGGTGAACTTTCGGCTGTCATCCCTTACATGCCATCTTTCGGCGGCATGCTGGGTGGCGACTTCCATCTGGTGCAGGACGAACAATCGATGAGTGTGCTCGTTGATGCCAATGTTCGTGATTTTGCCTATGAAGGCGCCCCCATGGGCCATGTAGGTCTGAATGCCGTCTATCTGCCCAATGCCGATGGCACACACTATGTCGATGGCATTGTCAGCCACAATGGCAACGAGGTGATGCTGCTGGCTGGCACCTACGACCCCAAGGACAACGGCACCATCGACGCACGCGCCACACTGCAACGCTTGCCCCTGACGCTGGCCAACGGTTTCATTCCTGACCAGACGGCCGAGTTGCGGGGCTATGTCACTGGTGAACTGGATGTCAAAGGCCAGGTTGCCAACCCAAGACTCGACGGAAGCATAGCCACCGATTCGATGTTCTTGGTTAGCGACATGTACAGCCTGAACCTTCGATTCCCCGATGACACCATCCGGGTGCGACAGAGCCAGCTCGACTTCGACCGCATCGAAGCTTATTCGACAGGGCGCAATCCGCTTGTCCTGGACGGAAGTATCGACCTGCGCCAACTTGACCGTATCGGGCTCAACCTCAACCTCTCGGCACGCAATTTCGAACTCATCAATGCACCCAAATCACAGCGGGCTGTGGCCTATGGCAAAGTGTATGTCAACATCGGAGCCCGACTGACGGGAACACTCAATGACATGCTACTGCGTGGAAGACTCGATGTGCTTGGCAACACCGATGTCACCTATGTACTCACCGACTCGCCTCTGACCACCGAAGACCAACTGGCCGAGCTCGTAACCTTTGTAGATTTCTCCGACACCCTTGAGGTCGCCGAAGTCGAAAAGGCATCGCCCCAAAACATCGACATGCTCATGGACATCGGCATCGAACAGGCAGCCCAAGTCCACTGTCTGCTCAGTATCGACGGCAGCAACCACATCGACCTCGAGGGAGGCGGTTCGCTCACCATGACCTATACCACACAAGACGGCATTCGCATGTTCGGACGTTACACCATTGTGAGCGGACTCATGAACTACTCACTCATGGTGATGTCACTCAAGAACTTTGCCATCCAGAGTGGCAGCTATGCTGAGTTTACGGGCGACCTATTGAATCCCCGCCTCAACATTTCAGCATCAGAACGCGTAAAGACCACTGTCTATGAGAACGATGTTCCGCGAAGCGTAAACTTCGACGTGGGACTAAAAGTGTCACAGACACTGGAAAACATGGGGCTCGAATTTACGCTCGAAGCTCCAGGCGACATGACCATCTCGAACCAACTTGCCACCATGAGTGCCGAAGAGCGTGGCAAAGTGGCCGTAACCATGCTCGCCACGGGCATGTATCTGACAGAGAGTGGCAACGGCACCAGCGGATTCAGCGCCACCAACGCCCTCAACTCGTTCCTGCAAACCCAGATTGCAGCCATCTCAAACAAAGCCCTTTCCACCATCGACCTCAACTTTGGCATCGACAACACCAACACCGCCTCTGGCGGCACCCAGACCGACTACAGCTTCAGCTTTGCCAAACGATTCTGGGGCAACCGCATCAGCCTCATCATTGGTGGTAAGGTAAGCTCGGGCAGTGAAGCTGTGAACACGGGTGAAAGCATCATCAACAACATCTCGCTCGAATACCGCCTCGACAAGAGTGCCACCCGATATGTGCGCATCTATTATGACCGCGACACCGAATCACTGCTCGAAGGCGACATCACCGAGATGGGCGCTGGCTTAGTGCTGCGCAAGAAGAGCAACAGGTTAGGTGAACTGTTCATCTTCAAGAGAAATAAAGAGAAGGAAAGGATGAGCGAATGAGAAATACAGAAAGATACATCAGGCTACAGAAAAGGAAAAATGCATGGGCAAGAGTTGCAACATACATGCTCATTTGCTCATTTGCTCATTTGCTCCTCTCCTCATGCTCCGAAACCAAGAATCTGGCCGAAGGCGAAACGCTGTACGTAGGCATCAAGGAAGTGGCCTACGACCGCGCTCCCAAACGCGCCCCATCCACCAGTGACTCCACAAGCGTCATCACGGCACTGGGTAATGCTTACAACACCGTCACCGGACTCATTGAAGGCAATGCTTCGGCCCGCGAAACCCTGCAAGCCATACAGGGTGACAGCCTCTCGGCCCATCTCAGAATGCCCGTCGCCGAACAAGCAGTAGCCACCAATCCCAAACTCGACCGCGAAGCCTATGCCACAGCTAAGAGCGAAGTGGAGGGCGTGCTTGCCTACGCACCTAACAACTCACTGATGGGTTCATCATACTATCGGCAGCCGCTGGCCATCGGACTATGGACCTACAACCGATATGTCGGCAGCAAGAGTAGGTTCGGCCGCTGGATGTTCAACACTTTTGCAGCCTCGCCCGTTTACTTGACCACCGTAAACCCGCGCGTTCGTGCCCAGGTAGCTCGCAACACCCTTCGCAATTACGGTTATTTCCGTGGTCAAACCAGCTATAAGGAAGTCCCTCAACGTCATCCCCGCAAGTCCAAAGTCTCCTACGAAATCCATCCGGGCCCCTTGTTCCACATCGACTCCATCGCCTATCTTGGATTCCCCCAGCAGGCCGACTCCATAATTCGTGTCACCGAGCACCAGAGGCTTATCCACAGAGGCGATCCCTTCAGTGTACCCAACCTCGATGGAGAACGCACCCGTCTTAGCACTGCCTTCCGCAATCAGGGCTACTACTACTTCCGTCCCGAATACATTGTCTATAGGGCCGACACAGTAGCTCGCCCACTGAATGTACAGTTACAAGTGGTTCCCTCGACCGATATGCCCGACGAGGCTCGACGTCAGTACAAGATGGGACGAACACGCATCAACGTCTATGAGAATGAAGCCTTTCAGTTAGTTGACACTCTTAGCCGCCCCGAAAAGATTTCACGCCGCATGCGCCGTCAAATCGAGCGTTTCCGCACGCGCCATCCCGAACTCTCACAGCACATGAGCGGCCGAAGTCGCACACCCAGCGTCACCATGGCATACAGCGGCAAGCCTGGCCGTCCACCATTGAAAATGAGAGCCATACGCCGCTACATCAACTATCGGCAGGGCGACCTCTACAACCTCTCTCTGCAGAATGCCATGCAGGACAATCTGGTGTCAATGGGCATCTTCTCTCAGTTGACCACAAAGCTTACTCCACGCGACACCACTTCCACATGTGACACGCTGGACGTGGACATCACTCTTCGACTCGACAAGCCCTACGATGCCGAGTTCAAGGGAAACATTTCCACCAAGAGCAACGGGTTGGTAGGACCTGGAGTGAGTTTCTCCATGTCGAAGAAAAACGTATTTCGCGGAGCCGAGACACTGAGTTTCGAGGCCTACGGCTCCTACGAATGGATGACGGGTGCCCAGATGAAAGGCAAGCACTCACTCATGAACAGTTACGAGTGGGGCACATCACTCAATCTGGTCTATCCACGTCTGCTGTTGCTCGGACTGGGACAACGCTTCAACCGCCGTGCGCGTGCCACCACCACCTACAAGATTTCGGCCGACTGGCTCAACCGCTCTGGCTACTTCAGCCGAGTGTCGATGGGCATGCGCGTGGCCCATACCTACCAACGTCGCAGCCGCGTGTTCCATGAGATAATCCCCTTCCGTCTCGACTACGAGAAACAACTCCACACCACGGCCAAGTTCGACAGCATCATCACCAGCAACCAAGCGCTCTACGCTTCGCTACGCGACCAGTTTGTACCTTCGGCCCAATACACCGTCACCCTCACCAATCCTGCCAGCCGCTACCATCAGCGCCGCATCACACTAAGCATCAAGGAGGCAGGCAATCTCACCAGTTTGGGCTACCGCTTGGGTGGAAAGCCCTTCAGCCGCAAGGACAAGAATCTCTTTGGCGTACCCTTTGCCCAATATGTCCGCCTCACGGCCGAATACACCCACCGCTATCGCATGGCTCAGACGCAGACCTACCTTTGCTGGCGTCTCTTCGGCGGCATCGTACGCAGCTATGGCAATGCTACGATAGCCCCCTATGCCGACCTCTTCACCGTGGGCGGGGCCAACAGCATCCGTGCCTTCGGTGTGCGCAGCATCGGACCAGGCAGCTACCACCCCAGCCACTCCAACTACAGCTACATCGACGAGATGGGCGACCTCAAGCTCGAAGCCAACCTTGAATACCGTTTCCCACTCATAAGCAATCTTCATGGGGCAATCTTCATGGACGCCGGAAATGTCTGGCTCATGAAGAAGGATGATAATCGTCCAGGCGGAAGCATCCAAGCCAGTCGGATGGCTCGTGAGATAGCTTTAGGCACGGGCTTCGGTCTGCGTTACGACCTTTCGTTCCTGGTTGTTCGTTTCGATGTGGGCATCGGACTGCATGCACCCTACGACACAGGCAAGAGCGGCTACTATAACATGACCCGCTTCTGGGACTCCCTCGGCTTCCACCTGGCCGTAGGCTATCCTTTCTAAAACTGGAAATAGATAAATTGAACGGTTTCGCCCCCCAACAAGACGGTGAGGGCGAAGACTACGAGGTATATGGCCATCCTCACCCACTGGCGGCCCTGCCAACCTTTGTCGGCCCATTGGAAGGGATGGTCGGCCTTGCCCATACGCCACTCCGTCAGCGTCAACAAGAATATAGGCAACAGTGGCATACGGCTGCACGAAAGCGAGGTAAGCCCTTCTGGACTGAACATGCCCGAAAGGTAACCGGCTGCCATGCCCACATCCTCGGCACGGAAAATCACCCATCCCACCATGACCACCACAAAGGTGAGCCGCTTCACTGGCAACCGATAGAGCAAGGCATGATAGAGCCCCCAGAGGACGAAAGTCCAGTTGCTTCCATGCCATAAGCCACTAAGCAAAAAGACAATGAAAAGGTTTACTTCACGCCGCACACGTCCGTGGCGGTTTCCACCCAAAGGGATGTAAACATAGTCGCGGAACCACCCCATGAGCGTCATGTGCCAGCGACGCCAGAACTGCGGCAGTGAGGTTGCAAGATAGGGTTTGTCGAAATTTCGTGAAATGTCGATACCCAACAGTCGCGCCGAACCCACGGCCATATCGCTGTAACCCGAGAAGTCGCCATAGATCTGGAACGTGAAATAGAGTGCTCCCAGCCACAAGGTTGGGGTGCCTACGGTCTGGTAATTGGCAAAGATAAAATCAACCTGATGCGCACAATTGTCGGCCACCAGCATTTTCTTCACCAATCCCCACAAGAGCAGTCGCATACCCTCGGTGGCCAGGGGCTCGCTGAAACGCCTACGCTGTTCAAACTGAGGCATAAGCTTACTACCGCGCTCAATGGGGCCTGCCACCAGTTGGGGGAAGAAACTCACGAAAGCCATGAAGCGCAGCAACGAGCGCGTGGGTTGAAGAGTGCCCCGATAGCAGTCGATGATGTACCCCGAAAGTTGGAATGTGTAGAAGCTAATGCCCACAGGCAGCACCAACCGCAGCGTGGGCATGTCTGCCCTGAACCCTACCAGTGCCAACAAACTCGAGAGGCTCTGGGAAAAGAAGTCGAAATACTTGAACACGCCCAGCACCCCGAAGTTCACCACCAGCGCAGCAATCAACAAAAGACGCCTACGGTTTCCCAGTCCTGGGCCATTGGTTCTTAGGCCCTGAGCGATGATAAAATTTGCTAAGCAAGTGGCCACCATAAGTCCCAGGCAGGGCACGCTCCACCAACCATAGAACACCATGCTGGCCACCACCACAACCAGATTCTGCCCTCTTAGGCTACGCGCACTCCAGTAGAGCACGAAAACGATTGGCAAGAATAGCAAATATGTCAGTGTATTGAAGAGCATGAGGCTAAGTTAATTGTTTGCTGGAGTCTGAGGCTTAATTTCCTTGCCCCTTCGTGATTCAGATGGTCGGCATCGAAGAAATCATCGTCATTGAAAGTCGTATCTGCCTCCAAATCGAGATATTTCACCTCAGGATAGTCATGCAACAAGGTTCTCAGCATGCGGGCATTGTATGCCTTCTGTCGAGGGTCTTCATATTGGCGGAACGTTGCGGTTACAGGTGTATTCAGCATAATTGCCTCCACCTTGTGCTTTCGGCACCAGCTCAAGATGTCACACAAGAAACCATAATTCTGCCAGACTATCGATGTGTCGTTTTTCGTATTTAGGCGGGCACGTTCCTCCCCGTTATCCCATTCATCTGCTCTGGCTTCAAAAGTATATTCGATGCCCCACCCCAACGAGTCGGAATGCGTTCGCGCCATGTCCGATTGGTCTTTCAACTTTTTGCGTACAACAGGTGGGTAAAGAATCTCTGCCCCATACTGACTGAAACGCGAATGGATTTTGCAATCCATATAGATGAGATAACTCACAGCCTGAAAACGTTGGTCGGGCTGACTTTCAAAATCTTCCCACAACTGAAAATAATCGAAGTTCAGCACCACCTCCTTGAGCCGAGGCATCGGATAGTGCGTGAGTAAGTAATAATCATAACGGTAAGTCTGCGAAGGCAACGCCAGATTATAGGTTCCTTTCCCTAACACATCGGGCCTCAACCCATAGAAATTATGACTATGACCCAATATCAACGTCTCCACCTCACTCGCATGGGCCGTCATCCACTGGTGCTTGTCGCGCGCAATATTGGGCATGCGCTCAAGATAGGCCTCCAGCAGGACCGCTCCCACTAACAACGGCAGGGAAAAACAAATGATTTTGACCAGGAAACGTTTCATTGAGACGCTAAGGTACGATTTTTTTTTGTAAGGGCATTGAAAAAAAAGAAAAAATAAGAAAAGTTTTTGCATTCCACAATAAAACATTAAATTTGCAACAGCGAAACCCTATTTATTAACCTTAAAATTACTACACTATGGGATTTCTCCTTTGGATTATCTACGGACTCTGTGCAGGCGCATGAAAACGCTGGCTGAGGGCATTCACGGCTTTCCTTTGGATTATCTACGGACTCTGTGCAGGCGCATGTGCCTCATGGTTGATGGGCTCAAGCCACGAGTGGTATTGGAACATCATCATAGGCATTGTGGGTAGTGTTGTCGGTGGCTTCGTGGCCAACCTCCTGGGCATCAAGAGCAGCAACTGGATTGGCTCCTTCCTCATTGCTGTCATCGGCGCTGTCATCTGCCTGCTGCTCTACAACTATCTGGCATAGTCCGCTCACCCCGAAAGGGAGGCAGTGATAGATGTGGTCTTTGGTCTCTGACGAGGCCAAAGGAGTATATATTTGCGGAAAAAGGAACAAAACGTTTTGTTTTTCGCATGATAATTTGTATCTTTGCAATCCATTAAAACAACTAAGGCCATAAACCATTAAACTTTGAAACGAATACACCTTTAAACCTATAAACTTTTACCCAAACTATGAAACCTACCCTCTTTCTGCTGGCTGCCGGCATGGGCAGCCGTTACGGTGGTCTGAAACAGCTGGACGGACTGGGTCCTCACGGCGAGACCATCATGGACTACAGCATCTATGATGCCATCAAGGCCGGATTCGGCAAAATCGTGTGGGTCATCCGCAAGGACTTTGAGGATCAGTTCCGCACACAGATTCTTTCGAAATACGAAGGTCATGTGCCCTGTGAGCTGTGCTTCCAGAGCCTCGACGCCCTGCCCGAGGGATTCAAGGTGCCCGAAGGCCGCATCAAGCCTTGGGGAACAAACCACGCCGTGCTGATGGGCAAGGACGTCATCAAGGAGCCCTTTGCCGTACTGAATTGCGATGACTTCTACGATCGTGATGCCTTCCGTGTGATGGGCAAGTTCCTTTCCGAGTTGCCCGAGGGTTCAAAAGGCAAATACGCCATGGTGGGATTCCGCGTTGACAACACCCTTTCGGAGAGCGGAACCGTAAGCCGCGGCATCTGTGAGAATGATGAGAAGACTCACCACCTGACCAGCGTGGTTGAGCGCACCAAGATTGAGCGCCACGACGGCGTGGTGCAGTATCTGGACGAAGACGGCCAGTGGGTAAGCATCCCCGACACCACTCCCGTTTCGATGAACTTCTGGGGTTTCACTCCCGACTACTTTGAGCACAGCGAGGCTTACTTCAAGCAGTTCCTCAGCGACCCGAAGAACATCGAGAACCTGAAGGCTGAGTTCTTCATCCCCCTGATGGTGGACCATCTGATTCGCACCGGTCAGGCTACTTGCGAAGTACTGGATACCACGTCAAAGTGGTTTGGCGTGACCTATCCCGAGGATCGTCCCGAGGTTGTGGCCAAGTTGGCCAAGCTGCACCAGGATGGTCAGTACCCCGAAAAGATGTTCTAAATCACCCCTATACAAACCCCTCCCCCTCCTCCTTTGTGGTGGGGAGGGGCTTTTTTTATGCGCCTATGATTTCGATTGACGACCTTTTTGTAGAGTTCAGCGCGAAGCCCCTTTTTGCAGGGGTTTCTTTCGTGATTAACGACCGCGACCGCATTGCCCTTGTCGGCAAGAACGGTGCAGGTAAGAGCACGCTACTTAAGATTCTGGCAGGACAACAACTGCCCACGAGCGGAAGCGTGAGCCTACCGCGAAGCACCACCGTGGGCTATCTGCCACAGACCATGATGCTGACGGACGGGCGCACGGTGCGCGAAGAGGCCGAACTGGCCTTCAGCCACATCCACGAGATGGAGAGCGAGATGCAACGGCTGAATACCGAACTGGCCGAACGCACGGACTATGACAGTCCGTCCTACATGGCGCTGGTGGAACGGTTCAGCCAGCTGGACGAACGTCACCGACTGATGGGAGGTGCAAACTATCATGCCCAACTCGAGCGCACGCTGGCAGGACTGGGCTTCCGTCAATCCGACCTGGAGCGCCCCACGAACGAATTCTCGGGTGGATGGCGCATGCGCATAGAACTGGCCAAGTTGTTGCTTCAAAGACCCGACGTTCTGCTGCTTGACGAGCCCACCAACCATCTGGACATCGAGAGCATACAGTGGCTCGAGCAGTTCCTTTCCCAATATCAGGGGGCAGTGGTGTTGGTCTCGCACGACCGGGCCTTCATCAACAACGTGACTACGCGCACCATCGAAATCTCCTGCGGGCGCATCTACGACTATCGGGTAAACTACGACGAATTCGTCAACCTCCGTGCCGAACGCCGCGAGCAACAATTACGAGCCTATGAGAACCAGCAGCGCGAAATTGCCGAGACACGTGCTTTCATCGAGCGTTTCCGCTACCAAGCCACCAAGGCCAACCAGGTGCAGAGCCGTATTAAACAACTGGAGCGCATCATCCCCATCGAAGTCGATGAAGTGGACGACTCGCGATTGCGGTTGCGATTCACCTGCAGCCAGCGTTCGGGCGATTTCCCCGTCATCTGCGACGGAGTGAGAAAGGCGTATGACGACCACGTCGTGCTGAAGAACACCAATCTCACCATCCGCCGTGGCGAGAAAGTGGCCTTCGTGGGCCGCAACGGTGAGGGCAAGACCACACTGGTCCGGTGCATCATGGGTGAGATACCCTTCGAGGGCACACTGAAAATAGGGCACAATGTGGAGATTGGCTACTTTGCCCAAAACCAGGCACAACTTCTGGACGGCGAACTCACCGTCTTCGACACCATCGACCGCGTGGCCCGCGGCGACATCCGCCTTCGCATTCGCGACCTGCTGGGGGCCTTCATGTTTGGCGGAGAGGAGTCGGAAAAGAAGGTAAAAGTGCTTTCAGGCGGCGAGCGCACCCGACTGGCCATGCTCAAGATGCTGCTTACGCCAGCCAACGTGCTCATCCTTGACGAACCCACCAACCACCTGGACCTGCGCTCAAAAGATGTCCTGAAGGAGGCCATCCGACAATTCGACGGCACCGTCATCCTGGTCAGTCACGACCGTTACTTCCTGGACGGACTGGTAAGCCGCATCTACGCCTTTGCCGACGGACAGGTCAGGGAACAGCTCGGCGGCATCTACGACTATCTGAAGCCCACCCCTTCCACCTCCCAAGGAGGGGGCATGAACCACCGACAGAAAGGTGATAGCCAGAATACAACAAGCGCTCAAGGCTCTGCTCAGAGAACACAGACCACCTCGGGAGGAGGTAAGGAAAGGTTTGAGGAACAGAAGGCTCAGGCTCGCCAGCGCAAACGACTGGAAAAGGCCGTCAGCGATGCCGAACAAAATGTGGCTCAACTGGAACAAGCCATAGCCATACTGGAAGCCCGCATGTCGTCGGTCGAAGGAGCAAGCGACCCCTCCATCTTCGAAAAATACAGTCGACTCAAACAACAGCTCTCCCAGGCCGAAGACGAATGGGCCCAGGCCATGGAAGCGCTGGAATCCAATGAGGCTACCTGACAATCATCGGTGCTAAGTCCATAAATCCCAGCATCATTTCCATGCTCTGAGAAAAAGAATCGTAAGTACAACCGCAGTTCCACTTTTTTTTTGTAATTTTACGGCCGGATTTATTATAAATAATAAAATTATTATAAATAATAAAATAAACAATAGGCTATGAAAGTACTTCGACTCTTGGCCACGGCTGCGCTGCTGATGGGCGCAGGCTGTGTGGCTGGCCAGCGGACGGCCAGCATGGAACTGTCAAAACTGGTGCCCAGCCAGCGGCGGGCACCCATCATGGAACAGCCCGAGGGGAGGCTCATCGGCAACATGGTGGCCTCGTATGGTGGATACACCCGCAACTGGCTCTACGGTCTGATGGACGTATCGACCGACGGCGGCATGGGCCGCATCGTGGAGGGCACGGACGGATGCATCTACATCTACAACCTGCCCACAGGACTCAACGCCGGTTCGTGGGTGAAGGCCGAACGGGCCGAGGGCGACACCATCATCATCCGTCGGCAACAGATAGACCAGCGCACAGGCAGCGGACAGACCTATGACTACTACCTGACGCGTGTGGTGTGGGAATGGACCAACCAAGCTACGGGCGAGGGCAAATTCGTGGAGGCCCAGGGTGACCAGGACATGCGCTTGCTGTATCACGACGGGGTGCTCGAGAGCACGGAGGAGAACATCGACCCCTTCACGGAGGGACACTATGCGCTGGGAGCTGTCTATACGACAGACAACAAGACCTTCACCTGGGAGGGTGCCACAAACTGGAACCTGCGTTATGAGGAACTGACGGACACACCGCTCACACTACCCGAAGGGGCTGTGACCGAGACCATGACCGTGGATTACAATCCCGACTCTCCCCAGGCCACACAGACGAAGGTAGCCTTCGTGGGCAACGAGGTCTATATCAACCTATTTGAGGCCAATACTTACATTCGCGGCACCATCGACGGTGACAAACTGCGTTTCAAGAGCGGACAGTATCTGGGCAGCTACTACGACACCTATCAACTCTTCTTCGTGGCAGAGCGCTTCCGCAAGGTGACCGACGAGACCACGGGAGAGGAAGTGGAGATACCTGACATCCTGGACGAACTGGTGTTTGACTACAATGCTCAGGACCGCTCGTTCCAGACCCAGGACGCACTGGTCATCAACGCAGGCCGCAACAGCACACGACTCTACCTGCAGGCCCTGAAGGCTCCCCGCTTCTACTTCTTTGACGAAGTGCCCGCCACACCTGCCGACCCAAAGATTACCAACTACAACGCCACGCTCAGCCAGTATGGCTACAATGCACTGCAGTTCACCATCTCGCCCACCGACGTTGACGGCGGCTACATTGTGCCCGACAAACTCTCTTGGCGTGCATTCATCGATGACTATCCTTTCCTCTTCACCCCCGACGACTACGAGGGACTGACGGAAAGCATGGCAGAGATTCCCTACGGATTTACCGACCCGCAGAGTGACATCTACCTCAGTTTCTACACCATCTACTTCCAACCCGTCAAGAACGTGGGTCTGCAGACCATCTACCGCGGAGCTGGCGAGGAGCGCAGGTCAAACATCGTCTATTACGACATCAAGACAAGCCAAATCTACACCCAGCCTGACCCCGAAACGGGCGTCGGAGAGATTGAGAACGACGGAATGGTGAATGGCCAACCTGTAAAGGCCCAATATTACGACCTCTCGGGACGCAGTGTACCGGAAGGAACCCGCGGACTGCTCATCAAACGCGTGACAAAGGCCGATGGCAGTGTGCGCAACGTGAAGGTCATCGGAAAATAAAACGTCGGAAACTGACATGAAACGATTACTGCTATTGCTGCTCGCCGCACTGGGATGGCTCGCCCAGACCAGTGCCGCCGACATCACATACAGCCGAGGCGACAGTGCCACCACCATGGGCACTGGGGCCACCAAGGCCGAAACCTACGATGTGGCCATGCACATCAGTGACCAAGCTCTGGTGGGGATGCGCGTCAAGGGGGTGCGCATCAGCTTCCCGCTGGCCAACGGCCTCAGCGACGGACGCGCATGGCTGTCCCATCAGTTGCCAGCCATCATAAGCCAACGCATGAGTGACCCCGACATCGCATCGCAGGCATTCACACCTGCCAAGGGGCGTATCGAAGTGCTCTTCAGCGAGCCCTACGAGGTCACGTCCGAAGGAGTCTACGTGGGCTATTCGTTCCGACTGGAAGCCAGTTCGCCGGCCCGCAAACCTGTGGTCACCACCAAGAAGGTCTCTCAAGGCGGATTTTTCCTGCATTCGTCACAAATCTACCGCACAGCCTGGCACGACCTGACCACTGACTACAACGACCTGGCCCTGCAGGTGCTTCTCGAGGGTGAGCAGGTGGAGGCCAATGCCGCAGGCGTGGGCTCGGTGACCGACTTTGAGGGACGCACGGGTGTGAGCAACTCCACCCAGTTCGAAATCGTAAACCACGGCACCGAGGGAGTGCGCTCGTTTGACTATGACTACGAGATTGCAGGTCAACGGGGCAGTCAGCACGTCAACCTCACCTCCAAGTTACCTGGCATCTTCGGCCGGTCGGCCTCGTTTACGGTAAAGTTGCCTCCCGTGGCTGAAAAAGGAGCCTATCCCGTTACCATCACCATTACCAAGGTCAATGGCGAGGACAACCACGACCTGGCTCCTTCGGGACAGGGACAGGCCATTCTCTACCACACACTGCCCACCCATCGCGCCGTGCTCGAGGAATACACCGGCACCTGGTGTGGCTATTGCCCACGCGGCTTCGTGGGCTTGGAGGAGATGAATCGTCTGCACCCGACCGACTTCATCGGCATCTCATACCACAACCGCGACCCCATGGAGGTGATGTCCACCAGCCAGTTCCCCAGCGAGGTTTCGGGTTTCCCCGCTGCCGTCATCGACCGCAACCTGCCCACCGACGCTTTCAGCGGCAGTTCCAGCAACAAGTCGTTCGGCATCGAGACGGTGTGGAAGAACGCCTGCAAAGCTACGGCTCCTGCCGAAGTTGACATCCTGACCGAATGGACCACCGACAGCGTGCTGAAGGCCACTGCTGCCATCACGTTCCCCATCGAGCGCAACGACTGTCCCTATGAGGTGGGCTTCATCTTGCTGGCTGACGGACTCACTGGCACCACCAGCAACTGGTCCCAAGCCAACTACTACAGCGGTGAAACGGGCTGGCCCGCAAGCATGAAGACATTCACCAACGGCGACAGCTATGTGGCCGGACTCACCTACAACTTCGTCATCGTGGCCCGGTCGGGCAAATCGGGCATCGAGGGTTCGCTCTCGGCTCCCATCGAGGCCGACGTTCCACAAACCTACGACTACAGCTTCGACATTCGCGAAGCGGTGAACACATCTGGGCAGCCCGTCATTCAGGACAAGGAGAAACTGACCGTCGTGGTACTGTTGCTCGACAAGGCATCGGGACGCATCGTCAATGCCAACAAGGTGCACTGCGGAGAGTCCACCACCGACGGCATCCGCTCGTTGAGCGAGGCCACCGTACGTTCCGTCCGTTACTTCGACCTTCAGGGCCGCAGCGTGGCCGAGCCGCAGCAGGGTCTGTTCATCAAGGCCGAAACGCTCACCGACGGCACGGTCAAGACACGAAAAATCAAACTATAAAGATCATAATCAACCCAGACAATGAAAGGACTTAGACTGATGGCAATAATGACAATTGCCGCAGCCCTGACAACGGGCTGCCAAATGGGCGACCGCGCCCTGAAGTCGGGCATCGACCTGGCCAATCTGGACACAACCTACCTGCCGGGAACCGACTTCTATGAATTTGCAACACATGGCTGGCAGGTAGCCAATCCCCTGACGGCCGAATACAGCCGCTATGGCTCGTTCGACGTGCTGCAGGAGAACAACAACAAGCAGCTGCGCCAGCTCATCGACAGCGTGGCCGCACTGAAGAACAAGCCCGGCAGCATCGAGCAGAAGATTGCCGACCTCTACAATTCTGCCATGGACAGCGTGAACCTGAACGAACACTGGTGGGGAGCCTTCGAGGAATTCCTGCTGTGCGACGGCTACCAGTCATCACCCGAGGTCACCCAGGACTGGTTGCGCGACGTGTGGCCGCGCATGCAGCGTCAGGGCGTTCCCGGTCTGTTTGGCATGTACATCGGTGCCGACGAGAAGGACTCGAAGAACAATCTCGTCAGCATCTTCCAGGGTGGACTGACCCTGGGACAGAAGGACTACTACGTTGACCAAGACCCTGAGACGGCAAAGATTCGTGAGGCCTATGCCAAATACATTGCCGACCTCTGCCAGCATGTGGGCTTCAGCGAGGCCGACGCCAAGCGCATCAGCGGTGATGTCATGCGCATCGAGACCCGCCTGGCCCGTGCCAGCAAGAGCATGACCGAACTGCGCGACCCCGAAGCCAACTACAACAAGATCACCTATCAGGAACTGAAGGCTCAGTTCCCCGGCATCGACTGGGATGCATTCTTCAAGAATCTGGGCGCTGAAGGCGTGAAGGAGGTCTGCATGGGCCAGCCTGTAGCCATCCACGAAGTGGAGAAGGTGCTGAAGGAGGAGACTCCCGAAGCCCTGCAGAACGTCTATCTCTGGCATGCCATCAACATGGCCTCGTCCTACATCGACGACGAGAGCCGCGCCCTGAACTTCGGTTTCTGGGGCACCACCATGAGCGGCAAGCAGGAGGACCGTCCGCGTTGGAAGCGCGCCGTGGCCAGTGTCGAAGGCGGACTGGGCGAGGCTCTGGGCCAGCTCTATGTGGCCCGTTTCTTCCCCCCCGCAGCCAAGGAGCGCATGGAGAAACTGATCAGCAACCTGCAGGTGGCTCTGGGCGAGCGCATCAAGGTGCAGGAATGGATGAGCCCCGAGACCAAGAAGGTGGCACAGGAGAAGCTGGATGCCTTCTACGTGAAGGTGGGCTATCCCAACAAGTGGCGCGACTACTCGGAACTGGAGATTGGCGACAGCTATCTGCGCAACATCCTGGCCTGCAACGAATTTGAACTGAAGACGATGATTCGCGAGAAACTGAACAAGCCCGTCGATAAGGACGAGTGGTTCATGACACCGCAAACCGTCAATGCCTACTACAACCCCACGACCAACGAGATCTGCTTCCCCGCTGGCATCCTGCAGCCTCCCTTCTTCGACATGGAGGCAGACGATGCATTCAACTACGGAGCCATCGGCGTAGTCATCGGTCATGAGATGACTCACGGATTCGACGACCAAGGCTCACAGTACGACAAGGAGGGCAACCTGCGCCAGTGGTGGAGCAAGGAGGACCGTCAGCGTTTCGAGGAACGCATCGGTGTGATGCGCGCCTTCCATGACAGCATCGAGGTGCTGCCTGGCCTGCATGCCAACGGCAGCCTCACCCTGGGCGAGAACATGGCCGACCACGGTGGCCTGATGGTGGCCTTCCAAGCCTTCAAGAACGCTACGAAGGACGCCCCCCTGGCCGACATCGACGGCTTCACGCCCGAACAGCGCTTCTTCCTGGCCTATGCCAACGTCTGGGGCCAGAACATCCGCGACGAGGAAATACGCAAGCGCGTGAAGAGCGACCCCCACGAGCTGGGCAAGTGGCGCGTCAACGGCCAGCTGCCTCACATCGATGCTTGGTACGAAGCCTTCGGCGTAACGGAAAGCGACCCCATGTTCGTACCTAAGGAGAAGCGCGTGACCATTTGGTAATATACCAATGCACAATTCATAATTTCAATTTACTCCCGTGCCACTAACCCTACCCGACCGACTGCCAGCCATCGAACTGCTCAAGAAGGAGAACATCTTCGTCATGGGCAGTTCAAGGGCTGAGCATCAGGACATACGCCCCCTGCGCATCGCCATTCTCAATCTGATGCCGCTGAAGATTACCACCGAGACCGACCTCGTGCGCATCCTCTCCAACACGCCCTTGCAGTTGGAGATTCACCTCATGAAGGTGAAGGCCCACACGAGCAAAAACACACCGGTGGAACACATGAGGGCCTTCTACCGCGACTTCGAACTGATGCGAGAGGAGAAATTCGACGGCTTCATCATCACAGGCGCCCCACTCGAACACCTTGAGTTTGAACAAGTCAACTACTGGGACGAGATTACGGAAATCTTCGAATGGAGCCGCACTCATGTCACCAGCACGCTCTACATCTGCTGGGCTGCGCAGGCTGGACTTTACTACCACTACGGCATACCCAAGTATCCGCTCCCCGAGAAGATGTTCGGCATCTTCCCACAGGACATACTGAACCCTCGTCTGCCCATCTTCCGTGGCTTCGACGACCAGTTCAACATGCCCCACAGCCGCCACACCGAGGTGCGCAGCAGCGACTTCCTCTCCCACCCCGAACTGACAATCGTTGCCGACAGCCCCAAAAGTGGCGTAGGCATGGTCATGGCAAGGGGCGGACGCGAAATCTTCATCACGGGCCACAGCGAATATTCGCCGCTGACGCTGGATGCTGAATATCGGCGCGACCTCTCCAAGGGGCTGCCCATACACATGCCGGAGAACTACTACCCTGGCGACGACCCCTCGCTGCCTCCGCGCGTCACCTGGCGCGGCCACGGCAACCTGCTGTTCACCAACTGGCTCAACTATTACGTTTATCAGGAAACTCCGTACAACCTGGAGGAGATTCACTGAGAATTGAGAGTTAAGTGATGAAAGTTGAGAGATGAGAACCATCGAGTTACTTGCACCGGCCCGCGACCTGACTACGGGCATCGAGGCCATCCGTCACGGAGCGGATGCTGTCTATCTCGGAGCTCCAAAGTTCGGAGCCCGCGCTGCTGCAGGCAATTCCGTGGAGGACATTGCCGAACTGGTTCGCTTTGCTCATCCCTATGGTGTCAAGGTCTATGTCACCCTCAACACCATTCTCTACGACAGTGAACTCGACGACGTGCGCGACCTCATCGCGGAGCTCTCCAAGGTGGGCGTCGATGCCCTCATCGTGCAAGACATGGCGATGATCAATGCAGAGTTCACAAGGAACAATGCACCATTAGAGCTCCACGCCTCCACCCAGATGGACAACCGCACGGCAGAGAAGGTGGCGTGGCTCAGGGACTTAGGCTTCGAACAGGTGGTGCTGGCACGGGAACTCACACTCGACGAGATTCGGGAGATTCATCGCCAGGTGCCCGATGTCCGGCTCGAGGTGTTTGTCCACGGTGCCATCTGTGTTTCCTACAACGGCCAGTGCTATGCCTCGCAGCACTGTTTCGGCCGGTCGGCCAACCGAGGCGAGTGTGCCCAGTTTTGCCGCATGCCCTTCGACTTGATTGAGGAGCAGGGACCAGGCGGCCAGGAGCAAGTGCTGGTAAGGCAGAAACATCTGCTCTCACTGCGCGACATGAACCGTTCCGACGAGCTCGAGGCCCTGCTTGATGCCGGTGCTTCAAGCCTGAAGATTGAAGGGCGGCTGAAAGACATTCCCTATGTCAAGAACGTCGTGGCCCACTATCGCCAGCGCCTCGACGACATCTTTCGCCGCCGCCCCGAATACCGGCGTAGCAGTCTGGGACACGAAACCATCTCCTTCACACCCCATCCCGCCAAGTCGTTCAACCGCCTCTTCACCGACTATTTCATGCATGGCCGGACAACCGACATGGCCAACATCCACACCCCCAAGAGCATGGGCGAGCCCATTGGACCAGACACCGAACTGCACAATGGCGACGGACTCTGCTATATCAATAAGGAAGGAGAACTGGAAGGGTTTCGCGTGAATCGCATGGAGGGCGACAACATTTGTCTCGCCGATGGCAGACTCTTATCGCCGTCTCACCTCTCACTTCTCACGTCCCACCTCTACCGCAACCACGACCAGCAGTTCGAACAACAACTCTCCAAGCCCACGGCCACAAGGAAGGTGGGTGTCAGCTGGCTCGTGCAGGAGGCTGAAGGAGGTTTCCTACTGAGGCTTACGCGCGAAGATGGGGCCCAGGCGGAAAGCCTTTTCCCCTACCCCCACGAAATGGCCCGAACCAGTCAGCATGAACAAATCAGGCGCCAGCTCTCGCGCCTCGGCGACACCCCCTACGAAGCTACGGGCGTGGACATCCAGATGTCGCACGACTGGTTCATCCCCGGCAGCGTACTGGCCGAGTGGCGGAGAGAAATGGTTGATAATTTAACGGTTAACGGTGAAAGTCTAACGGAGAGAGTTGAAAGTCCTCAAAAGACGCCATTGCCATCAGCTCCACTTTCTTCCGTCACCTACCTTGCCAATGTTGCCAACCACCTCTCACGCCAGTTCTATCTCGACCACGGGGCCCGACAGGTGGAATGGGCCATGGAGGTGGAGAAGCCCCGGACTACGGATGGCCATGGCCTGCTGCTCATGACCTGCCGCTACTGCATCCGCCACGAACTGGGCATGTGCAAAAGGCAGAAAGCAAAAACCGGAGATGCAAGCCCGAACAACCATGCCGCGCTCTTCCTCCGCCTGGCCGACGGACGTCGGTTCCGCCTCCACTTCGACTGCAAGCAATGCCAGATGGAGGTGTACGCCGATTAACATGTAACAACATAAAAAAGAAATATGAATAATCACACCCTGAAAGATTGGATTTTGGCCACAAGACCATGGAGTTTCCCTGCCTCGGCAATGCCTGTGATGGTGACTGCCGTATGGATGTACGTCACCGGCCATCCCACAAACTGGTGGTTGGCAGTGGCTGCCGTCATCAACATCATACTGGTGCATGCCGCCGGCAATGTCTGGAGCGACTATTACGACTACAAGCGAGGAGTGGACCGCGACGACACCTATGGCGTGAAGATTCTGACGAGCGGAAAGTTCACGCCCAGAGAGGTGTGGTGCCTGTCCGCAACGCTGCAGGTGCTGGCCGTGGCCATGGGGTGCATGATGGTGCTCCTGACCGATCTGCCACTCCTTTGGATAGGTCTCATTGGCATAGCCCTCTCGCTGCTTTATCCCCCTCTCAAGTATCATGCCTTGGGCGACGTGGTCATCCTGCTTTGCTATGCCGTCCTGCCCATGTTGGGAACGACTTTCATCGTGGGCGGACAGATTCATCCGCAGGTACTCTGGCTGGCAGTCCCCGTGGGCTTGATCACCATGGCCATTCTGCATGCCAACAACACACGCGACATCGAGACCGACAGCCGCGCCCACATCACCACCTTCCCCATGCTCACGGGCCGCAACATTGCCGTCCCCATCTATGTGGCCGAGGTGCTCGTTCCCTATCTGTGGGTTGCCGGTCTGTGTCTTTCGGGCTTTCTCCCCTGGACGGCATTGCTGACATGGGTTTCGCTGCCGATAGCCTGGGGCAATGTGCGCACCATTGCCAAGTTCCGTCGCGAAGGGGTTAAGTCCTATGCCTGGCTCGACGAGGCCACGGCCAAACTGCAACTGGCCTTCAGCTTGTTGCTCATCATCGGTCTGCTGCTTTCCCTGATATGGAACGACTGACGCTTGCCATCCTCGTTGCCGCAGGGCTGTGGTTCCTGATGTTCTCGCCCTGGACGGCCTCATGGTTCAACTTCTGGTGGGCCATGACAGCCAGTGCCGTCATCCTGACCACGATGGCCTTCTTCTTTGGGGGCAAGGGACAAGGGGCAAGGGGTGAGACTTTCCCAAGACTTGCAAGCGAACTCCTGCTGGGCATACTGATTGCCATCGTCCTGTGGGGAGTCTTCTGGGTGGGCGACCGTCTGTCCAGTCTCCTGTTCGACTTTGCCCGTCCGCAGGTCGATGACATCTATCAGATGAAAGACGGCAACGCCCCGTGGCTCATAGGCCTGCTGTTGCTGTGCATCATCGGTCCTGCCGAGGAACTCTTCTGGCGCGGCTATGTCCAGCGCACCCTATCGTCGCACTGGAATGCCAATGCTGCCTTTGTGGCCACCACCCTGGTCTATACGCTCATCCACATTCCCTCCCTCAACTTCATGCTCGTCATGGCGGCCCTCACCTGTGGCATCTGTTGGGGCGGACTCTATCGTTTTTTCCCCCGCCACCTGCCGGCCATTGTCATCTCTCATGCGCTCTGGGATGCTGCTGCCTTTGTGTGGTTCCCTTTGTAATCCTAAAAGAAACTGATTGTCATGAAACGGTCACCAGTCCTTTTCGCCTCCCTCTGCCTGCTGCTGTTGCTGTCGTCCTGTCGCCCGAGCCCCACGGTCCCCTCTGGGGAACGCATGTGGGACATCGACTACAACTTCCTTCTGGTGGCCGACAGTCTGGTGCTGCAGGAGGAACGTCCCATGCACCTGCTCATCGTGCCCGACGCAGCCGACACCTTCGTCGTCTATAAGGACGACCCCCTTGTGGTGGCTCAGATTGAAATCATCCCCGAGGACTCCATCGACAGCGTCTGGGTGAAGGTGGCCCGCGACCAGTTGACTCAGGGTTGGGTCCACGAGTCGGCCCTCCTCAGTGCCGTGGTCCCCGACGACCCCATCTCCCAGGGCATTCAGCTCTTCTCCAACCGGCATGTCGTGGCCACGCTTTCGCTCTGCATCATCGCCCTTGCGGCATGGCTTCTCCGGCGCAAGCGCAAGCAGCGGTTCCATCTGGTACACATCGACGACATTGCCTCGCCCTACCCCATGCTCCTTTGCCTGGCCTTTGCCGCGGCCACGGTGCTCTACACCACCATTCAGATTTTCGTGCCTGAGATGTGGGTACAGTTCTACTACCATCCCTCGCTCAATCCCTTTGGCCAGCCCACGCTACTCGCCTTGTTCCTCACGCTGGCCTGGCTCATTGTGGTGCTCAGCATTGCTTCCATGGACGAAGTGCGTCGCTCGCTCCCTGCCACCGAGTCGGTGCTCTATGCCCTGTCCTTGCTGGCCATCCTCGCCGGCATCTATCTCTTCTTCTCCATAGCCACGCAGTATTTCCTCGGCTATTTTCTCTGGATAGTCTATGCAGCCCTTGCCCTATGGCAATACTGGCGCCGCCACCGTCCCCGCTTCCGTTGCGGACAGTGTGGCGCCCCGCTCCACAGTTGCGGTCAGTGTCCCAAGTGTGGAGCCATGAATGAGTAAAGGCTATTCTGCTTTGTATCCGGCTATCTTGGCCATGCCGGGAGCAATCTCCGTGTTGTCGATTCTTCCCTGGAACACCTCCGTGCCTGGCCCTACGGCATAGACGGGCACGTAGCCATTGGAGTGGCCTCCGCTGGCCCAGCTGATTCGGGCCACCTCGCTGAGGATGTGCTTTGTGGTCTCACACAGGTCGTTGATGCGTTCCTTCACCTTTTCGTTCTCCTCGATGGCGTCCTCCACGGCTTCCCATCGCCGTTCCAGTCGCTGTTGCTGTTTCTCGTCGAGGGTGATGCCTGCGCCGAATCCCATCTCCTCCTTCAGCGTCTTCTGCACGCTGGCCCAGGTGAACTTCTTGGGCGAACGCTGGTACTGTTGGTTGAGCAACCATTTCAGTTCGTCTATGCTCTTGTGCTGGAAGCGCAGCAGGTCGGTGTGCAGTTCATAGGGGCCCGTGCCCATGACCAGTCCGCCGGTCTCGTGGTCGGCCGAGATGACGATGATGGTCTCGTCGGGATGCTGTTGGTAGAATTCGTAGGCCACCCGCACGGCCTTGTCCAGGTCAAGCACTTCGTTGATGGCGTTGCCGATGTCGTTGCGGTGGCAGGCATAGTCTATCATGCCGCCCTCTATCTGGAAGAAGAATCCGTCGGTCTGCTTCGACATGAGGAAGTTGATGCCGGCGCGCACGATTTGCTCCAGTGTCAGGTCGTTCCTGTCCTGGTCCAGGGCATAGGGAAGATGGTCGCTGCCCAGTTTCTCGTTCTGCTGGTCGCTCTGCAGCATGATGAGTTTGTCGGCCTTGCGCCCTTTCTTCTCATATTCCTTGTAGCCGCCCGTCAGGATGGTGTAGCCTGCTGCCTGGGCCTGTTGGCGCAGGCTGGGTTCGCCTTCCTTGGTGTAGGGTCGGTGGAAGTCGGCTCCGGCAAAGAAGTCGAATCCGCTCTTGCAGAGGTCCTTTCCCAGTTCGTAGTACATCTGTCGGCTGGGCTGATGGCCGTAGAACGAGGCGGGTGTGGCATGTGTGATGGCCACGTTGGTGGCCACGCCCACGGCCTTACCTGCGTTCTTGGCCCACTGGGCGATGCTGGTCACGGGGGTCTCCAGGTCCTCCAGCATGCCTATGGCTCCGTTCTTGGTCTTGTGTCCGCTGGCCAGTGCCGTACCGCCGGCAGCCGAGTCGGTGACGCCGTTGGTGGCCGAATAGGTGTTCACCAGTCCCACGACGGGGAAGCTGGACATCAGTATGGGTTCAAACCCGATGCGGCCCTTCAGCGCTGCCTGGTAGGTTTCGGTAACATTGATTTGGTTCACGCCCATGCCGTCGCCGATGAAGTAGAATACATACTTCACCTGTCCCTGGGCCATTGCCGTCAGGGCCAGGGCGGCCATGAACAGCAAGGATAGAATGCGTCGTTTCATTATGCAGATTATTTTTTATGTGGCTGTCGTTTTTTACAGGCTTACTTCCAACATCGTGAAGGAATAGGGGGCGAGGTCCAGGCTTATGCGTTTCTTCATGCGGATGGTCTCTTTCTGGGGGGCGATGGGCTGCTGGTCGAAGTTGTTCTCTTGGTCGGGCTGACCCGATAGGGTGGTCTTCGTGGCCGTGGCCTTCATGCCCTTGAAGCGGCTGAGGTCGATTTCTGCCTTGCGGGCTTCGCCGGTGGCATTGCAGAGTTTCACGAAGAGGCGGCGCGTCTTCGCGTTCAGCACCACGCTCTGTCCCACACGCTCTGTGCCCTCTGCCTTCTCTGTGCCCTCTGCGAATTTCACGCAGTCGCCATAGTAATACTGACCGGCGGACTGCCCGAACATCTGCTGCACATAGTAGCTGCAGGTGAGGTAGGGACGTTCGTTGTCGAAGTAGATGAGGTCGGGGTTCCAGTTGGTGGCTCCCTTACGGGCAAAGAGGGGTGCATAGCTGGTCATGCACACCACGTCGCCATTGCGCTCCACGTGCAACAGGTAGAGCCCCTCGGCCAGGGCGTCGATGAGTTTCTTGTCCTTGGCGGCATACTCGCCCAGATAGACCTTGGTCTTGCGGTCGCGGGGATACTGGTCATACTGCCTGCTCGTGAGGAAGTAGCGGTTGGGTTCGTAGTAGTGTTCGTCCAGGATGGGCAGTCCTATCTCCTCGGCCAGTTTCCATCCGGCCTCAAAATCGCCGTTGCCGGGATGCGAACCTGGTCCGGCCGTGCCCACGATGACGATTTCGGGATGGGCCTTCGTCACGCGTTCATAGATGTACTTGAAACGTTCGATGAATTCGGGTGATATGCGTTCTTCGTTACCCAGGCCCAGATACTTGAGGCCGAAGGGGGCGGGATGGCCTTGTTCGGCACGCAACCGAGCCCATTTGGAGGTAGCAGGGTCGCCGTTGGCCCACTCAATGAGGTCCAGGGCTTCGCTCACCCACTCGTCCATCTCCGACATGGGCACTGCATCCTGCGCCTGACCTCTCATGCCCCAGCCGCCGTTCGTTCCCTGACACGACACGCCGCAGGGCAGAATGGGCAGGGCGTCCATGCCCAGGTCCTCGCACAACTGGAAGTATTCATAGTAGCCAAGTCCCATCGACTGGTGGTAGCCCCAGGTGTTCTTCAGGCTCTTGCGCTGCTCCTTGGGACCGATGGTCTGCTTCCAGCGATAGGTGTTCCACATGCCGTCGCCGCCGCCGTGCACCACGCATCCGCCGGGGAAGCGCATAAACTTCGGGTGCAGGTCGGCCAGGGCCTCCACCAGGTCCTTGCGCAGTCCGTGTCCCTTGTAGGTGTCCTCGGGCATCAGGGAGAGGTGGTCGATGTCCAAGGCGCCCTTCGTGAGCACGAGCACCTGCAGCGAGGCATTGGCGGCGTCCTCCGAGGGGGTGAGCTGGGCTTCGCACTTCTGCCAGTCGGCATTGCGGGCTTCCAGGGTGGCCTCTGCCAACAGTTTGGGCGATTTACCCCAGCCTTGCGGCACCACCAGGGCCACGCGCACCTGCTTGGCTTCGCCTTCCACGTTGCGCAGGAAGCAGGAGAAGTCGTACTTGGCCCCGGCCTTCACCGAGATGCCGTCGAATCCGCGGTTCTCAAGTCCCACGCCTGTCCAGCCGTCGTAGTCATAATAGTGTCCCACGCGCTCCACGTGCAGGCGCATGTAGGTGGGATTGTTGACGTGCAGGGGCTGGTCCATGCGGGGTTCCATGCGACCCAGCGAGTGCCCGGGGCGCAGGAAGTGCCAGGCCGTGGCCGGGCCCCAGCCGTCGCGCTCCGTGGGGTTGAACTCAAAGGAGCCGTTCTGCAGCAGCTCGGCATAGAGGCCGCCGTCGGCCGCAGAGGAGATGTCCTCAAAGAAGATGCCGATGAGTTGGTCACTGATGGGTTTGCCCCCCTTGGGGCCGGTCATGGGTTTCTGGGCTTCCGTGCCCACGATTGCTGCCACAAACAGGGCAGCCAACAGGGTTATTCGCTTCATAAACATGGGTTTAAGATTGTCTTGCGCCTACAAATATACGCAAAATCTTAAATTGTAACAACTTTGTAACAGGTTTTATTTGCCTGCCTGACAAGCTATCTCTACCTTTGCACCACTAAATTTAACGCACTCAAGCAAATGGAAAAGAAGAAACAATCGGCAAGGATTCAGACCTCAGTGCTGAATCCCTATGAGAAAAAGCTCTTGTGTGCCATTGCACACAGGCTGCCCGCCTTCACCACCAGCGACCAACTGACGGGCCTCGGAGTCTTCGGCGCTATGCTCGTCACGCTGGGCTATGCGCTCACCTATCTGGGACCGGGATGGCTGTGGCTGGCCAATCTGGGCTTCTTTGTCAACTGGTTTGGCGATTCGCTCGACGGCACGCTGGCTCGCGAGCGCAATCAGCAGCGCCCCATCTATGGGTTCTACATCGACCACAATCTCGACTCCGTCTGCGCCTGCCTCATGGTCTTGGGTGCAGGTCTGTCGGCCTATATGAGCATGTGGTCGGCCCTGCTCATCATTGTCCCCTACCTGATGCTCGACGTGTTCGTGATGATCAATGCCCATCTCCGCAACGAGTTCCAACTGACCTTTGCCAAACTGGGGCCCACCGAGCTGCGCCTCATCATCGTCCTGGTCAATGCGGTGTTCTTCTTCATTCCCGCCCTCCGCGAGTGGACTTGCACCTTCTCCTTCCTCGGACAAGAACAGTCGCTGACGGCACTCGACATTGCCGGACTCATCATCAGCCTGGGGCTCTTCGTCATCTATCTCTACAGCATCTGGCGCGATGCCAAGTACTACGGCCGCATCGACCCGTTGGTGAAGAAAGGGTAAAGCGCCCTCGCCCCATGCCCCTGAATTATCGGAAAGGGAACCGACTTTCGGTTCCCTTTTCTTGTGGATGTCGGGAAAGTTATGTATCTTTGACCTCATAATCGCACAACTATGGCTAAGGACAAAGTGATGTACGTCTGCTCGGAATGTGGACAGGAAGCAACGAAGTGGGTGGGCAAGTGCCCGGCCTGCGGACAGTGGAACACCATGAAGGAATTCAAAGTCGGTCCCTCTCCCCGCTCCTCTCGCGGGGGAGAGAGCCTCGCCCTACACTTGCAGGGCAGGGAGCGTCCACAGTTGTTACAGGACATTCGGGCCGACCAGGAAGTGCGCATCGACATGGGCGACCAAGAGCTCAACCGTGTCCTGGGCGGTGGACTGGTGCAGGGCAGCCTCGTCCTGCTTGGCGGCGAACCGGGCATCGGCAAGAGCACACTCATCCTGCAAACCGTCCTCCGCCTTCGTGGCAAGAAGGTGCTCTACATCAGCGGGGAAGAAAGCGCCCGCCAAATCAAACTTCGCGCCGACCGTCTCTCTCCCTCACGGGGGGAGCAGGGAGAGGGGCTTCTCATCCTATGCGAAACCTCTCTCGAGGCCATCTACGAACACATCCAGGAGGAACAGCCCGACCTGGTGGTCATCGACTCCATTCAGACCATCTCCACCGATTCCGTAGAATCCTCCCCGGGTAGCCTCAGCCAAATACGCGAATGCGCCGCCTCCTTGTTGAAGTTTGTCAAATCGTCAGGACAAGCCCTCCCCCCCACGGGCGAAGCGGGAAGAGGGACCGGACCAAGCTGTTCCATCATCCTCATCGGCCACATCACCAAGGAGGGCACGCTGGCCGGGCCCAAGGTGCTGGAGCACATCGTCGATTGCGTCCTCCAGTTCGAGGGCGACCAGCACTACATGTACCGCATCCTGCGCAGTCAGAAGAACCGCTTCGGCAGCACCTCCGAACTGGGCATCTATGAAATGTTGCAAGGCGGCCTGCGCCAAGTTTCCAACCCCAGCGAGCTCCTTCTCACCGAAGGCCGGGAGGGACTGAGCGGCATCGCCATCTGTTCGGCCATCGAGGGCGTGCGTCCGCTCCTCATCGAGACTCAGGCGCTGGTCTCCACCGCAGCCTACGGCACTCCGCAGCGCTCCGCCACGGGTTTCGACACGCGTCGCTTGGCCATGCTTCTGGCCGTACTGGAGAAGCGCGTGGGCTTCAAACTGGCGCAGAAGGATGTCTTCCTCAACATCGCCGGCGGACTGCGCGTCACCGACCCTGCCATGGACCTCAGCGTCATCGCGGCCGTCCTTTCCAGCAATGTGGACGCGGCCATCGAAGCCGACACCTGCATGTGTGGCGAAGTGGGTCTCTCGGGTGAGATTCGTCCCGTGGCCCGCCTCGAACAGCGCATTGCCGAAGCCGAGAAACTGGGCTTCCGCCGCATGCTCGTCCCGGCACAAAGCTTCAAGGGCATCAATCAGGACCGACTCAACATAGAGATTGTTCCCGTCCGCCGCGTCGCCGAGGCCGTAAGGGCACTCTTCGGATAAGTCAAATTTCCGGGTAAAGGTTTGGTGCATTTCCAAAATATGTTTATCTTTGTCCCATAATATAATATAAAGAAGAGAGAATATGCCTGCTATTGGAGACCGCATGAGGGTTAGTCCTCAGCTTACTGCACAACCCGACTGGATAGACGGTGAAGTCATCGATGTCGAACAGAACCCCTTCTTGGGACTGGTCATATCCATTAAGGACAAACTTGGTCGCATCTTCTTTGGCCAAAGTCGATATTTCGTAGCCCTCTAAGTCATGTTTGCCATTGCGTTTGACATGGACATCAAGGAACTCCGTAGCACCTATGGAGAGCCATATAATAACGCCTATTACGAAATCAAGATAATCCTGCGCAATTATGACTTCTATAATGCACAGGGCAGTGTCTATCTCACAGACAAAGACGATATGGCCAATCTCTTCGCTGCTATTCTTGCACTGAAGAACACACCATGGTTCAAAGCCGCCGTCCGTGACATCCGCGCCTTCAAGGTTGAAAACTGGTCGGATTTCACAAATCTTGTGAAGGACATCTGACCATCCGATTTCGTAGCAACATGACACGAGACCTACAACTGCGCATCACGCCACGCGATGCCTACAACGAACAATCCATACGCCGATATGTGGCACGCGAACAGGGATGGGACGAACGCACCATCACCTGCGTACGCACACTGCGCCGGAGCATCGATGCCCGTCAGCGCGACATCTATGTCAACCTCTCCGTGCGCGTCTTCATCAACGAACAACCGCCCCAGGACGAGTTCCAGCCCGTGGAATACCACGACGTGAGCGACCGCCCGCAGGTCATCGTCGTCGGTGCCGGACCGGGGGGACTCTTTGCTGCCCTCCGGCTCATCGAACTGGGCCTGCGCCCCATCGTGGTGGAGCGTGGAAAGAACGTGCGCGACCGCAAGAAGGACCTGGCCCGCATCCGACCCGAACAGCGCATCGACCCCGAGAGCAACTACTCCTTTGGCGAGGGCGGCGCAGGCGCATACTCCGACGGCAAACTCTACACCCGCAGCAAGAAGCGCGGCAACGGAGAAAAGATTCTCCGCGTCTTCTGTCAGCATGGCGCCAGCCCCAGCATTCTCTCCGATGCCCATCCCCACATCGGTACAGATAAACTGCCCCGCGTCATCGAGAACATGCGCGAAACCATCCTCCGCCATGGTGGCGAGGTGCACTTCGAGACGCGCATGAGCGCGCTTCTAATTCAAAATTCAACGCTCGGCCCAAAGGGACGCTTGCAGAGCGAAGCGGGGCAAGAATTCAAAATTCAGCATGGGTCTGCACCTTATGTCGAAGGCATTGCCTGTGCCGACGGACGGGAGTTCCATGGCCCAGTCATCCTGGCCACGGGCCATTCCGCCCGCGATGTCTATCGGTGGCTCTACGACAATGGCATAGAACTCGAAGCCAAGGGCCTGGCCGTGGGCGTCCGCCTCGAACATCCTGCCGAACTCATCGACCAGATACAATACCATAATAAGCACGGACGCGGCAACTACCTGCCCGCTGCCGAGTACAGCCTGGTGCAACAGGTGGACGGACGTGGGGTCTATAGCTTCTGCATGTGTCCGGGTGGTTTCGTGGTTCCTGCCGCCAGCGGCCCCGAACAGATTGTGGTCAACGGCATGAGCCCCTCCAACCGCAACGGCCGATGGAGCAACAGCGGCATGGTGGTGGAACTGCGCCCCGAGGACGTAAAACAAATTCAAGATGAGGGAGAAGGCGACGTCCTAAAGATGATGCATTATCAAGAGGAACTGGAGCGCACATGTTGGCAGCAAGGCAACATGCGCCAGACGGCACCCGCCCAGCGCATGGCCGACTTCGTCAACAACCGCCTCAGCTACGACCTCCCCGCATCGTCCTATGCCCCCGGCCTCATCAGCAGCCCCCTCCACTTCTGGATGCCCGAACCCATTCGCCATCGACTGCAGCAGGCCTTCCAGACGTGGGGCCGACAGAAGCACGGTTTCCTCACCAACGAGGCCACCGTCATCGGCGTGGAGACGCGCACCAGCAGTCCCGTACGCATCGTGCGCAATCCCGACGACCTCCAGCACATCCGTCTCCGCGGCCTCTTCCCCTGTGGCGAAGGCGCCGGCTACGCAGGCGGCATCGTCAGTGCCGGCGTCGATGGTGAGCGCTGCGCCGAAGCGGCATTGCAGTACTTGGAGGAGGTAAGAGGTAGGAGGTAGGAGATTATGGACAAAGACACTTACGAGAAGCAACGGGCATTTGCCGGCGAGAAGAAGCCTTCCATGAAGCGACGCTGCGTGGGCCACGACTACACCGAGCGCCAAATGTACATGGTCACCATGACCGTCGAAGGCCGTCGCCCGCTGCTCGGCACGCTCGTAGGCAACAACGAAACCGATGCCCAAGTCGAACTCACAGAACTCGGGAGGGCGGTGGAAGAAGAATGGTGGGCATGTACGCAACATCATCCAGAGATAGAAGTTATTGCCTTGCAAATCATGCCAGACCACATACATGGGATTTTATTTGTAAGGGAAAAAATGGAGAAGCCCTTAGGCATGGCTCTTCGAGGATTCAAACAAAGCTGTAACAAGCACTTCCGCAGCATCATTCTAAAAAAAGAGGTCCCGTCTGTTGCGTCTGTTGCGCCAGTCCCGTCTGTTGCGTTGCCAACGCAACCTACAATACCCCAAACGCAACCAACAACACCCCAAACGCAACCAACAACCCCCCAGCGCCCAGCCTACGACCGCAACCACGGCCTCCTCTTTGCCCCCGGCTACAACGACAAGCTCCTCCTGCGCGCCGGCCAACTGGAAGTATGGAAAGCCTACCTGCGCGACAACCCACGGCGCCTTTTTGTCAAGCGCCAGCATCCCGAATTATTCCGCGTGCGCTTCGACCTCACCATCGGCAGCCAGACCTACTCGGCCCTGGGCAACCACTTCCTGCTCAGCCACCCCCTGCGCATAGCAGTGCAATGTTCGCGCCGCATGACCGAGACCCAGATAGAGCAACGGGTGGAGCAGGCCCTCGAAGCAGCCCGCCAAGGGGCAGTACACGTCTCCCCCGCCATTTCGCCCGGTGAGAAAGCCGTCATGCGCGCCCTCCTCAATGCCCACCGCCCCATCATCTTCATCGAGGAAAACGGCCTCACGCCCTACACCAAACCCGGAGGTGAGCTCTTCGAAGCCTGCAACCGAGGCCAACTGCTCATCCTCGCCCCATGGGAGCACCACAACGAGCGCATACTGATAACGCGAGACAAATGCCTCGCGCTAAACCAAATGGCAGCAGAAATCTGTAAGTAACCAACCCCTTACGGGCAAGATTCCCAATCATCGCCGAATCACTACCCAATCATCGCAAATTTACTTACCAATGATGAGCCGATGATTGGTAAGTGATTTCGTGATCATTGGTAATCTATTTTCTGATCATTGGGAATCTATTTCCTGATGATTGGGAACCAAATCAAAAGAGCGCCCGCAACCCATCAGTTGCGAGCGCCCATCTCAAAATCGTTAAACGTTAAACAGGGCAAAGCCCGATTAAACTGTTAAACTTTTATTGGGTTTTACCCAAAATTATATTCACCAGTGCCGTCACGTCAGCGATAGACCTACTGCCATCGTTATTCACATCGGCTGCCTTCATATCATAGTTGTCAGACTCCGTTGCCTTACCCAGAATGATGTTCACGAGAGCCGTCACGTCAGCAATAGTCTGGGAACCATCCCTGTTTACATCGCCAGCCAGAGTCGTTTCAGCCTCAATGGGCAATACCAATTCAGCTGTACCCGTGTATTCCAGCCACGCCTTATTCGCAGGCATCGCCGTTACCGTTTCATCGGGTTTCACGAATCCCAACTTCCCCGAGGCCGTGATGCCAAGGACGTACTTTTGGGGTTTACCCTTCTCATCAACATCTATTTTGTTGTTTGCATCGAAGGATGCTCCATTCGTTGTTGTAGTACCTTGGGTTCCAACGGAAGCTCCTGTGTACTTGTCAAAATACATAGTCCCATCGGTATTGCAGAAGAAAGTGCCTTTCAGCAGATTTGCACCTGTATAAGAGGTAGATGGTGTTGCACTAGAAGCCACAACTGTTGGTGCACCTTCGGGTACGATATAGTTCCCTGTCTTACTGCTGCATTCGAGCAGGACTGGCGTACATGCAGGAACACTTCCTTCGATTGCCTCTATCTCAACAGTGCCGTCTTCACCGATGTTCGCAACAGCATAGGCGCTCTGTATATTTCCCCCGATTGTGTAAGGGAATGCAGTGTAATATGTTGCGTACCATTTCCCTCCATAGGAGAATGATGGATTCACATTTAATGCAGTAACTGGCTCAATGTACCACTTGTGTTTGGCATTAGAAGAACTGTAGTTCTCGGTCATACCAAAACTTCCGCCCTCATCCAAGAAGTCTTCTGTACCGATTGTAATTGTCTTTGAAATATTATAAGATGGGACAGCCCCTGTTCCAGTTAGTTTTTCTGACACACGGTACATTGTTGAAGCCCCTGTTCCCGATACTTTTTTTACTGTAGCGAAAAGGTTGTTGAAGGTACAATTGATATTACTTGTTACATACTCTCCTGTTGTAAGTTGTACTAATCCCGTGGATTGCCCTTGGATGTCATAGTTGTCATCGGAATTCTGTTTTAGGTATATAATTGTAGAGGGTAGTTCACATGCCGAGTCATCCACCATGTGAATGTCTGTCTTCAGGTATGCACCGGCACAAGATAAGGCTGCAGGAACACCATAGTCATCTGCTATTTTCACAAATAACATGGTATAACTAAACATGTGCTTGGCCCCGTTTCCCGCAGTTGCAATAACAGTTGAATAATCGAACTTATTGTTCTCCAAACTGATGTAATTGCCCGTACCGACATTCTTCACACGGTAATAGCCCGTTCCGTTTAACTGAGCATAAGCAGTAAGCGTTATCAATAGCAGGAACGAAATTACATAAATCTTTTTCATATTCTATTTTTTTACATAGCACTCCCCCTTGCCTAGGTTTCTATTCCATCGACAAGGGGGAGGTCACTAAAGATGTTAGTTGTTAGGCTTACCTAAGATAATGTTAACCAAAGCAGTCACGTCGGCAATCGTTCTCTTTGTGTCGCAATTCACATCAGCAGCCCCGAAGTCAAAGTTGTCAGGATTGTTCTCCTCCGTAACCTTACCCAGGATGATGTTCACGAGTGCCGTCACGTCGGCAATACTAATCTTACCATCGCGGTTTACATCACCAGCCTTCATTAGGCGAATTTCTGTATAAATGTCGCTGACAAGGAATGCCTTGTTGGCATTTATGTTTTCCTTATCACTTGCGAAAATAGTGCCGAATTCAGCAACATTTTCCAGAACACATACATTCACGTCAACTTCCTTACATTCATCCTTAGAGAGTCCGAAGAAGTACTTGTTGCCGACGGTACCGGCGTTCTTCAGCATCAGGTGCTCGTACTTCTTGAGGTAAGTCTCGTAAGCACTTTCGCCGAGGATGCTCTTGGCCATGTCGAAGAGACTTTCTACCTGAGGAGTCTTAATCTTATATTCGCTAATGAGATAATCGGGACCCTTCAGCAGGTTGTCGGTTACGGCAGAACCAGTCTTGCTGAGCTCTAATGCCTTACTTCCTGCAGTCTCCGAGACAAGCAGAATGGGTGTTTGTTCGGCAATGCTTTGGGCATCGATTTCCTCTGTCTCAGCATAACCGTAGCAACCACTTTCCCCTATGCTTGTCACCTTCATTGCCTTCACGCCCTCGGGCAGAGTATAAGCGAAGTCGGTGTAGAGTGTGGTGTAATACTTATCACCTACCTTATTCGTCTCAGGAATTTCCACCTCGAACTTGCTGACGGGCTCCATGGTCCAAGCCGTAGAGGCATCCTTGATAGCAACATTGCCTTCGCTGATGAAGTCAACGCCGGATGCGCTGGGCACGATGTAGTACTTGAAGTTGGGACGGATGTTCTCCACCTTGTCGATGTACTTCGAGTAGTCGCCCAGCTTGTCCTGAATCTCGGCAAAGCGCGGATGATTCTTCAGGTTGCCCCAGTAGAGCATAGCGGTCTGATAAGCAAAGTTCCAGACATTGGCCTCGCTTGAGAGCACTTCCTCGTAGAACTTAGCCTCGTCGTCGGCAGGATTGGTCAGCGTGCTGTCCATGCGCTCCCAGATGGTCTGGAGGCTGAAGGGAACCAGGACACTGGCACCGCTGCCATTGGTCTTCTCCAGAACCTTCTGGATGGCCTTGTTGATGAACTCTTCCAGTTCGGGCAGCTTGGCATCCACGTTAGCCTTGTTCTCGGCATAGAAGTCAACCACGGGCTTCATGCTGGGCGTGCGGCCATAGATGCGATAAGCCTCACCGTCCTTCTTCAGATAGAGGTTATAGTCGAACGACTCGTTGAACTTGTCCATGATCTTGTCATAGCCTGTGGTACCCAGCAGTTCGCCAGCACCCTCGGCATGGAGCTTGTCAACGGCCAGCTGCACGATTTCGGGCACATAGTTCATGGCCTTCTTAGCGTAGCCGGGCAGGTCAACGCCCTGTGAGCGGAGAACCTTGACGCCCTCGGCGTCGGCATTGACGCGGATGACGGTGCCGGCCTTGCCTTCGGCATTTTCAACCAAGGTCACGGTCTTGCGACCAGCCACGTTCACGAACTTGCCGTCGTTGGTCTTGATGTTGTAGTAGCCGTCAGGCACCTCTGCGCCAGCCTGCTTAGCCACGATGGTGAAGGTCTTCTCCACCTCGTCGCTCTTCACGCCGTCCTTCTCGGCCCAAGCCTTCACGGTAGTGGTCTCGCTGATGGTGAAGGGAGCGGAGTAGGTCTGCTCAGCACCGCCGTTCAGCGTGTACTTCACGCCCTCGCCTGCGATGGCCACCGTCAGCTCACCCTCGTACTCACCACCATCGTGGAAGATGATGGGCTGAGCAAGCTCTGCAGTATAGCTGTAACCAGTTTCTGTTTTTGTCTCAACAATAACATAACCGGCCTCGGCAGCGCTGAAGATATTGGTCTGTTTATCGGTCTGAACAGTAACACCAGTGTTCAGTGCAACACTGTGATCGTTCTTGTCTGCGGTGAAGTCACCAAGCAGGAAGTTGAACGAAGTGCCACTTGCCAACTGGCAGGTGATGTCCTCAGTCAGCGTGATGTTCTTCTGCAGGGCAATGAACTCACCATCGGCAAGCCAACCATTCTTGAAGGGGTCAGCAAAGCTGTAGTAGCCACCATCATATCCGCCTTCTACTGCCCAGTAGTAGTGAATCTCAGAAACATAGTTTACAGGATAGAGACCGGTTTCGTCAGCGGGATCAATAGTCTCTTGATGTGAACCGTCGAGGTATCCAGCAAATGCGGCCTTCGTGGTGTCGTCAAGATACAGTTTGTTATTCATCAGGCTTCCCCAGTTGTGGGTAATAGCACCCCATGTCTTGTCGTTGGTCTCGTAGGTGGTCTCACCAAGGAGTTTCACGACATTGCCTTCGCCACCAAGGGTAATCAGTGACTGATAGGTGCCTTCCTTGGCACTTGAAGTAATCTTGGTATCCTTCACCTCAATGGTGTTGTTTCCACCCTCAGTTACCAGAATAGAGAAGTTATTTGAATTGCCACTCAGACCCTGGCTCTTCATCTCGCTACCCTCAATCTTAACGGTCGAACCAGCTGCATCGGGCTTCAGATAAACATTGGCCCAGCCAATCAACTTCGAATCGGTAACTGTGATGTCGGCAGGATGACCTGCAATGATAGCATAGTGAGCCGTACCAGCGTCGTTGGTCTTGATAACACTGCCGTTTGTGACATTCAGCGTCACGCGGCCTTCATTGCTAATCGAACCGATGGTCAACGGCTGGTTATAGCTCTTACCGTTTGTTCCATCCAGTACGGTATTGTCGAGTGTGCAAGTCAGGTTGCTGGCAATCCACAAGCAAGCCTCTGCCTTGTTGCTCTTGATAGTCAAGTCCTTGATGGTTACATCCAGACCTTCGCCCTCCAATACGATGGCACGCTTGCCCTGGGCAGAGGTAATCACATGATTGTTACCATTGATGGTCACACTCTTGTTTACATTCACGTTATACTTATCGCTCGGACTGGTTGTGACAGTGGTCAGCGTGAAGTCATCCACAATGTCGATGGTCTGACCAGCCTCGGCAGCATCAACGGCAGCCTGCAGTTTGCGATAGAGCTTATCACCAACCTTGGCTACAGCGCCATCGATGGTGAGGACGTTATTCAGTTCTTCATAAACATTATTTTCAAGAGTAGCACCGTCGTTGCGTCCAACGATGTAGTCATAAGTCGTTATTTCATAATCCTTGTAGGCATTGACATCGCTCTGGATGATGGTGGTGTTCTTAACAGTGTTGTTGGTAACAGCACCGGCAGAGTAGCCTGCAATACCACCCATGTCACGATACGCCTTGATGGTCAAACCGTCAACAGTACAATTGTTGATGGTAGAACCTGCGGTAGCATAACCAAAGATACCACCTACCTTATCGCCATTGTCGTACTCGTCACCAAGTTTCTCAGGTACAGAGGTGATGGTGCCGCCAATGACGCGGCAGTTTTCAATAGTGGGACCGTTAGAGGTGTATGCTACAATACCACCAGCATAGTGGGAACTCGTCAGGTTGACGTTTTCAACAGTCAGGTTCTTGATGGTGCCGTTAACGACGGAACCGAACAGACCAGCTACAGCGTGCTTAGGAGTCTGATCCACAACCGTCACATTCTTAATGGTGTGGCCATTGCCGTCGAATACGCCATCGAACGACTGACCGGAATAAGCCACCAGATTGCCAATAGGCGTCCAGTTCTCCTCACCGCTCAGATCGAGGTCAGCAACCAGCAGAACATTCTTGCTCGTAACAGTTTTGTCAGCAGTATTCACTGCATCGCGGAAGGCCTTCAGTTCTTCTACATTTGAAATACGGATGGGAACATCAACTGTTGTGCAGTAGCCACTATAGGTGGCAGGAGTACCGCCTTCCCATGTGATAGAAACTGACGAGAGATACAAAGCACCACTATTAGAACGAATACCAACATAAGCATAGTCGCCATCGAATGTTACAGTTCCGGTTTCAGTAAGTGAACCAATCTTTGTACCCTGATTGCTATTACCATCGGTAGCATACAAATCTGATGCTACAGTGTAAGCGGTGTTAGAGCCATAAATGTCTATCGTATTTGAACCACTTTCAACAGCAATGGCTACACTCTTGACCTTACCACCTGAAGTCGTGCTTACAATACCGCTATTGCTATTCTTCGAACGCAACTGAATAGCACCAGTTGAATTTTTAGCTGAGTTTCCTGCATAAACAGCATTTGATGTCTTTTTGACATTTGAGAAATCAGTATATGTTGTTCCTGTTGCTACAAGGTCTGATGCGGTAATCTCGTCCGTTACTTCGGTTACACTACCCTCTGTATCCGCTGTTGCAAACACAGCATAATACTTCAGGTCACTGGTGGCCATGGTAGCGGAAGTAACGAAGGTGGGAGCCTCATCGATCTCGCCGTCAATGGCCTCTGCTACCCAACCTACGAAGGTCTTACCTTCGATGGCTTCGGGAGCGGCAGGGAACTCAACGGCTGCATCCTCAAGGGCAGTGGTCATGGTCTCCTCGCCATTAACGCTCCAAACAACATTGTGTTCGGGAATCTTCTCGAAGTTGATTGTTACGGTGCAGTCGCTGGCAGGAGTTACAGTGAAGATATTGCCTTCCTGGGAAACAGTTGCTTCACCACTACTTACGGTGTACGCAGGATTGGCGAAGCGATAGCCTTCAGCTGGAGTAGCAGTGATAACTTTGCCATCAATACTTACCGTTCCGCCCTCTGAAGCCTGAGGCTCTACGGTCCAAACCGCATCAACAACGGTCAGGGTATAGCTGGCAGGTGTTGGGGTATGGTATGCAGAAGTACGTGCGCCACTGGCTGTGATGGTGGTTTCACCAAGACCCACGAGCGTAACAGTGCCGTCGCTGGCTACGGTTGCCACATTGGTGTTAGAGCTTTCGTAAACAACAGTTCCGTCATATTCGCCCTTGATTAACTCAGGAGCCGTGAAGCCCTTGTTCAGCGCAACCTCAAATTCCGTTTCGTCGCCGAATGAGAAGGTCACGTCCTTATGGTCGTTAGAAATAAGTTTGTTGTTTGCATCCAACTCATAGGTTGAGTTGTATTTCTTTAAATCGCCATAAATAACAACCTGGTCTCCAACCTCAATGTTATTCTCTGAAGTGAATTTGTCTCCATTATAGCTCTTGCCACGATAGGCTTGCAACTGGTCAGCCGTGGTTGAGCCATCAACAGAAATATTGTAAGAGATGTTACCGTATTGCGAACTATATGCAGTTACAATCTCAGAAACAATACCCTTCACATAAACACCTGTCAGCCCCGTTCCTGCATCAATAACTGCACGAGCCTCTGCAACAGTATAAGGCTTTTCGGCACTACCATCGTTTGCATTGGGGTCTCTTGCTACGTTAAGCGTATAACTTGCAGATGCGCTATTATATTCATCATTGCCTGCGAAGGTGGCGGTGATGACAGTGGTGCCAGCAGCAACGAGGGTCACTGCACCAGTCTCTGCATGTACAGTAGCAACACCTTCGTTGCTGCTTGAATACGTTATGCCTGTTACAGTAGGATCAGCAGTTGCCGCGGGTGCAGTGAATTCCGAACCCATTGTGGCTTCGTATGTAGTCTGAGGGAATGAGAGGGTAACGGGAGTCTTCATTGCAGTAGGTTCTGCAATAGAAATTGGGCCAACACCAACATTAGCTCCCTTTGTAAAGACTAACCGCACATATCTGTCGGCAGCATCAAAATCCTTAGAGGTCGCAAGCTCCATTGTTGAATTCTGGCTCCCGGTGATAGCTAATGTCTCTAACTCTGTAAATGTCTCCCCGTCAGAAGAATGTTGAACAGAAATAGAAGATTCAGTAGCACCGCCTATCATTTTAACACCAATAGTCACTTTGCCAGGCTGACCGTCAGTCTTGATTTGGATATAATCGCCGGTACCATCAAACTTTATATAATATGGAGCATTTGTTGCCGAATAATCGGAACCTAAACTATTAGTAGAAACACCTGTGAGAGCTTTAAAGCTAGCACTTGTACCGCCATCCCATGTGAAAGGCAAAGTTGCATAATCTATTTGGGGCGTGTCACCTCCAGTAGATTCATAAGTATAAGATATATTAAATACACAGACTCCTTTCGATATATTAGTTACGGTTACTGTTAAAACCTTGCCCGTTGCATGTTGATTGGAAGTTACAGTAACATCATTCGTTCCATTTAAACTACCAGTGCCGACTGATGTCTCACCAACCTTCAGTGTAACGCTACCAGCAGTTCCACTGAACCCCCCGAACTTAGCACTCATAGATGTAATATTAACATCCGAAGGCAAAGTTGTAGTAAATGTTATGCTTGTAGCAGGGCTTTTTGAAGAGCCCACCTGTGAATACTGTACCCCGCTTCCTGATACTTTCCCTTGAGTAAACGAAGTGGTACCTACTGTTGTAATAGTCCAAGAGTTGTTTTTACTATCGCTACCAGTAACAGAGGCTGCATTAATTTTCACATTATCATTGCCAAACGTAATGGTGCCAGTTTCATCCGCCCAGAGATTTCCTCCAGCTCCTATAAGCATAAGCATCATGAGGAGCCATGATTTAAGATTTAAGTAAAATTTTGTTTTCATCTTTATATGTATTTAAGTTGTTAATTTAATTTCTTATAGGTTATGAGGGAGTTCTTGCTCCTCTTCGTTACACAAGCGTAGGCTTTGCCTCCGATTACTTGCTCCTCTTCGTTACGCAAGCGTCACTGCTTTGCAGATGCCGAGCGAAAGGGGAGTTAAAAGGGAGTTAGCTCCGTTTCACTCGCGTATTACTATTTATTTGTCATCGTAGTGACCATAGGCCATGAGGACTAAGACTATTACTTCCGTATCCTTAATGCGGTAGACCAAACGATGTTTCTTCGTTATCTGACGGCTCCACCGACCTCCGGGTTCTCCCTTCAATGGTTCAGGGTGCCCTGTGCCAGTCTTGGGATGCATCTTCAGTTCTTCAATGAAACGAAGTGCCTTCTGAAACGCTTTAGGTTCGGACTTAGCCAAGCGAACGAGGTCTTCTTCAGCCTGCTCCGTAATCTCAATGCTATATATCATAACCACGACGCTTCAAATAATCAGCCACATTCTCCTCGTGCAACATTGCATGGGATTCCCCTTGCTCCGCCTCATCGAGACGGGCGAAATACTGGGCCTTTGTCATCAGGGTGGGGTCTGCCTCCTTCTCTTCCTCAAAAGAGACGAGCCGCTCTGCCAACCACTTGCGGTTACGACGCGAGAGGGATAGGCTCTTCAGGAACTCCCACAGATTGTTCATTGCTTTGGTTGTCATGATATAGGTATTTTCGGTATTACACAACGCAGTTACGCGCGCACAATGTGCACGCATGGAAAGCAAAGGTAAGAATTATTCCCGAAACGAAACAATTTTTCTTAAGGAAAATACACCAAAAGGGGCAAAAAAGGCCAAAATGAGTGGAAAATACGGTATTTCCTCCCTATAAATTTGGTAAAACCACTATTTTCCACTGCCTCAATGGGGACATTGAACAAAAACCAAGAAAACACTTTGACGGAGCCTCGATTTAACAAAAACATAGAAAACACTTTGATGAAGTGGGAGGACTTCCAGTCCTCTGACCTAAGCCTCGTATAAGCTATCATGAGCAAGCTCACATAGCCTATACAACACTTCGGTCACACATTCGTGTTCCCACTTCTTCAAAGAAAAACCAAGAAAAATTATTATTGTGTCATATATTTGTTTTTTATGTTTTTCTTTCCTCTCCTACATGTTCACGGAGTGAAGATTGGGGGATGAAGGAGTGAAGCCAAACTCGTTTGACTCTCACGACATCATCATGCAATCAACAAGCAAAAGCTTTGCAGCAGAGAAAAGGGTTTTCCTGGTTTTGGTTAAAAAGAATACAATAGGGCTTATTGGTTTTTGTCAACGAACTGCACAATAAAGAGGGGATGGCCTGCGTTCTCATAAAAAAGTTGCCATGGAACTCAATATCAAGAAACTGACGGACACCGATAGGGTGGCGAAACTGAAGCAGTATGTTTATGACATCGTAGGATGTTGTCAGCATGTGCATGCAGAAATGGGACCATGGCTCAACGAATACATCTATCAGGAAGCACTGCAGATTGCACTGGAACAGGCTGGCATCGCATCTGAACGAGAATACTGTTTCACAGTGTGCTACATGGGCAAAACACTTTCGAAGAAGCATTTTGTGGATTTCCGATGCAAGGGCAATGTCTTTGTAGAGTGTAAGGCCATACAGTCGCTGGGCAATGAGCAGCGTCAGCAGTTGTGGAACTACATGAGGCTGACAAACACTCCCATTGGAATCCTTTTCAACTTTGCACCCGCTAAGGACCAATGTGAGAAATACTTCTACGATGCCGCCTCAAAGTCTATCTCCGCATTCTGAACGGGAGGACATTGAACAAAAACCAAGAAAACACTTTGACGGAGCCTCGATTTAACAAAAACATAGAAAACACTTTGATGAAGTGGGAGGACTTCCAGTCCTCTGACCTAAGCCTCGTATAAGCTATCATGAGCAAGCTCACATAGCCTATACAATACTTCGGTCACACATTCGTGTACCCACTTCTTCAAAGAAAAACAAGAAAAAACTATTTCCTTGTTATGCCCTGCGGTATCAATATATGGTTTTCAAGGTTTTCATTGATGAAGCGCCTAGAACGAAGTGAAGCTATTGGGCCGTGAATGGTGGTGGGAACTTGTTCACAAATACCATACACGGAACAAGAGAGGAAGGGCCGACAGGACATCTTGCGCTTCAACAATAGGTTTTATTGGTTTTCTTTGATGAATCAACATGCCCTCACGCGCGTACGCGCATACATTAAATAATATTATATATGGGGGGGGTATATGGCTACGGCCTATAGGCTGCGGCACACGAAGAACAATTGCACATTAAGCCATAAACGGGATGTTTATGGCTTTGTGTCTCCCTCTATGTAGTTCTCGAGATAGAGGTGCTGACCATCGAAGACGGCATAGGTGAACTGGCTGATCCAGTCGCCGAGGATGAGCATGCGACAGGTGTGGGAGAGCATGAGGTCGAGCTCGATGTGGCGATGACCGAAGATGAAGTAGTTGATGTCGGGATGGGAGGCCAGGTATTGCTTGGCATAGAGGACGAGATGTTCGCGGTCCTCACCGAGATAAGGAGGATCGCCTCCGTCGCCATGGCTGATGCGGCTGTGGCGTGCCCAGGAGAGGCCGAAGCGCATACCGAGGTCGGGATGGAGCCAACGGAAGAGCCACTGGCAAAGGGGGCTGTGGAAGATGGAGCGTATGACGCGGAACTTGGGGTCGGGGTCGCCGAGTCCGTCGCCGTGACCGAGGTAGAAGGTCTGGTCGGCCAGGGAGAGCGTCATGGGTTGGCGGTGGAGAATGACGCCGCACTCCTCGGTGAGATAGTCCCATGTCCAGATGTCGTGGTTGCCCGTGAAGTAGTGGACTTCGACACCGAGGTCGGTGAGTTCGGATATCTTACCCAGGAAACGGGTGAAGCCGCGGGGTACGACGGTTCGGTATTCGAACCAGAAGTCGAACATGTCTCCGAGGAGATAGACGGCTTCGGCCTTGTCCTTGATTTCGTCGAGGAAACGCACGAGGCGGCGCTCCTGCTGCCTTGTGTGTTTCAAGGCTTTACTGCCCAAGTGGGCGTCAGAGAGAAAGTAGATATTCTTCATTTCTTAAGGAGTTAACGACCTGCGGTCGAGGAGTTATATTGGGAGTTATGTGGGGAGTTATATTGGGAGTTATATTGGGAGTTATGTGGGGAGTTATGTGGGGAGTTATGTGGGGAGTTATTGTTCACTGGAGTTATGTTGAGACTTGGCGGTAGAGGCCGAGGATTTCTCTCTTATTCCCTTGCAATAGGCATTAAGGTATACGCTAGCACCTTCAAGAGAGTGATTGAGTTCTTCATGTTCTTCAGAACTAATGTAATCCAGATCGCGAGAAAGCATAATATAAAAACGACATTCTTCCAAACTGCCTTGGGCAATGTTAAGGAAACGAAGTTTATCAGCTATGCTGAGCTTTTTATATCCTTCGGCAATATTAGCCGTTATTGATACGGCAGCTCTTTGGAATTGTGACGCAAGACCATAACGCTCATAATCTGGGAATTTACGAGTTACTTTGTAAGTCATTAGCACAAACTCATAAGCCTTCTGCCATGCAATTATATCCTTGAATGTCATGTATTCTTTTTTTATTACCTTTTAACTCCTCGACCAAAGGTCGTTAACTCCTTTTATTACCTTTTAACTCCTCAACTATGGTTGTTAACTCCTTGCTCAAGGAGCATTAACTCCTCGACCAAAGGTCGTTAACTCCTTTTATTACATCATCCCCAGTTCCAACTTCGCTTCTTCGGACATCATGTCCTTGTCCCACTCGGGTTCGAAGACCAGATTGACATCGACGTGGCGGAGGCCATCGATGGTCTCGAGCTTCTGGCGCACGTCCTCCATGATGAAGTCGGCGGCAGGGCAGTTGGGGGCGGTGAGCGTCATATCGACCTGAAGCTCGGTGGCATCGTCGGAGAGTTCGATGCGATAGATGAGTCCGAGGTCATAGATGTTGACGGGGATTTCGGGGTCATAGACGGTCTTGAGGAGGTCGATGACTTTTTCTTGTATCTCTATTTGGTCCATTATCAATTTCCAATTATCAATTTTCAATTTTCCATTTTCATATCTTCCCTTGTTCGCGATAGCTGTAGTAGCCTGTGTCGGCAACGATGATGTGGTCGGTGAACTGGATGTTCATGGTCTCACAGGCCGACTGTACGGAGCGGGTGAGGCGGTCGTCCTCGCGACTGGGGCGGAGATTGCCGCTGGGATGGTTGTGGCAAAGGATGAGGGCGGTGGCCCGTTGGAGCAGGGCCTGGCGCATGACCTCGCGCACATCGACGGCGGTGCCTGCGATGCCTCCGCGACTGATGAGGGCAGAGGAGATGATGCTGTGGTTTTGGCGCAGGAAGAGCACGCGGCACTCCTCGAGCGGAAGGTCGCGCATGTCGGCAAAGTATTCGTAGGCCTGACTGCTGTCGGTGATGCAGCGGCGCGACACCACTTCCTCGCGACGCCGACGGCTGCCCAGTTCGCAGGCTGCGAGCAGGGTGATGGCCTTGGCCTCGCCGATGCCCTTGTAGCGACTGGTGAGGTCGTTGATGGAGAGGCGTCCCAGGGCATTGAGACTGTTGTCGCAGTCGTGCAGGACGCGTTGCATGAGTCCGACGGCTGTCTCCTCGGCATTGCCGCTGCCGATGAGTATGGCCAGCAGCTCGGCATCGGAGAGGGCTGCGGACCCGTGGGCCATCATCTTCTCACGAGGGCGTGCGTCAAGGGGGAGGGATTTTATTGTTAATGATTTTCTTCCAATAGAAGGCTCACCCCCTTGCCCCTCCCTATTAAGGAGGGGGAATGTTACGTCTAATGTCCCGGTCTTTTTCATTACAACAATTTTTAACTCCTGCGCCAAAGGCGCTTAACTCCCCTTTAACTCCCCTTTTCTATTTATAGAAAGTTTTCTCGAAGGCTTGGAGTTCCTCGTTGCGGCCAAGGACGCAGCGGAGCCACCAGGCACGGAGGAAGCCAGAGCCGTAGCCCAGGAGCTGGATGAACGAGGCCGGGATGCTGAGCAGGCCTACGCGCAGACTGCGGTTCTGCAGGGAAGAGTCGATGAGGATGACGAGCGCATAGAGCAAGAGCGGCAGGAGGGCCAAGCCCATGAGGGCAGCTCCGAAATAGGAGACGACGAGTCCCATGTTGCATCCCGTGGGTCCGCAATAGGCTGAGCAAAGGTCGAGAATCAGGAACACGAGGCCCGTGAGGAAGACGGCGGACAGGGTGGCGACGCCTACAGTGAAGACGGCGGGCAGGAGGTGGACCAACTTGAGGCTGTCGGGATGGCGCTTATAGAGATTGATGCGCGCGATGCCGCTATTGTGGACCTGACGGAAGAACTTGCGGAAGTCTGTCCTGCGCTTGTGCCATACCCAAGCCTCGGGGAAGAGGCGACAACGGGCGCCCGACTTGAAGATGCGAATGCTGAAGTCGATGTCCTCGCCGAATCGCATGCGGGAGAAACCGCCAAGGCGGTCGTAGAGCGACTTCTGGATGCCCATGTTGAAGGAGCGGGGATAGAACTTATCGAGAGCCCCTTTCTTTTTCCCTCCGCGGATGCCGCCGGTGGTGAAGAACGAGGTCATGGAATAGTTGATGGCCTTCTGGACAGGCGTGAAGCTCTCGTGGGCACGGTCGGGACCACCGAAGGCCTCGCAGGGGCGGTCGGTGAGTTCCTTGTCAACCTCCGAGAGATAGCCTTCGGGAAGCACCACATCGCTGTCCAGGACGATGAGATACTGGCCCCGGGCACGCTCAGCACCATAGTTGCGGCTTTGGCCTGGTCCGGAGTTGGGCTTCTCGAAATAGCGAACATCCAGCTGCTGGGCATAGCGACCGACAACATCTTCACAACGGACTTGGGAACCATCCTCGACTATCAGGACCTCGAAATCGCGGAGAGTCTGATGCGTCAGGCTCTGCAGGAGTTCGTCCACCTCGTCGGGGCGGTTGAAAACGGGAACAATGATGCTGTATTTCATGATTATATTCGCAATTATAAGGCCAAAGGTACGAATAAGCCATCAAAATACCAAACATGTTTGGGCATTTTCACAGAAGAATTCGTATATTTGCGGTGTCAACACCTAACAACTAACCCGCTATGAAAAAGAGACTCATGACCCTGGGACTGTCGGCTGCAGTGATGTCGGCAGGCATCGTGCCCCTGACTTCCTGTCAGCAGACCAACACAGACAACCCTCTGCTGACGGAGAGCACACTGCCCTTCGGCGCTCCCGACTTCAGCAAGATTGAAGAGAGCGACTACATGCCCGCCTTTGAGGTGGCCATCAAGGAGAAGCGCGACGAAATCAGCCAAATCGTGAAGAACGAGGAAGAGCCGACGTTCGAGAACACTATCCTGGCCCTGGAGGAAAGCGGAAAGACGCTGGACCGCGTGAGCCGCATCTTCTTTGCCCTGGTGGAGGCCGACAAGACTCCGGGCATGGGCGAGATAGAGAAAAAGGTGACGCCCATGCTGACTGACCTGGAGAACGAGATAGCCTTCAATAAAGATTTGTTTGGACGCATCAAAACGGTGTATGACCGCGACCACGATGCCCTGGAAGGCGAGGAACAGAAACTGCTGGAAGAAACATACAAGGACTTCGTGCGCAAGGGCGCCCTGCTCTCCGACGAGGATATGGCAAGGATGAAGGAGATAAACCTGCGCATATCGGACCTGCAGACCCAATGGGGCGAGGCTCTGCCCAAGGCCACGAACGACGCCGTGGTGTGGGTGGAGAAGAAGGAAGACCTGGCCGGACTGTCGGAGGCCGACATTGCCCAATGCAAGAAGGACGCCGAGAACCTGGGCGGAAAGGCTCCCTATGCCATCGTCATCATCAACACCACGCAGCAGCCCTTGCTGACCAGCCTGGACAATCGCGACCTGCGGCGCAAGGTGTTTGAGGCCTCGCTGCACCGGGCCGACGGCACCAACACGCACAACACCTACCCCATCGTGGTGGAGATTGCCAAACTGCGTGCTGAACAGGCCAAGCTGATGGGATATGAGAACTATGCCTCCTACTCGCTGGAGAAGACCATGGCCGGCACGCCCGAAAGCGTGTATGCCTTCCTGAAACAACTGATTGCCGCATACACCCCGAAGGCCGAGGCCGAGACAAAGGCCATCGAAGCCTATGCCCAACGGATCGAGGGAGCAGACTTCCGACTGGAACCTTACGACCGTTTCTACTACTCGGCCAAGATGAAGAAAGAGATGCTGGACATCTCGGACGAAGAGGTGAAGCCCTACTTCAACGTCGATAGCGTGCTGGAGAACGGCGTGTTCTATGCGGCCAACCGCGCGTATGGCCTCAGCTTCAAGCAGCGCACCGACATCCCGACTTATCACCCCGACATGAAGGTGTTTGAGGTGCTGGACAAGGACGGAAGCCAGCTGGCTCTGTTCTATTGCGACTACTTCCGTAGGCCCACGAAGCGCGGCGGAGCCTGGATGGACGGCTTTGCCAAGCAGAGCCACCAGAGGCAGCAGAAACCTATTATCTTCAATGTATGTAACTTTGCTAAGGCACCAGAGGGTCAGCCCTCGCTGCTGACGTGGGACGAGGTGACGACACTGTTCCACGAGTTTGGCCATGCCCTGCACGGAATCCTTTCTGACTGTCGGTACAATCGATTGAGCGGAACATCTGTCGCACGCGACTTTGTGGAGATGCCCTCGCAGTTCAACGAGTCGTTTGCCTCCATCCCCGAGGTGTTTGACCACTATGCGCGCCACTGCGAAACGGGCGAGCCCATGCCTGCCGACCTGAAGGAGAGAATGCTGAAGTCCATCAACTTCCAGACGGCCTACGCACTGGGCGAGAACCTGGCTGCCACATGCGTGGACATGGCCTGGCACATGTTGCCAGCCGACCAGATTCCCACGGCCGAGGAGGCTGCCAACTTTGAGAGCGAGGCACTGAAGGCAGTGGGACTGCTGAACACACAGATTCCGCCCCGCTACAGCACCAGTTACTTCAACCACGTTTGGGGCAGCGGCTATGCTGCTGGCTATTACAGCTATCTGTGGACCGAGGTGCTGGCCGTGAACATCGCCGATGTCTTTGCCCAACGCGGTGCCTTGGCTCCGGAAACGGGACAGGACTTCCGCGACAAGGTGCTGAGCCGCGGTAACACGGGCGACCTGATGGAGATGTTCTCGAACTTTACGGGAATGGAGAGCCCCGATGCTTCGGGACTGCTGAAAGCAAGAGGAATGTAGAATAATTAAATTAAAAATTAAAAGATAAAAGTTAAGATAAAAGATATACGATATAAGATAAAAAACAGCGAAGGGGCACCTTGTGGGTGTCCCTTCGCTATTTGGTGAGTCAATAAGATATTAAGCCTTGACGCGACCGAGGTAAGAACCATCGCGCGTGTCAACCTCGACAATCTCGCCCTCGTTGATGAAGAGGGGAACGCGAATCTCGGCACCCGTCTCAACCTTGGCAGGCTTGAGGGTGTTGGTGGCGGTGTCACCCTTGAGGCCGGGCTCGGTCCAAGTGATTTCGAGGTGAACCTTTGCAGGCAGTTCGGCATAGAGGACGGTCTCAGTGCTGGCATCGGCAACGACCTCAACATTCTGACCCTCCTTCATGAACTTCACACCAGTAACCTGGTCGGCAGGAATGGTGATCTGCTCGAAGGTCTCGTTGTTCATGAAGATGTAGTCCTCGCCTTCCTTGTAGAGATACTGATAGGGACGACGCTCTACGCGTACGTCCTCCAGCTTCTCGCCGATGTTGAAGCGACGCTCCAGTACGTTGCCGCTGACAACGTCCTTGAGGGTGACGTTCATGATGGTGTTACCCTTTCCTGGCTTGCGGTGCAGGAAGTCGATGCAGAAGTAGAGCTTGCCATCCATACGGATGCAGGTGCCCTTCTTGATGTCTTGTGAATTGATCATATATATAAAAGTTTAACGGGTTAACGGGTTAACGGGGTAACGGGGGGAATTTTTATGCGTTTTATGTGGGTTATTGGGGTAACTTGCAGGGGTTATATGATTTTTCGGGTGCAAAAGTAGTAAAAAATTTGCACGTATCAAAAAAAGTCTGTAATTTTGCAGGCCGAAAATAATAAAAACGATATAAAATAAGATGAAGAGAACATTCCAACCCCACAATCGCCGTCGCAACAACAAGCACGGTTTCCGTCAGAGAATGGCTACCGCCAACGGTCGCCGAGTATTGGCTGCGCGCCGCGCTAAGGGCCGCAAGAAGTTGACCGTAGCTGACGAGCATCACGGAAAGTGATTGCACGCAAAAAAGGACTAAGAGAGCAGGTTTCCCTGCTCTTTTTTGTTTTATAGGAAAAGATTTTGTAATTTTACCCCCTAAATAAAAGAAGATTACGCGCATGAGCCTGAAAAAGAAACTCCTGAGCCCCATCATCTGGGGCAATCTGCTGGTGATGGCACTGGCCGTGGTGGCATTGAGCATAGGCCTGTGGGTGGGACTGGACAAGTACACCCATCACGGTGAGGAAATCATGGTGCCCGATGTGGAAGGCAAACTCATCGGCGATGCCGAATACACACTGGAGATGCTCGACCTGGTGGCCGTGGTCGTGGATTCGACCTACAACAGGCAATTGCCCTCGGGAGCCGTCATGCTGCAGCAGCCCAAAGGCGGCAGCAAGGTGAAGTCGGGGAGAGAAATCTACCTGACCATCAACTCACGCGAATCGCCCACGGTGGGCCTGCCCGACATTGCCGACAACTGCTCGATGCGCGAAGCAGAGGACCGACTGCGCTCGCTGGGCTTCAGACTGGGGCCCGTGGAAATGGTGGCAGGCGACAAAGACTGGGTGTATGGGGTGAAATGCAAGGGCCGCACCGTGATGACGGGCGAGCGCATCCCCACCGATGCCGTGCTGACCCTGATGGTGGGCAACGGCGTGCAAGAGGAAGAATGGTTTGACTACGACGACGAGGAACCCGACAGTCTGGGGACCGACGTTGAAGCAGAACCCGAAACTGACGTGGATGAATAGCGAAGAAGAAATTCTTGACGACGACCTGCTGATTGACGACCTCCCCCTGGAGGAGGCGACAGAGGAGACGTTGTATGAGCACCGACGCGTGGTGGCCGACAAAGGGCAGAGCCCGATGCGCGTCGATAAATTCCTGATGGACCACCTGGGCGACACCAGCCGCAACCGCATACAAAAGGCTGCCGAGGCGGGATTCATACAGGTGAACGGGAAACCCGTGAAGAGCAACTATAAGGTGAAGGCCAACGACGTGGTCACCCTGATGCTCGACCGCCCGAAGCGCGACTGGGAAATCATTCCCGAAGACATTCCCCTGGATGTGACTTACGAAGACGAGGACTTGCTGGTTGTGAACAAACCGGCCGGACTGGTGGTGCACCCGGGGTGCGGAAACTTCTCCGGGACATTGGTCAATGCACTGGCCTGGCATCTGAAAGACGACAAGCGATTCGACCCCAACGACCCCACCGTGGGACTGGTGCACCGCATCGACAAGGATACAAGCGGACTGCTGGTCATCGCCAAGACCCCCGAGGCAAAGACCGACCTGTGCGGACAATTCTTTGTCCATTCGACACGTCGCCTCTACAATGCCCTTGTGTGGGGACCCTTTGCCGAGGACGAGGGAACGATAAGAGGAAACATAGGGCGCAACCCGAAGGACCGCCTGCAAATGGCCATCCTGCCCGACGACAACCCCAACGGCAAACCGGCAGTGACACACTACCGCGTGCTGGAACGCCTGGGACACGTCACTCTGGTGGAATGTCGGTTGGAGACGGGACGGACGCATCAGATACGCGTACACATGAAAAGCCTGGGACATACGCTTTTCAACGACGAACGCTACGGCGGACAGGAAATCCTGAGAGGCGAAAGGAGCAGTTCGTACAAGGCCTTCATCCACAACTGCTTTGAGGTGTGTCCGCGACAAGCACTGCACGCCCGCACACTGGGATTCCGACATCCGCGGACGGGCAAAGAAATGGACTTTACGAGTGAATTACCACAAGATATGACCCAATTACTGGAAAAATGGAGAAAAAAACAATAGCCATCATCTGCGGAGGGGACTCTGCAGAACATGATGTCAGCATGCGCAGTGCAGCCGGCATCGAATCGTTCCTCGACAAGGAGCGCTACACGGTTTACAAAGTAGAGATACACGCCCGTCACTGGGAAGCCATACTTGGTGACGGAAGCCGGAGCAAGGTGGACCGCAACGACTTCACCTTCCTGGACAACGGGAAACAGGTGAAGCCCGACTACGCCTATATCACCATCCACGGTGCCCCGGGCGAGAATGGTGTCCTGCAGGGCTACTTCGACCTGATAGGTATGCCCTACTCCACCTGCAACGTACTCGTCGAGGCCATGACCTACGACAAGTTTGTGCTGAACACCTACATGCGTGGCCTGGGCGTGAGCGTAGCCGACAGTCTGACCGTGAAGATTGGTCACGACAAGGAAGTGAGCGACGAGGACATCATCTCGCGCATCGGCCTGCCCTGCTTCGTGAAGCCCGCACGCGGCGGAAGCAGTTTCGGTACCACAAAGGTGAAGACGCCCGAGCAGTTGCGCCCGGCCATCGAGGTGGCCCTGAAGGAGGGCGAGGACGTGATGGTGGAAGCCTTCATGCAAGGCACGGAACTCACCTGCGGCTGCTACAAGACACGGACGGGCGGCCACGTGTTCCCCATCACGGAAGTGGTCTCGAAGAACGAATTCTTCGACTATGCCGCCAAATACAACAACGAAAGCGACGAAATCACTCCGGCCCGCATCTCCGACCGTCTCACTGAACGCGTGCAGCAACTGACCTCGATGATCTATGACATCCTGGGCTGCCACGGCATCATCCGCATCGACTACATCATCACCGAGGGCGAAAAGATTAATCTCTTGGAAATCAACACCACGCCGGGCATGACGGCCACCAGCTTCATTCCCCAGCAGGTGCGTGCCGCCGGGCTGGACATCAAGGATGTGCTGACGGAGATTATTGAGGATAAATAGGCCCCTACCCCCAATCCCCTCCCGAGGGAGGGGCGTGAACACAGGCATAAAGATAAGTTACAATATATGAATATCGGGAAAAACATAATTAGCAATAATGCCCACTCCTCCCCCTCGGAGGAGGTCGGAAGAGGGGCCATTGGGAGTTCGGAATTCGACCAAATCCGCCCTTACAACGATGACGAGGTGAAGGAGGCCATCGAGAGTTTGCTTCAGGACCGACAGTTTTCGCGCATTCTCAAGCGAATCCTTCCTCTCTTGCCCTTGGGCATGAGTCGCGGCGTGCTGAAACTGGCCACGCTGGGCATACACTCGACGCTCGACTTCCAGCTGCGATTCATGAAGCCTGTGGTAAACTACATCCTGCGGAAGTGCTCGACGGGCCACACCTTCCGGCACGACGGCATTACGCCTGGTCCGGACCGCTACACCTTCATCAGCAACCATCGCGACATTGTGCTCGACAGTGCCATCCTGGACGTGATGCTCCACGATGCCAAGTTCCCAACCACCTGTGAGATAGCCATCGGCGACAATCTCCTGATATATCCCTGGATTCGCACACTGGTGCGACTGAACAAGGCCTTCATCGTGCGGCGCAACATCTCGCGTCGCGAACTCTTCGAGAGCAGTCTGCTCATGAGCCGATACATGCACCATGTCATTCAGGAGAAGCGGGAGAACATCTGGATAGCCCAGCGCGAAGGCCGGGCCAAGGATTCGAGCGACCACACACAGGAGGCGCTGCTGAAGATGCTGACCCTCGCAGGCACAGAGGGCACAGAGAAGACCGAGGGCACGGAGTCTTTGCAGGAAAGCATCCGGCAGTTGAACATCGTTCCGCTATCGATAAGCTACGAATACGACCCTTGCGACTATCTGAAGGCTAAGGAGTTCCAGCAGAAGCGCGACGATGCCTCGTGGAAGAAATCGAAACAGGACGACCTCACGAACATGAAGACGGGCATCTTCGGAAAGAAAGGCCATGTGCACTACCAGACCGGGCGACCCGTGAACGAGTGGATAGACGAACTGAAGGACCTTGACAAGAGCGAGTTCTATGCCGAACTGGCCCGTCGCATCGACATTGAGATCTATCGCAACTACCGTCTGTTCCCAGGCAACTATGTGGCCGCCGACCTGCTTGCCAATCGACCCTCCCATGCCAGTCAGTACACCCACAAGGACAAGGTAACCTTTGAAAAATACATAAAGGAACGCATGGCCTTGGTGGACTTGTCCAACCGAGACGAGGACTTCCTGCGCGAACGTCTGCTCACCATGTATGCCAATCCCGTACTGAACTATGAAAAGACGATATAAAGGAGTTAAAAGGGAGTTAAAGGGGAGTTATACTCGCTTTGCTCGTGGAGTTAAAGGGACAATTCGCCTACCAATCAAATACATTCGTCCCTTTACCTTCTTCTTAACGCCCCTTCTATTACTTTTAACTTTCTTTTCATTGTCGTCATGTCGTGACGACAATGATGATGCCCCCTACCCCAGCATCATCACCGAAATGGCCGACTGCCCCACCAACAGCGACGGCACCATGGTGAAGATTGTGCTTGACGATGATACCGAACTGCCGCTCAGCAACCCACAAACGGGGTTGAAAGCCGATGTCATCTATCGCTGCCTGGCCGGCTACACCTTAGACAAAGGGCAAGCCACCCTCTATAGCCTGAAGTCTGCTGCCCTGCTGCGCGACTCCACGTCGGTGGCCCAGTGCGACCCTGTGAATGTCGTAAGCCTGTGGCAGACACGCCGCTACATCAACCTCCATCTCATGCCCAAGACACAAGACCAAGGGACGCACTCGTGGGGATTCATCACCGACAGCATCCGAGGCCGCCATGCCTACCTGCGGCTACACCACCGACAGGGCTCCGACCCAACGGCCTACAGCACCGACGTCTATGCCTCACTGCCCCTCCACCTCGTAGCGGCCGATACCATCACCCTGCGCATCCGCACCTTCTCTGGCACGAATGAGCAGACGTTTCCCTTAGAAAGCAAGTAAAGCAGACTACTGCTGACGTGCCTTCTCCACCAGACGGCGGCCCAGCTCGAAGGCATTCTGCAGGTCGATGGGGAAATGTTCGTCACGATAGCGGCGCTTGTCCTCCTCGGAGAAGAGGTTGAAGTCGTAGCGCGAATAGTCGTTGAACTGATAGGTGTTGCAGGCATAGAGCATCTCGCTATAGCCATAGATGTCGGCCATCACCTTCGTGTTCTCCTCCAGTATGGGGGGATAGCCTATCTGGCGCATGTAATCCTGAGGACAATTCATGGTGAAAATCATTGCGGTGGGAATGACCTTGTCCCGCAAAGTGATGTGTTTGCCATTCTCATACAGATACGTACCGATGGGGAACAGCAGACGCTCCATGAAGGAACGCAGTTCGCCTGTGGGATAGCTGTAATAGACGGGCGAACCCAACACGACGACATCGGCCTGGCGCATGCGTTCCAGCACGGGGCGCAAGTCGTCCTTGATGACACAAACGCCGTTGCACTTCGAGTTCTTCAGCTTGCAGGCGAAGCAACTCTTACAGCCCTTAAAGTCAATGTCATAGAGATGAATCATCTCGCACTCGGCCCCAGCCTCCTGGGCACCCTTCATGGCACTATCCAGCATCAGGAATGTGTTCTTGGTCTTGCGTGGACTGCCGTTCACGAAGAATGCTTGCAGTTTCTTTTCTTCCATACAAAATAGTTTTAGTGTACGCAAAGATACGATTTTTTCCTGGCACGGCCGCATTTCAAAAGTCAGAAAACGGCAAAGTTCTTTGTTTTTTCGCTCGCTTAATCGTACCTTTAACCTGCGGTTTTAGGTACTACCGCTCGGAAAAAACAAAAGTTCTTTGTTTTTTCGCTCGCTTAATCGTACCTTTGTGCCCAAATAGCAAGGGCATGAAGAATATAGCTGTACTGATATCGGGCGGCGTGGACAGCGCCGTAGTGGTTCACCAATTGTGTGAACACGGTTACAAACCCGACCTTCATTATATTAAGATAGGTATGGAAGGCGAGGACTCGTCTTGCTCGGCCGAGGAGGATATTGAACTCTCGCAGGCCACGGCAAGGAAGTATGGTCTGAAGCTGGAAGTCACCGACCTGCAGAAAGAATACTGGGAAAAGGTGGTGGGCTATGCCATAGAGCGCGTGAAGGAAGGACTGACGCCGAACCCCGACGTAATGTGCAACCGACTCATCAAGTTCGGAGCCTTCGAGGAACGCATCGGCAAGGATTACGACCTCGTGGCAACGGGGCACTATGCAACACGCAAGGCCCCTCTCCCTGCTCCCCCCGTGGGGGGGAGAGTCTTGCCTTTCCTGTTGAATGATGTTGAACTAAAGACAGAAACGCTGGAGGACATTGCCCTCGAAGGAGAAGCCCTCCCCCCCACGGGGGGAGCGGGGAGAGGGGCCATTTTTCTGGGCACCGCCAAGGACCCCGTGAAGGACCAGACGGACTTCCTTGCCCAACTCACCTACGAACAACTCCAGCATACCATCTTCCCCATTGGTCACCTAATGAAGGAAGAGGTGCGGGACATTGCCATCCGGGCAGGATTGCCCAGTGCGCGCCGTAAGGACAGTCAGGGCATCTGCTTCCTGGGCAAGATAAACTACAACGACTTCCTGCGCCGTTTTCTGGGCGAACAGGAAGGCCGCATCATCGACATTGAGACGGGTAAGGTGGTGGGTAGGCACCGGGGATTCTGGTTCCACACCATCGGGCAGCGCAAGGGATTGGGACTGAGCGGCGGCCCCTGGTTCGTGGTGAAGAAGAACGTCAAGAAGAACATTGTCTTCGTGGCCCGCGGCTGGGACACGCAGTTGCAGTATGGTCACGACTTCCGCCTGGCCGACATGCACTTCATCACAAGCAATCCTTGGGAAGAAGAGACGAATGAAGAGGGGAACGTGAAGCGCGGAGAATCAGAATTAATCAAGAAGGGCTTGCCCATTTCGTTCAAGATTCGGCACGTCGATCACTTCATGCCCGGCATCATCACACTGGACGACGAAGGCTATCACATCCACTCCGACGAACCCATTCAGGGCATTGCCCCCGGCCAGTTCGGATGCATCTACGACGCCGAACACCGCATCTGCTACGGCAGTGGCGAGATAGCCATATACAAAGACCGATAAAACGGAGCGAGACTAATCCGTCATTTTGGACTCGAGGCGGGCCTGGACAACATTCACCACATAGCCGCCCAGTTTGCCACACTCATTGACAATGTCCATGAAGATTGTGCCAACGGCATAGGAGTATTCCTGTTCGTTGATGGCATTCACGTTATCATTCTTCAGCCACTGACACATCTGTCTGATTTCATCCTCGATGTGAAGGGTTGCCGCAATGTCGTGATTGACTTTCCGCCCCTCCATGGCCACATTCATTTGCGTCAGAGCCTCATTCGCCAGGTCCATGATGCTCCGCACCTGCCGATACTGAGATGGAGTGAAATTATGTATGGACTCACGGAGTCGGACAAGGGTTCGGGACATGTTGCGACAAGAGTCGCCAATGCTCTCCAACTCACAGATTTCACGCATCAGCCTGCGCACCTTGGACTTGGTCATGTCACTCAGGTGGTTTTCACTCACCTGTTCCAGGTAATTGGCAATGCTTATCTCCATCTTGTCCGTGCTGTCCTCGTCGTGCTCAACCTCGGCAGAGAGGTTTTCGAAGTCCTTGTCCGATGAAGTGTCGAGCATGGTCCTCACCTTACCGAACATCTGCTGCACAAACTGAGCAAAACGCTGAGTCTCGCGCTGTGCCTGCAGGACAGCAATTTCCGGTGTCTGCACCAGGTTGGACTCGATGTAGCGCAAACGAAATTCCTCCTGCTCGGGTTTCTTCTCTTCCGGAAGGATGAAACAAACCAGACGTTCCAACTGAGGCACAAAGCCGATGAGCAGGAAGGTGTTGACGACATTGAAACAAGTGTGGAAGGTGGCCAACACGACGGGGAGCCGCTCGGCCTGTCCGCCTGCAGAGAGGTCGTAGCCCGACAGGTGGCACACGACCCTTACCAACGGGAAGAACACCACCAGCACCCACATTACACCAAAGACATTGAACACAAGATGAGCCAAAGCAGCCCGACGGGCCGGAACACCTGCGCCCAAGGCCACCAGATTGGCCGTTGCCGTGGTGCCGATGTTCTCACCCATCACCAGAGCGATGCCCAGATGGATGGGCAGGACGCCTGTGGAACAAAGCAGAATGGTGAGCGCCATGACGGCGGCCGACGACTGCACAATGCAGGTGATGAGCGTTCCCAGACCGAGGAATGAAAGGATGGTGAGGTAGCTGCCCGTGTCAAACGAAGCAAAGAACTGGACTACCGACTCGTTGTGAGCAAGGTCGAGCTCGCGGCCGGCAGTACTCAACATCACCAAAGAAAGGAACATGAAGGCTATACCAAACAGGAAGTCGCCCACAAGCCGACGACGCTTCTTGAACATCAGCACCATGCCCAGGAAGAAGGCCGGGAACACGATGTTGGTCAAATCGACATTATAGCCAAGAGACATAATCCATGCCGTGAGCGTGGTGCCGATGTTGGCGCCCATGATGACGGATATGGCCTGAGCCAATGTAAGCAGTCCTGCCGAAACGAAAGAAACTGCCATGACCGTGGTTGCCGAGGAAGACTGCACCAGACAGGTGACCAGCATGCCCGTGAGCATGCCCGTGAACCGATTTGTGGTCATGGTACCCAGTGTGTGACGCAGTTGCGGACCTGCCAGTTTCTGCAGGGCGTCACTCATCATGCGCATACCATAGATTAGCAATCCCAGTGCGCCCAGCAGTTTCATTGCTGACATGAAATAATCTTGTGCCATAATCGTTCGTTTTAATCAGAATTTATGGCACAAAGATAAGAGGTGTTTTTCACAATTCAACTATAAAAGGTATTACAATCTGGTTACGTTTGGTCTTGTAATCATATTGTAATGAGTCATCAGCCTGCGCCATTTGAAGTAACCAAAGACTGCAATAATGACGTAGAGGCCGTAGAGCGAGGCCTTGAAGGGAATGTCCTTGTAGAAATAAAGCACACAGGTGACCACATCGACGGCTATCCAAATGAACCACTGTTCCAGATATTTGTGTGCCAATGCCCAGATGCCCAGGATGCTGAGGGCCGTCGTGAAGGAGTCGGCAAGGGGCACGTTGGAATTGGTGAACGTAACGAGCAGCCAATAAATGGTGGCCCACACCGCAGCCGTGAGCAACAGCCACGGCAAGACAAGGCGACGCGGGAAATGGCATATGGGCCTCTCCCCACCCCCTCCCTCAAGGGAAGGGGCTTCCACTCCCCCAACGGCTTTGACAGGGCGGAGCCAACGCCACCAACCGTAGATGGTCATCAACAGATAGTAGAACTCCATGCCGCAGTCGGCATAGAGTCCTTTCTGATAGTAAAGCACGATGCCCAGGCTCTGCATGAGGAATCCTACGAACCACATCCAGATGCTGGCCTTGAACTCCAGCAGAATGTAGGCCAAGCCGAGCAGGGTGGTGACGATGTCAAGCCAATTCACAGACATAGCGGCCCCCTCCCCTTACCCTCCCCGAGGGGAGGGAGTTGATACTTACATATAGAATTATCTTCTGCCATATTTTCCTCTTATTTGTAACCACTCCCCTCCCCTCGGGAGGGGTAAGGGGGTGGGGCTTCGATTAGAACTTGAGCGTCACGCTGCCCATTGCCGTGAAGCCAGCCATGGGAACATAGCCAATCTGATAATAACGGTTCTGCTCGGGATAGTCACTGCCGACGATGGCCGAGTACACCCAGCCCGACGAAGCATAGCGACGATTGAAGATGTTGCGCAAATCGACACCGAAGACGATGTGCTTCAGACCTTTTCTCATTTTCTCATTTCCTCCACCTCTCATTTTCAGGTCATATCCCAGGTGGATGTTGGTCTGCGTGTACTTGGGCAGCGACCGATCCTTGTTGCAGGTGTTGTCGAGATACTGTCGCGAGACGAAGTTGGTGTGCCACGTAGCCTCGAAGCCCTTGACGTGGAAGTCGGCAAAACCATTCAGTATGGCCGCAGGCGAGAAGGCGAGCGTGGAATTGTCGTAGTGGACGGTGGTGGCCGGAAGGTCGTTCCAGTCGGCATCGTAGGTCTCTACGACCTCGTCGAAGTCACGAATCGTATTCTTGCTGATGGCGGCATTGGCTTCCAGAGAGAACCACTTCGTCACATCTACTCCGGCCGACAGCTCCATGCCCAGCCTGTAGCTGCGATGGATGTTGGTGGTCAGTTTCTCACCGATGTCACTGTAGAGGCCCGTCTGCACGAACTGGTTGTCGTAGTACATCGAGTAGAGCCCGATGCCGGCGTGCCAGCGACTGCCTTGATAGTTGTAACCCAGTTCCACGTCGTGCAGGCTCTCTGCCTTAGGGGCAGGATAGTTGCCGTTGTCGGTGAAGTTGTTGCGCTCCGGTTCACGATGGCTGAGGGCATACGACACATAGGCCGAATGGCCATTCTGGTGGAACGAGATGCCCACCTTGGGGTTCAGGAAGTCGTACTGTTTCTTGATGTCGAGGAGATGGGCCTTGTAGGTGCCGTCCGCCTGCTTCACGAAACTGTCGTGCGTGCCGCTGGTTATATATCCCACATGGCGATACTGCACGTCGGCAAAGGCATCCCAGGCCTTCGTGATGTGGAACATGCCCTTGAGGAAGATTTGTCCGTCGGTCTTCGTGGCATCGTTGTCGTAGTAGTGATACCAGCCATGCTTGTCGCTGAAGAGGTCGGCCTGCAACTGGTCGTTGCTGGTGTAGGTAAGGTAACCATAGTGGTTGGCCTCGAAGTTCTGCAGCGAGACTCCGCCGATGACATCCCAACGGTTGTCCTGATAGTTGACGTTCCACACCATTCCGTAGCCGTCCTGCTTCATGCCCTTGCGGCGCACGTAGTCGGCCTTGCCCAGCGATGAGCCGTCGGAGAGCACCTCGGGCAGACCAAACTTCTTGGGCTTATTCTGGAGACGGAAACTCTGGTAGTAGCCGTGTCCGTGGGTGTAATGGAGCGTTCCGCTGGTGGTCCAGTGGTCGCTGATGTGCCACGAGAGGTTCAGCAAGTTGTGATTCTGCCAGAAGTTGTCGGTGGCACCGGGATAGAAACTTCCGTCTTTCATCTGATAGCGGCCGACAGTCCATCCGCCGTTCCAGTCGGGCGTAAAGGCTTCGTAGAGTTCGTTGTAGCGTCCGAGCCCCATCTTGTAGAGGTCCTTGTAGGTCTTCACCCCGTCGTAGGAGTTCAGACTATACTCATTGTCGCCCGGGCATACGCCGTTCCAGGCCTGTCCCGTCCGCTCGTAGTTACCGATATTCTTGTAACTCAGCTTCAGCGTCCCATCATTATTAATATAGGTAAGGCCGCCATAGTAACTGCCGCTCCGTCCGTCGGTGCCATGGATGAATCCGTCGGTGCGCGTTCCGTGGTAGGCGCCGTCGATGATGACACCTCCCCCGGCCCCTCCCAAGGAGGGGTGATTGTCCTTGCCCTTTTTCCTCTGCAGCAGCCCTGTGGAGAACGAGCCGCCGAAGTTCCAGGTGTTGTAGGAACCGCCCGAGGCCGAAAGTTCGAGCGAGGGGAAGGGGTTCGGGGCCTTCGTTTGCAGGGCCACCGTACCGCCAAAGGCTCCGTCACCATTGGTAGATGTACCCACACCGCGCTGTATCTGGACGTTGGAGAGCAAAGCTGAGTAGGAGTTCATGTTGGCCCAGAAGACACACTGGTCCTCGGGCGAATTAAGTGACACGCCGTCCAGTGTCACGTTGATGCGCGAGTCGCCAGCCCCACGGATGCGCATGTAGGTCGTTCCCGTGCCCAGTCCGTTCTCGCTCCAGGCCATCACGCCCGGGGTGCGGGCAAAGAGGAAGGGCAGTTCCTGTCCCGTCCGGGAGAAGGTCTCCAGTTGCTTGCGGTCGATCTTCGTCACGGCAAAGGGAGCATTCGCAGGAGCCTTTACGGCCTTCACAACTACTTCGTTCAGAGCCTCCATCTTCATTGAGTCGGAGACCTCATTCACTTGGGCAAATCCCACCTGTGTCATACTCATCATGAGCACGACAGCTACTAATTTCTGCATAGTATTCTTATTTATAATGTTCATACTCTCTACGCCAGCATTACCTGGTTCAGATTCTTAGGGTCTGTTCTCAGCCACGCCAAAAGACGAGGCACCCCTGATTAACGACTGCAAAGGTACGAATAATTCGCCGACCCTGCAATAGTCTGCGTACTTTTTATATAAAATCATGATAACGTGCGCTTAGGAGCAGCGTCCAAAACATATAGAAGCATAGGCCCATACACATAATAGCATAGGCGTATGCTCATAGGAGCATTCCTTGTTCCTTGCCGAAGAACGAATATTCGCCGTCGAGGAACATAAATTCCCCGTCGGCGAACATTCGTTCTCTGACGGGGAACATATTTTACAGACAGCCCTTTCGAGGGCCCATTCCTAACTGCAAAGATAAGAAAAAAACAGGAGCAAAAGCAAATAAATGTGCCTATTATTTGCCGGGAAAGTCCAGTCCCCTCTCGTAGAGTGTCGAGAAGATGACCTGCGCTCCCCCTATCCCAACATCTCCAGGATGTCCTGCTCCATCTTCTCGGGCTCCGTGGTGGGGGCATAACGTTTTATGGTCTGCCCGTCGCGCGAGATGAGGAACTTGGTGAAGTTCCACTTGATGTCGCAGTCCTTCTCCACGCTCTTGCTGATCTTCTTAAACAGGGCCTTCATGCCTTTGGCCTTCAGTCCGTTGTACTCTTCCGTGGGGACCTGAGCCTTCAGGTACTCGAAGATGGGTGTAGCCTCGGGGCCGTTGACGTCCACCTTCTTCATGATTTGGAACGTGACGCCATAGTTCAGTTGGCAGAAACCCTCAATCTCGCTGTCAGAGCCCGGGTCCTGCTTCAGGAACTGGTTGCAGGGGAAGCCCACAATGCAAAGGCCGCGGTCCTTATACTTCTGATAGAGCGCCTCCAGCCCAGCAAACTGCGGGGTAAAGCCACACTTGCTGGCGGTGTTCACTACGATAAGTACCTTTCCCTCAAACTGGGCAAAGTCCAGCTCCTTGCCTCGGCTGGTCAGGGCCTTGAAATCATAAATCTTTTCCATAATCATTATATTCTAAACAGTTTTCGTTGCAAAGATACACAAAAGAGAAAGAACAATGCTAACAATTTGAGAACTATTCGTTGACCTATTGATTTTTTTCTTAAATTTGTGCAAGATATCAATAACAACAAGGAGTATGAAAACAAAGAATCTTGCGATGATTTTGCTCGCTGCCACGATGCTGACAGCATGTACGAACAAGGAAGAACAACTGCGCCAACGCGCCACGGAGCTGTGCCAATACATCCCTGGCCAAGAGCTGAAGAAAGAGGCCCGAGGCTTCATGACCGCAGACTTCTACAATGTGCTGGACACCCTGTTCAACCACCTGCCTAAGCATGAGGCCATGGACCACGAATGGCTTCATTACTTCGTGACTGGCAACGGAGGAACGATTGCCGACTACGAAGTCGTGGGTGTGGAACAGACCGATGCGACACATGCCATAGCAACCATAAACGTGCGTCAAAAGTGGGAGGACGGTTCATTTGATGAGACAAGCGACGTCGAAGAACACCACCTCTACATGGAGAAAGTGGACGGCAAATGGCTAATGTCTGACTTCGACGAACATAAGCAGGACTGCATCCGCCACATCGAAATCAACCACAGGAAACAGGCTCTGCGCGATGCCATGAGCGACTACTTGGTGAAGGAAGTAGGCGAACATTACCTAAAAGGTGATATGTGCATTCCCTCGCTGATGGTGGTAGCTTCGGAGAAGACCAACCCAACGGAAACTCGCGTGTGGTGCGACTGCTGGGTATGGTGGTATGAACTGTCGGGCGACACACTGAAGACCATATCGGGTGGCAATCATTCGGGTTGCATGACCATTGAGGCGAAAGGCGGCAAACCTGTCGTTACTGCCTTCGAACAGACCACCGATGGTGCCAGTTTCACACCCAGTGCCAAGCGCATCTTCGGTAAGCACTACGACATGTTACAGCTGATGCACGCCAACCACGACGTTGCCGAGGCTGTACGCAAAGAGCAGCTGGGCGAATACGTCCGTCGCCACAATATCCCCGTCCGCTACTATCAGGACTATGGTTGGGATGCCGTGGAACTGTGATTGTTCGCCTTATTGATTTGTATCGCTACGGGAATAGATGCGAGCAACAAGCGCCCCGCTGATGTTGTGCCATACGCTGAAGATGGCGCCAGGAATCGTGGCCATGGGATAAGCGGCGAAGTGGAGGGTGGCCAACGAAGAGGCCAGACCTGAATTCTGCATCCCAACCTCGATGGAGATGGCTCTGCGCTTGGCACTCGGAAGGTCGAGCACCCGCCCTATGGTGTAGCCTGCTGCCAGCCCTATCACATTGTGGAGCATGACCACAAGCACGACCAGCATGCCGCCCGTGAGCAGGCGGTCGGCCGTATGCGACACGACCAAAGCCACCGCGAAGGCTATCACCAACGTGGAGAAAGCGGGAAGATAGGTCACGATGCGCTGTGTGAAACGAGGGAAAAAGTGTTGCACCAAAAAGCCTACGGCAATGGGGGCAACAACCACATAGAGGATGGAGAGCAACATACCCACGGTATCAACATCGACCATTGTCCCTGCCATCAACCACACCAGCAGAGGAGTAAGCACAGGAGCCACGAGGGTGCTCATGGCTGTCATCCCGACCGAGAGAGCAAGATCGCCACGGGCCAGAAACGTGATGACGTTCGACGCCGTGCCACCCGGACAACAACCCACGAGGATGACGCCCAACGCCAGTTCGTCGGGCAAAGCGAACAGCTTCACCAAGAGCCAGGCAATGAGAGGCATAGCCGTGAATTGGGCCAGGCAACCGATGAGCACATCCTTGGGATGCTGAAAGACGACACGGAAGTCCTGTGGCTTCAGGGTCAGTCCCATGCCAAACATGATTACTCCCAACAAGGGATTTATCATCCACATATCCAAGGGCAGAAACACCTCTGGCACTAACACGGCCACAATGCCCGACAGCAGCACCACGGCACCCATCCACCGGGCTATGAAGTTACAAACGGCCTGTATCATCTATTCCATTCGTAATATTATGAGAAGGAACTAAAGTACAAATTATTTCTTCTTATCCATTCGCTTGGCCAATCCGATGGCCCCCACCGGACAAACTAAGCGACAGAGGTGACAGCCTACGCACTTTTGGCCGACAATACGAGGTCGGCGCGTATCGAGGTCAAAGACTATAGCCTGATGGCCACCATCCTGACAGGAAATCTGACAACGGCCACAGCCTACACACCGCTCGCGGTCAATCTTAGGAAAGACCATGGTGTCACGGTCAAGGTCGGAAGGCAAGACAAATGAGTCAAGTCGTTCGCCCACGATATCATCCAGACTCTTGACTCCTCGCTCCTGCATGTAGGTCTGCAAACCCAGGACGAGGTCATCGATGATGCGATAGCCATATTCCATGACGGCCGTGCATACCTGCACGTTGCGGCAGGACAATTGGATGAACTCCAACGCATCACGCCATGTCTCTATTCCACCAATGCCGCTAAACTGAATATTCTTCATGAGCGGATTCTTTGCCATTTCGAGGATATGACGCAGGGCGATGGGCTTGACGGCACGACCCGAGTAGCCCGACACGGTATGCTTCTCACTGACCTCGGCCGAGGTTGACATGGTTACACTCTTAATCGTATTGATGGCCGATATGGCATCGGCTCCAGCAAAGTAGGCCCCCATTGCCGGATTGTTGATTTGCGTGATGTTGGGAGTCATCTTGGGAATGACGGGAATCTTCACTGCACGCTTAACGTAAACCGTATAGAAAGTAACGAGCTCGGGGTTCTGCCCGACATCGCTTCCCATACCTGCCAGTCGCATCTGCGGACACGAGAAATTCAGCTCCACGGCATCGCAACCTGCAGCCTCAGCCATCTTGGCCAGTTCAATCCATTCCTCTTCGACCTGTCCCATGATGGAAGCCACGACCACCTTCGAAGGATAGTTCTGCTTCAAGCGGCGCAGGATGTCGAAATCAACCTCATACGGATTCTCCGACAATTGTTCCATATTGCGGAAGCCGGCGAATGAGGTTCCCTGCTTGACGGCATCAAAACGAGGTGACACCTCACGAATCTCCTGCTTGCAGATGGTCTTGTAAAAGACACCAGCCCACCCCATATCAAATGCCCGGGCCACCATCTCATAGTTCGTGCATACGGCAGATGATGCCAAGAAAAAGGGATTCTCACAGTGTATGCCACAGAAGTCGATGGCCAGGCTGGGCAATGAAGTGCCTGGGTTAGAAGCACATTTGACCGAACGAAGCATTTCGCGAATACGAATTGGGCGGTCATAATGAATACAAGCCTGTTCTGCCTTTTCAAGGTCAGCATCCGTACAGTCTGCTACCCATCGCCAGACATTCTTCTCGTTGGCGAAGCGAATAGCGCGTATGGCTCGCGCAGGGTCGCCGCTCTCACATACTTTCGTACATGGTGCATCTTGGCACAGCAGACATCGGGCGGCCTCTTCTTGGATGTTCATTTTGTGTGTCATATCCCTTTAAGTATTAATGAAGAACTATGGTTTCAAGACAATAACAGGCACACCTGCATGATACGGGTGTGCCTGTTGATATAGGTTTACGCCTGACGGTAGTTGTCGATGCTTTCGCTGGTCATGCGGCAAACGAGGGAGGCATGCTTCTCCACTTCAGCCTCAGCCAGGTTGACATACACCTGCAGGCTCTTGGCAAAGAGCTCGGGGCAACTAACGGCGTTCTGCAGGAGCAGGAGCGACATGATGACATCAGCAGCCATCTCATAGAGGTGACGGGCACAGAGGTCGTGGACCACGTTCTTGTCCTCGCCTGCAGCCTCGGCACGCTCCTGGGCTTCCTTCACCTGAGCGATGGCTGCGTTGAACTTGTCAGCCATAGCGCGCAGACGGGCAACGTAAGTCTGGCACTCAGCAGGAACTTCCTGAGCCAGCATTTCCTCAATGACCTGACTGTACAGGCCCGTAGTGACATAGCGGATGGCAGCCACGGTCTGCAACTGTGTGGTACCCTCGTAGATGCTGGTAATGCGGGCATCGCGATAGATGCGCTGGCAGGCATATTCGAGCATGAAGCCTGAACCGCCGTGCACCTGAATGCAGTCGTAGCCGTTCTGGTTGGCATACTCCGAATTCATACCCTTGGCCAGGGGCGTGAAGGCATCGGCCAGGCGGCTGTACTTCTTCAGTTCCTGACGCTCTTCGGGCTCCAGTTTGCGGTCGCGGGCAATGTCCTCCAGGGCCTTGTAGATATCGACGTAGCGAGCGGTCTGGTACAGCAGGGCACGACCGGCATCCAGACGGGCCTTGATGTTGCTAATCATCTCTGCCACAGCGGGGAACTCGATGATGGCCTTGCCGAACTGCTTGCGGTCGCGCGCATAGGCCAGGGCTTCGTTGTAGGCAGCCTGAGAGAGGCCTACCGACTGGGCAGCGATACCCAGACGTGCACCGTTCATCAGCGACATGACGTACTTGATCAGTCCCAGCTTGCGGTCACCGCAGAGTTCGCACTTGGCATTCTTATAGACCAGTTCGCAGGTTGGCGACCCGTGGATACCAAGTTTGTTCTCGATGCGGCGCACGTTCACGCCTCCGTCGCGCTTGTCGTAGATGAACATCGACAGGCCACGACCGTCGCGCGTGCCAGCCTCGGAGCGAGCCAGTACGAGATGGATGTCCGAGTCGCCGTTGGTGATGAAGCGCTTCGAGCCATTCAAGCGCCAGCATTGGTTTTCCTCGTCGTAGGTGGCCTTGAGCATAACGCTCTGCAGGTCGGAACCGGCATCGGGCTCAGTGAGGTCCATGGACATGGTCTCGCCGGCACAAACACGGGGGATATACTTCTGACGCTGTTCTTCGTTACCGAAGCAATAGAGTGTCTCGATGCAGTCCTGCAGAGACCAGATGTTCTCGAATCCGGCATCACCGGCGCTGACGATTTCATTGGCAGCAGTATAGACCGTGACGGGCAGGTTCAGGCCACCGTAGCGGCGGGGCATGGTCATGCCGTTCAGGCCAGCCTGGCGCATAGCATCCAGGTTCTCGTAGGTCTTCTCGGCATAGCGCACACGACCGTTCTCGCAGTGGGGGCCTTCGGCATCCACTGCCTCAGCGTTGGGTGCCACGATATTACCAACAATGTCGCCCACAACGTCCAGCACCTTGTCATATGAGTCCATGGCATCTGCCACGTCCTGCGGTGCTTCGTCATACTGGTCCTTGTCGGCGAAATTGCGTTCTTTCAGCTCCACGATGCGCTGCATCAGCGGACTGTTCTCCAGTTCGAACTTTATCTCTGGAATATCAGTATAGTAATTACTCATAATCAGACCCCCTCCCCGCTCCCCCTTGTTGGGGGAGAGTAGAATGATTTGTGGGAGGGTATTCTACTTCAAAAATATAATAATAATGAAATGTAACCGCTCCCCGCCCTACAAGGGAGGGGCCGGGGGCGGGTCTTTACTTGCTATTCTGCTTATAGTATTTAATCAGTTTCGGAACCACCTCCTCGACGGTGCCCGTGATGACGTAGTCGGCAATCTGGTTGATGGGGGCATTCTCGTCGCTGTTGATAGAGATGATGATGCCCGACTCCTTCATGCCGGCCACATGCTGGATGGCACCACTGATGCCGCAGGCGATGTAGACCTTCGGACGGACGGTGACACCCGTCTGACCAATCTGCAGGTCGTGGTCGGCGAAACCGGCATCGACAGCAGCACGCGAGGCACCGACTTCGGCGTGGAGCACCTTGGCCAGTTCGTAGAGTTGGCCGAAGCCTTCCTTAGAACCTACGCCATAGCCACCGGCCACGATGATGCTGGCACCCTTCAGGTTGTTCTTGGCGGCCTGCACATGACGGTCCAAGACCTTGGTGACATACTCGGTCTCGGGTACGAACTTGGCCACGTCCTCGATGATGACCTCACCGGGATAGTTGGGGTCGAGTACCTCGGCCTTCATCACACCAGAACGCACAGTGGCCATCTGGGGACGGTTTTCGGGATTGACGATGGTGGCCACGATATTACCACCGAAGGCGGGACGAATCTGATAGAGCAGATTATCGTAGTGCTTGCCCAGTTTCTTGTCGTCATGGGGACCTATCTCCAAAGCCGTGCAGTCGGCGGTCAGCCCGCTATGCAGGGCACTGCTGACACGGGGACCCAGGTCGCGACCCACCACGTCGGCACCCATCAGGCAAATCTGTGGTTGTTCCTGCTTGAACAGGTTCACCAGCACGGCCGTATGGGGCTTCGAGGTGTAGGGAGCGAGGCCCTCGGCATCGAAGATGTGCAACTTATCCACGCCATAGGGGAGAATCTGACTCTCCACCTTGCCCGTGATGCCGCTACCGACAGCCACGGCCTCCAACTGCACACCCAGCGTGTTGGCCAACTTACGGCCCTTGGTGAGCAGTTCCTGACTTACTTCGGCAACCTTTGTGCCTTCAAGTTCACAATATACGAATACGTTGTTCATTATCCTATCGTATGACTTGCCAATAACTCCTTGACCAGTCCGTTGATGTCCTCGTCGGAACCAGTCAGTTGCTTACTCTCTTTGGCCTTGAAGACGATGTTCTCCACAGCCTTCACCTTCGTGGGCGAACCGGCCAGCCCGCACTGCTGCAGGTCGGCATTCACGTCGGCCGTAGTCAGTTGCTGAATACGCAGGTATTGCTTCTTGCCATACTGGTCGGCATAGGGCATATCCTCATAGGTCTGTCCCTGCGGCAACTCCAGGGGAGCCAGCGCACGCTTGAACTTCATCACACGCTTCACGTTGCGAGGGCGACAGGGAGCAGCCGATCCGTTCACAGTCAGCACGCAGGGCAGTGGGCTCTCCACCGTTTCCACGCCGCCGTCGATGTGGCGGGTTACAGTTATTTTACCATCTTTCAAGGAAAGGATTTCCTCCGTGTAAGTAATCTGGTTCAGTCCCAACTTCTCAGCCACCTGAGGCCCCACCTGGGCGGTATCGCCGTCGATGGCCTGACGACCACCTATGATGAGGTCCACATTGGGGCAAACATGCTTGATGGCTGTAGCCAGAGCATAACTGGTGGCCAGCGTGTCGGCGCCGGCAAATGCACGGTCGGTGAGCAGATAGCCGCCATCGGCCCCACGATACATAGCCTCACGAATAACTTCAGCGGCACGTCCGGGGCCCATAGTCAGAATCTGAACTGTGGTGCCAGGAAATTGATCTTTCAGTCTGAGAGCCTGCTCCAAGGCATTCAAATCCTCCGGATTGAAAATAGCAGGCAGTGCGCTGCGGTTCACTGTGCCTTCGGGTGTCATGGCATCGGGACCCACATTGCGCGTGTCAGGCACTTGCTTAGCAAGTACTACAATCTTTAAACTCATACGCTATTATATTAATATATAATGTATAAAATCGGCACAAAGGTACGAATAAGTGAGTAAAATGCCAAACTTGTTTGAGCATTTTCGAACGGAAGTACCTAAAACCACAGGTTAGAGGTACGAATAAGTGAGTAAAATGCCAAATTTTGGAGCAACGAATGCAAAGATTTGCTTGCATAGTCTTTGCTGAGTCGCGACAAAATAAGGCCAAAGGCCAAACTTGTTTGAGCATTTCTTTCCCCGCTTCGCTCTGAAAGCGTCACCCTTCGGGATGCCGAGCGTCGAACGGAAGTACCTAAAACCGCAAGTTAAAGGCACGAATAAGTGAGTAAAATGCCATGTTTCAAGGAGAATCCCGACAATGTATAGGAAAATTCCCAAACAAGAATAGGGGAACACCCTTGCACAGTCGAGAATAATGCCTTATCTTTGCACTATCAAACCTTATAACAGACACAATTATGAAAAAGATGAACAAGTACTTCTGGATGCTGATAGCCCTGATGGGACTGTCACTGACCCTGACCAGCTGCTACGACGAGGACGATAATATTGGCAGCTATGTCAGCGGGCACTGGTTCGGCGACATGGATATGTGGATTGACGGTGAAAAGGCACGCGGCTCGGAAATCGAGTTCACGCCCACCGGCTGGGGCTACACCTCAGGCTATGGCTACGAAATCGACTACTACCGCTTTGGAAGTATGACTCACCGTTTCAACTGGCAAGTGCGCAACGAGGTCATCTACCTGACATTTGACGACCCCGCCCTCGACTGCGCCATCGTGGACTATCGCCTGAGTTACTACAAATTCACGGGTTACATTGCCGACTATTACACGCTGGAGAACCTTACCTACTTCTCGCTACGCAACTATGACCGCGAATGGGACACCTACGGCTATGGCGGCTACTACTACGACCCCTACTATGTAAAGGGTAAGAAGGAGGCAACTAACGACTCCATCATCACCGAGACAACGGAGAGAAGCGAACCCAAGTGCGTGCGCGGTGTGAACAGACGAAAAGCAACGAACTGAGGATTATGAGAATCATAATCGGCGAAGACATCAGACAGCGGTGCCCCGAAATGACGGGTGCCGCTGTCTTGGCATCTGTCAGGAACACAGAGACGAACGAGGCCTTATGGACAGAAATTGACCATTTTATCGAAGATTATCGTCTTCGCTACACTCCCGACAGCATCAAACTCATGCCCTCGATTGAAGCCACGCGCGAAGCCTACAAACGATGCGGCAAGGACCCCAGCCGCTATCGTCCCAGCGGCGAGGCCCTGGTGCGGCGGACACTGAAGGGACATGACCTCTATCATGTGTCCACACTGGTGGACCTCATCAATCTGGCCTCCATCCGCTACGGATACAGCATCGGCGGTTTCGATGCCGACAAGATACATGGCGAATGCCTCACGTTGGGCATCGGGCGTGAAGGTGAGCCTTACGAGGGCATTGGTCGCGGACCGCTTAACATTCAGGGACTACCAGTTTACAGGGATGAGGAAGGCGGAATCGGCACACCCACCAGCGATCACGAGCGCACGAAACTGTCGCTCCAAACCACTCGCCTTTTGGCCATTGTCAACGGTTATGACGGGAATCGTGCTGAGACGCTGGCCTGTGCACAATTCATACAGGAACTGCTGTCCCGATATGCCGAAAGCGACGGGGGCGAGATTATCCTTTTCTCCGCTAATGATAGTACCTTGGTTCCATGACGAGGAAGATGAAGATTACAAATTGTAGGCTGAAAGAAGGTTGTGGTCAGATAATTTTTCGTACCTTTGTGGTATGAAACCACTGGCAACCATCGTTCTGCTGACCCTGAGCCTGCAAGTTGCAGCCTTCGAGTTACATCGCGGCGACACCCTGCGGATGGCATGTGACACAACCCAATTCGCCCCCATCGTGTCACAAGCCATCCGCATGCTGCAAGACGACGTCAAGCGAGTGCTTGGCAGTGAGATTATTCTCGATGAAATGGGCGATTTCATCGTCTGCCTGGACTCAAAAACATTCGGTGGACAGAAGGAAGCTTTCAGACTGGAGGTACAAGCAAATCGGCTCATCGTCACGGGAAGCGACAGCCATGGTGTGGCATACGGATTGTTGGAAATCTCCCGTCTCATAGGCGTATCACCCTGGGAATGGTGGGCCGATGCCAGTCCGAAGAAATTAGCATCGTTCAGTTTACCTCACGGATTCAGAAGCGAGCAAGCTCCCGATGTGGAATTCCGTGGCATCTTCATCAATGACGAAGACTGGGGCATGCTGCCATGGGCCACCACCCACGAACCCACCAATGTAAAAGGACGCATAGGGCCACGCACCCACGAACGCATCTTCCAGTTGCTCCTGCGACTTCGGGCCAACACGTTCTGGCCTGCCATGCACGAATGCAGCGAACCTTTCTTCCTCTGCAACGAGAACCGGCAGATGGCATCACGCTATGGCATCTACATAGGTACCAGTCATTGCGAACCCATGGCTTGCAATGTGAATGGCGAATGGAAAGTGCGCGGACAGGGCGATTATGACTACACCACCAACAGCAACCAGGTGAAGCCTTTTTGGGAAGAGCGCGTCAGGAATGTAGCCGGGCAACCCATCATCTACACGCTGGGAATGAGAGGAGTACATGACGGGGCCATGCAGGGTGCCCGAACCACCGAGGAACAGCGAAATGTGCTGCAACAGGTCATCCACGACCAGCGAGAGATGCTTAAAAGGCATGTTAATGCCGACCTTTCGCACGTTCCCCAAGTTTTCATCCCCTACAAGGAAGTGCTTGATGTTTACAACTCCGGCCTCTCCGTTCCCGATGACGTCTGCTTGATGTGGTGCGATGACAACTACGGGTACATACGCCACTTCCCGAACAAGGAGGAACGTCGTCGCAAGGGAGGCAACGGGCTATACTACCACATTTCCTATTGGGGGCGGCCACACGACTATCTTTGGCTTGGCACCTTCTCCCCCGGCCTCCTCTTCCAGCAAATGACTACCGCCTTTGAGCGCGGTATCCAACGGATGTGGATATTGAATGTGGGTGACCTGAAACCAGCCGAATACCAGATTGAACTGTTCATGGACATGGCTTGGGACATCGCCCGAGTAAAGCAGACTGGGGTTGAAGGCCACCTGAAACAATTCCTCTCCCGAGAATTTGGTTCCAAACTGGGAGCCCCACTCACCGCATTGCTGACCGAACACTACCAATTGGCCTTCGAACGGAAGCCCGAGTTCTTGGCCAACACACGAACAGAAGAACGCGACCCCATGTGGCGTACGGCTAAGGACCTGCCATGGAGCATGAGAGAAATCGACCAGCGCATGGCTCGTTACCAACTCATTGAGGACCAAGTGGAAATGATGTGGAAGGAGGTCCCCGAAGCGCGTCGTGATGCCTTCTTCCATTTGGTGAAATACCCCTTGCAGGCAGCGGCCGAGATGAACAAGAAATGGCTGTTTGCCCAGAAAGCCCGTCACCATCTGGCCGACTGGAGCGAAAGCCACATGGCACACGACAGCATCGAAGCACTCACCCGCATCTACAACCGAGGGAAATGGAAAGGAATAATGAGCTGCTGCCCTCGCCAACTGACCGTTTTCAGGAAAGCCGAAGAGGCAACAGGCCGGGAGCACAACGAGGTCAGCGAATTCCGGGTCATCAAGGCCTTCAAGCCATTCCAACCGACGAAGCACTTCAGCGTCAGCCTCGACAAGTGCAAGGAAGATTCCGTAGAGGTTGAAATCCGATTGCTGCCCACCCATGCCGTCGAAGGGGATTCCCTGCGATTCCAACTTCGCATGGGACGATGGAAAAGCCCCGTCACCAACTTTGAAACCTACGGCCGCAGTAAAGAATGGAAGGAAAATGTGCTGCGCAACTATGCCATGCGCCGTTTTGTTGTGCCCATCCGTAAAAACAAGGAAAACACACTGCATTTCATGGCACTTGACGAGGGAGTTGTGGTGGATAAAGTGTTAATAAAGCAAAAATAAACAAGTTTATTTTCGTTTTCAAAGGCTTTGTTGTATATTTGTGGCCGATAAAATGAAATGCGACCATGAAAAAGATATTTTTCAGTCTGATTCTGCTCTGCTGCTCAGCAGCAATCTGTTCACAAGAACGTTTCCGCCCCATGGAGGACGTAAACAAAGTCGTTGACCTCACACTTGATTCTCTCGAGAAAGCCCAAACGGCTCGTCCCGTTGCCGGGAGCAGCCGCAAGGGCAATAATCCGGTGCTTTTTCTCGTGGGCAACAGCACCATGCGCACAGGTACACTGGGCAATGGCGACAATGGTCAGTGGGGCTGGGGATATTTTGCTCATGAATACTTCGACGAGAATTGCATCACGGTGGAGAACCAGGCACTGGGAGGAACATCGAGTCGCACCTTCTATCGCAGGCTTTGGCCCGATGTGAAGAAGGGCATCCGTCCGGGCGACTATGTCATCATCGAACTCGGTCACAACGACAACGGCCCCTTTGATTCAGGCCGTGCCCGTGCCACCATTCGCGGCATCTCTGCCACCGACTCACTGGTTGTCACCATAAAGGAAACAGGAGTTCGCGAGACCGTCTATTCCTATGGCGAATACATGCGGCGCTTCGTTCGCGAGACGCGTGCACTGGGAGCTCATCCCATACTGATGAGCCTCACCCCCCGCAATGCCTACGACAGCCCGGGCCATGTCGGTCGGGTTGACAAGACGTTTGGTCTCTGGGCCCGGCAGATTGCCGAAGAACTGAACTGTCCCTTTGTAGATCTCAATGAAATCTCGGCACAGAAATACGAAAAGATGTCGGAATGGAAGTTCAACTATCACTTCTATCTCGACCACATCCACACCTCGGCCTTCGGCGCACGGCTGAATGCCCGCTCGGCTGCCGACGGACTGATGCAATGCGAGCATCCCGAGGTACAGCCCCTGAAACAAATGATGAAGACCGACCTTCCCACCACCGGCATCCGTCGTGAACCTGGCAAGCCTGCCGTGTTCATCACTGGCGACTCCACCGTGAAGAACACCGACCGTGACGAGGATGGCATGTGGGGCTGGGGCAGTCAGGCAACCGAAATATTCGACACCACACGCATCACCGTCATGAATGCCGCCATGGCAGGTCGTTCATGCCGTTCCTACCTGCGCGAAGGCCGTTGGGACAAAGTCATCAACGACGTACAGCCAGGCGATTTCGTGCTCATACAGTTTGGCCACAACGACGCCGGCAAGGAACTGGACTCGGGCAAGGCGCGTAACGACATCATGGGCACCGCCGACTCGAGCCACGTCTATCGGGTACGCACCGACAAGGAAGTCCGCAACGAAGTGGTTTACACCTTCGGCTGGTATCTCAGAAAGATGATTGACGACGTGAAGGAAAAGGGTGCAACCCCCATACTTGTCAGTCTCACACCCCGCAACGAATGGACCGACGGCCGCATCGAGCGCCGCAACGACTCGTTTGGCCGCTGGTATCGCGATGTGGTGGAACTGACGGGAGTGCAGTTCATCGACCTTCACAACATCACTGCCGATGCCCTCGACCGCATCGGTCAGGCTGAAGCCCAATACTTCTACAAGAAGGACCACACGCACACCAGCCGCATGGGAGCCTTGCTCAACGCAATGGGCATCGCCGAGGGACTGAAAGAGTGCAACAGCGAACTGGCAAAATACCTACTGAAATAAAACAACACAACAATACCAACATTTGAAGAGAACGAGATGAAGAAGACTTTCATATTTTTCATGCTGCTCAGTGCGGCCACGACCGCGCTGAACGCCATCAGCTGGAAGGCCCCTGTGCTGAAAACCACAACCGACATCGATGAAAGCAAGAGTTTCTACCTTTACCATGTCGGCCAGAAGCAGATGCTGACCTACGGAGGTACATGGGGCACACATGCCGTGCTCGACAGCACCGGAGTGAATGCCCTACCCTACACTTTCACCATGACGTTCAACGGCTACACGCTCTACAGCCCCCAAGCCGGGAGCATGGGCTACCTGTTCCGCGAGCACACAGGAACTGGCGTATATACCGACTTCAACAACAACGGCAACTCTTCACGCTATTGGGACTTCGCCCTGAACAACAATGGCACCTTCACCATCACCACTTCAGCCAGCGACTACATCTGGGGACAGTCGGGCACCATGGTGACAAATGACGAATATGCCTATCAGCTGGGATGGGACCCCGATGCCCAGGACCTCGACAACAACGGAAATGCCATGGGGAGCAATCAAGCCGTGTATATGCTCAAACCGAATGTCGCAGGCTACGAAACCCAATGGGCACTGATCGAAACCACCGAATACGACCTCTATCAAGCTCGTCTCCGACTCTACAACACTGCCTTGATAGCCGAAACCATCGGCATCGACTACTCGCCATACACAACAGCCTACAACGGCACCGACATTTCGGCCATCAATGCTGCCATCGATAAACTGAAGGCACAGATTGACGGAACTCCCGGTGAGGAAGAGGACACAGAGATGGGCGAAGCCATCTTCGTCACGCTCACCGACAGCAGCAGCATGATCTTCCCGAAGAAATACATCGAGAAACAGGAAGAAGACAAGGACGCACTCTTCTTTACACTTGTCGGCGACACCATCGTTGGTATAGCCAAATCACACATCGTAAGCATCGACGAACAGTTCCAAGGCGAACTTCCACGGTTCCTGAGCTATAAGTTCAACAACAAGTTCAACGACCAACTCTTCACCGATGCCATTGGCGAGATTGACAGCATCAACAACCACATCACCGTCCAGGTGGGCTGCATCGGCAAGCGCCTGACACCTTCTTTCCAACTGCCCGAGGGGGCCAGTGCCTACGTCAACGGTGTACGCCAGCATAGCAAAGAGACACGCCTGCGTTTCGACGCTCCCGTACGTTACACGGTGGCCTATCCCCGCCAGTATGTGTACAAGGTGATAAAGACCAAGGAAGCCATCTGGAGCAATCCGGAGACCTCAGACGAACAATGGCTCTCCAGCAAGGTGGAACTGACCGAAAGCATGCTCTCGACCAATGCGCCCACTAACCACGGCGACCATCTGGCCAACATCCTCGACGGCGACCACAATACGATTTTCCATTCCACCTGGGGCTCAGGCGCCTACACCCCGCTCACCTGGTACGATGGCGCCACCTATGGCGACGGCACCAGCGAGTGGCCTTATGTACAGATTTCCCTGCCCGAACCCCTCTATCGCCTGAAGTTTGAATACACCACCCGAAACTCTGGCACCTACGCCCCACTGGGCCTCATCCTGCAAGGCAGCAATGACGGACAGACGTGGGACGACATACAGTCCTTCACCGTCAGCAAAGACAATCTGCCCACCAACAACGACGAGACCTACGTGAGCCCCGTCATCAATCTGGGTGGGTCATACAGCCAACTGCGCCTGCAACTAACCGAGAGTCAGCGCAAGAACTATCTCGTGTTCAGCGAACTGGCCATCTACAAGGTGGAAGAGAATCCCGACTATCAGCAGCAGGAGCCCACCCTCATCTCCCCTGCCGAGTACCAGAAGGGCTTTGTTCCCTTTGGCTGTGACTACACTGTCGATGTCGATTTCCTCACCGACCATCCCACCAGCCAGTACAATGTTCCGCGCATCGACATCACCTTCGGCGACGGCGTTTCGTGGGACAATTCGACATGGATTAGCACCAAGGACACCTATTTCGATGCCACCATCAAGATTGACGGTGCCGGTGTCTTCCCCGACATGGTTGAGACGCCCGTGCAAATCAAGGGTCGCGGCAACAGCAGTTGGAGCGGTTCGCCCAACAGCAAGAATCCTTATCGCCTGAAGTTCGCCGAAAAGCAAAAGCCCTTTGGCATGACAAAGGGAAAGTCGTGGGTGCTGCTGGCCAACAAGATTGGCAACTCCATGACCACCAATGCCATAGCCATGAAGGTTGCCGACATGGTGCAGTCCGACGGATGCAACCACATCGTTCCCTGCGAACTATACATCAATGGCCACTATCGTGGTTCCTACAACTTCACCGAGAAGACCGGATTCTCCAACAACAGCATCGACCTCGTTGACGAGTCCTATGCCACCATGCTTGAACTCGACTCCTATTACGACGAGACCTACAAGTTCCACGATTCCTTCTACAACTTGCCCGTCAATGTCAAGGAACCCGATTTCTCCGACCCCGAGAACACCAGCCTCATCACCTTTGCCGATGTGAAGCAGGCCTTCAACAACTTCACCAACGACGTGAAGAACTCCACCGAATACGCCCTCTTCGACGTGCAGAGCTTTGCCCGCGCCCTCTTTGTCAACGACTTCGTGCGCAACGAGGAATGTAAGCATCCCAAGAGCTGGTTCATTTACAATGCCGACATCCTTGCCGACTCCCTCTGGCACCTCGGTCCCGTGTGGGACTTCGACTGGTCGTTTGGCTACGAAGGCACCAGCACCTACTTCGTGCGCAACGCCGAGGTTGACCTTTTCTCAAACATGGGCTCGGGCAACACGGGTTATCCCTTCTTCCGCCAGCTGCTGCGCGGCAGTGAGAAGGTAAAGAAAGCCTACTTCCTCCTCTGGCACGACTTCATCACCAGCGGAAAGCTGGACGAACTCATCGAGTACTGCGACGACTATTTCCAGTATGTCGAACCCTCGTTCCAACACAACAGCACGGGCGACGACTACTACCTCTGGGGCGACGGCACGCAATATGCCACCATCACAGCCAATGCCAAGAACTGGCTCACCAAACGTGCCAATTACATCTACAACAACCTCGACAAGTACGACCTGCCTGGCGAGGACATCGACCCCGCCGACGACTATGGCCAGCCCGACCGCGTCAGCCTGTCCGAAGTTGCCAACAAGCCTGTCGATGTCTATACGATTCACGGCATTCTCATCCGCAGCCAGGTTCCCTATGGCGACTTCCACAAGGGTCTCATGCCAGGCATCTACATTGTTAACGGCAAGAAGATTGCCATCCGATGAGGTCGCAATTAGTCACATCATGAATCATGGATTGATATTATGAAGTTCATAAGTTGGAACGTCAACGGCCTTCGCGCCGTCATGGGCAAGGGCTTCAGTGAAAGTCTGGAAGCCTTGGATGCCGACTTCGTCTGTCTGCAGGAAACCAAACTTCAGGAAGCCAACCTCAAGGAGTTGGGACTTGCGGCCACGTCCGACGAAGCCCTAATCCCTAATCTCAAATACGCATACTGGAACTATGCTGAGAAGAAGGGTTACTCGGGCACAGCCATCTTCACCAAGCACCAGCCACTCTCGGTAAGATATGGCATGGGCATAGAGGAGCACGACCACGAAGGCCGACTCATCACTCTCGAGTATCCTCAGTTCTTCCTTGTATGTTGCTACACGCCCAATAGCCAGGACGGACTGCGCCGTCTCGACTACCGCATGCAGTGGGAAGAGGATTTCCGCCAGTATATGCACTCTCTGGATGCCCAGAAGCCCGTCATTCTCTGCGGAGACCTCAATGTGGCCCATGAGGAGATTGACCTGAAGAATCCCAAGACCAACCGCATGAACGCAGGTTTCACCGACCAAGAACGAGAGAAAATGACCACGCTTCTTGGCAGTGGGTTTACCGACACCTTCCGCCACTTCTACCCTACCCTGACCGATGCCTATTCGTGGTGGAGCTATCGTTTCCGTGCCCGTGAGAAGAATGCAGGGTGGCGCATCGACTACTTCATCGTCTCCAGCCGACTGGTGCCTAACCTGCAGTCAGCCAGCATCCACAACGAAATCTTTGGCAGCGACCACTGTCCCGTGGAGGTGGTCATCGACCTTTAGCCGATTGCCAATAAACCAGAGAAAACATAATCCCTCGCCTCCCAGCCTCGGGAAGCGAGGGATTTGTTATAAGGAACTTGTACGGCTAAAGTTCAGGCTCGGTGTTCACGTCACCAAAGAGACCACCATATGGATAGTAATGCGTCACCTGCTCTATCTCTCCGTCCTCGCTGACCACGACGCGATTATCGCCGAGATGGTCACGACAATAGTAGTGGAAGTGGGATGTGTATGGGATATATGCATTATTGTTCACATGGTTAATTGTGAAAGTAACATATCCTACATCAAGATTGCTAGATGCCGCATACGAAAGTGGTATACATAATAAAAGTTGTATAAGAAATAGGAATTTTTTATCCTTTCGGAGACATTTATTTAAAAAAGTATATAGAAGAAATAAAAGGTTGGGGATAACAACCGGTAAGCAGCAAGCAAAACCGAATATTGTCACAAATAATATTAGTATCACAATTGCGAACAACACCCACGAAAATTGCAGTACAACAAACGCTCTTCCACGAATCTCAAAGCGTTCTTTCAAGCCTGATGCCGTCCACATGAGTGGGACAAATATTTTTGCAAAACAATATATTAGATGAAGCGTTATATAAAAATAACATATTATTCCGTCTATAAGAAAATCACTATCATATGCTACATGCCAGTTTAAAGCAATGTATACTAAAGATAGGAGTAATTCAAGAATGGCTATAAGGATAAATAAAATCATTTCGGTAAAAGATTTATAATGAAGGGATATTCTTATTCTTTGAGCAAAACAATACAAATTGTATGGAGTCCATTGGGCCATATACTGTATCACATTTCTTATCAACAACCCAATAATAGTATTTGTCATCGCCGTCAAAGCTCCGTCCTGCGACATTGAACCACGTGGTATCTAACATTCCCAAATGCAGATATTGCTTAGCTACTATATATCTTCTATTATGAGCGTGAGCCACTACTTCATGCGGAATATCAATTTGCTGCAACTTATTTCCATATATTGCACGTGTATTATCATCATATGTATACCCTCCCCCCAGTCTTTCTCCTGGAAAGAAATAATTTACAATAAAGGTTATCAGCACTAAAGATACTATTACAATAAAGGTTGTCCTTATTTTTGCCATGGGAAGAGTGTTTTAAGTTTTTATTTTCATAGAGTATTATTTCATATGGAGTACCTTTTCCCGCATATGCTATTCTTTTTATATTTTCGTTTTGACACATCCGCCTTATAGTAACGCAAAGATTCTTCTCCTTTTTTCATAACCATAAAATAGAAAAAATGGTCTTCCCCAAAGAAATAACTATTATCCATAATAGGTGTATAATAGTCATATGAAGATTTAATCTCGGCACATTGTTTTACAGTATCTTTATTTAGTTGATAGAAACGATACCAAACGTATTCGTCACAGTCAAAACCTTCATGGGACACATATAGATTCTCATCCACAAGACCATAGCCAAAAATCCCTTCGCTAATGCGTTTCCCATCCGTCCTATAAACGTATGCGCGGTCCTTTATTGGGTAATATACATTTACAATATATAGGCTATCGTCATCTATCATAACTTTTTCAACATTCACCAATTTATTTCCAAACATATCTGTACTTTCCCAATGAAAAGGTTCGCCAAAGACTTCTTTTATTGAATCTGCAAATTCATTCATAAATGATTGCATTATTAAGACTTTTTCATCGCATCTATTAAGTTGATTGACTTTATTCTTGCTCGCCTGATTATATTCTTCAATCCCAATCTCCACAAAGTCTATACCTCTTGTATGTATTGGCTGGCAAGATGAAAAGAAGAGCAAACTGCTGACAAAAAAGCTTACAAGTACTTTTATTTTTGTTTTCATTATACTTATGTTACTATTTTAGTATTAGTGAGAACCTCCTCCCATTAACTCATCAAAATGCCGTGAAGCCTTTATTGATTCTGATGGAATGTATTTGCAACAGCACCTCCTACTCCAGGTTTCCGCCATTCTGCTCCATCATTAGGGGAGATGATGGGATATGTCCCTTCGGGGAGACCACCATAGGGATAGTAATGCGTCACCTGCTCTATCTCACCATCCTCGCTGACCACGACGCGATTATCGCCGAAATGGTCACGGCAGTAGTAGTGGAAATGGGATGTGTAGGGGATATATGTAAGCACCTTTACAAATCCACCACTGGCAGAAAGAATTAATGATATTACAAATAAAGCACGAATCATACTATGTAATATTACTCATCTTCATAGATAGAGTTAATCTGTCCTCCATTTGTTATTGGTTCTGGAGTTGTTACAACCCTAAAACTATCACATTTGATGCGAATAAAACCTTTGGGCTCATGGCAGAAGTTTAATTGAACGATGTATTCATCATCTATCTTTTTGTATATAAAGCCATGGATTTCAAGGTTGAAACACTTTTTTATTTTACATGTATCCTTCAACACTGAATTCTCTCTTAGTTCAATTTTAATATCCTTACAATTTTGAAATTCCATGACAATAGGGTCTCCTTCCGACCAATCTATTGTAAGAGATAAAATGATGGGATACTGGGAAAAATTTACTTCCATAATTGAACTTTCATAGAAGTTTACCTTTTCAACATCTTCATTAATAAAGTATTTTCTCTGCGATTCCATATTTGTAACGATTGGCGATGCAAAGTTCCACGTTTCTAATATATCTTGCAAATATTTCGTGTTTCAATGTGTTTCACAAGGGCAAATTGCCCTAGCATAAAAGTAAACTAAATATATATTTAACCTCATGATTTCATAATGTCTTGCATCATTCCAGCAAAATTACTCATTTCTCCTAATCCAACAAATACTATTTGCTGCTATGCTTCATCATGTGGGATTTTTCGTACAAAGGTAAAGGATTCTGTAATTCCCATATCTATCTTTTCAAAATCTATGCCCATCCGCTTCAAATATTCAATAAGAATCTTACTGTTCAATCTGTCACGGACAAGACGACTTTTATACAAGTTCAAATCTTCAAAATCCAAGGGATCTCCCTCTTCATAAAAAACCCAACGTGGGTCTTTATACGCAAGCACATCCCTTTCTCTACCATCAGCGCCTCCATAATGAAAACTATAGCCTTGGCTATCCCTCTCATTAGAGAATAGACATTGTACAAAACCACAATGCAATCGTCGATGCAATACATTGCATAAAGTATACCACCCGTCTATTATAGAGGCTGTAAAGAAAATCTTATTAGGGTATGATTCGGTTTTCCAAAAACATGCTACTTCTTCAATATGATAATCATATGTCGGGGCGTAAAATTTACTAATATCAAAATCATTCTCTGTCAGGGAAGCACTTCCTGACAAAAAATCCGTCTCGAATAAATCTTTTATTACCTCCTTTACGTTTAGGATTTCACTATAGTCAAATACTGTAAGAGAAAACCTAAGGATATCACTCTCTTTCATAGATTAATTTATTAAATTTAACAAGGTCCTTTTCATGGTAAGTCCCTATTATATTGCTTTATCACATCATCTGCCACAAAATTAAGGATAATCCCTCATCGGGGCAAAGGATTAACAATATTTAAATGACCATCTGGCCTACTTTGCGTCTGTTCTGTCTTTAGGTACTCCTTCATCTGTGCCTTTTCGCTGTTGCCATCCTTATCCAGGAAGTCATCGACGAAACATCCGTCCCGTTCCTTCACGAGCACCAACGCCACAGGCTGCGTTGCTGTGCAATTAGACTCCTTTCCACCATATTTATATGGCTGAAGTCCCGGTTCTGTGTTCACGTCACCAAAGAGACCACCATAGGGATAGTAATGTGTAACCTGCTCTATCTCACCATCCTCGCTGACCACGACGCGGTTGTTGCCGAGATGGTCACGGCAGTAGTCGTGGAAATGGGATGTGTAGGGGATATATGTATGTGCCCCTATAGGCAAAATCAGAGCACAGGTACATATTGCCACCCATATACTCTTCAGTTTATCTATATTTGAGCTTTTCATTGGTACTCCTCTACACTTATTCCATTGCCCTTAACATCCCATAAATAGAAACCTCCCGAAGTATCATTTACATCAAACCTGTAACTTGGTTGCTTTATAAAGGTGGAGTCTGTGTAATAAAAGAAACACGGGAATTCATAAGGTCTTTCATCATTAGTATATTCAATGACGAAAGAATCCTTTCTAACATATTTCACTTCTTTTATGTCAAAATAATCTTCTTCAATCTTAAGAAAATCTTTAGTGATATCCGCCGTATCATATACGTTCACTACAGCATACAGATTTGTAGGAGGAATATAATATACGGTAAGGTCGCACCAATCAGCATGATTGGCAAATTCAATAAAGTCACCCTTACACTGCCTGTCTTTACTAAAACTAATTCTTTCATTTCTTTCTCCATGAAAGGGTCTATGCTCCATTTTGACATATAAATTCAAATCTGGTATGTAAAACTTTCTATGTCTTGGCCATGCCATTAGAAGTACAAAAGCCAGGAATAGCAGCACTAACAATATTACGATGGGCAGTAAGCACCCATTTATGCAAGCTTTTCTATTCTGTTCTATTCCCATATCGTTACATATTTATTATTTAAATAGGGTATTCCACAAAGACTTAAATAAGCTGCGGAATGAAGATGATATATTGTTGACATTTTGTATTGTGTCAGTATTTCGATATCCCATTTTCCAACCATAATACTCTGCATTTCCTGTGGATTTATCTTCTATGGTAAATTCTTCATTTATCTTAGACTCGTAAGCATCAAATGCCATTCTTGAAGACATCCAACTCATCCCATTAATAGCAGCAACAAAGCACAAGTACATATTGCCACCCATATGAAATTGAGCGTTTTCCAATTCATCTTTTCTATTTCATTTCCTTTTTACCCTACGGACTTTACCATTTAAGAATTCTTTTCGATTGGGAAATGCGGCATCAAAAGAGTCCATATTTGCTTTTATATACTCCTCTATTGTAAGTTCTTCTGCATCAACGGACATCCCAGAGCTGTCATCGCCACACAGATAATAGACAACTTTATAATATAGATTCTTGTTGTCATTATAGTCGAAGTGTGGATAGGGTGCGTCCATAGCAGCATGATTATAATTAAACCAAAAGACATTAATGAGTCCCAATAGAAACCTCGCTCTTTTTGCCTTGAATTTTACAACATACATGGTGTCATTTCCCAATGCTCTTTTATCTACCAACTCGTCGAGGAAATCCTCATTCCATTCAAAATATGCATAATCATCATCTGGTTTATCTCTAAAACGGTCTCTACCATCCATATCATCAAAATAGTCTTTAGAAAATAGGTAGATGTCAGTTCGTTTAAAGAAATTATTGAAATCATATGAGACCGAATTTACATACTTCCACACATACTGAGGTACGACGTATTCAAATCCATTATAATAGACATATAATGGCGAATTTATTGTGAGCGTGTCCACTACATACATGAGTTTATAGTAAGGATTGAGAACTCTTTCCGTACCGACATACCCAATGAGTTGGGCTTCAGCCTCCTCTTCAGGAGTCAACTTCTTCATATATGTCTTATACTTAGAAATTCTTTTGTATCTTAATGAACCACATGAACCTAAAGTCATGAGCAATAGCCCACAAATGAGGGGGAATAAAATCTTTTTCATTTTTGATGTACTTGTCCGTTTAGAAATAATTTTTGTTTATATCTTCAAGGATGTTCCACATAATCGTCAATCCAAATCTGGATTCTCTTAATCAATTTTCCAGCCATTTTCTTGTAAATACTCTTTTGGTTTTTAAGGATTCCTCATCCTGACCAGTTCAATGGCCTCCTTGCCAGTCATGTGCTCAATATCCATACGGATTATCACCATATGGTTGAAACCTTTGGCAAGTTCCTTCTGAAGCGCATCATCATGGTTTGGGTTGTAGTGGTTGCCCAGACAAAGGGCGGCCTCTCTCTTTTCCCCTTCGTCCTCTATGAGACGTATGTGTCCAAAGGCTATCACGCTACGGAAATATGTGGTGTACTCCTCGCCATGCACGTCGTCCTTATCGATGATGCAGAAGGATGCCTTGTCGTAGTTTCTGATGGCATCTATCTTATGGCCTGACAAGGCACTGTGGAAGTACAACTTTCCGTCCCTATAGACATAACTGATGGGCACGGCGTATGGATAGCCCCCGTCGCCAAGAAGGGCGAGGGTGCCGGCCGTGGACGTTTCCAAGATTCTTATACACTCCTCGTCTGTAAGTTGCTGACGCTTGCGTCGCATTTCCCTAAACTCCATCTTAGCCTACAAGTTTTAGTCCGACAATAGACACTATGAGTGTTGTGATGAAGAACAGCCGCCAGAATGTGGCCGGCTCATGAAAGACGAAGATGCCCATCAGCACTGTGCCGACAGCCCCGATGCCTGTCCACACCGGATAGGCAATGCTCAGTGGCAACGTCTGTATGGCTTTTGCCAGAAGCACCATGCTGAGAATGTAGATGAGCACAAATCCGCCCATCCACATCCACCATTCCATACCCGCGAGTCCCTTGGCACGGCCAAGGCAATAAGTGAAACCGACCTCGCAACACCCTGCGAGAATCAAGACAATCCAATTCATGTGAATCTTACATGTTACCTGTCTGGGTAGTTCTTCTATTTTATCACCACCTTCCGACCGTCTATGATGTAGAGGCCGGGCTTCAGGTTACCATTTCCAAGGCGCCGTCCGCTGAGGTCGTAGCATTTTCCATCCATCCATCTTCCATTCAATGACTCGCTGGGAGCAGACACAGCCTCTATGCCATCGATGATGACGTCGTCCTGTTTCTGACCGAAGTTCAGGCAGAAGACACCCTTCGAGAGGTCCCATGCATCGCCGTCGGGGCCGAAGCCCGAGCGCAGACCCGTATTGCCGTTGGAGGTGATGTCCTGAACGTCGCCGCCCGTCTGGTTGAAGGGGTAGTAGAGCAGGAGGTAGTAGTTGACATGGCTGCCGGAGATGTATTCCTCATAGTCCTCAAGCGGCTGGTTGCAGAAGCCCTGGATGAGTGTCTGCGTGAGGGTGCAGCGCCAAACGCGGAACTCGTCGATGCTGCCCGTCATCTGGGCCGACGAGGTGCCGATGCTGAAGGACGAGGGCCTTGACAGGGTGGAGCCTGCGCCTGTGACGGAGGTCACCTGCTTGCCGTCGCGATAGAACTTGACCGTGCCCTTGTTATAGACCACGGCATAGTGGTGCCACTGGCCGGCGATGACGAATCCCGAGGCACTCTTCACCGAACGGTTGGCATTGTGGAAGTACATGACTCCGTCGGCATCGGTGCGCAACATGAAGGTGCTGGTGGTCTGGCCTATGCCCAGGCAGTAGCTGCTCAGTTTGCTGGGATTCATCCACCAGTCGAGGGTGAGCACCGTGGTGGATTCCTCCTCAAAGAGGGGTTTCGAAAGGGTGACCTGCGCGGCACTCTGACTGAAGGAGAGCCCGTTGTGGGAGTCGGCATTGGTGACGATGAGGGCTCTTTCCTGGGTCTTGGAGTTCGTGCCTCGGGCATTGGTAGCCTTGAGGGTGATGTCGTAGATGCCGGGTTCCTCGGGCGTGAAACGGAAGGTCTCACCGCCCTGCACGATGGTCTTCTGCACGGTGCCGGCAAGGGTCCATTCCAGGCTGGTGGGATTGTGGCGCGACCTGTTGCTGAGATTCACCGACTCGCCCTTCAGTATGACAGGTTCCGAAACTGCGAAGTCGGCCTCCGGGGCCACCTCCGTCACCTCCACGGTCTTGCTCTGCCGGGCAGTCTGTCCCGAGGGCGTGGTCACCACAAGTGTCACCTCGTAGGTGCCTGCCCGCTGATAGGAGGCTCCGGCGGTGAGGGTGCTGGCCGTCTCAACCTCGGCACCCGGCATCTGCCACTGATAGGCATAGCCGCTGACGGGATGGAGCACCGAGAAACTGATGCGGTCGCCGCTGGCCACGCTGGTGGCAGTGGCCGAGAACTGGGCATCGGGCTTGGGCGAGGAGCCCACGGTGATGGTGCGCGTGGCCGTGATTTCGCGGGCCACGCCTTCGGTGCCGTCGGCCTCGTAGTCGTAGCCGGTCACGCTCACTTCATACTCCCCTGGCTTGTCAAAAGTCAGCGAGGGGGAGGTTATCTTCCAGCCGCTGATGTCGAGGGCCGGAACGTTCCAGACGAGGGTGCGTATGCCATCGCCGCGCGTGGTGGTGAGGGTGACGGGAATGCCTGCGCACACTTCCTCTGTGGGTTCGTTGATGGAGAGGATGTTTTCCGAATCCTTGGGTCTGTAAAGCGTGGGTTGCTTGTCGGGCACCTCCTGGGCGTAGTTCATGTTGGTGAGCATGGCATGGTGGCCGCCCACGCAGTCGCGCAGGTAGTCCTGCCCGCCGATGCTGATGATGTCGCCCTTGTAGTAGGCCAGAAGCCCTTCGGGCATGACGTCGCCGTAGAACTCGCGGTTGTAGGAGTTCTTGATGTCCGTGGCCGTGCGGGCACGGTTCCAGATGCGTATCTCGTCATACGACGCATCCTGATAGTGCGAATCGCCATTGCGGAACTCCAGGTTGCCGAAGCCGCCCAGCCCGCTGTGGCTGTTGCTGGTGACCGAACCCACCTGACTGCTGCCGAAGTAGAGCTTCATGTTGTTGCCCTTGACCACGATGGCCACGTGGGTCCACACGCCCACGGTGAGTTTCTTCGACGAGGCATCGATGCGGTGGGCGCCCGTGTTCCAGCCCACCGACATGGTGCCGCCCTGGTTGCAATGGGCCAGGAAGGTGCCCCAGTCGGGACCGAACATATTGTTGTAGTTGATGAGACTGTTGGGCTTGATGTAGTATTCGATGGTACACTCGTCATAGCTCGTGTTGAAGATGTCGGGAATGCTGAAGCCGCCCTTCGTGAGTTCGATGACCTGGTTGTCGGCCTGACGTTCCACGGTGGTGGCTACGCTCATGGTCTTGCTCTCCATGCCACGCTCGTAGAGGGCCGAGACTCCGTAAGTGCCGCTCGCGCTGAGGTCGTAGCTGAGGACATCGGTGCCCACGGTGGCCACGCGACTGCCATCATGATAGAGGGCGTAGCCCGTCAGGCTGTGGCCCGAGAGCATGGGTGCCGACCAGGAGAGGCGGCCGTCGGCCACGGCCACGTTCTGCGGGGCATTGAGTGCCGAGCCATAGACCACGACACTGATGACGGTCTGCGTGCCGGCGCTCTTCACCTCCACCTGACCCGTCTCTCCCAGGTCGAAGGGGGTCTCCACGCCTTCCAGGTCGTGTTCGTAGTCCATGATTGAGGCTTCGTAGATGTGTCCCTCGCCCAGGCCCCAGGAACGTGTGTTCACGATGAAGAAGTATTTCAGGGGCTGACTGCGGTCGTAGCCACTGGTCAGGTCGGTGAGGTCATAGCCAAACTCCATGGGTTCGGAATGCATCTTGCCGTCGGCCCACTTGCCCAGCATAGGGGTCTCGGGAGCGGGATTGGTGTCGCCGTTGTGTCCGTCGCCGGCAAAGCGGAAGTGGTGCATGTCGATGGTGCTTTCGGGCTGCGTGGCATCAAGGTCGCTGCTGATGCCGCACTGCAGTTTCAGCTCACTGCGCCGCGTGTAGTCCATCTTCAGCTTGATGGTGCGCAGGGGGCGGTAGTCCTTGCGGGTGCGATAGAGTTCGCCTGTCCACCATCCGTTGAGCTTTCCCTCCGAGGTGAAGGCCGGACCTGCGTGGGCATAGGGGCAGTAGATGAAGCCGTTGTTGCACCAGTTGCCCCACGAGTTGACGATAATCCAGGCGCCCACTTCGTCCTTGTCCTCCTCGCCATAGACACCGTTGCCGTCGAGGTCAAACTCTATGCGGTCGTCGTAGCCCACCATGGTCAGGGCATGGTCCACCGATGTGCCCCACTGCTTGACGTAGTACATGTTGGTGACGCCGATGCTGTCGTTGACGGCAGTCTTGCCGATGCGTTCCCACTTGCCACCCGAGGCCACACCCAGGCCAATGAGTCCTCCGGCATGGAACGACTCGTCGCCGGCGTGGTTGTAGAGCCAAGCCTTGGCGGCCAGACGGCCTTCCTCGGTGCCCAGGCTGTAGGGGTTGGTGGTGGGCTTCTGCATGCGGTTGCCGAAGGCTGACAGCCACTTATCGTATCCTTGCATCCAGCCAAAGCAGTCACTGCTCTCTTCGTAATTGCCATAGGTGCGACTATACGTACGACCGCCATAGGTGGCAGAGGTGGGCACGCCTACATGGGTGACAAAAGCATCCTTGCCCGAATTGCCATTTGTTAGCAGCCACACGAAATGGCTGGGATAATTGTTCTCATTCGTTCCACTGTCGATGTCGCGGTAGGAGTTGAGTTCGTGGGTGAACATGTAGCAGATACGCGACGCTGAGCCGCACGAGCCGCCGGCCTGGTTGAAGACGGGCGGGAAGTACTTCGTGTTGGCATTGTTGACGTGGTCGGGCAGTCCGGCTGCAGCCGACAGGGCACGCGCGCGCTTCATCTTGGCATTGCGCGGTGTCTCGCGGGCTATGCGGCCGTATTTCACCAGCGCAGGGTCGGGGTTGGAGTAGAGGGGGTTGTAATCGGGATAGCGTTCGCGGTCCCAGTCTTGTGCGTGAATCAGGGCTGGCAACAGCGACACGAGGGCCAGCAGGCAAAGCAACGACTTTTTCATAATATATGACGAATTAAGGTTTTTTATAGTTGATATCACCTACAAAGATAAGGATTTCTGCCGATTATTTCGTAACTTCGTAGCGTTTTTAACTAATTATTGACATGCAAGACCCAAGAAATATACAAATCAAGGACTTCAACTACCCGTTACCGGACGAGCGCATCGCCAAATTCCCGCTTGCGGAGCGCGACCACAGCAAACTGCTCATCTACGACCGCGGACAGCTGAGCGAGCGCCACTTCTACGACCTGCCCGGTCTGTTGCCCAAGGGGGCGCTGTTGGTGATGAACAACACGCGCGTCATTCAGGCGCGGCTCCATTTCTTTAAGGAAACGGGCGCGCGCGTGGAGATTCTGGTTCTGGAGCCTGCCCTGCCGGCGGAGTATCAGGAGAACTTTGCCCAACGGGGAAGGACCAGCTGGTACTGCATGGTGGGCGGACTGAAGAAGTGGAAGCAGGGAAGCCTAAAGGCTGAAGTGGAGATAGAGGGAGAAAGGATAACCGTTATAGCAACAAAAGAAAAGCCCCCCCTCAATCCCCCCGAGGGGGGAAAAGCACTCCCACTCGGGGGAGATGGAGGGGGGCTATTAGTTACCTTCACCTGGCCCGACCGCTACACATGGTCGGAGATCCTGGAGGCCATGGGCGAACTGCCCATCCCACCCTACCTCAACCGCAAGACCGAGGAGAGCGACAAACGGACGTACCAGACGGTCTATTCGAAGATAGAGGGCAGCGTGGCCGCACCTACGGCCGGCCTGCACTTCACGCAGCGCGTGCTGGACGAACTGGACCGCCGAGGCATAGAGCGCGAGGAGGTGACCCTGCACGTGGGGGCCGGAACGTTCCGCCCCGTAAAGTCGGAGGACATAGGCGGGCACGACATGCACACCGAACACATTGCCGTACACCGACGCACGATAGAGAAACTCATCGAGCACGGGGGCCGCGCCATTGCCGTGGGCACGACGAGCGTCAGGACGCTGGAAAGCCTGTACTGGCTGGGAAGAAAGCTACAAAAGACTCTCACCCAACCCCTCCCTGTCAGCGAGGGGAGTGGTCACCAACAGGCTTCTCAAGAATTTGAACTTCATGTTAGTCAATGGGAACCCTATAAGGAAGAACTATCTGCTCCCCTCCCTAATAGGGAGGGGCTGGGGGTGAGTCCGCTATCTGCCTTACTGGCCTACATGGACGCTCACGAGCTGGACGTGCTGCATGCCTCCACCCAGATTATCATTGCCCCGGGCTACAGGTACCGCATCGTGGAACGGATGATAACGAACTTCCACCAACCCCAATCGACCCTGCTGCTGCTGGTTTCGGCCTTCATCGGCGACGACTGGCGGCGCATGTACCAGTATGCCCTGGACCACGACTTCCGATTCCTCAGCTACGGCGACTCGTCGCTACTAATCCCGAACATGAACAATACCGAGTCCAACGGACTGCCATAGTATGGCAGTGAAGGGTGCCACAATATGGCAGAGGACAGTGCCATAGTATGGCAGCAAGGAGTGCCACAATATGGCAGTCATCGAAACATATAGGAACAAACCTCTTAATATTATTAATATGAGAAAATTACTTATTATCATGCTGGCCCTCGCACTCATGAGCCCGACGGTCGAAGCAAAGAAAAAGAAAGCCTCGGCCGAAAAGCCACAGCAAGAGCAAACGCAGCAGAAGAAGCGTAAGGGCCTCTTCAAGCGCAAGAAGAAGGGGCAGCAGCCTGCAGCCCCGCAGCAGAAGCCTGCCCCCAAGCCTTCGGTGGACCGCAAGGGCATGTTCCAGGTGCAGAAGGTGGAGAACGACTGGTTCTTCTTCATCCCCGACTCACTCGTCGGACGCGACTTCCTTACCACCACGCGCTACACTTCCACACCTGCCGGAAGCGGACAGTTTGGTGGTGAACTGGTGAACCAGCAGACGGTCTATTTCCAGCCGGGAGTGGACAACCAACTGCTCCTGCGCGTGCGCCTCTTTATCAACGTGAGCGACACCACGCAGATGATCAACCGCGCCATCACCGTGTCGAACGAGAACCCCATCATCGCCGCCTTCAAGGTGGAGAGCCACAAGGACAGCCTCTACAAGATAAAGGTCAACCAGTTCCTGAACGAGGACAACCCAACGACGGGACTCGGACGCTCGCAAAAGACGGGCTTCTCGCTGGCGGGCATGATGCCCCAACTGTCGTACATCGAGGACATCAAGACCTTCCCCCTGAACACCGAGGTGCGCATGGTGAAGACCTACAACTCGACCGGCACCGCCCTGGCCTCAGCACGCAGCACTGGCAAGGCCACCTTCGGCATCAACCTGTCGTTCGTGTTGCTGCCTTCTAACCCCATGAAGCCCCGATACTACGACCCACGCGTAGGTTTCTTCACACACGGCTACAACAGCTACAACGACGACCAGCAGCGCGTCAAGTCCAAGCGGTTCATCAGCCGATGGCGCCTGGAGCCCCGACCCGAGGACGTGGAGAAGATGCGCCGAGGCGAACTGGTGGAACCCGCGAAGCCCATCGTCTATTACATCGACCCCGCCACCCCGAAACAGTGGCGCAAGTACCTCATCGCCGGCGTGAACGACTGGCAGAAGGCCTTCGAGAAGGCTGGCTTCAAGAATGCCATCTACGCCCTGGAGTGGCCCGAAGGCGAGGACAGCATCATGTCGATGGAGGACGCACGCTACAGCATGATACGCTATCTGGCCTCTCCCATCGCCAATGCCTACGGCCCTCACGTGAGCGACCCCCGCACGGGCGAAATCCTGGAGAGTCACATCTGCTGGTACCACAATGTGATGTCGCTGGTTCATGACTGGTACATGGTGCAGGCCAGCACCATCGACGAGGCTGCCCGCAAGATGCACTACGACGAGGAACTCATGGGACAGCTCATACGCTTCGTCAGCAGCCACGAGGTGGGCCACACCCTGGGTCTGCGCCACAACTTCGGTGCATCGAGCTCGGTGCCTGTGGAGAAACTGAGGGACAAGGCTTGGGTGGCTGAGCACGGCCACACGCCCAGCATCATGGACTATGCCCGCTTCAACTACGTGGCTCAGCCGGGCGACGGCATGACGCAGAACGAAATCTTCCCCCGCATCAACGACTACGACTGCTGGGCCATCGAATGGGGCTACACCCCCATGCTGGATGCCGAGACTCCGGACGAGGACTACAAGCAGCTGCAGAGCCTCTTCGTGAAGGAGAACGTGAAGAACAACCCGCGCCTGTGGTGGGGTGACGGCGAAACCAGCCAGGACGACCCACGCCGACAGACCGAAGACCTGGGCGACGACGCCATGAAGGCCAGCGAATACGGCATCATGAACCTGAAGCGCGAACTGCAGAACCTGCCCGCATGGACTCATGCTGAGGACGACATCTACAACGAGAACCTGGAGACGATGTACGGACAGATTCGCAACCAGTTTATGCGCTATTGCGGTCATGTCATCAACAACATCGGCGGCCAGCTGGAGAACTTCAAGACCAACAGCGAGCAGGGCGACGTCTATCGTCCGCAGCCCCGCGAAAAGCAACTGAAGGCCATAAAGTTCGTTGAACAGAACATCCTGACCGAGCCCACCTGGCTGCGCGACATGTCGTATGCCAAGCGACTGGCAGCCGACCCCAACACGCTGACCTCTGCCATTGCCAGCAACAGCGTAGCACGCCTCATCGGTCGTTCGCTCTACCTCAATGACGAGTACAAAGCCGACGAATACTTCGCCTACTTGACCCGCACAATCATGAAGGATGCTTCGCAACGCAACCTCTCGCCCTATCGCCAAACGTTGCAGGAAGCCTATGTGGAAGGACTCACGGGACGCCTCGGAACAGACAAGATTCGCCCCTACGCCCTGCAGACCCTGAAGCAACTGCAGCGCCAGCTGGCCAGCGCCACCACAGCGCATGCCATGGCCCTGAAGGACACCATCGACCGCGCCCTCGTCATCAAGTAACAGCGAAGACGCTCAGTATGTTGCAATGTCATTGCAGCTAAAAAAGAAGCCCGCTCACCATCACAGGAGCGGGCTTCACTTTTATGTATGGATGCGAAGCGCTTAAGCCTTCGACTTCTTGCCTTTCTTCTCGTTGCCGTAGCCATAGCCATAGCGGCCGTAACCGTAGCCGTAGCCATAGCCGTAACGTCTCTTCTCAATCTTCGAGTCGTTGATCAGGACACACAGGTTGTTGAACTTCTTCTCCTGATACAGACGCTCCAGTTCGGGCAGATAGCGACGGTCGAGCTTGCCGGAACGAACCACATAGATGGTGCAGTCGGCCACGCGGTTCACGATGCCGGCATCGGCCACCACCTGAGCGGGCACGTTGTCGATGACGATGTAGTCGTAGGTCTTCTTCAGCTCGTTGACCAGCGTCTCCAGTCTCTCGCTCATGAGCAGTTCGGCGGGGTTGGGAGGCAGGATGCCTGCGGGCAGGACATCCACGTTGTTCTTCTCCGAGCCCTTGATGATCATGTCCTCGATGTTCTCAACCGAACCACTCAGGTAGGAGGTCAGACCGGCCTTGCGTGTGGCACCATAGAGCGACGACTGCGTGCGCTTGCGGATGTCGGCATCCACCAGGATGACGCGCTTGCCCATCAGCGACAGCGTGTAGGCAAAGTTGCGGCTCACGAAGGTCTTGCCCTCGCCTGGCATGGTGCTGGTGAACATCATCACGCGGGCGTCCTTGTTGACGAACGTCAGGTTGAAGCGCAACATGCGGAAGGCTTCGCTCACGGCATCGTTGCTCTCGTTGTCCACCACCACGTTCGTGTCGTCCTTCGACTCGTGCTTGACACGAGGAATCTCGCCGATGACGGGGATGGACGTGAACTGCTCGATGTCCTTGCGGCCACGCACACCCATGTTCAGGAGGTTCATCAGGTAGAGCACCACGAAGGGCAGCAGCAGACCGATGAGCAGGGCGGCACAGTTGATGACCATGCGGCGGGGTGCTATGGGATTGAGGCTGCCGAAGGGCTGTTCCACCACGCGGATATTGGCCTCTTGGATGGCCAGCTGCAGGGCGGTCTCCTCACGCTTGTTCAGCAAGTAGGTGTAGAGGGTCTCCTTGATGCTCTGCTGGCGCTGGATGTCTATGATTTCCTTTTCCTTCTGGGGCACGGAGGCCAGGTTGCCTTGCAGGTTCTGCTCTTCGTGCTGAGCCTGACGGGTCTGCAGGTCAACCGATGCCTTGTAGCCCTGAACGGAGGCGATGACGGCTTGCTTCATCTGGCGCAGGTTGGCGTCCATCTCCTTGATGCTCGACGAACCTTCGCCCGAGTTCTCTACCAGATGGTTGCGCTCCAGCATGAGGTCGTTGTAGCGCTGAATCTGACTCTGCACGCCGGCGTCAGTCAGGCCGCCCAACATGGGTATCAGGCTGTTGCCCTGACTGGAACTGCGCAGGTGGTTGAGCAGATACGAGATGCTGGCCTGCTGGGCCTGCAGCTGTATGGTGCGCTGGCGGGCGGTGTTGCTCTGTGCCAGATAGGTCTGGGCGTTCTGCGACAGGTCCACCAGATTGTTGCGCTGCTTGAACGAGGCCATGTCGCCTTCCACGCGGCTCAGGTCCTTGCTGATGATCTTGATGCGCTCGTCGATGAAGTCGGCCGTGCTCTGTGCCAGCAGGTTCTTGTCCTGGATGATGCTGCGCTTGTAGGCTTCGAGCAGGGCGGCCAGGATGTCGTCGGCGCGCTGGATGTTGGTGTCGGTGCAGACGATGCGCACCAGTGTGCTCTCGCGGTCAACCTCTCCTGCCGAGATGCGGCCGCCCACCATGTTGGCAGCGCGCTCGATGTCGAGGTGGGTCACCAAGATGGTCTTGCCCATGAACTTGTCGAGATACTCAGGAATGGGCACGATGATGAGCTGACCCACGGGGGTCTTCACCATCTGGCCGAAGCGGATGGTCTTCTCGTAGTCGAGTTCGCCGTCGCGGGTCTGCACACCGCTGATTTTGCACTCGCGCTTGTTGAGCACCTCCACGTTGAACGAGGCTACCTTCACACTGTCCTCGCTCTCCTGGAACTGGATGGAGAAGGGCCTTACGTCGTAGAGCGACACGTCCTGCAAGCGGTGCTTCTGGGTGTAGAGCACGTCGAGGTGAAGCTTGCGCACCACCTCCTTCATGAGCATGTGGCTGCGCAGGATATAGACCTCGTTCTTCACTGAGCTACCGGCCATGACACCGTTGAGCTGCATCAGGGCATCGGTGCCCACTGCACTGCGACGGCCCGTGCCTGAGGCATCGTCCTTGACCAGCATCACAGCCTGACGCTGATAGATGTTGGGTTTCGTGGCCAGATAGATGCGGGCAATGGCAAGGCACACCACAGCTGAAAGCAGGAACCACTTCCAGTTGCTCAGCACCATGTCCAGGATCTCGCGCAACGACAGCATGTCGTCGTTCACCTGGCCCTGTTTCAAATTCTGATTTGTCGTATTATCCATATCTTAAATGGCAATTGTTTAAATGTCAAATGTCAAATGGTAAATGGTAAATGGTAAATGCGATTACTTTTTCGTAAGAGCAATCACAAGTGAAACCACACTCACCAGCACGCTCACAGCCGTGGCCAGCACCGAGAGCAGCGTGTAGCCCGTGGAGCCCTTCACGCGCACGCTCTTGTTGGGTTGCACATAGATGATGTCGTTTTGCTGCAGATAGTAGGCAGGCGAATTGAACACCTGCTGCGGGTCGCGGACGTCCACGTCGTAGGTCACGCGCTTGTCGCCAATCTCGCGCACCACCAGCACATGTTCGCGCAGGGCACTGCCGTTCATGTCGCCGGCCTTACCGATGGCCTCGAGGAGGGTCAGGCGCTCGCCCTGGAAGGTCTGCGTGCCGGGATTCTTCACGTCGCCCAGCACAGTCACCTTGAACGACATGACCTTCACGTTCACCACGGCGTCCTTAATCTTCTCCACCTCGTTGGTCTGGAAGCGCAGTTGCAGTTCCTGAGCCAGCTGCTTGCAGGTCTTGTTGCGGGTGTTGATGGTTCCGAAGATGGGGAACTCGATGTTGCCTTCCTTATCCACAAGGAAGTAGGCCACACGCGAGGTGGTGTTGGCCGTGTTGCTGCCCGTCATGCTGTTGGTGCCGCCACCAATCAGCGTGTTGTTGTTAAACTTGGCGATGGCCTCGGGGAAACGGCTGCTCACCGAGATGGCCAGCTCGTCGTCGGGCTGAATTTCAAGCTCGAAGGCCTGCTGAATCTGCTGAGGAACGGCATACATGGTGTCGGCTCCCTGCAGATAGACAATCTTCTCCGTGGAGATGCACGATGTGGTGCTCAAAGTCAGTCCCACCACTGCCAAGAGGCAAAAAACATAGAAAATTTTCTTCATATCTGTCAGTATATTCAATTTTCGCGTGCAAAGATAGCGCAAATCGAGTGAAAAACCAAAAATTAAATGAGTTTTTACCCTCTGCGCCCTATCTTCGACTACAAAGTAGTCAAAGATACAAAATAAATTGTCCTTCTATGATTGATTATTCTCAATAAATGCTTAACTTTGTCACGTAAAGTAATGAGAAACACAAGAATAATCATCTGGGCAATAGCCTGTAGTCTGCTCGCAAGCCTCAGCCTGGGACTGAGGGCGGAACGGGGTGTGGCATCGTACTACCACGACAAGTTCCACGGCCGGCGCATGGCCAACGGCGACATCTATCACAAGGACAGTTTCACCTGCGCCCATCGGCGCTATGCCCTGGGCACATGGCTGCGCGTGACCAACGTGCGCAACGGCAAGGCCGTCATCGTCCAGGTCACCGACCGAGGCCCCTACTCTCGTCGCTTCACCATCGACCTCAGCCGTGCCGCCGCACGCTATCTCGGAATCGTGCAGACCGGATGGGCCCCGGTGGAGATAGCACAGGTCACCAACCGACAGGGCGGCATCGTGCCCCTGCGACTCGAGGAGGAAGAACCCGAGGACCTCATCGACATCGAACTCGACTTCGTCCCCGCCGCCCAATACCCCTTCCCCAACTGGAGTCCCGACAGCATTGATTAGCAAAAGCACTGAACGGGAGCTGTGTATCCAATCAGGTGCCTTCTTATACCCAATCATCGAAAAATCACTTACCAATCATCGCGAATTTACTTACCAATGATGAGCCGATGATTGGTAAGTGATTTCGTGATCATTGGTAATCTATTTTCTGATCATTGGGAACCAAATCAAAAGAGCGCCCGCAACCCATTCAGTTGCGAGCGCCCATCTCAAAACCGTTAAACGTTAACCAGGGCGAAGCCCGATTAACCTGTTAAACTTTTATTCGGTCTTGCCGAGTATGATGTTCACGAGGGCCGTTACGTCAGCGATAGACCTACTGCCATCGTTATTCACATCGGCAGCCTTGAAGTCGTAGTCGTCAGGATTATTCTCCTCCGTAACCTTGCCCAGAATGATATTCACCAGCGCAGTAACGTCAGCAATACTCTGCTTGCCATCGCGGTTCACATCACCCTTCAGGGTCTCATCGGAAGCAACCTTCTTGTAAAGTTGGATGGCCTCCTGACCTGCATCCTTGTAATAACGGAAACGAGCCTGATCAGTCGCCTTGTTGAATCGGAGTGACATCGTGCTTCCTTCAAATGCAGCACTGATGACCGCATTACCTTCTTCATCAATGCTGAATGTATGCGTATAAGTTTCAGCATCTTCAGTCTGCTTCAGTCCGTTGCTATTTGATGAAACACCAATGTATTGTCCGCTCTTGCTCTTCAAAGTTCCGGCAGTTACGTCAATAGTGAAGGTGGCAGCATCAACCTCGGTTGAAGAAGGAATAACATTGCCATTAATCTCAACGCCAATCGTATTGCTTGTGGCATCAAGCGTTTCAAGACCGCCATTGAAAGCAACCAAAGCACCCTCGTATACAATCAAGTACTCACCATCGGTCAGGTCGGCAGAAGAAGTTACCTTTTTATAATCACCAGCCTTAACAACAATCTCGGTAAACGTAGCCGAAACAGTTACAGGCTCAGCAGGCATTACAAATGTATTGTCTTCTACCTCAACTGAGGTGCCGCTTTCTGTGGTAACAGTCCAAGCACCAAAGACATAATTTTCTGCAGGAGTAGCAGTCAGCGTAACAGTTGCACCTTCAGCAGCTTCAGCCTTATCAGCGGTTACTGTACCATTGGTGATGTTCTCGCCAATATGAACAGCATATTTAGCGGCATACTTGGCAAGTACAATGTTACCAAGAGCCACATTTCCAGAAGACTTCTCGGTGTAAACCCACTTGATGTAACGAACATCGGCAGCAATATCAAATTCCTCGGATTGGATATCGCCCAGTTCGGTATATGTCTTAAGGTCTGTGTAAGTAACACCATCTACAGAGGTTTGAACCTTGAAGGTACCACCTGAGAAACTATTGCCCTTGATGTCGAAACTAAGCGTACCAGGCTGCCCGTTGAACTTCAATACCAATTCATCACCTGTCCCATCAAACTTCATAGCGGGAGAAGAACCATAGGTTCCGAGTCCGCCCTGTGTCAAACCTATCGGTAGCGTACCTGATCCATTCCCGTCATATTCAAATGGCAGTGTTGCATAATCTACAACAAAGTGCCCCTGAGTTACAGTAATGTCCTTCGTCACATCACCATAGGTAAGAGTGATGATAGCAGTACGGTCTTCTGTTCCCTCATTAGCAGTGGTAGTGAAGGTTATAGCAGCAGCATCCACTACAATGTTGCTGATCCACTCGGCATCGGTACTAGCCTCGAGAGCTGAACCTGTAACGGGGTTCTCAATCGAATAAGTTATTGCGCCAGAGGTGGCATCGTATGCAAGAGTTACATCAGAAGCATTGATAACGGGGTCTGTATTTACTGGGCGGTTAAGAGAAACCAATTGATTGTCTGAGTCAAACTCATAAGTAGAGTTGTACTTCTTCAGATTTCCATAGATAACAACAACGTCGCCCACCTGAATATCATCGGCAGAAGTAAAGTTTTCACCATTGTAGCTCTTTCCACGATAAGCCTGCAGTTGGTCTGCAGTGGTAGTTCCGTCAGCTGAAATATTGTAAGAAATGTTTCCGTACTTAGAATTATAAGCAGTTACAATCTCTGATACAATACCAGTTGCATATACGCCTGTAACGCCAGCATTTGCATCTATGGCTGCGCGAGCCTGAGCTACAGTATAAGGATTCTCCGCCGATGCACCAGGAGCATTGGGGTCAACAACAGTCAGCGTGTAACTTGCAGACCCAGGGAGATAGGTATCGTTGCCAGCAAAAGAGGCAGTGATGGTTGTTGTGCCTGTAGCGTCTGCAACAAGTGTCACAGAACCATTTTCATCTACTGTCGCAAGATCTGTATTGCTGCTTTCATAGGTAACAGCAAGGCTGTTGGGGTTGGTCAGAGTGGGAGCTGTGAAGCTCTCACCAAGGTTAATGGTATATTCTGTGGTTTCGTATGCGAGGCCAGCTTCCTGCTTTTCGCTCTTCTGAACCACCACATTCTGAGGATTGGCAATCTGTGCTACATCAAAGCAACCGATGTTGCCTTCAAGGGTGAGTGCGTCACCTACAGCATATACTACATCTGATGAAATGCCACGAACAACAATAGTTGCCCCGTTTTGTTCGATCGTCGTATTTGGACTCTCGATAGCAGTAACCGTTGCATCTACAATCTTTACAAACTTACCTTGAGGAGCATTATCTGCATTAATCTCCGCAATAGTCATCACAGTAGAAGTGACACTGTTGCCAGAAGATAATACGTTGACCGTTGGATTAGTTATCTCAAGCAAACCACGATAAGTACTCAATGTGCCACTGACGGTAATTTCATCACCGACAGTAAGACTTGCACCATACACGCAAATGGCAGCAGTAGCATCCTGAATATAGCCTGTGGTGCCAACACAACTGGTTACAATACCCTTTGTAAAGACATCACCTGTTTCTTGTTCACGTACATCAGCAATAGACGAAGGAAGCTCAATTGTGTAAGTGGCAGAAGCAACCTGACTGTCATTATAATCAGTCTTTGTCGCTTTTGCCTGAATGGTTGTAGTCTCACTTACACTAATGGCTGCCATGTAATTGGTCCAAGTGGCACCATTGTCTGTACTATATTGAATAGCAGCTCCCTCGGTAGAGCAACTGATAGTCACACTCTGGGCTTCTACGTAGATGCCACCTTCAGGATTGAATACTGGTGTGGCAACAGTAGGAGTTCCACCTGTAGTATAAGTCATTACTATACTTGAAATACGAACCTGACTACCACCTGTAAGCTGATTGTTTTTGATTGTAAAGGACGAAGCTCCAATTTCATATACTCCATCAGAAGCGGTTACTTCATCTCCGTTGACCAAAACTGTTGCATTACTATAATTTGCGCCAGTAAAAGTAATAGCAATTGACTGAATCGTGATGTTCTCGTTAAGCGATGTTACTGTAAATCCATTACCATTAACATACAAACGTATGGAACCATCTTTGTTAAGTCCTGGCAAGTTTGAGCCAGAACCTTTTATGGCAGTTACATTCCAATCGGTTGCACTAAGACCCAACGATTCAGCATTATTGCTTTCCGTCATATTGGTAGTAGAACCAGAATACTTTAGCGTGACCTCTTCTGCCCACGCATTAGTGACTCCGAGCATCATCAGGAGCATGAGGAGCCACGATTTGAATTGTAATTTTTTGATCATAGTTGTTTGTTTTATGTTAATTATATTTTCGTTATACGCATTTGGCCACAAAGTTACGACTTTTAATTATAAATTAAAAATTATAAACGAGAAATGATGCCAACAGGGCGAAAATAGCATCAAGATGAGGGGAAAAACGCGCGAAACTGAGGGCACATGCGGAGGCCGTACACTGGCAACAAGGCAAAAAGAGAGCGCCACAGCCTGTGGGGCGTGGCGCTCTCGGGAATATGGTAAGACTTGCGGCTTACTCTGCAGTCTCGGCAGCGGGAGCTTCCTCGGCAGGAGCCTCGGTGGCCTCTGCTACGGGTGCTTCGGCTGCAGGAGCCTCGGCGGCCGTCGACTTCTTGGAGCGACGGGTGCGACGGGTCTTCTTCTGCGTCTTGAGCATGTTCTCGTCGAAGTCAACGAGCTCGATGAAGCAGGTGGCGGCAGCATCGCCCTGGCGGAAGCCAGTCTTGATGATGCGGGTGTAGCCACCGGGACGCTCGGCCACCTTCTCAGAGATGACCTGGAAGAGTTCGGTGACGGCGAACTTGTTCTGCAGGTAGCTGAAGACAAGACGGCGGTTGGCCGTGGTGTCCTGCTTCGAGCGGTTGATCAGGGGCTCGACGTACTTGCGCAGAGCCTTTGCCTTGGCCACAGTGGTGTTGATTCGCTTGTGCATGATGAGCGAAATGGCCATGTTGGCGAGCATCGCGTTGCGGTGCGATGCGGTGCGGCTAAGATGGTTGAATTTCTTATTATGTCTCATTGTCTTGTTTAATCTTTGTCGAGTTTATACTTAGAGATGTCGGTCCCGAAGGAGAGGTTGAGGCGTTCGAACATGTCGTCGAGCTCCATGAGTGACTTCTTACCGAAGTTGCGGAACTTCAGCAGGTCGGTCTTCTGGAACTGTACGAGGTCGCCGAGCGTATCGACGTTGGCGGCCTTGAGACAGTTGAGGGCGCGCACGCTGAGGTCCATGTCGGTGAGCTTGGTCTTCAGGAGCTGGCGCATGTGCAGAACTTCCTCGTCGAACTCTTCGTTGCCTTCGCCATCGTTGTTCTCCAGAGTGATCTTCTCGTCGGAGAAGAGCATGAAGTG
>DGUV01000075.1:110048-110259 GCA_002395775.1 Prevotellaceae bacterium UBA4301
TTCTGCTCGACACGATAGTTCTCGACGGCATACTTCACGTTGCGGATGGGGGTGTAGATGGAGTCGATGGGGATGACATTAACATCGGTGCAGTATTCGCGATTCTCGTCGGCGGGGACGTAGCCACGGCCTTTGTTGACGGAAATCTCGATGCGCATCGTGGCCTTGGGGTCCAAATGGCAAATAACCAACTCGGGGTTTAACACTTCAA
>DGUV01000075.1:110307-110481 GCA_002395775.1 Prevotellaceae bacterium UBA4301
ACACTTCAAATCCAGTCAGGTACTTATTAAAGTCGCCGGCTTTAAGCTCGGTGGTCTTTTCGACGGTGACGCTAATTTTCTCGTTCTCGAATTCGTCTACTGTTCTCTTGAATCTGACTTGCTTCAGGTTCAGGATAATGTTGGTTACGTCTTCCTTGACACCAGGAATGGTGG
>DGUV01000089.1 GCA_002395775.1 Prevotellaceae bacterium UBA4301
CTGCAGGAGAGCTATGACAATGCCGGCTTGCAGATAGGATTGACAGCGGAGCAGGAAGCCTCAGGGGCATTGTTGTGTTTGGACGTGACCGAGGAGGTCATTCGCGAGGCCATTGACCTCGGGTGTAATCTCATCATCAGCCACCATCCCTTGCTCTTCCGCCCCCTGAAGCGAGTGACAGAGGCCACCCAGGTGGAGCGCTGTGTCCGCTTGGCCATACAGAACGACATTGCCATCTATTCTGCCCACACCAATCTAGACAATGCCGAGGACGGAGTGAACTATCGTATTGCCGAGAAACTGGGACTGGTGGACGTGCAGATGATGCAACCCCATCTGGTGCGTGTCGGTGAGCGGCAAGTGACGGCTGGTAGCGGGCTCGTAGGCTATCTGCCTGGTCCAGAGGACTCCTTAGCCTTCCTGCAGCGCATTAAGGATGTGTTCCGCATCGAATGTCTGCAGCACAACGAACTCCTCCAACGTCCCATTGAGACGGTGGCTTTGTGCGGAGGTGCAGGCGCATTCCTGCTTGACGAAGCTATTCGGCTCGAGGCCGATGCCTTCCTTACAGGCGAAATGTCGTACCACCAGTTCTTCGGACACGAACAGGAAATTCAGCTGGCTGTCATGGGGCATTATCAGAGTGAGCAATATACGAAAGAGATTTTCTATCAGCTCGTTAGCGAACTGGCCCCCGAACTGCCGCTGTTCACCACAAACATTGACACCAACCCTATTCACTACCTGTAACCTCTAACCCTTAACCCCTTAACCCCTTAACCCGTTAACCTATTAAACTCTTATATAAATGGCAAGTAAAGTAAAAGACCCTGCAGAACTGACCGTAGAGGAGAAACTGAAGAACCTCTATCAACTGCAAACCATGCTGTCGGAAATCGACAAGATTAAGACCCTGCGCGGAGAACTTCCTCTGGAGGTTCAGGACTTGGAGGACGAAATCGAAGGTCTGACCACCCGCATCGAAAAGATTCAGAACGAGATTGTGGAACTGAAGCGCGAGGTTGCCGACCGTCGTGGAAACATTGAGAATGCCAACCATTCTATTGAGAAGTACAAGGTGCAGATGGACAATGTGCGCAACAACCGCGAGTACGACTCCCTGAACAAGGAAATCGAATTCCAGACACTTGACATCGAACTCAATCAGAAGAAGATACGCGAGGCTGAGGATGCCGTTCGCCAGAAGAGCGATGAGCTGACTCGTAGCACAGAGGCCGTTACGGAGCGTCGCACCGACTTGGATATCAAGAAGTCGGAGCTCGAGGAAATCATCTCTGAGACTAAGGCCGAGGAGGAGAAGCTGCGTGAGCGTTCAAAGAATCTTGAGGCCCTGATTGAGCCCCGTCTGCTGGCATCATTCAAGCGCATTCGTCGCAACTCACGCAACGGACTGGGCATAGTTTACGTTCAGCGTGATGCCTGTGGCGGTTGCTTCAACAAGATTCCGCCCCAGCGCCAGTTGGACATCCGCATGCGCAAGAAGATTATCGTTTGCGAATATTGCGGTCGCATCATGATTGACCCCGAATTGGCAGGCGTAAAACTCGACAAGCCTGTTGACGAGAAGCCAAAGCGTCGTTCGTCGCGTGCCAAGAAGGCAACAAGCGAGCCTGAAGCATAAGTCTCTGGCTGCCCTGGAACGCAGATAAATCAAAAGGGATTGGAACCATCTTTGGTTTCAGTCCCTTTTCTGTTGTCCTCACAGTTCGTCGTATTGTGGAATCTCGCGCAGGAACTCATATCTTCCCCCCTCATAGTCAATGCGGCAACAGTAGTGCTGCAGACCGTTGGAGACGATGAGATAGGGCACGCGCAGGACGATGTTGTAGCGGCTGATTTGGTCAAACACGCGTTGCGAGAGCTCGATGTGCGGCGCCTTATACTCCACAATCATCCGGGGCTGTGCCGTCTGATCATAGAGCACCGTGTCGCAACGTTTCGTCGTAGAGTTCAGCGAGAGCGACACCTCGTTGGCGAGCAAGCCCTCGGGATAGCCTTTGTGGTGGATGAGAAAGTGTACGAAATGCTGGCGCACCCATTCCTCGGGCGTCAGTTTGATGTATCGCCGCCGCAGGATGTCGAACACCTGCGTCTGACCCTCGCGTTGGACGAGTTTCAGTTCGGCTGGTGGAAGGTTTAGTGTCATCATCATGACAAAATTAAACATTAAAAATCAATAATTAAAAATAATTTCGTACATTTGTAACCAAATACACAAATACGCTATGAAAACAAAGGAAGAAATCGTTCAAAACTGGTTACCGCGATACACCAACTGCCCTTTGGAGGAGTTCGGCGAATACATCTTGCTGACCAACTTCAACAACTATGTTGACATCTTCTGCGATAAGTTTGGTATTGAGCATCCCGACTATAAGGCCAACATGCGTTCGGCTACGGCAGAGGGTATCACGATGATAAACTTTGGCATGGGTTCGCCCAATGCCGCCATCATCATGGATCTCCTCTCTTCCATCAGTCCCAAGGCTTGTCTGTTCCTGGGTAAGTGTGGAGGCATTTCCAATAAGACGAAGCGTGGCGACCTCATCCTGCCCATTGCAGGCATCCGTGGCGAGGGAACCAGCAACGATTACTTCCCGCCCGAAGTGCCTGCCCTGCCGGCGTTTATGATGCAGCGTGCCGTCTCCTCTGCTATCCGAGACATGGGGCATGATTACTGGACGGGCACCGTCTATACCACCAACCGCCGTGTTTGGGAGCACGATGACGAGTTCAAGGCTTATCTGCGCCGCACACGCGCTATGGCGGTTGATATGGAGACGGCAACCCTCTTCACTTGTGGCTTTGCTAATCACATTCCCACGGGTGCCTTGTTGCTCGTCAGCGACAACCCCATGACGCCCGAAGGCGTAAAGACGGCTGAGAGCGACCATCAGGTCACGGCCAGTTACGTCGATGATCACGTCCAGATAGGCATCGAAGCCCTGGAGATGATTAAGCAGGAGAAGAAGACGGTACGCCACCTGAAGTTTGATTACTAATGGCAAAGGCAAGCTCCGGCCCCTCCTACATGAGCATCGTCCGCGATGTTCAGGCAGGTAAGTTTGCTCCCGTCTATCTTTTGATGGGCGAGGAGGACTATTACATCGACAAGGTGGGCAACTACATTGTTGACCAGGCCCTGAAGGCAGAGGAGCGCGACTTTAACTTCGATTTGCTTTACGGCGCCGATACACGCGCAAACGACATCATCAACATTGCCCGCCAGTATCCCATGATGGCCGACCGGCGGGTGGTGATGGTGCGCGAGTTTCAGTCGCTGCAGGACAAGGATACGCTTGTAGCCTACGTCCGTAATCCCAATCCGTCCACTGTGCTCGTCCTGTGCCACAAGCATGGGAAACTCGACGGACGACGCTCGTTGGGCTCCGAAATCAAGAAGCATGGCGTGGTGTTTGAGAGCAAGAAACTCTACGACAACGAGCTTCCTGGCTTCGTCGCCGACTATCTGAGTCGTAAGAGGGTGGCCATGGAGCCCGCAGCCGTGCAGATGCTGTGCGACCATGTGGGCAGCGACCTCACGCGCCTGGCTGCTGAAATCGAGAAACTGCTCATGGCCATGCCCAAAGGGCAGACGAGGGTAGGGGCCAAACTCGTAGAGGAGCTCACGGGAATGAGCAAGGACTTCAACAACTTCGAATTGCAAAACGCGCTCGGGCTCCGCGACTCATACAAGGCCAATCAGATAGTAAAATATTTTGACAGCAATCCTCGCTCATTTGCTCTTCCCGCAACGCTCTCTTTGCTTTTCGGCTTCTTTTCCGATGTGCTGTTGGCATTCTTTGCCCCCAATCAGACCGACGATGGCATTGCAAGCTTTCTGGGCAAAAGCACATGGGTTTGTCGCCAAGCCATCATTCCGGCCCGTCGAAATTATTCTGGCCAGAAGGTGATGAGTATAATAAGTGAAATACGCAAAACCGATGCCAAATCCAAGGGGGTAGGGGGATGCAAAACCTCCCCTGGCGACCTCCTGAAGGAGCTCGTTTTCTTCATTCTTCACTGATTTTTTATTTATTTGCGATTTCCTCTGGATGTCAAAAAAAGTGCTTATCCCCCTATTAACAAAGGGCTTAGGCTATATTCACGTGCGCTGAGAATCACGTAGAATTTTTCTTCTGCACAGTTGCTCGGAAATATCGGAGTATTTCAAAAAACGTCCAGATTGCTCGTTTCCCGATTTGGACTTCAAGATTCTAAATTCAACAAATCGGAATCGTTAATTTAGGGAGATTAAGCATGTTATTTGCAATTTTGAATATCCAAATCTAAATTTACCTTCCTTCATCCGCCGTTCTTGATTTCGAATCATGAATACATCATTTGGAATCCCTCCCTTTCTAAATACGAATGAATATTCATTCCCTACACCTTCAAATATATAATGTACTATAAACCAAGCATATAATTCAGTTTTGCATACCATATCTTTTAAACCAAATCATGCGACTCTTTCCCTATATTCATTTTCCTTTGTATGGGCTTCTTTGAGCACCTAAAACGCAGTGAAAACCAGTGTTTTATTCTTTTTTATTCATCCTTTTTCTTTCATATTCCGAATTTGCGGCCTCTAAATCGCACTTTAGGGTGTTTAAATTCCTCCAATGGTCTATTTTCTATTCCAAATCTTGTTATTGAAACGTAAAACCTGAATCCATAGATTTAATTATTGATACCAGAATTTTGTCCGTTAAATTATATTTTGTATCTTTGTATCGAAATAGAAACCTAAAATGAGAGGGTGCATGCATCCCCGCCTTGCAAGATGAAGGATCGCATTTTTCAAATCATGAAGCAGGAGCATCTCAACCAAAAAGAGTTCTCCGCAACAACTGGCATTAGTCCCGCCACTTTGTCAAGTATTTTCAATGGCCGCACTAGCCCTACGCTTAATCATGCTGAGTTGCTTCACAAGCGTTTCCCCCGGCTCAACATGTCCTGGCTCATGTTTGGTGAGGGCGATATGTTTCTGCCCACTGATGAGCAGCATGCCAGCCAGCATGAGGGTACGGCTCAGGATGCTGGGGCTTCCTATAGTGCAGGTCAGTCCGAGGGAGACTCCTCTCTCCCCTCAGGAGACGGCTCTCCTACTTTCAATTTCCCGTCAGCTGGAGGGGACTCAAAAATACCAGTTATTCGGGAGGTGGTAAAATATGTTGACAAACCTCAGCGTCGCATCACGGAGATTCGTATATTCTTTGACGATGGCACTTTCGAGACATTCCCAGGACGCTAATACCATATTATAATAAGAAAAGCAAAAGAGGCAACCCAGGATTCCCTGGGTTGCCTCTTTCGTTTCTTCCGCTTTCTTACCAGCCTTCGGGCAGTACGATGTTCTCTACGTCGTGAGCCTTCTCAAACAAGGGAGCTATTTCCCGCTCCTGGAATCCTGCAATGCCACAGCCGATGCGTGTTACCAGGAATGTCAGGTCGGGTCTTGTCTTGGCAAACGCAATGAAGTCGTCCACGTAGGGGCGGATTGTCTCCACGCCACCCTGCATCGTGGGGATGCCGTAGCTCTGTCCTTGCAACCCTACGCCTTGTCCCATGATAGCGCCAAACTTCTTGTATGCCACCCATGCCGCTCCCCCACCGTGCATGCCGCGCAGGTTGCTTCCGAAGACGAATACCTCGTTGGGAGCCAGTTCCGTAATGTAGTCGGGCGTTGTCCGTCTTGCTTTTCGTGCCATTTCGGCATTGAAATCGTTTACTTCCATAGTATAATTCCTATTTGTGTGTTCAAGGTCTGCCTGAAGAGGTGCCAGCTCAGACGATGCTCGTGCGCTTCGTGAAGTCGATAATCTCGGGTATGTATCCGAAGCAGAGGCCCGTGACGGTGTCGGCGCAACCATAATAGACGGCCAGCCGGCCCGTTTCCGGGTCATGCAGGGAGGCGCAGGGGAAGCACACGTTGGGCACGTCGCCAGCCAGTTCGTAAGGCATCTGCGGCGAGATGAGGTATGGCCCACTTCGCGCCAGCACGCGCCAAGGTTCGTCCAGGTCGAGTAGGGCAGAACCAAACGAATAGACATAGCCGTTGCACGAGCGCAGCACGCCGTGGTAGATGAGCAGCCAGCCCTCGCTCGTCTCTATGGGCACCGGGCCGGCTCCTATCTTCATGCACTGCCAGGCACTCTGCTCAAAGGGCGCAGGGGCCATCACGTGGCGGTGCCGTCCCCAGAACTCCATGTCGGGCGATTCGCTGTAGAAGATGTCGCCGAAGGGCGTGTGTCCCGTGTCGCTGGGGCGGCTGAGCATGGCATATCGGCCACCAATCTTTCGGGGGAAGAGCACGCCGTTGCGGTTGTAGGGCAGGAAGGCATTCTCCAGCACGTGGAACTCCCGGAAGTCCTTGGTCCACGCCACCCCTATCGTGGGACCGTGGTAGCCGTTGCACCAGGTCACATAGTACCGGTCGTCGATGCGCGTCACGCGAGGGTCGTAGCCATAGTCGCCCACGATGTCGAGCGGTTTGGGGTCGATGTCCCACTTGATGCCGTCGGCACTGAAGCCCGTGTGCAGCGTCATGCGTCGGTTGGTGTCGTCACAGCGGAACACGCCGGCAAATCCCTCTCCATAGGGCACCACGGCACTGTTGAAGATGCTGTTGCTGTCAGGCAGCAAGTCGCGCGGTATGATAGGATTTCCGGCCGAGCGCCACATCACCTTCTGGCAGCCCTCGGGCCGTTCCTCCCAGGGCATGTTGGGGAGTGCCTCCCCCATGATTTTCAGGTCTTTTGTCATATCTTTCTCCGATTATTCTGATTACTCCTTCACTTCCTCACTTCCTCTCTCCATCACGTCCTCTCCCCATGGCACAAACCAGGTGATGAGCAGGGCAGGGATGGTGCACAGGAGCACCACCACGAAGAACTGCCTGTAACCCAGCCAGTCGCTCACCAGGCCACTCATCATGCCAGGCAACATCACGCCCAGGTTCATGATGCCCGAGGCAAAGGCATAGTGCGCCATCTGGTGCCGGCCGGGCGCCACCCGCTGCATCATGAACAGCGTCAGGCCCACAAAGCCGAATCCGTAGCCAAAGTATTCCACCACGATGGCCGTCCCGATGAGCCACAGGCTCTCAGGCTGATACTGCGCCAGCAGCGTGTAGGCCACAAACGGCAGGTTGAACACCAGCGCCAGCCTGAACAGCGAGCGCCGCAGGCCCCTTCGGGCAATGTAGTAGCCCGCCATGATGCTGCCCAGGACGAAGGCCGCCGCACCGAAAGTGCCGTAGAGCAGGCCAATCTCCTTTTCCGAAAGCCCCAGTCCCTGCTCGGCCCTCGAAGCCTTCAGGAACAGCGGCACAATCTTTATCACAAATCCCTCGGCAAAGCGGTAGAGGATGATGAAGCAGATGTAATAGACAATGTGGCGCTTGCGGAAGAAGCTGCGGAACACCGCCCAAAACTCCTTCATCCCCGGCCCCCCTTGCAGGCGGGGCGTGGCAGGCAGCACGGCCATGTGGTAGAGCCCGGCAGCGCACATCAGCGCAGCCACCAGCAGCATCACCAGCGTCCAGGCCTGCGTCGTGCCCACCTGTTCGATGAGCACTCCCGCCAGCCACACCAGCAATCCCGTGCCCACGATCTTCGCTATGTTGTAGAAGGCACCCTGCCATCCGATGTACTTGGCCTGGTCCTCGCTCGACAGCACCTGCATGTACACCCCATCGGCAGCAATGTCGTGCGTCGCCCCGCTCAGGGCCACCACCGCCAGCAAGGCAATCGTCATGGCAAAGAACTGCGGCAGGTGCAACGCCAGCGCCACCATGCCAAACACGAGGCCCGACGTCAGCTGCGTGGCCACCACGAAGAACTTCTTCGTCCTGTACATCTCCAGCAGCGGGCTCCACAGCGGTTTCAGCGTCCACGGCAACATGATGAGCGACGTCCAGAAGGCAATCAGCGTGTCGCTCACCCCCATGCCCTTGTACATCAGTGTGGCCACCATGTTCAGCATCACAAAGGGCAGTCCCATGGCAAAGTATAGGGTCGGCACCCAGATTTTCGGCGATTTCATAGCATCAGATTTAGTCATGATGCAACAAAATTAGTGGAAAATATGCAAACAAAAAAGCATTTCCCATGAAATTTCTTCCCTCGCCCCCGCCTGCCCCCTTCCTCCTCCCTGGTCGAACGCCCTCAATGTCCCCCTTGTGCCACCAATGGCACACATCTGTGCCACCAATGGCACCACCCCGTGCCACTAATGGCACAAGCCCTGAAACCGGAGTCTTTCGTCCACACGCATAATTCAAACAAAGTCGAAACCCTCCTTCGTCACGTCAAACTCAGGCTCCTCCTCGAACCCGAACCTGCGGAACACCTGTGCCACCCGTTGTTGCTGCTCGGGCGAAATGGGCCATCGTCCCAGCCGATAGCGGTAGAACTGCCGGCGACAGCCAAATATCGGGATAATCTCCTCGCGCAAGGCCTGCACCATATACCACGGCACACGCGAGAACAGCCTTGTCATGCCCCACGCCAGCCGCACGGGTTCGGCAGAGGCAAATCGCGGACACACGTCGCCCTTGCGCGTATTCGGCGTCACGCACACCAGCGTTTGCATCTGCCCGGGCGCCACCTGAGCCGCCTTCCAGCGCAGGCACCCCTCCTTCATGGGACAATCGTTTTGGAAACACACAGCCCACTTCTTGGGCACGTCGGAAAAAGTAAGATTCTTCATCGTGAATGGTTTTTGATGATTTATAATTAAGTTAAAATACGCTGGTATTCCCTTTCGGAAATCCAAATGCAAAGATACGCAATTTATTCGCCAAAAGCAAGTCTTCGTCCCTCTTTTTCCCTACTCTCATTCGAGATAATCCCTCTAACTTTTAGGTGTTTTCCTTTTCCCTTTTAATATTTTGTTTGTAAATTTGCAAAGAGAAAGGAGAAAACAATATGGAAGTCGGGCTTTTATTATTATTTTGGCTTATTGCGGTGATAATAATACCAAAGGGAAAATAGTATTTTTATATCCCATCCTCGTAGTCTATCTTTGCGTTGTTAACGTAAAGATAGTTTTTTTATGTCCGACAACATTCAAACCTATACCACCAGAATCTTCCTCAACTCGGAGGGTTGTGATTTGCATTAAAATTTGTATCTTTGTGGAGTGTTAAGAAATAATATTGATATGGAAACAATTATAACCTTCCTGAAGCAGAACTACAATCTCCTTTGCCTTGCACTGGCCTTCGTTGGCGTGTTGATAGCTGTCATTCAGCTTGTCGCTGAGTTGAAGAAAAAAGGTAAGAAGAAGTAGCGCTGCAGTGGCAGAAACAACTTCATATCTAACCTAAAATCCGCAACAAATAGTGATGTAGACTACATTTTGCAGTATGCCTCTCCATCTGACGATTGCCTTGCCGCTGCAGACGTGATTATGTATGGGTAGCGCCCACCTTCCCCTTACCCCGTCAGGCATTACAGGGGCTTTATGCTGTCGTTAACCTGCGAATTCAGTTTTTCACCCGCCAGTGAGTGCGAAAGGGGCTTGATATGATTTGTTGTGCGTGTAGATGTTTAGTTCATAGTGCCTTGCTGTTCTTATCCACTTTGCGGGCACGCTGATGAACTTGAAGACAAAGGCTTTGAT
>DGUV01000056.1:0-55696 GCA_002395775.1 Prevotellaceae bacterium UBA4301
TAGGTAGCCGCCGTTTTTCTTGAAGATAGCCCCTCCGTCCTGAAAAGGTTGGAGGGGCTTTCTTCGTATATTATACCTTCGGCTGCCTGCTCTCCCAATCATCATAGGCCGGGCTCCCAATGATCAGAAAATAGATTACCAATGATCGCGAATTTACTTACCAATGATGGGGCGATGATTGGTAAGTGATTTTTCGATGATTGGGCAGTGATTCGTCGATGATTGGGAGATGATTGGGCGACGATTGCAAGGCGCGGTTGCAAAAGGTTGGCATTTAGCACGAAAAATATGGCCGGGAGTGGGGGGGACACGGATATCACCGACCAGTTTACCTACAACGCCGCCGACAATCTCTATACGCGTGAGACCACTGGCCTTGCCAGCGAATCACTACTCTTTGTTTTTGCCGATAAGAATGCTCTTGGTATAGACGATGGAGAAATCACTTGGACGGCTGTCGTGACAGGTGAGGTTCCTGACGCATGTAGTGCCGATATTGGTATGGACGGAATGTCTTTAGAGGTAACAGTCGACAAAAACACAACTCAGGAGAGTCAGTCCTATTATGGCGATCCTATGGGATATAATGTCAGCGCCATTGTCTCCTGCCCCGCTGGATATACTTATAAGTTATGGTTCAATGGCATAGATTATACCTCAAAATTCACCGAGGATAATGGTTACAGCATCGAAGATGAAGAAGAACTGCGTTCTCTGGTAGTCGATGGCACATGGGTAGTTGAGTTCAAGAAGAAAGACATCACTTGGAACCTGAAGGTGATAGGCGAGATTCCAGAAGGAGCAAAAGCCGACTCGGGCCTTGACGGACTGTCATTGGAAGTGCTTGTAGTGCCGGGTCAGACCTCTGACACCGACAGTTTGGAATACAGTGAAGGAGGATATAATGTGTCCCTCTATGTAGAAGTTCCTGCCGGCTACACCTTTACGTTGTTGGGCAATGGTAAAGAAGTTACGCTGGAAGAGCTGAGTACGAACTCGCAGGGTATTACCGCGTGGTCGGCATCGTTTAGCGATGCAGAGCACAGACGCCTCTATTCCGTGGATACCGATTGGATTGTCGCATTCAGGAAGATAAACGACTACGACGTGAATGGCGACGGCACAATCAGTATTGCCGACGTGACGAAGTTGGTGAATGTGATTCTTGGCAAAGAATGATAAGGGTTAAGGGTTAACGTTTAACGTTTAACGTTTAATCGGGCTTCGCCCTGTTTAATAACGAGAGCGCCCGCGGCCTGAATGAGGTTGCGGGCGTTTTTTGTTTGACAAAAACCTGAAAAACCTTTTGGCAGAGGCCCCTTCGCATGGGAAGCCAATGGCATGGGGCGCTGCCTGCGCCTTCGTGAACAAGTTCACGCGCCGTAGCCGTCACCCCCTGCCGCACTTCGTGCCCATGGCCTCCGCCAAAGAAAACCATAAAAACCGCGATTGGACGATAACAATCTTCCCCTTGGTCTGCTAACTGATTTTTGTATGGGTACTTTCTGTTTGACAAAAACCAGAAAAACCTTTTGGCGGGATTGGGACCATTGTCTGAATTAAAATGATTACCTTTGTAGTCGAATTACGGAACATGTAAAATGGATATGAGAAGAATGAAATCGTGGATGATGGCCGCCATCCTTATGTTATGCGGCGCGAGTGTGTTTGTTTGCTCTTGCAACAAAGGAGCTACTGCTGAATACCCCTATGTGTCCGGCACGCTGGACAATGCCTTGGAGCCCGATAGTGCCCCAGCCCGAATAATGGAGGCTATGGAGCGGGCGGAACGCTTCCATTGTTATGAAATCATGTGCGACACGGCGCATGCCATCTGCGTAGAAGCCATTGGCGAGGTTGACAATACGCCTACTGAGGGCTACGGCATCGTGGTGGAGAAGGGGGCCGTGTCCACTAACTTCCTCAACCTTCGCAATTCCCGCAGTCCCATGGCCCGGTACGTTGAGAAGGACAACGTGCTCTGGCTCTCATGTAGTGCCATGGAGGGTACGGGCGTGACGGTAGAGCGCCTCTATCAGATTCGCTTCGACGAGGAGGACAAGGCCTATATTGCCCAGAGCATTGACCCCTACGACCTGCAGCAGCAACTCTGTCAGCGCCTTGGCTACAACATTGAGGGAGAGCAGGTGACGCTCTACGATGGTGGGCGCGAAATAGCCCAAGCCACAAACACGGTGACCGACATGGGCGGTTTTGACAATGAACAACCCTTGTGGATAGGCGAACAAATGTGGTATGACCTGAGTGGCGACATTCCCCTCTTGCTCTTCACACCCGGCGTGAACTTCACCACCGGCCTCGTGCTTACCTACGACGACATGCCCACACTCATGGCTCCCCTCACTATCGCCGAGGACGGCAAGGTGAGCATCGGTGAACTGAGTGAATGTGAGGAGTGAGGAGTTTGCGCCATATGCATGTCGCTAAGATACTGTGTCTCGGCATAAGAAATAAATGAATTTATTTCGTTCTGCTCTCGACTTTTCGTATCTTTGCACCTAAATATTGTGAAATGAAGAGAATTGCCCTCGCTTTCCTGCTCTTGTGGCCTCTGCTCTCGGTGGCTCAGACCCTTATGGACAAGTCGCCACTGAATACGGCGTCTTTGGTTTCGCCCTACTATTTTGGGCCTAATGCCTTCCAAGTGCCAGAGGTCTTGGACGGACGTGTCAGTCGTCAACTGCGAGTGGAGTTAGCTGGTGACTATTTTCATGGAACTTACGATGACCATACAACCGACATCGCTCTCAAACTGAACATCCCGCTGTGGACCGACCGCGTGAACCTCTCCGCCTGGATGCCTGTGACGGAATGGTGGAATAATACGGAGGAGAACCTCAAGCGTTGCCGTGTGGAAGAGGAGAATATGGCGAAGGCCAAGAAAGGCCATGTACCAGGCGACGTGTATGTGAGCATCGACGTGCAGTTGATGCGCGAACGCCGCTATCGTCCCGACTGGACGGTGCGTGCCGCCTTGAAGACGGCCTCGAGCAACTATTTCTACTATGCCCGATACTATGACTCCCCGGGTTATTTTTTCGACACTTCGGTGGCTAAGTCGATGCGTGTCGGCCACAATAAGCAATGGGCTCATAGCCTGCGCTTGGCCCTTTCGACGGGATTCCTCTGTTGGCAGACCGACAACGGGCGACAGAACGATGCCGTGCAATTTGGTGTCCGGGCCATGTGGGAAAACAGACACTTCAGCCTTTCGCAAACGTTTGCAGGCTATTCAGGTTGGGAACACAGCGCCAGCCATGGCGGCAAGGAGGCTCATGACCAGCCCATGGTGTTGCGCACGGATGCCGTGGTCCATATCAAGAAGTTCGACATCGTGGCGGCCTATCAGTATGGGTTGCACGACTATCCCTTCCATCAGGTGCGACTCGGCTTGGCGTACAGATGGGACATATTGAAAGGGAGAAGTGAGAAGTCTGCGATTGAGCGAGAGCAGAGCGATGCTTGCATCGACTATGCCAAGCGTGAGCAGACTCGAGGCGAAGCCTCAAGTGATGGAGTGGGGAAGTGAAGAAATGAGAAATAGAACGCTTGTAATCCTGATGTTGCTTTGGACCATGATGGCTCAGGGGCAGACTTGTACCGATTCGGTACAGGCCCGTTTCTTTCGCGACTTCTATCATCAGGGACATCTCGTCCACTGGATAGACGGACTGAGCGACCACACAGTCTATCAGGGCCTGCATCTGGGACAATGGGACGAGTCGGGGCAACTGATGTTCTCGGTTGACGGCAATTCCTATCGTTGGAACAGGTTCTACTTTGATGGGTTCCGCATTGATAACCGTTTCACACCGGGCTCCACCAGCTATGTGCCCAACATGGAACAGTATGATCTGCGCCTCGATTCGCGCACTTCCGAACTCACTTTCCAACTCGACACCACGGCATCGGACTATGCCTCGCTGTCCTACAATCGGGGTGGATTGGGCGGTATCAACCCAACGACCGAGGGCATTGTACACCTCTTTCACAACACGGGTAGCGAGGGCGCATACGACCCCTCAACCATCCATCGCCGACAGTATGCCCGTGGACAGGGCACTGCCGATGTGGCCTACACCCTGCGCAGCAAGGCCGGACGCGCCTATCGGCAACACCTCTATGCCAGTGTGGGCGAGCAGATGTACCCCAATTACAACCACGAGGGACTGCTGCCTGGCGCTTCGCTTTATCCGGCCGACTACTACAAGGTGCAAATGGACGGTCACCTGCCCTCGGGACGCCTCGAGCGGTTGGGTTATCTGGTGAACTTCAGCGGCAGGGAGAACTATGGAGCCGAATTCTATATGAACCCCAACGAGGTGGCGCGGCTGAATACCTACAGCGCATCGCTCTATGCCCGCCATCGCGGACTGACCACTGGACTCACCTGGGCCACCAACCGCGTGCGACACAGTGACTTGACATTCTCTCGCAACGTAGTGGACCAGGACGGCGAGTCGCTGGAGCCCTGGATGCCTGACGGCCAAACCCATGAGTTCTCCTGGGCACTCGCCTACAAGCGAACGCTGTTGCGCTGGCTCAGTTTTGAAGCCGATGCCTACAACTCCTTGCTCCACTTCAGTCCCTCGCAGGAAAGGTTTGGCAACGAGGTGTTCATGCAACACATCGGGCAGGCCCAGCCCATGCCCCTCTATCATTACGACTGGACCAGCCATAGCTTCACCGGGGGGCTTTTGGAGAACCGCGTAGGCCTTGTGGCTCGGCACAGCGTTTCGCCCAAGTTCAGCGTTCAGGGTCAGTTGCACCTGACACTCGACGGCATGGTGCTGAAGGACAAGACCAAGGTGACGCCCAACGTGCGAGCCCTGTTGCAACTCGACTACCAGCCCGTGCGCTGGTTAAGCCTCGGCCTTTCGCTGGCCCACGAACGCGTGAGCTACAACATCGAGGATCTGCGATACATGAGCAACGACCATCTGAACGGCGAGCTTCGCTATGCAGCTACGGGTGAGTTGCTCACCACGACGGGCGGCCGCCACCATCACTATGCGGAGAAGCTCTGGCAACCCGCCTACATCGGACTGGACGTGCCCATACGGCTGACTTTCGGCCGTCATGAGATAGCCCTACTGCAGACCTATCGTAAATACTACCACACGTGGATGACCACCTTCGTTGGCGGGATTGATGCCAACGGAAAGACGGACAGCGAAGGCTACTATTTCCTGAACCCGGGCATGCGCGAATATGAGGTGGGGTATCAGCCCACTGCACTGATGGGCGGAGGCTTCTTCACCAACACACCCTATTACATGTCGCAGACTTCGCGCTACACCTATCGCGGACGCAAGGTGATGTTCAGCCTCTCGTGGCAGTCGATGATGGGCGTGGGGCTCTCTGCGCTGGGCAACGGGCCTGCGGCCAACAACATTGGCGTGCTGAGCGAATCGACCGCCAACCCCAACACCCACACCGTGCTGGAGAATGCCGACGGAAAGCATCCCGCCGTGGGGCGTCTGGACCAGGACAAGGCCTACGTGCTGCGCATCTATCTGGCCTATAATGTGAACCGCCACTTCCAGTTCGGCATCACGGGCCGATGGACCGACGGGCAACCCTTCTCCTATTTCAATACTGCCACGGAGACCGATGCCTCCGGTAACACGCAGGTGGCAATTCGTCCGGGCTGTACGCGAGGCATCAACCCCACGGACGGCAACTTCGGCTGTCGCGAGAGTGCCCTGTTCAACATCGACCTCCACGCCCGGGCACAATGGACGTTGGGCGGACATGACATGAGTCTGAGCCTCTTGTGCTACAACATCTACGACTTCGGAAACGTATATAACGAAATGTGTTTTCCGCAGGGCCTGCGTGGGCTGCAGAGCCGCGGGCCTAACTTCACGCTAACCATTCCGCGAGGAATTATCACGACACTCAAGATAGACCTATGAAACATCTTTTTCTTGCCCTCTTCCTGTTCACCATCACTCCGGCCTTTGCTCAGAAGGACAGTATCGAAATCCAGACCGAAGAACATGCTTTCAAAGCCAAGCAGCTCATAGCTCCTGCCGCCTTGATAGCCGCGGGTGCATGGGGATTGGCCGAGCAGAGCCCCACCGAATGGCTTGCCCACAAGGCCTATCGGGACATGAATCCCCACGGAAATCGTTGCAAGATAGATGAGTACATTCAGTATGTGCCCGGACCCGTCCACCTGTTGCTGGGCTTCACGGGCGCGAAATCGAAGCATAACTTCCGCGACCGCGTGCTGGCCTCGGCTACGGCCCACATTCTCATGGTGGGTGTGACAAGGGCGGTGAAGCACAGTGTCAGGGAACAGCGGCCCGATAGCGAAAAACGCAATTCCTTCTTCTCCGGTCATACGGCCACGGCCTTCACGGGCGCCGAACTCATACGCATCGACTACGGTTGGGGCTACGGAGCTGCGGCCTATGCAGTGGCCACCACCACGGCCTTCATGCGCGTCTATAACAAGCGCCACTGGGTGGGCGACGTGCTGGCCGGTGCCGGAACGGGCATCCTCTGCGCTAATGCCGGCTATTGGATGCTGCCTCTGTGGCATCGCCTGTTCAGGATAGACCAAAAGAAGAAGGACAAGCCCCTAATGGTGGCTGCCCCCTTCTATCTGAGCGACGACAAGGCTGTAGGCCTCTCGTGCAGTTTGGTGTTATAGCAGGATAGATTCCTAAAGTTTCAGCAACTCCTTGACGAGTGGTAGTACCTCCCGTTTCAGTACGATGTCGTTGAGGTGATGCTCGCCATCGAACAGGCGGAAGTGTTCCTGCCCGTAAGCCTTCTTGAATTCGGGCTGGCAGTTGACGAACTTGTCGTTCTTGCCGAAGAGTCCCCACACCCGTAGTTTCTCCTCATTCGTGACGTGGCTGAAGGAGTGTTTCTCCACCTCGCGGAACTGGGCAATCATCTCCTTGTCGACTTTGAAATCCTTGGCGCCATCCTGACGTTTGTTCAGGAACTCGTGGCGTCCCATGCCCTGAAAGGTGAGGTGGCGAGCCATGTGGAACGAGGGATTGACCATGATGCGCGGCACACCATACATTTGCTCGGTGTAGAGTCCGCCCATGGAGGTGCCGATGATGAGGTCGGGCTGTTCCGCCGTCACCAGTTGCTGGAGAAAGGGGAGGGCTTCGGCGGGGCTGACGGGAATATCCGGTGAGATGACCTGCACGCCGTATTCGTAGAGCATGTTTCTCAGGTGTGTGGCAGTACCAGAGGAACCGGCAGAGGCAAAACCGTGGAAATATAGTATCTTCATTTCTTTGTGAACTTGGTTGCACATTCGTTGCCTTCGCTGTCGTTGAGGCGTGCTATGTAGATGCCAGCGGGGAGCATGGAGATGCCTACGCGCTCATGTCCGCTTTCGAGATACATCTTTCTTGCCATCACCAGTGCACCGCCCGTCGTGTAGATGTTGAGCGTGACGTTCGGGTTGTCCTCGCTCTTGACCACGACTTGCTGGTCGGCATAGGCAATGCTCATGCCACCGTTGCGACTCGAGATGGAGCGTACGGCATCCTCGTGGGTGGTGGTGTCCTCAGGTGCGATGTACTGCCCTGCCTCGGCATAGGTGTTCAGGGTGTTGCTCTTGGCAATGGTGGGGGCCATGAGATAGATGTCCTGTCCGCCATCGGGATAGCGTCCGACGCTCTGGTCGCCATTGTGGGCACGATAGACAAGGCTGTCGGCCCACGACTTGTCGGCGGCCATCAGGCGGATGACGGTGCCATCGACGTTGTCGAGCTTGAAGTTGGCATGCAGTTCGCTGTCGGTCGTGCGCTTGCTGCACCAGATGACCTTGTATCCGTGGGCAGGGATGATGGTGCTGGCCTTGGTGCCTTGGGCAGAAATCTGGTATTTCTCAGGCTTCTCACTGCGGTCGGTCAGGTACATGCCTTCGAGGTCGATGTCCTCGTTGGTGGTGTTGTAGAGTTCCACCCAGTCGTCCTTCTTGAAGTAGTCGTTGACGTAGATGCTGTTGCCGGCCGACACTTCGTTGATGACGATGGGGGTGGTGGAGATTCCTGCTTCCTCCTTCTCCTCGTCGGTCATCTCCTCATATACGGCTTGCAGCACCATGTTGCCCTCCGGCATTTCATATTCCTCGTCGGTGCAGACGAAGGAACCTTCCACATTGTTGCTCGAGAGGGTGATGTCGGCTTCCCAATAGACGTCGGTGGAGTTGGCGGCATTGTTGTGCACCTCCACGGCTATGACGTTGCGTCCACGCCTGAAGAGTGACGCATCGAGTTGCATGCTGCCCGTGTCGGGATTGCCGTGGGCATAGCTGGTGGCATAGGAGTCGTAGGTGACAGTGCCCGAAGGCATGTTGTAGCGCCCGGCCTCCGTGCCGTTGACATAGACGATGAATCCGTCGTCGATGGTGTAGTTGAGCGTGAATACATCTTCAGAGGTAGGCACTTCGGAGAGTGAGAAATCGTGTCGGAAGTAGTAGGTGGGTCGCTTCTGCTCGGTCGAACTTCCGTAGTCGAGATAAGTGTTTGTGTATCGGTCGCCTCCTACGAAATAGCCCAGTGGCGCCTGTCCGTTGCTCCACTCTGAGGTGCTGTAGTTCAGCGAAGTCCAGTCCTCGCCGTCAAGCGAGCCTTGGTCGTAGAAGTCCCAGTCGCTTTCCTGCTCCACCAGCGTGTCGGCATTCGTGGTACTTCCCTCCACCAGTCTCCATCCGGCAAACTTGTATCCGGCCGGGGCCTGGGCCTTGAAGGTGATGGGGGAGAAGAGTTTGCCAGAGAACTTGTTCGTGGGAACGGGCAGGTCGTTGACCATCAGTCGGGCCTCGGGAATGTTGGTGCTCAGTGTCACGCTTTGTGCCGTTGTTTGGTTCAACTGCATGGGCGAGTAGTTCTTGAGCGTGTTGATCATGGTGTTTTGCCTGCTGGATGAGAGACTGCTGATGAGCGAGTTGGCTGTGTTCCATGGGGTGCTGCTGGTGCGATAGACCTCGTTCCAGATGTTCTGACTGTTGCTCACGCGATTGGCCAGTTCGTTGATGATGGTCTTGCATCGTTCGGGTTCGAATACCGAGCCGCTGACCAGACAATAGGTGTCGATGAACTGCTTGCGGAAGCGTTCGTTCTGGAGCATGTTGAGGAAGATGGTCACCAGTTCAATCTCCTTTGTCCATCGCTCTACGGGTTCACCATAGAGGCGGTCGAACGTGTAGGTCTGCTTGCCGGCAAAGGTGTTGAACGAGTTGGTGGTGTTGAATGAGCCGTCGAGGTCGAACATCACGAAGCGGAACTTGCCGCCCTCCATGATGGGCTTGAAGGCCTTGACGTTGTTCTGCGGCCAGTCCCAGTTGCCGAGGTACATCTCCACGGCCATGTAGTTGCAGTATTCGTCGATGTCCACCATCTGTCGGATTTCGTCATACACGGCGTCGTCCTCGCAGTCCTCGGCAAGGCTGTACCAGCGTTGCAGGCTTTCCTTGGTGCCGCACTTCTGCACATAACCGGAGTCGGGCGAAATCTCGAACTGGTCTATCTCGTTGTCATCGAGTCCGTAATTGGCATAGACAAAGTGCTTGTTGTTGGGCTCGCGCATGTTGATGACCCCTGCATAGCGGCCGTTGATGTAGTGCATGACGGGTTGGTAAGCCTGATAATCGATGTCCAGTCCCGAGCGGCGCACAATCTCCTGCAGGGCGGGATCCTTGATGCGGCAGGTGTTGTCGTTGCCTCCGTTGCGTATCTGCAGGGTCTTGTGCTTCAGGTAGGGCTTGTCCGTGAAGAACTGGTAGGGGAGGAAGTTCTGCAGTTCATATTGCTTGTTGGCCTTGATTTTGAAGGCCATGGGGTTCCATCCTCGGCTCCATCCGCCGCAACGCTCCATGGCGGTTTCTTGGTTTACGGCCATCTGGCCCTCTTGGTTGATGTATTCGAAGTTAACCGTTCGGTCCCAGTCCATGTTCCAGTTGCAGGGCGAGGACTGTCCGTTGCCTGGGCGCCCGTTGCCGTTGCCTTGCACCATGATGCCCATGTCGGCACCATAGAGGTCCTCCTCACGGCCTACTACGGAGATGACGGGCAGGTCGAAGGCCTTGTCCTCGAGGATGTAGGTACGCGTCACCACCTGGCTGGGCAGATAGCCCTCTCCAATGAAGCAGAAGCGGTAGGTGGTGGTCTCGGTGGGGTAGAAGAGTCCGTCGGCCGATGTCATGCCGTTCTGGGCCGTGGGTGTGCTACCGTCGGTGGTATATCGCAGGGTGGCACCGTCGGGGATGTTGACGCATACGGTCAGTCGTGAGCCGAAAACCTGTGTCGGCTGGTCGGGTTCGGGAGCTGGCAGACGCAGGTCGGCCCATGTCATTCCTTCGTTGGACATCTCTGGAGTGGGCGTTGCCGACCATGCCCACTGGTCGCTGTCGAGCGCCTTGCGGGCATACGAGCAGCGGCTCACGGCAGGTGGATATTGCTGGGAGAGCAGCAGATTGCCCTCGGGGTCGCTCAAGTACAGGGTGGCCCCTTCCACGTCGAGCTTCATGTCGAGCTGAGAGGGACAGTATTTGTCGTGATGGTCAAACCAGAGCACCTTGTAGCCTTTGGCCGGTATGGCCGTGGGTTGAGTGATGTGCACTTTCTGCAGGTTCTGCGGGTCGTCGCTCACCCAGCAACCCGTCAGTGTGACGCCCAGCGTGCCGGGATTATAGAGTTCCACCCATCCGCCATAGTTCCACGAGGGGTCCACCGTCTGGTCAAGGTTGGCTGCTTGCAATTCGCTTACCACCAGCTTGCTCAGTCCGCCGGAGTTGGTTGTTACGGTCACGGTGCAGGTGGCCGAAACGCCACTGCCATCGATGGCCGTAGCCGTCACTTTGGCTTGTCCGGAGACCATAGCCGTCACCACGCCGTTCTTGTCCACGGTGACTATGCGTTCGTTGTTGGTTGCCCAGGTTACGCCCTTCAGTGTGGCGTTGGAAGGAGTAATAGTAGTTGAGAGCGTCAGTTGTTCGCCGGGAACCATGGTGGCGCGCGTCTTGTTCAGGGTGATGCCCGTGACCTTTGTCACTTCGCCGTAGTATTCCAGTCGCCAGTTGTCCAGACATGTCCAGTCACTGTCGATGGTGGTAGATTTGCGAACACCGATGCGTAACGTGCCGTCCTGACCTACGCTGACCTCCACCTTGTTTTCATAGTGTCCGGCCTCCATCCAGTTGTAGGCCGCCTCCATGTTGTTGGGGATGTAGTAGCCGTCCTGGGCCCACCATCCTCCGGAGCCTCCCACATAGCTTGTGCCGCCGCCCAGACTCTGGCTGAGGGCAGCGCTGGAAGCGGGTGCGATGCCCACCTCGGCATCCTCCGTCGAAGATGTGGCATAGAGTTTGGCGTACTGCGAGTCGGCATAGTCGCCCGAGGAATAGAGGTAGTAATCGTTGTCGGCCGACCCCATGCGGTAGAAAGCCTGCAGGCTTACGCGATAGCGCCCTGGCGTCAGTCCCGTGATGACTTGGTAGGAGTCATACGTCTTGTTGTAGTGCTCAGCGTTTTCTCTGGGTCCTGCCGACCCAAAGGGTGTTCCCTGCCATCCCGTCGTAAGGTCGTTGCTCACAAACGAGGGGTTGACGATGTACTGTTCGGTCAGGTCTATCCATTCTGCCGCTCCTGCCTTCATTGCCATCATAAGCAGCAATGCAAGCCATCCTATCTGTAGTCTCATGATTTAGTTAGTTTATTCCTTGGCTAATTAAGTTCTTACGCACGCGTACATGCGAGCGCATATTCGTGACAAAATTACGTAAAAAATCCCGTATTCCGAACAAAAACTCCTTTTTTTTGTATTTCTATACAAAAACAATCCCCCGGCTCAAGTCGGAGGATTGCTGTTTTTTCAGAAGCGGGCTGCGGCCTGACGGATGACGGAGAGGGTGGTGGAGTCAGACTGGAAGACGGAGTAGAGTCCCTGCTCCTCTTGTGCAGGATCGCCTGTGTAGGGGTCCCACGCTTGCCACATGGGATGGGGAGGAAGCACTTTGCCGCCCCATGCCCAGAAGTTGCAGCCGGAGAGGCCCACGGAATCGTTGACCTGGGAGAGAATGAACTTGTAATACTGGTCGCGGGCAGACGTAGGGGTGCCGACGGCTATCTCAAATCCATCGCGCGGATAGCCGAATTCCTCAAGCACGATGGGTTTCTGCAGTTGGCGGGCCACACGGACGTGTTCGCGAATGTAGGCCTCGCTCTCGCGGCAGGCGGCCTCTACGCCGCGCAGGAGCATGCCGGCGGGCTGACGTTGCTTGGCCAGACTGTTGGGTGAGATGAAGGGGCCAAGCCAGGTCCAAGTGTAGGGCCAAATGTGGATGCAGAGGTAGTCGATGGTGGGCAGGGCGTGGATGCGTTCGAAGAGTTGGATGTCCATCTCGCAACCGAACTTGCCTTCGCTGCCGGTGGTGATGAGGTGGTTGGGGTCGAAATGACGTATGGCCTCTGATTGTTCGCGTATCCAGTCCTGGAAGTGGGCCTTCGTTTCGGTGTCGCGTGCAAAGGGGCGTGGTTCGTTGCATATCTCCCAGGCCATGAGTGTGGGGTCGGTGGCGTAGGGCTGGCCAGTGATGGTGTTGCGACGTGTGACGATGAAGAGTGTGTGGCGAAGGGCCATGGCACGTGCAAGGGCGTCGTGGTGGAACTGGCTGGTGTGGCTGGTGTACTGGTTCCAAATCTGTGCCGGAGCGGGTTCGCCCAGTCCTGCCCACTTGAGGTAGATGCCGAAGCCGCCTGACCATTGCCAGGCATTGTGGAGGTAGAGCACGGCCCGCATGTGGCGTTTGTGGAGTTCCACCATGAGGCGGTCGAGTCCGCGCAGCAGAGTGTCGTTGTACTCGCCTGGCTGGGGTTGCAGGGTGGGTTGTATGTGGTCGGTGGCAGTGGTGGTTCCTTCTGCTCCCACAAGGATGCGTAGGTTGGTGACGCCTAAGGCTTGTAGACTGTCGAGTTCGGCCTGCAGGCGTGGCAGGTTGCCTCCCTTCCCCTCGCTGGCCAAGATGGCTCCGTACCACAGGTTGGCACCGATGAAGCGGTAGGGCTGATTGCCTTCGAAAAACTGTCCGTTGCGAACGGTGATGAAATGCTCCTTCCTGGGCAGAGTATGAGAAGCAATGGGTGAGAGGAGGAGGGTAAGGAGTGAAAGAAGGACAAAGCGTTTCATGATAAAAGGAGTTTGCGGATTATCTGCCACAAAGGTAGCAAATAATCCGCAAACTGCAAAAAATATGCCTCTCCTATTATGGGGATGGGGCTTTAGAAGTCAACGTTGACACCGAGGCCAAAGACGCGGTTTGAGCGGTGGTACTTGTCGCTCTTGATACCAGCGGCTGTGATGGTTTCTACGGTCTTGTCCTTGTAGAAGGTGTGCATGTAGCCGAGGTCGATGTGCAGACGCTCAGTAGGATTGACGCGCACACCGAAGCCAATCATGTTGTTGGAGAGGTTGAACGAGAGGTCGCTCATGTATGCATCGTCCAGACCGTAACGGGTGTTCTGCCATGAACCACTGACAGTGACCCACTTGTTGATGTCCCATTCTACACCAGCCGAGAACTCCTGCGTGTTCTTGTCGATGAGGTCTTGCTTGTTATTGAACTGCTTGGCGGCCTTGTCGAAGTAGTAGTGCCAACCAGCCATGATGCGAACTTCGTCGATGGGGCTGTACTGAGCACCAGCACTGAGGATGCCGGGGATGTTGGCAGCCACCTTTTCGCCGTCGGCAAACTGGGCAAGTGTGGCTCCTGCTTGTGCGGCGACCAATGCGGGCACGTCGGCCTCGGTCTTGTTCTTCAGGCGCAGCTTGGTCTCGGCCTCATAGCGTGCGGCCACATTCCAGTGCTTGTTGATCTTGTAGTCGATGCCGAGGATGGGAGTAACGCCAAAACCTGTCTGGTCGCAGTTGAGGTCGATGCCGTAGTTGGCCAATTCGGCCTTGCCAGTAGTGCCGGGGAACACAGGGGCCATAGCGGGAATGCTGTAGGCAACACCGGGCTTCACGAAGCCGTTGTAGTTGCAGGTGGCGTATACACCACGCAAACCTACGAAACCAGCCAGATTGTCCATGAACTTATAGGTGGCGCCCAGTGAGAGGCCGAAATAGTATTGCTTACCCTTCATGTAGCTGTTCAGGGTGTAGCCGGCATATTGGCCTGTGGCCGCAATCTGTTCGGCATAGGCCGAGGGGATGCCTGCGCTGATGAGCCCGGGAAGAAGCATGGTAGGAAGCAAGGCGGGCACGTTCTGCAGGAGTGCACCAGAGTAGGCAGCTTCGAAGGAACCCAGACCTTGGTCGAACTCGCACTTGCCGCCACCGCCACCCAGCGAGAAGTTGGCATTCACGCTCCAGCGCTTGTGGTTATAGCTGAGCTGGATTGAGGGGATGACGGGAGCCAATGCGTCACCTTCGAACTTGTGTGGGGTGTAGGGCTTCTCCTGATTCATCTGGAAGAGGGGGAAGTCGGTGGTGATGTCGCGGCTCTGCTTGGCGTTCTGAATATTGAGGGAAACATGCCATCCGTCAGAGAGGAATGCCGTGCCGGCGGGGTTGAAATAGAGACCTGTGATGTCGATGATACCGTCCTGGCTCATCTGACGCAGGAATGCTGCATTCTGATTTGAGTTTGTGACGAGGCCTCCGGCCTGTGTCGTACCTACAGCCAAGGTCGATACCATGGCAAGGAAAAGTGTTCTGATTTGTTTCATAAAAATGGATTGTTTGTAAAACACGGGTGCAAAGTTAGCACAAAAAGCCGAATTGTGTGCAATGTTTTCGTAAAAAGTTGCACAAATTAGCCCGAAGTGGGTAGGTTTCTTGATATATGTCAAGATTTCTCGCGCGTGTACGTGCGTTATTTTCCTAATATAAGGTTGACGAGGGCGGTGACGTCAGCGATGGTGATGGATGAGTCTTGGTTGACATCGGCCGCGCGATGGTCATAGGCATAGGGCTTGGTGCTGTCCTTGCCCAGTATGATGTTTACGAGGGCGGTGACGTCGGCAATGGTGATGGAGCCATCGCGGTTGATGTCACCTAAGGTGTAGGCCGGACCAAGGTAGAGAAGACGGAAATTGTCGAACACGGTCCAATCGCGGTCTACGGGTGTGGTCTTTCTCACTCCCACGCGCAAGTTCCCGTTTTCCACGGTGAAGCGAAGGACGCCAGAGGCATAGAGGCCTTTGTGGATGTATTGCGATGCCTCGCTTTGTCCGTTCGGTACATATCCGAATGTCGTCTCTTTACCTGTCTCTCCGCATTCTCCTGCTCCCTCGAAAATGCTGGGCAAAGCGAGCCCTTGGTCGTTGGCATAGAGCAAGGCATTGAGAGCCTCGGCTCCGTTTTGACGGGCTTCTGCGGCTATGGTTGCTCCGTCCCCGCCATATCGGTAGAAACCTTGGCACGAAAGCTTGTAAATGCCGTCAGGGGCATCTCCTATAACCTGATAGACGTCAAAGGTGCAGTTGTATTTCTCTCCGTTCAGGTCGCCCCAGTCCGATTGGGCATAGCCTCCTCGTGTGGGACTTCCCTGCCATTGGGATATGCGGGCATCGTTGCGTCCGAAGTTGGCTCCAGGCAGGAGGAATGTCGCATCGACGGGATGGTCCTCCGTGGCGCTGGCCATGCGCCTGATGAGGTTTCGGCGTGTGAGCAACAGCCATTTAGAGCGGTTGTTGGGCGTGGCTGACCTGGTAATCACGCCTCCTGCAGTCTGGGGTGCGGTCAGGAAGCCTTCGTCGTCGGAAATGGTATAGGCTTGTTGTCCATCGATGGTTCCATCCTCAGAAAATGTCCATTCGGATGAGTTGCTGTCACAGTAGAGATTGCTGCCTAAATAGTGTGCGGTACCTCCATTGCTGATGTTGGAATCCAATGTGTATTTCCCGTTGCCTGTCTCTGTCAGTATGAAATCGATGCCTGTTTCCGATGCGATGGAACGAGTGTCCCAACTGGCGCCGGCGCCAATGAAGAGGCCTGATTCGTCATTGTAGAGAAATACAGGTTCAGACGTCGCATATATCGTGCCGTCGAAGACGTTGGCTACACGCCAAATGTAGCTGTCGGCATTTGCCAATGTCCCGCTGTAGCTGTAGCTCAGGTCGCTGCCGTTGGTCTTGTCTTGTGGAGAAAGGGAGGTGAGCGTGTTCCATGTGGTAGATTCCTCATCTTTATATTGGATAAGAATCTCGTCTATCATGTCACCGTTCTTATCTTTCCAGCTGAGACTGATTTCGGTGTTGTTGGCCGTGTACTTTAAGGAATATGGAATGTTTATGACAACCTTAGGTACATACGCATAAGTGCTCTTGTAGCCCAGGCCTCCATCGGTGGAGGCGTATGTCTTACCCAGTGTGGTGAGTCCGCCGTTGTAGATTTTGGCCTTCGATTCTGAGTTCCAGTAGAAGTAGCGCTCGACGTAGGCGGCATTGTTGAGTGTGTTGAGAATGTTGCTGGTGTTGCTGACAATCTGGCTGTCCGTGACTCCACTGCCAAAGGCGCCATTGGAGTTCCATGACGCACCCCATAGCCATTCGGTGACCCAGATGGGACGTTTGTATTTGTCGTAGTATCCACTCAGAGAAGAGAACGACCCCGTCACCCAATAGCAATGCATGTCAAGGATATCGCAACGCCATCCGCGTTCGTCAATCTTATTCATGAACTCTTCTTGCCAGGCATATCCTCCATCGTGCGAGGATGGCGAACAAAGCCGCATGCCAGTGCGCATGGCATTTTCCCAATAAGCAAGGACCTCATCGACTGTGGCGGGAGTGTCGTCGTTGGAGTTTGCTGGCTCGTTGTCTGTCTTCATCGTGCAGGCATATTCTGTATTTCCACATTCAGCTATCCCGGGCCAGTTCTTGTGAATTTTGTGAGGAATCCATTCGACATCAGGTAGGCGATTTCCACCGACGTTGTAGGTGTAGCATCCCTGTACGTTTAACGAATCGCAAATGGCAGCATCCGTGTTGTTAGCAATGCCCGACTTTCCGAAGTTGTACCACTGGAAGAGCCGGTATGACGAAACTTTCCCTGCAAGCACGGCGGGTAGGTCCATTTCCAGGTCCTCGGTGTCGGCCACGAAACACCGGCTGTAGCCATAGCCCGATGTGCCGGTGGCAAAGGTTACCATGTAGCCGCGTTTCAGCTTAAACGAACGAATGTCGTTGAGCAGGTTCTCGACGGTAAGCGTCTTCATGTATCCTCCCTCACTGCCCGTGCTGTAGGCTTTGCATGAGGAACCCGAGAAACCCGTGCCCGAGTAACAGGTGAGAGGTGAGAGGCTGGAGGAGTAGGGGAGAACGATGGCTCCTTTGTTGTACATCTTCACCTGGCAATTGGTACCGTTGACCGCGGTTGTCCCATTGATCTTGATGTGGCTGAGCCATGTGCTGATGACCACCGAGGGCTTCACGGCCTTGAAGATGACCACCGAATGCTCCATGGCGCTGGCAGGAATGTTTAGACTTCCACTGGAGGAGAATATGGAGGCACTGCGCGAGAGAATGTAGTCGGTGTTTGCGCCGACATTCACTTGGGAGGTGATTTGTGTCGAACGGGTGGTCTGTGTGTTGGAAGCACAGAGCAATGATGATACTAAAAGGAGGAGTAATAGCAGATTGGTTCTCATTGTGTTATATATTCCTCGTTGGATTCCTTATTCAGGTATAACTTCTTGCATAAAGATGGCTTCGAGACTCCAGAGGGCGCAGTCGTTTGTGCTGGTCTGCGGGCTTTCGTCCATGGGCTGAGGCACATCGTGACCTTCTATGTGATGCAGTTCGAAGGGGTAGTGCTGCAACTTGGTGCTGTAAGTCCACATGTCGCGCCAGGCCTCGGCGGCCATCTGCTTGTCCTGAAGTTTCCAGGCGGCATAGGCCTTAAGGCGGCTGACGCGGAAACTGTTTTTCGTCAGTTTCTCATAGTCGCGGCAATAGGTCAGCCAGGTTCGCTGCCAAGCCTTGTTGGGGAGCATCTCGTCCAGCTCGTGCTGAATCTCGAACCCTCCCATGATGGTGGTCAGGTGTTCGGTGTGGGTCATCGCTTTGTCACCCTCCCACGAGAGGATACCTGTAGCGGGGTCGTAGCCCAGCACGCCGGGGCCCGTGAATATTCCGTTAGGCAGACGGGTGATGCTCTTCATGCCGGCCTCAATCTTCTTTTTATATATAGGATTTCGGGTGCGTTCCCATTCCGTCATCCAATTGCCGGCATAGGCCAGCCAGTCGGGGCCCACGCGTAGGCGAGCAGGTGCCGTGCATGGATATTTTTCGCGTGGTAGTGCCAGGCGCATGGGGTCGATGGTGTAGAGTTTCTGATCGGCATCGCGCACCGCAGACATTAGGTCGCCCAAGCGTTCGTCGGCCGTCAGGTAGTACATGAAACGGTTCCATGCGGCTTGGCTGATGCGGGCCTCCTTGGCACCACAGCCCCAGTGCGAGACATTGTGCCTGGTGCCCAGGCCAGCCATTTCGCCCAGATGATAGACATCCACCTCCGAGGTGTGGCGCGTCATGGCCGTGGCCAGTTGCCAGAGGTCGGCGCGTCCCGTACGCAGGAAACTGTACCAGAGCCATGAGACACTACCCAGTTCTGTGTTGTCCCAAGCAAAGCCACCCACGTCATATTTCCACGAATGGCGGGCGGGGTCGTATTGGTGCATGAAGTCGCCGTAATTCCAGAATCCATACCAGTGGTGCTGGTCCTGTGCAAGGAGGTAGTAGCGAAGGTATTCGTCTAAGAGGTTCTCCACCTTCTCGCGTTGAGGAGTGCTTTTGTCGGGAAGCGACCAGATGCCAAAGGCCCTGCGGTCGTGGAGATATTTGGGAGTAGGCAGGAGTACGGGTTCCTGGGCCAGTCTTTTGGCCTGACGGGCTATAGCTTCTTTCCCTGGATAGGATGAGGTGGGAATCAGTGTCATCGTTGTTGTGCGCGCAATGCCGTAAGGGGTGGACATCCCTTCCTGCACATCCTCGTAGGAGGCAATGAGGTCGTGGGCCACATTGTCGTAGTGGCGGAGGTCCATGGCTGGTGCGTCGGGGCTCCAGAGATAGGCTGTGAGCAGGGCTTTGTCGGTGGTTGCGCTGTCCACTTGCAGCGATGCGGGATAGCTTTGCCAGAAGTTCTTAAGGCAAACGCCCAGTCCGCCGCTGACATCTCCTACAAAGGCGTAGCCGGGAGCACGGTGGCCTGTCTGGGTCCCAATCCACGGATTGTTGGGGTGGGCGCGTTTAGTGATGCTGAAGCCCTGGTCGTTGGGTTGGCTCAAGCGGTAGGAACCCCACGAAGCCCAATGGTGCAGCAGGTCTTGTCCAGCTTGGTTGAAGGCCGTGGGCTCGGGTATGCGCTCGCCTGCCACCTGGCGCACTTCCCATTGCGGGTTGTTTTCAAGCATGCGGCGGCCCGAGAGAGGTTGCACGCTCTCTGCCCATACCCCCTGTCCCGTGGCAAAAGCAATGTGACGATTGTAGGCTTGTTCGCGCATAGGCACCCCGAAACGCACGCCCAGCGAACGGATAAAATCGTGATGCTGGTCACCGTCGAAAGTGAAGGAGTGAACCATCTTCACTTCGCTGCTGCCTTGATAGAAATAGAGGCGAACAGTGAAGGGGAGCCATTGACGCTGGGCATTGACATGGTGACCTCCAATATGGACCACCGTACGCACCTGTCCCTGTCGTTCGATGTAGGCAGTGTCGATGTGGCTCGTGAAGTCGTGGAATTGCAGATTGCCAATACCTTCCTGATAGGGCTTGTCCTGTGTAGTGCAGACGAGATGGATGTGCTCGGCAATCTTGGTCCCATTGAGTACTAAACTATCCACCAATGCTTCTCCATGCGTGGGCATATAGGCTTGTAGGGACCCCGTAGAAACGACAAGTTGGTGGGTCCCGACTGGGCTTGAAGTAACAATAGACTGAAATGTATCCGACTTTTTAAAAACCAATGTGTTACTGTTCTCTGGAACTACTGATGCAACGGCTCCCCATTTGATGCTTCCGTCAGGCCAGTAGGCCAGTGGCCAGAAGTCGGTGGCGAGTTCGTTCCCGTCAGCCACAAGGGAGCCCATGGCCTTGTTTTTCATCTCCCCTTTTTCGAATGGGATGCCCAGCGTGACCGTTTGTGAGGTCGCCGGTGTATGGCCAACCCAATGGAGGGGGACCTCCTGGGCACAAATCGGAGATGAAACGCAAAATAGTGGATAGGAAAAGGCCAAGGCCAACCTTGCAAAACTATGGTTCTTCATATCAGTATGTGGGTTATATGGGGCAAAGTTACGCATTATTTTCCACATTTATTTGGCATTTAGCGCACTAAATTGTATCTTTGACCCCAAATTATGCAATAACATAATGAATTTTGGTGTCATGAAGCATATCCGTATTCTGTGCCTGACGCTCTTGCTATCGGTGATTGCCTCGGTTCAGGCTGGCATTGAGAACGTGTTGCCACAGCCCCAAAGTGCTGCCTACCTTGACGTGGCTTTGGAACCGTTGACGTTTACGGGCAAGTTTTCTTGTGACGAACTTCCCTCGCAGCGTGTGCAACGTGCTTTCTTAAATCTGACGGGGCAGGTGCTGACCACCGAGACCGGTTCCCCACGGGTCACTATTGAACAGGTGTCGCAAATCGACGGAGCCTATGATTATGCCCTTGCCGGTTTTCCCAATGAATCCTATAACCTGCGTGTCGAAGGTAAAGACATCCGCATACATGCCGTCACGGAGATGGGTGTCATCCGTGCTATTCAGACCTTGGCCCAAATGGCCGAGGATGGACCAGTTTCGCCTTGTGAGGTCACCGACTGGCCTGCCTTCAAACTCCGTGGCTGGATGCACGATGTAGGACGCAGTTTTATTTCGTTTGATGAGCTGAAGCATCAGGTGCAGCTTATGGGACGTTTCAAGGTAAACACCTTCCATTGGCATCTGACTGAAAACCAGGCATGGCGATTCGAGGTAAAGCAATATCCCCAACTGACTCAGGCCTCGAGCATGACGCGTTTCGTGGGCGACTACTACACTCAGGAGCAATGCCGCGAACTGATGGACCTGGCCGCGGACTATGGCATACAAATTATCCCAGAAATTGACATGCCCGGCCACAGCCAAGCCTTCCAGCGTGCTATGGGGCACTCGATGCAGACCGACCAAGGCGTAGAGGAGCTGAAGCACATCTTGGATGAAGTGTGCGAAGTGTTTTCTGATGCTCCATATATCCATATCGGAGCCGATGAACAGCAAATCACCTATCCCAACTTCCTTCGCATCATCACCGACTATCTCCACCAGAAAGGTATGCGCGTGGTGGTATGGAATCCCATCAGTGGAGTGACCATCACGTCCTCTACCGGTGCAGACATGACCCAGATGTGGAGCACGGCAGGAAAGAAGATTACAGGTCTGCCCAATATTGATTGCCGATACAACTATATCAATCACTTTGATGTCTTTGCCGACCTCGTGGGCATCTACAAAAGCAACATTTACTATGCCCAGCAGGGTTCGCCAGAGGTTGCTGGTGAAATCACTGCCGTGTGGAACGACCGCTATGTCACCACCGAGGAAGGTATCATGCGGCAAAACAATGTCTATGCCAGCGTTCTGGCCTCTGCCGACCGAGCCTGGAAGGGTGGGGGACGACAATACATAGAGGTGGGAGGTACCACTCTGCCCTCGTCGGGCGACGAGTTTCAGGAGTTTCAGGATTGGGAACGTCGTTTCCTCTTTCATAAGGCCCATTCGCTCAAGGAAGAGCCCATACCTTATGTGCGTCAGACCAACGTCCGCTGGCAGGTGACCGATGCTTTCCCCAACGGAGGCAACTCTTCTATGCAATTTCCACCCGAGACCCAAGGCCTGCAGGACTCATACACCTACAACGGGCAGACTTATGGAACAGGGCGTGCTACGGGGGCAGGCGTCTATTTGCGTCACACTTGGGGAACTACGGTGCCTGGCTATTACCAAAATCCCCAGCTCAACTCAACGGCATACGCCTGGACCTACGTCTATTCACCCATTGAGCAGGAGGCTGGAGCCCTCATCGAGTTCCAGAACTACGGCCGGTCAGAAAAGGATTTGGCTCCAGCCAATGGGAAGTGGGACCGCAAGGGCTCTCGCATCTGGCTTAATGACAAGGAAATCACTGGCCCCACATGGACCAATGCGGGCAAGAGCATCGACAACGAGGTCCCCCTTGGCAATGAGAACTTTACGGCTCGTGAACCAGTGCGTGTTCAACTGAAGCAAGGATGGAACAAGGTATTCCTGAAATTACCATATGTCACGACCAATGGCGTACGACTGAACAAGTGGATGTTTACTTTCGTGTTGACAGATGTTGATGGTCGCGATGCTCTGGAGAGACTTGTCTATTCGCCTAAGCAGATGCTTGATGAAGTGGCAGAGACCCTTTCTGCCCGCATTGATGAGATACGTCACGACCTTGCCGAACGTCTGGGAACGGAACCGGGGTATCTGCCCGAGTCGTTGGCCGACGAACTGAGCGCGGTCATCAATGATATTGAGAGTACATTTGCCGATAGCATGACCCCAGACGAGCGTCAGGCTCAGCTCGAAAGACTAAATGCGGCCTACGATTCGTTTCTGGCCATTTGTAGTGCCACAGATGAGCGTGTGATGCCTCGCCTGAGTGATGAGCGCATGTCATATTGGTACACCCTCTCCACCCCCCTGCGCAATGGGCGATATGTCCAGAGCAATGGTGCGGGTAGTGGTCTGACGGGCGGGGCCAGTAGCTCGGCCACCAGTGCGATGTGGAAATTCACCCAGCGCACTGACGGTACATTCAATATTATTAATCGCAACGATGCCTCCTACATGTCACCAACGGCATCCAACAACACCCAGCTTAAGACCTCAAAGGCCGCACCATCGCGTGGTTGGACATTGAAAGCCGCTGACACCATGGGGTACCTGATTGTTACTTCAGGCACTACCCAACTCAACCAAACCAACCCCAGTTTGAACTATCAGATTTACAACTGGGGCTCGGGCACCAACACCTCAGACACGGGTTGCCAGTTTCTGATTCGTGAAGCCGACGTGACCGATGCCGTCGTGGCCCTGAAGATTGACGAAAGCCTTTCCTCCCCCGCTATCTACGATTTGCAAGGACGCCGGATGGGGCGTAGGCCGTGGCCTGGACGAGCTGCAATTTATGTGACCGAAGGAAAGAAATACATAAAATAAAACAAAGATATGAAGACAAAAAACATGGCCCTTTTGTTGCTGGCATTGCTCACAGTACAGTGCACGAAGCAACAGAAAGCAGAGGAAGAAGTGAATGACATGACCACCCCCCTCCACTTGTTGAAACCCGACTATAAGATTCCCTATGGCGAGGTGGACAAGACGGATGTGAAGAACGCGATTGAACGCATTTTTCAGTATGTCGATGCCCAGACCCCCCATGCCCTGAAGGAGGATGGTACGCTGGAGCGCGGAGCCTTCCGCATCGGTTCTTATGAGTGGGGCATCACCTACCAGGCCCTGCTGGCCGCAGCCGAGGTTACGGGCGAACAGAAGTACAGCGACTATGTGAAGACTCGCTTTGATTTCATTGCCGAGGTAGCACCGAAGTTCAGCGGACAGGAAAAGTGCGAGGATGCCCAGATGGAACAAATTCTCCATCCCCGTGCGCTTGACGATTGTGGAACCATGTGCACGGCCATGATGAAATTTGAGAAAATGAGAAGTGGAGACAATGAGGTAATGAACAACCCCCTCTCAACTCTTATCGAAAACTATTTCCAGTTTGTGGAGAATGGCCAGTATCGTCTCCCCGACCGTACTTTTGCTCGCCATCGTCCACAGCGTAACACCATCTGGCTCGACGACATGTACATGGGCATTCCCACTATTGCCTATCGCGGTGTCTATACGGGCGATGCCAAGTATTTCGACGAGGCCGCAACCATGTACAAGAATTTTGTGCAGCGCATGTGGGTGCCCGAGAAGGGAATCTATCGCCATGGTTATGTGGAGGGCCTGGCCGATCAGCCCACCTACCATTGGGCACGTGCCAATGGCTGGGCTTTGCTGACTACCGTCGAACTCCTTGATATATTGCCCGAAAGTCATCCCGACCGTCCTTTCATCCTCGAGCAGTTGCGCAAGCATGTCCGCGGATTGGCATCCTATCAGTCGAGCGAGGGCTTCTGGCATCAGTTGCTCGACCGCAGTGACTCGTATCTCGAGACCTCGGCAACGGCCATCTACACCTACTCCATAGCCCGCGCCATCAATCAGGGTTGGCTCGAAGGCATCACATACGGTCCTGTGGCTCAGCTCGGATGGAATGCCGTGGCCTCAAAGATTACTGAAGAGGGTCTCGTTGCAGGCACTTGTGTGGGTACTGGCATGGCCTTCGACCCGGCGTTCTATTACTATCGTCCCGTAAGTGCTGCTGCAGCACACGGCTATGGACCTGCCATCTGGGCAGCAGCAGAGATGCTGCGTTTGCTTGACAACTGGCATCCGCGTACCAACGACTCGGGCCTGCACTACTATGAGCAGGAGCAGACCAATGAAAGCCCTCTCTTCTACCTGACGGAAGATGGTAAGGGCGAAGCCGTGAAGTGAGGACCTCCCTATTGGCTATAGATGGTAAATAATTAATCGTAAAATGATATGATGAACCGCTGGTTACATATTCTGCATTTTGCATGTTATATGACAGTGTCTGCAACCCTCTCGGCCCAGGTCAGTGCGCAGATGAAGTTGTGGGACCGCAAGTACAGGTATCCCAAGGTCAACAGCATCGAGTTTCAGGGCAACGTGCCCTCCTTGTCGATGTACGATGCCATCTACGGTCATGGTGCCATGTGGGAGAATGAGTGGGTAGGGTTCCGCGTCTATATGGACCATCGCCAGAGTATCGACCTCTATGGTAAGAAGAAGGCGCAGATGGAACTCGATTCCACCAATTTCTATACCACCGACGAACAGTGGCGGGCAGGCTATGGCGAGGATATCCTGTTTGTGGGCGGAAGTATCGGTGCAGGTTCGTTTCGTGGCTACGAAGGGGGGAAGCCCTCGTTCGTCGATCCCGTTAAGGCTCGTGGTCAGTTGGTGGTCAAGGAAGGCCCCGACACGGCCATAGTCGAGATATATGCCCACGACTGGCAATACAAAGGCCAGACCCTCCAATTCCGCCAGCGCTTCACGGCCATTCGCGGACATCGCGAGGTGCAGGTCGATGTGTGGGTCGAGGGCTGCCCCGACACGGAAGTCTTTGCCACAGGTGCACAGAAGTTTGAGTCCGCCTCCTCGGGTTTCACACGCGAGAATGGCTTGGTGGCTTCGTGGGGTTCCAACATTCCCGATAAGGAAGGCCATCCCGACCGTGTCCACACTTTGGGCATTGCTGTTCGTGCCTCTGCTGAGAATCTTGTGGAGGTCCGTGAGGATGAGCTCAACTATCTCTGCCTGCTCCATCCCGTTCGGGGACACATGCGCTACTGGTTGGCCGTGGCTTCGGACCTGCAGCAGACAGGAGGCTTTCACATGGCTGAAGAGTGGTTTGCCTGGGTGCGATTGAATCTTTGAAAACTTTTTTGAACAACACAATAGATGAAGGTATTAAAGTTCGGCGGTAGTTCCATTGGTTCCGCAGAAAGTATTTTAGGTGTAAAAAAGATTGTTGAGGCTCAGACGGAGCCTGTCATCGTAGTTGTTTCGGCCCTCGGAGGCATCACAGACCAGCTCATCCGCACATCGCAGATGGCCGTGGAGGGTGATGTGGCCTATATGCAGTCATTTGCCGAGATGGCCCAGCGCCACGAGGACATGATAAACGCCATCATTGAGGAGGGCGAATGTCGCCAGACCCTGCTTGTCACCACTCGGGTCTTGCTCGAGGAGTTGCGAAGCATCTATCAGGGTGTCTATCTGATTCGTGACCTCAGTGCCAAGACTCTTGCTGCCATTGTCAGCTATGGCGAACGCATGTCCAGCCGCATTGTCTCAGCCCTTATCCGCGGGTCGCAGTGGCACGACAGCCGTGAGTTCATCAAGACCGAGCGCCAAGGTTCGAAAAACATCCTTGCTACGGACATCACCTATGAACTTGTCCGAAAGACATGGGAAAAGATTCCTCCCATCACCGTCGTGGGTGGTTTCATCTCCACCGACAAGGATAGTGGTGAGGTCACCAACCTGGGGCGTGGCGGAAGCGACTACACGGCCAGCATCATTGCCGCGGCACTCGATGCCTCGGTGTTGGAAATCTGGACCGATGTGAATGGTTTCATGACGGCCGACCCCAAGGTCATCCAGACGGCTTACACCATACCCGAACTGACCTACATCGAGGCCATGGAACTTTGCAACTTCGGTGCCAAAGTGGTCTATCCTCCCACCATCTATCCCGTCTGTGTCAAGAACATCCCCATACTCATTAAGAACACCTTCAACCCTCAGGGTACAGGAACCATCATCAAGCAGGAGGTACAGGACGATAGCCGAAGCATCAAAGGCATCTCCAGCATCAAGGGCACCAGCCTGATTACCGTTGCCGGTCTCTCCATGGTGGGCGTGATTGGTGTCAACCGACGCATCTTTTCGTGTCTCGCAGCCAATGGCATTTCGGTCTTCATGGTCAGTCAGGCCTCGTCAGAAAATAGCACCAGCATCGGTGTGCGCGAGGAGGATTGCCTGCAGGCCTGCCATGTGCTGAACGAGGAGTTTGAGAAAGAAATAGCCGACGGACGCATGTTCCCCATGCAGTCGGAGAGCGGCCTTGCCACGGTGGCCGTGGTGGGCGAGAACATGAAGCACACGCCGGGTATTGCCGGCAAACTCTTTGGCACGCTGGGGCGGAGCGGTATCTCCGTCATTGCCTGTGCCCAAGGTGCATCGGAGACCAACATTTCGTTTGTCATCAATCAGAAGTTCCTGCGTAAGGCACTCAACTCCATCCACGACTCGTTCTTCCTCTCGGAGTACAAGGAGGTGAACCTCTTCATCTGTGGCGTGGGAACCGTGGGCGGTTCGCTTCTGGAGCAAATTGCGCAGCAGCAGGAGAAACTGAAGAGCGAGTTGCGCATCAAACTCAATGTCGTAGGCATTGCCAGCAGCAAACGGGCCATGTTCCGGCGTGAGGGACTCCAACTCGAGGATTTCCGCGAACAGCTTCGTCAGGCACCTGAGAGCAATATCCATCGTTTGCGCGAGGAGGTCATCGGCATGAACATCTTCAATTCCGTCTTTGTCGATTGTACGGCCTCGGCTGAGGTGGCAAGTCTCTACAAGGATTTCCTCAACCATAACATCAATGTGGTGGCAGCTAATAAGGTTGCTGCGAGCAGCGACTACAAGAATTATCGCGAACTGAAGCAAATCGCACAAACCCGCGGTGTGAAATTCCTGTTCGAGACCAATGTGGGTGCCGGTCTCCCCATCATCCGCACGATTAACGACCTTGTCAACTCGGGTGATAAGATTCTGCGAATCGAGGCGGTCCTTTCTGGCACGCTCAATTTCATCTTCAACACCATCAGTAAGGACATTCCTCTGAGCCAGACAGTTCGCATGGCCAAGGAAGAAGGCTATAGCGAACCCGACCCGCGTATCGACCTCTCGGGCAAGGATGTTATCCGCAAGCTTGTTATCCTCACACGTGAGGCTGGCTACGAGATTGAGCAGGCTGACGTCGAGGCCAATCTTTTCATCCCTCAGTCGATGTTCGAAGGTTCTCTCGAAGACTTTTGGAAGAATCTGCCCTCGCTCGATGCAGACTTCGAACGCCGTCGTCAGGAGTTGGAGGCTAATCATCGCGTGTGGCGCTTTGTGGCACGCTTTGAGAACGGCCATGGTAGTGTCTCACTGCAAGAGTTTGACCAGTCGCATGCCTTCTACGGGCTGAAGGGGTCGAACAACATTGTCCTGCTCACCACGGAGCGCTACAACGAGTACCCCATGCTCATCCAAGGCTATGGGGCAGGAGCCTCAGTCACGGCCGCAGGCGTTTTTGCTGACATAATGAGCCTGGCCTGATGAAACACCTGATTATCCTTGCCGACGGCATGGCCGATTGGCCTGTCGAGAAACTGGGCGGGAAGACCTTGCTCCAGTATGCCGACACTCCACACTTCGATTTTCTCGCCCGCAATGGGCGTTGTGGCATGCTTAAGACTATTCCCGACGGTTTCCATCCAGGCAGTGAGGTCGCCAACAGCAGCATTCTGGGCTACGACCAGCACATCGTCTTTGAGGGCCGTGGCCCGTTGGAGGCCGCAAGCATTGGTGTGGAACTTGCCGACGACGACTTGGCCCTGCGTTGCAATCTCGTGTGCCTTCAGGGCGACTTGCTGAAAAATCACTCCTGCGGACGCCTCGAGACGGAGGAGGGCGATGTTCTCATCCGCTATTTACAGCAACATCTGGGTAACGACCGCATTCACTTCTACACGGGCGTGCAGTATCGCCATCTGCTGGTCATCAAGGGTGGGAACAAACACATTCAGTGCACCCCTCCCCATGACATACCACTTCAACCGTGGCGTGAAAATCTCCCCCTTTCCCCCTCCCAAGGAGGGGGCATGAACTGCCAGAAAGAGAATGGAATAGGTGGGGGAGAGGGTAGAATGTCGTCGGTGGAAACGATTAGGTTGTTAAGGGATTTGATATTGAAGAGCCAGGAGTTGCTTAAGGACCATCCCTTGAATCTTGAACGCGTGGCACGGGGCATGGACCCCGCTAACAGCATCTGGCCGTGGGGCGGGGGATATCGCCCCAAGATGCAGACCCTCATGGAACGCTATCCGTCCGTCAAAAGCGGTGCCGTCATCACGGCCGTCGATCTCATTCGCGGTATTGGCAAGTATGCCGGACTGCAGGTCATTGATGTGCCTGGTGCTACTGGCCTTTGGGACACCGACTACGAGGGCAAGGCCCAAGCTGCCATTGAGGCACTGAAGACAAACGATTTCGTCTATCTCCATGTTGAAGCCTGCGATGAGGCTGGCCATGATGGCGACCTTGAGCTGAAACTCCGCTGCATCGATAATCTCGACCAGCGTCTGGTCAAGCCCATCTTGGGCGCATTGATAAAAGGAGAAGCTGAGACTCTGAGGAAGAATGAGCTTTCGTCCTCCCTCTCCATAGGAGAGGGTCGGGGAGAGGTTGCAATCGCCCTCCTTCCCGACCACCCCACGCCGGTGGCGCATCGCACCCACACCAACGAGCCCATACCCTTCTGCATCTACACGCCCGGCACCGAGCCCGACCAGGTGCAAACCTTCGACGAGGTGGCTTGCCAGCAGGGCACCTATGGTTTGCTACATGGCGATGAGTTTATAGAGGAGTTTATGAAATAACTACACATCCACATGCGCTCTCTTTGTGGGGGCGGGTTAATTTTAAATATTAAGATATGGAATACTATAGCACCAACGGGCAGGCACCGCTTGCCACACTGGAGAAAGCCGTCGTAAAAGGCTTGGCCGAAGACAAGGGCCTCTATATGCCCGAACATATCCATCCGTTGCCAGCAGCGTTCTTTGCTGACATGTCCGGCATGTCGTTCCACGATGTGGCCTACAATGTGGCTTCGGCTTTCTTTGGCGAGGATATCGACTTAGATGTGTTGCACGATATCGTTTGCGACACCCTTTCTTTTCCGTGTCCTCTGGTGCGCGTAGAGGAGAACATCTATTGTCTCGAACTCTTCCATGGCCCTACATTGGCCTTCAAGGACGTGGGCGCACGTTTCATGGCACGTCTGCTCAGCTATTTTACTCAGAATGCTCAGAATAATCAGATCAATGTCCTCGTAGCCACTTCTGGTGACACGGGTTCGGCTGTAGCCAATGGCTTCCTGGGTGTCGAGGGCATCCATGTCTATGTTCTCTACCCCAAGGGCAAGGTATCGGCCATTCAGGAGTGCCAGTTCACCACCCTCGGCCAGAACATCACGGCCATTGAGGTCGATGGCACTTTCGACGATTGTCAGCGGTTGGTGAAGTCTGCCTTCATGGATGACGAACTCAATCGTCACATGCGTCTAACTTCGGCCAACAGCATCAATGTGGCCCGCTTCCTGCCCCAGTCGTTCTACTATTTCTGGGCTGTGGCCCAATTGCGGAAAATGAGAAATGGAGAAACGGAGGAAGAATCTCCCATCGTTTGTTCCGTTCCTTCTGGTAATTTCGGAAACATCTGTTCGGCCCTCTTCGGTAAGCGCATGGGGCTGCCCATCTCGCGTTTCATTGCCGCCAACAACCGCAACGACGTTTTCTATGAGTATCTCCAGAGCGGCGAGTATCGTCCGCGTCCCAGCATCCAGACTTTGGCCAACGCCATGGACGTAGGCGATCCCAGCAACTTTGCCCGCATCCTCGACCTCTATGGCCATAGTCATAAGTCTATCTGTGAGGACATTTCCGGCGCCACATATACCGATGAACAGATTGCCGAGACCATTCGCCAGTGCTTGAAGGAGACGGGCTATCAACTCGACCCCCACGGCGCCTGCGGTTATCGGGCCTTGAAGGAAGGACTCCGTCCCGGCGAGGTTGGTTTCTTCTTGGAGACGGCGCATCCTGCCAAGTTCAAGGATACGGTGGAGGGCATCATGGGACAGCCAGTAGAAATACCCGCACGCCTCGCCGCTTTCATGCAAGGCCAAAAGCAGAGCACCCCCATGACCCGGGAATTCTCCGATTTCAAGGCCTATCTGCTTTCGAGATGATATTTCTCTATTTTGATATATGCGAGTTTTGTAGTAACTTTGTCATCTGAAAAACGATTTATATATTGCAGAAATGAAAAAGTTGATATTCTGTCTGGTTTCTTTCCTGTTGGTGGCCTGTGGAGGCAAGCAGCAGAAGGCCGAGGAGGAAATCATTGGCGTCACGGTGGAGAAGGCCGCGGTGACGAGTGACTATAGTCAGTTGCCCTATGTGGGCGTAGTGGAGGAGGAGAGTTCAACCAGTGTGAGCTTCACCGGCATGGCCATGCTAAAGACCCTCACCGTGAGCGAGGGACAGCCCGTCAGAAAGGGTCAGTTACTGGCCGTCATCGACGAGACCCAGGCCCGCAATACGCTCATGACCACCAAGGCTGCGCTGGATCAGGCCAAGGATGCCTATGACCGCATGAAGCAGTTGCACGACAACCAATCGTTGCCCGACATGAAGTGGGTGGAGGTGGAGAGCAAGGTCAGCCAGGCTCAGTCGGCCTATGACATGGCTAAGAAGAACCTGGAGGACTGCCGCATCTATGCGCCCGTGAGTGGTGTCGTGGGCACGAAAATCATGAATGTGGGCGAGACCGTACTACCCACAGAACCCGTGCTCACCATCCTTGCCATCGACCGCGTGAAGGTGCGCGTGAGCATTCCTGAGCGCGAGATAGCCTCCGTCACGGACGAGACTCCCACTCGGATTTCCGTCGATGCCCTGCAGGGGCAGACCTTCGACGGAGGCCGCATTGAGAAGAGCGTATCAGCCGACCCGCTTACCCACACCTACGACATTCGCATCCTTGTTCCCAATCCTGGCCACAAGCTGTTGCCGGGCATGGTAGCGAGGGTCAGCCTCCCCATGTCTCCTTCCCAGGGAGAGCGCATGAGCCTACCTGTCAAGGCCGTTCAGCAGGCCACGGACCACAGTCTCTTTGTCTGGGTTGTGAAGGACGGCAAGGCCCATCGTCAGTCCGTCACCATCGGGCAGGCTGTGGGGAACCGCGTCATCATTGAGTCGGGTTTGCAGGAGGGCACACCCGTGATTGTGGAAGGATATCAGAAAGTAGGAGAGGGAACGCCGGTTAGCAATTGATAATTGATAATGTGCGGATTCGCCTAATGGATAATAGCACGAAGTGCATTGTGAATTGTGCATTGAGAAGAATATGAATTGGAACAAAAGTTGGGCCGCATGGCCCATTGTGAACTATCGCATAACGATTGTCATCACGCTGCTCCTGCTGGCTTTCGGGTTCTATGGACTCTATGTCATGCCCAAGGACGAGTTTCCGGCCTTCGTGGTGCGTCAGGGCGTGGTCATCGCCGTGATGCCCGGTGCCACCAGCGAGGAGATTGAGGCCCAGGTGGCCCGTCCGCTGGAGCGCTATCTCTTTACTTTCAAGGAGGTGAAGCGCGAGAAGACCACTACCACCAGTCAGAACGGCATGTGCATCGTCATGGTGCAGTTGCGAGAGGACATCAACAAGAAGGACGAAGTGTGGAGCAAACTGAAGCATGGGCTCAACACCTTCAAAAGCCAGTTACCCAGTGGCGTGCTGGCGCTGATAGTGAACGAGGACTTCGGCGACGCCTGTGCCCTGCTCATTACCCTTGAGAGCGACCAGCGCAGCTATCGTGAGCTGCAGGGCTACAGCGACGAACTGGCCGACCGCCTGCGACGCGTGGCTTCGGTGAGCAATGTGCGTCAATATGGTGAGGTGAAGGAACAGCTGACCCTCTATGTCGATCGCGAACGTCTTGCCGCCTACGGCATTGGGCAGGCAGCCCTGATGCAGGCCATCTCGGGTCAGGGACTGACCACCATGGCCGGAAGCGTGACGGGCGGCGAGCAGAACATACAGCTCCACGTCTCGCCTACGCAGAGCAGCGAGGAGGAACTGATGAACCAAATCATCTTCTCTTCCAATAATAAAATCGTGCGCGTGCGCGATATTGCCACGGTGAAGCGAGAATATGATACGTCAAAGAGCTACATCGAGAACAATGGCAACCGCTGCCTGTTGCTCTCGCTGGAGATGAACGACGGCAACAACATTGTCCGCTATGGCGAGGAGGTGGACGAGGTGATAGCCCGCTTCAAGCAGGACTATCTGCCTCAGGACGTAGAGATTCGGCGCATCACCGACCAACCTCAGGTGGTGGGCGATTCGGTTCATGACTTCTTGCGCGACCTCATCGAGTCGATGCTGGTCATCGTACTGGTCATGATGATACTCTTCCCCCTGCGTTCGGCCATTGTGGCAGCCATCACCATCCCCCTCTCCACCTTCACCTCGGTGGGCATCATGTATGCTTTAGGCATTCCCCTCAACATCATCACGCTGGCTTGTCTCATTGTGGTGCTTGGCATGATTGTCGATAACTCCATTGTGGTCATCGACGGTTATCTCGAATATCTGGGCAAGGGCATGGGCCGCAGGGAGTCGGCCGTGCGCTCGGTACAGCAGTACTTTGCCCCCATGATGCTGGCCACCGTCTGCATCTGCGCCATCTTCTTCCCCCTCATGTACACGATGACGGGCGAGGCCCACGATGTCATGGACCTCTTCCCCAAGACCATCACCATCAACCTCATGGTCTCCCTGCTGGTGGCCGTGGCGGTCATCCCCGTCCTTAATGCGGCCCTGATAAAGCGTGTCGAACCCAAGGAGGAAGGCAAGATGAGCCTGACCGACCGCGTACAGGCCGTCTATGAGAAGACGCTGAAGTGGACCTTCAAGCATCCCTGGCCCACCATGATTGGTGCCCTGGTGCTGGTTGTGGCCACCAGTTTCATCTTCCCCAATCTGAAGATGCGCCAGTTCCCCTTTGCCGACCGCAATCAGTTTGCCGTCGAGATATTCTTGCCCGAGGGTGAAGGCCTGGACCGCACGCAGGCCGTGGCCGACTCCATGCGGCGCGTCCTTCAGCGTGACGAGCGCGTGGTCAGCGTCACCTCGTTCATCGGGTGCAGCAGTCCGCGCTTCCAGGTTTCCTATGCTCCCCAGATGGGTGGCCGGAACTTTGCCCAGCTCATCGTCAACACCCCCGACATCCAAAGCACCTTCGACGTCCTCAACGAGTACGCCCCCAAGTGGAGCAACCACTGGCCCGAAGCCTATGTGCGCTTCAAGCAGATGGACTTCCTGCCCGTGCCCACCTATGAGTATCGTTTTTATGGCGAGAACATGGACAGCATGCGACTGGCTGCCGAGCGCCTTATGGTCGAGATGCGCCACATCCCCGAGCTGGAGTGGGTGCACACCGACTACGAACAACCCCATCCCCTGCTCGATGTCAGCCTCGACCCCGTGGCTTCGGCCCAGCTCGGCATCAATCGCACCACGGCCCAACTGCAGTTGATGTTGCAGACGGGCGAAATGCAGGTGGGCAGTCTGTGGGAGGGCAACTACGAAGTTCCCATCATCCTCAAGGACCAATCCTCACAGCACATGGCCCTGGGCGAGGTGGGCAACACCTATCTCACTACCTCTGCTGGCCAGAGTGTGCCCTTGCGTCAGGTGGCCCAGGTACGTCCCGTATGGACCGAAACCAAAATACTCCATCGCAATGGAGAGCGCTGCATCACCGTCACTGCCGAGAGCAAGCGCGGTGTACTGGCCTCTCGCGTGCAGGCCCAGATGGCCGACATCATGGCCTCCCTGCCTTTGCCCGGTGGCATTCGCAGCGAGATTGGCGGTGAGGTGGAGAAGAACAACGAGATGGTGCCCGAAATCTTTGCAGGTATCGGCATTTCGCTCGTCATCATCTTTTTCTTCATCCTGTTCAATTTCAAGCGCTTCAGCATCACCATCCTCTGCATGGCAGCCATCTCGCTCTCCATTCCCGGGGCCATGATAGGCTTGCTCATCGCCAACAAGACGTTGGGCCTTACCTCCCTCTTCGGCTTCATCACGCTCATGGGCATCATCATGCGCAACGAGATACTCATCTTCGAGCATGCCGACGAGAAGATGGCCCAGGGGTGGACGGCCCATGATGCCGCCTTCGATGCCGGACGCCGCCGCATGGTGCCCATCTTCCTCACCACGGCCACTACGGCCGTTGGCGTCATCCCCATGATTCTGGCCGGTTCCTCGTTCTGGATGCCCGTCGGCATCACCATCTTTGCCGGTGGCATAGGCACGCTCATTCTCGTTGTCACCGTCCTGCCCGTGGTCTATTGGAAACTCCAGGGGAGCACAGAGCGCGCAGAGAAGACAGAGAACACAGAGACTATAACTAAAAATTGAATGTTATGAAGCGTACTATATTTCTCATTTTCTCATTCTCTCATTTTCTCATCTCATTTTCTCTTAGCGCCCAGACGCTGACTTTGTCCCAGTGTCAGGAATTGGCTCGTCGGCACAACCGCACGCTGCGGAATGCGGCCCTCGACATTGAGATGGCCACTGAGCAACGTAAGGAAGCCTACACCAAATATTTCCCCGACCTGCAGGCCCAGGTGCTTGCCTTCCAGGCCTTCGACGATATGGTCAAGGGCGACGGCGCCATCCCCATGGAGGTGGCTGCCATCAGTCCCCAGTTGGCCGCCTTTGCCGGTGCACCCTTTTCCTACAGCGAGTTCAGCAGGGCCTACACGGCCTCTCTCGTTCTCACGCAGCCCCTCTATGCCGGCGGACGCATCCGTGCCGGCAACCGTTTGGCGCAGATAGGGCAGGAGGTTGCCCAACTTCAGTTGAGCATGAAGGAGAAGGACGTCATGCAGAAGGTCAACGAATGTTATTGGCAGGTGGCTACGGTCAAGTATAATCTCCAAACCATCTCTGCGGCCGAACGCCAGATTGATGAGGTGCTCCGCATGGTCAACAACTATGTCGATGCCGGAGTCACCACCCGCAACGACCTCCTGCGCGTGCAACTCCGTCAGCAGGAACTGGCCTCCAACCGCCTCCGTTTGGAGAATGCCCAGCATGTGCTCCTCCTGTTGCTGGCTCAGCAGATAGGCATGGCTGGAAAAGAGATAGACATCGATGCCCAGAGTCTCGAGCCCCGCAATCCTGCCGAGGTGCATGTCGAGGCCACCGATGCCGTCTATGCGCGCGAGGAAGTGGCCCTCTTGGGCAAACAAGTCGAGGCTCGTGAGTGGCAGGTGCGCCTGGAACGTGGCAAACACTTGCCCAGCGTGGCCGTGGGTGCCGTAGGCTACAACATGGGCTTTGGCGGTCTCTCGGAGAATGTGGGCAAGTACATCGACAATAATCAGACCAACGGTCTCGTCCTGGCCACCCTCTCTGTGCCCATCATGTCGTGGTGGGGAGGCAAGCATGCCATCCGTCGCACGCAGCTGCAACTCCAGCAGGCCCGCAATGAGGCCGTCGATGCACGCGAACAGCTCGTAGTCGATATCGAATCGGCCTGGAGCAATCTCACTGAGGCCTACAAGCAGATAGCCATAGCCCAGTCCAGCGTTGCCTCGGCCGAGGAGAATCTGCGCATGACCTCCGACCAGTATCGTGCCGGCACCATCCCTCTCTCCGACCTGCTCGATGCCGAGACGCTCCACCGTCAGGCCCGCGACCAGCTCTCCCAGTCCCTTGCCACCTATCAGGTGCGCCTTGCCGACTATCAACGTAAAACCATGAAATTAACCCCTTAACTTCAAATGAAACCCTCTCTCACTACACGTCAGTACGCCCTTCCCTTTGTCCTCATCACCTCACTCTTCTTCCTGTGGGGCTTTGCACGCGCCATCCTCGACGTACTCAACAAACATTTCCAGAACGAACTGCAGATTACCCTCACCGAGTCCTCCCTGGTGCAAGTCATCACCTATCTCGGCTACTTCCTCATGGCCATCCCCGCCGGGCTCTACATCAATCGCTTCGGCTATCGTCGTGGCGTTGTCACCGGTCTGCTGCTCTATGCTGCCGGCGCCTTCCTCTTCGTGCCCAGCGGCGAGTTCGACGTGCTTTATGGCTATCTGGGCGCCCTCTTCGTCATAGCCTGCGGCCTCACCTTCCTCGAGACCGCTGCCAACCCCTATGCCACCGAGCTCGGTCCCGCCGCCACGGCCAGCAGCCGACTCAATCTGGCCCAGTCCTTCAACGGCCTCGGTTCCGCCCTTGCCCCCATCATCGTGGGCGGTTTCCTGTTCTCCGGCTCAGCCTCGGCCGATGTCACCATGCCCTACATCGTCATGGGCTTCGTCGTAGTGTTTGTGGCCCTCATCTTCTATCATTCCCGCCTGCCTGAGATTCGTCATGGACAGGTGGCCACGGCCGAGGACCTTCGCCAAGAGCACACCAACGGACTGGCCAACCTGCGCCAGCTCCTGCGCCGTCCCATGTTCCTCTTCGGCCTCTTGGCCCTCTTGGCCTACGAGATAAGCGAAATCAGCATCAACAGCTATTTCATCAACTTCACCACCGGCATGGGCTGGCTCACCTCGGCCACCGCCTCCTACGTCCTGGGCCTCTCCCTGTTCATCTTCATGGGCGGCAGGTTCCTGGGCAGTTGGCTCATGCGCCGCATTCCTGCCCAGCGCGTCCTGCTCTGGTGTGCCTGCGGCAGTGTCAGTTGCGTGGCCCTTCTCGTCCTCACCTCCCAGTTCCCGGCCCTCAGCAGTTCGCGCCTTCCCCTCGTCTTCCTCATGGCCAACTATCTGTTCGAGTCCATCATGTTCCCCACCATCTTCTCCCTGTCGCTTCAGGGGCTGGGCAACCTCACCAAGAGTGCCTCCTCGGTGCTCATGATGACTCCCGTGGGCGGCTGTGGCTTCCTGCTCATGGCCCTCATGGCCGATGCCACAGGCTCCTTCGTCCTGCCCTTCCTCATCCCCCTGGTGGGCTACCTCGTGGTCATGCTCTTTGCCCGTCGCACACTCCTGCGCCAGGCATAGCACGCGGCGACTGCTGCAACGCTTGCCAGGCACGCACAGGCTGGTTTCGACACCATTTTTGTCGATTCCAGCCTTTTTTGTGTGTTTTAGGGGGGGGGAGTGGAAAACTTTAACATTTCGCAAGATTTTTTTTCTAACCTCTTGAAAAGACTAATCTAAGGTATGAGGGTTAGAAGGTTTTGGGCCATTTAAGCGATGAAATTTGTTATAATAAAATACCTCCTGTTCAAGTTTTTATACTTAACTTTGTAGTCGGATTGCATAAATCCCCCTTGGCAGTGGCCAGGTGATATCGTATGAAAAAAAGGAGCGTTGTGCCCATCTTTGTCTAACTGAAACCTGAGAAATTTCAAATGACGACAAACACATGGTGTAGCATTACGGCCCTACGCGTAATAGCGTGGGTTGCTGTCTTTACATCTGTTTGTCAGGTTTTCTCAGGACCCCAGTTAGAAGGTGTGAAACGTCAATTCACGCTTTCTTTGTTTCTACGGCGAGAGAGGAAACAAAATGTGAATACACAATCGTGCGCGTAGGCGATGAAACGAAGTTTCAGTTTTGAACAGAAAGTCAACATTCTCACCCTGCTATTCAGTGGGGCGAGCCGTAAGGGCATTGCCGACAGTCTGCGCATAGACCGTCGCGAAATCACCCTCTGGGAACTCCGATATCGCAACTTTGGTCTCGACGGGCTTCAGCGCCTCCATCGGTGCAATTTCCCTGAGGATTTCAAGCAAGAGGTTGTCCAGGCCTGTCTCAGTGGTAAGGACACCTTTCGCCAGTTGGCTGTGGATTACAATGTTAGCTATTCCACCCTCAAGAATTGGGTTCGTGAGGCCCGAGGAAAAGCCGTTGGCCTTGAGAAATGAGAGAGAAGTATCTACTAAATAAAACAACGAACAAAAGAAAAAGGCAAACCTATGAGAAGGATTACTTACATCCAGCCTCGCGTCAAGTATGTGACTGACGTAGAGGAAGACTTCATGAGCAACCTCAGCAATTTCAAGATTGGTGATGGAGACACGACACCCATCGAGGACGTTGACCCCGGTGAAATTATTATCACGACGAAGCAAGACAACCTCTGGGACGAGGAATGGTAAGCAACACACTTAGGAAACGAAAAGAAAACAGAAAGACATGAATATCAAGAAGATTCTTTGCACAGCCCTCGCAGTCGTTGGGCTCGGTGCAACGGTTAGCGTCCATGCCCAGGACGCTGCAAACGTTTATGTGTTTAAGGGCAATGACTATACCCAATTGGACGATGGAGAGGAGGTGCTGCTCTACAACGTGGGCACGGGCCGCTTCATTGTCAATGGTGGTGGCTGGGGTGTGCAGGCCCGTCTGTTCTCGGCCAACACGGGGCGCGTCCTCACTTGGGTGAAAGCCACGCGGGAGTTCAATACCCGCATGACCACGCTCAAGGACGGCCAGCCGGCCAATCGTCTGGCCTGCAACGTGCCTGGCTACACTGATGCCAACGACTCTGGTAACGATGAAAGCAAGGTGTTTAAGGTCATCATGGACGGATATGCCGGACCCTGGACAATAGAAACTCAGGGTGGAAATACCAGAACCGGTAATGGCTTCCCTTGGACCTTTGTTCCCGTTGAGGATGGTGACAACAAAACTTACTACATGTATCAGACCTTCACGGGCCGCAACTACTACATGGGCCAGGGCTATGGCGCAGACCTGTCTCTGCCCGCCGTGGATGACGACGAGGCCATGTGGACGCGTCTCAATCCTGCTTCCGATGCAGCCTTTAATACTCAGGTTACGATTTTGGGTATCACCACCACCATCCGCGACCTCTACAAGTGGCGCATCGTGAAGAAGAGCGAACTGGAAGCCGTGCTCGAGGCCAGCGAGGATGCGGGCTTGGGTTTGGACGTCAACCTGACTTACGAGATTCAGGACAACGACTTCTCGCGTAACGACTTTGACTTCTTCGATGCCTGGACGGCCAATCGGTTTACCGACGTGGAATACACCACCGCCGGCGAAGGCCGTCATCGCCACATGTGGGGTACCATCAGCGGAACTGCAGGTACGGCCAAGAAGGTCTGGAACACAAATGTTAATCTATACGCAGGTGATTCTTATTTGCCTGCCAACGTAGCCGGAGAGAACTATCTGCAGCCCGTGCGCCTGAAACCCCAGTGGGACAACAAGAGCGATGCCAAGTTTGGTTTCATGGCCTTCGAGGGTGTGGGCACAGTCACTTCGTCGTTCACCGCCCCCGTTGCGGGTAGCTACAAGATTGCAGCCCATGGCTTCTATCAGGGCCACGAGGGTTACCTCTTTGCTACCACAACCAATCCTGCCGATCTCGCCACCTCAGACATCACCAACAAGACAGCCCTCAAGGAAGTGTCTGGCTATGTCCGCAGCACCTCTGCCGGCATGAAGGCCATCGGTACGGACCTTACCTTCAATCCTGAATCCTATCGCCGTGAGTTGGACATTGTCCTGGAAGCCGGTCAGACCGTTTACTTTGGTATTGGTAAGAATGAGGCTACGAAATCAGAGGCTGATGATCATTCGGCAGGAGCAAATACCACGTATTACATACTCTCTGCTGTGCGTAATGGTGTAACATACTACATGACAAAAGACGGTTCGACCTTAGGTGTGAGCACAAATAAAAATGATGCTTTCCGTTGGATACGTAATTCCAATGGATTAACGGATGGGACACTTTATATGGTAGGTTATAGTGGAAGTCAAAATCTTGATGTAAGGTCAGATTTGCCTAGTAATTCATTTCGTTGTTCTACAAAGGGTACTCATGTCGGCTTAGAATGGTCAGGAACTGCAACAAATAGACAACGTTATATTTACTTGCTGCCAAACTTGACGTCATGGGGCATGGGTTCTGCAACTAATGCTGAGCCCACAGGTACTCATTTTGCAAAATATGAAACAGAAGTAGTAGCTGGCGAAGCAAGAGATTATTACCACGACACCGACTTCATGGGCGTTGACCAGTTCTCCATCACCTTTATGGGTAAGGCAGAGCAGCCTGTGATGTTCAATGAGGACGAGACCAGCCTCGACTATCTGGGCACAAACAAGGAATACACCAACCAGAGTGTGATGCTCCACCGTACGTTCGTGAAGGACGATTGGAACTCCTTCGTGTTCCCGCTGAACATGTCCACCGACCAGGTGCGCTATGCCTTTGGCGACGAGGTGCAGTTGGCAGAGATCACCGAACTGGGTGAGCTCTCGAAACAGCCCACTTGCATCGACTTCAAGATTGTTCCCCTCAATCCCGGTCAGCTGGCCGTGACGGCAGGTAAGTTCTATCTTGTGAAGCCTTCGGTCAATCCTCTGATCAACTCATCGGGCGTCGAGTACTATCCTCTGGGTCGCAACACGTTCAACACGGCCGACTTCAGCACCATCAAGAAGGAGACCGTGCATGTTTCGGAAGCCGCCAAGGAGTATGCCGAACAACAAGGCCTGCCCACCGACTGGCTCAACAACGTGGTGACCACCTATGCCACCTACGTCAACGGAACCGAAATTCCCAAGGGCGCCTACGTCATGGGTAAGAAGAAGGATGGCAGCTCAGGCGTGCAGCTCTATCGCCTCACGCGCGGCACAGCGATTAAGGGCTTCCGCGGCTGGATTGAGGACGGTGTAGGCTCCACTGGTGCTGGCACCCTGTCGGTTGGCGGCATCTTCAACATGAACACCTATGTGGATCCCACTACGGGCATCGAGCACCTGCGCCTGGAGAAGCCCAGCACGCAGCAGGGTGTGTATGACATGAGCGGCCGTCGCGTTTCCAACACGCTCGAGGGACTGCCTCGCGGCCTGTACATTGTCAACGGCAAGAAAATGTTTGTCAAGTAAATGACGCATCTGCGATAACAATGATGTCCTGCCCTGTCGGTTTTCCGGCAGGGCAGGAATTTAATACGTATAGGTTTTCTTCACTATGAGATATGGTTTGATGGTGACGGTGTTGTCACTCGTCATGTTGGCAAATTCCCACACCCTAAGCGCCCAGTATGCAGCTTCGGCCTCGACGGAGGTTTACAATTTCGACCCCTTCACTGACCGCAATCTGCTTGACCTCTTCTACGATGCTCTGCAGCAGGGACGGCAGTTTCCCACGGCGGCAGAGTTTGCTGCAGCGGGGTTCGACCCCATCGACATGGAGTTTGTGCGTTCCCATGTGCGCCGTGCCGAGGTCATTGACGACCAGGCAGGGCAGTTGAACACAAGCATAAAGAACACGCGCCGGTTCTGGATGAACACCCCCATGGGCTCGTCGAAGCTGACGGGCGGCTATCCCAATATGAACACGGGCGACGACACCTTTTCGCTCTGGAACTACACCTACCTTTTCGGTTCCTGGAACCATGGGATTTTTCAGGCCCCCGGGTGCTGGGTGGATGCTGCCCACCAGAATGGGACGGACATCCTGTGCGGGGTGAAGTTCTTTGAGAGCTGGACGGCGGGTTCGGGCGATGCCTCCTACACCTCGCTCATCACGAAAAAGAATGCCGACGGCACCTTCAAGTACGTCGAGCCCATGATCAATATCCTGCTCTTCTTCGGGACGGACGGCATCAACTATAACTGGGAAGATACTTCCTACCTGAAGTCCGACGTGATAGCCTTCCACAAGGCCCTGTACAAGATGGCAGAGAAGAAGGGATTCAGGAACTTCCACATCGGCCTCTACACGGCCAACAGTTCGCTGCGCAGCGACAACGTGAATGCCATCTTCGGAAATGCCTCGGGACGTACGGCCGACACGTTCCTGAATTACACAGGGGGAGATTTCAACTACAATTCCTTCAGCTCGTCACTTACGGCTGCCAAGAATGCCCTGGGAACGACCGACGGGCTCTATGCCGGAGCCTGGATTGTGAGCATGGACCGAAGTTGGACGGGATTCAAGGGCAACGACATGGGCATGGTGCTGTGGGGAGAACACGGGACCAGCCGCTTCTGGAGCTACAATGTGGGAACGGACGCCAGTTCGTTTCAGTCCAACCTCCAGGCCCTGTACGAACGGGCCTTCTCGGGCGGGAACCGCAATCCGGCCAACCGTCCGGCGATGAGCAACACGGGAAACAGCTGGAGCTGGAGCGGAACCACTCCGCCGCTGTCCACCTTTGGCGGCATCTCCACCTACTTCCCCGAGCGGAGTGCCATACAAGGGAGGCTGCCCTTCCACACCTACTTCAACACGGGCACCGGCGAGGTGTATAACTACAAGGGCCGGAAGACGTCAGGCCCGTGGTATAACCTCTCGGCACAGGACATCGTGCCCACCTACCGCTGGCTGGTGCGCAACGCCGGCACCACGACTGCAGCATCGAACCTGCAGCCCGAATTCACCATCGACGACGCCTACATGGGTGGCGCGTGTCTTCGTATCTCGGGCACGGCCCGGACAGCGGGCACCGACATCGTGCTGTTCCGCACGCAGCTCAGTGGGAACTCGGGAACTCCGTATGCACGCCTTGCCGTGAAGTCGGGGACTGAGGGCGTGAAGGAAACGGGACTCTATCTCATCGTCAAGGTGGGTTCGGCGTGGAAAGAGTACCCCGTGGGCACCACCACATCCCGGCAGTGGGAGGAGAAGCACATTGTGCTTGACGGCATCAGCCATACGGACCAAATCAGCCACGTGGGACTGCGCGTCAAGGGGACGGGAAGCTACAAGATGCTCGTGGGCATGCTGGAGCTGAACGACGACGTGCAGGTGGAGCCCGCCTCGCTCAAGAATCTGCGCGTGGACGTGAGGGGCGAGACAAGCAAGAAGTTGTCCGTCAAACTCGCCTGGCAGGTCGATGCCCTTGGCGGCGAACGCTCCGAATATGGCATGCTGTTCAACGACGAAGCCAACATCGACCACTTTGAGGTCCTTTACAAGAGTGGTAAGGATGGGCGTGTGAGTGTCATCAGCCACGTCAGGGGCTGGGCGGCCTTTGTCGGCAACATACCTGTGTCGGATGGTGAAAGGCCCTTCGTAGGGGTGCGTGCCGTGGCTACGGACCTCAAGACATACTCCCGTCCCATGTGGGCGGAGGTTCCACGAAACGAGAACGTACCTACCGATGACCAGGGAGACGGCCCCATGTACGGCACCTCCACCATCAACACGGAGTCGGAGGGCTACGAGGTGGCCATATCGACCCGATACCTGACCACTGTCAGCACGACTGGGGCATCAGGGCGCAACCTGAACTACCATGGCGTGGCAGACACGACAGGGACCAACTACATCTTTGTGAGCGACCAGGTGCTGAAGGTGTCGCAGGGAGACTACGTCACGCTGAATTACAAGTATCTCAGTTCGAGTGACGGACTGCAATATTGTACGATGAAGACTTATGCCGACTGGAACGCCAACGGGTATTTCGAGGGCAGCACGGATGAATTGCTTGTGGAGCAGGGTAAGGCTGAGACTGGCAACAGCAGTCTGCTCGTCCCGTTCTCGTTTAGGGTGCCCACGAATGCGGTGCGAGGCAACAGCCGGCTGCGCATCGTCTTCTCTGATGCGTGGGCAGGTCATCCGGGCCCTACCGGTTACACGGTGAAAGGGTTCACCATTGATTTCCCTGTAACCATCACGGGCAACAATGCGGAGCGGACTGTCGAAAACTCACGTGACGAGGGCATCGCTGACGAACCCGATAGTTTGGTGGCTTCGCTTCTGGGCGACGTTAATAACGACGGAGCTGTCACGATAGCCGACGTGACGATGGCAGTGAACCTGATTCTGGGAAAAGAATCGGCAATGGCCTTTTCGTATGCCAATGCCGACGTGAATGACGATGGCGACATCTCCATTGCTGATGTTACGGCTATTGTGAATATGATATTGGGGAAGTAAAGCCCCTCTCCCCGCTCCCCCCGTGGGGGGGGAGGGCTTGCCTTTCTTCTTGAACTTGAGCGCTCGCAGCTGATGACGGTTGCGGGCGCTTCTGTTGAAGGGTTCCCAATCATCGTGAATTTACTTACCAATCATCACAAATTTACTTACCAATCATCGACCGATGATTGGTACAATGATCAAGCCATCATTGGTAAGTAAATTCGTGATGATTGGGAATACATTGTTATTTTACCACAATCTTACTCCGTGACGGATGCAAGTCCCCCCTCCCGCAGCGAGGCAGGGGGAGGCTTAGTTGTTGATGAACGTTACGTCGGTTTCGGGGTCGAAGGGGCGTGTGCCCATCCAGACGTTGGTGACGGTGTAGCGGCCTACGCGGCGGTGTCGGTCATAGTGTTCCACGCGCGAGGGCATGAGCTGGGGCATGTCGGTGTCAACCGTGATGTGGTTGAAGTGGATGTCGTCGATGCTGTTGCCGGGCTTGCGATTGTACTTCTGGCTGAAGAGCACGCGCAGGTCGAAGAGTCGTCCGCGCTGCACGCCTTCGATGCGGATGCTGTCGAAGCGGACGTTGCGGATGTCGTTCTGGTCGCCGCACTGGATGGCCAGCAGTCCCTGTTCGCGTCCGTAGAGGATGTCGCAGTCGTGGATGCGGACGTTCTCGAGCAGTTCGCCCCGGGGGGCACGGTCGTCGCCGTGGCTGCCGATGTTGACGGGGTGGGCCACGTCGGGCCAGAAGATGCAGCGCGAGACGTCGATGTCCTCGGTGCCTCCCCAGAACCACCATCGATGGTTGTAGAGGGCGATGCAGTCGTCGCTGGTGCGCAGGAAGCAGTTCTCGACCTTGACATGGCGGCAACACATGAGGTCGATGCCGTCGGTCCACGAACGGGCGGAGAACGACTTCAGGTTGCGGATGGTGATGTTCTCGCTCTGTCCGCCATAGACGGTGTAGTGGGCGGGGTTGAGGACGGTGATGCCATCGATGAGCACGTTCTTGGAATAGGTTATCTCCACTCCTCGGAGGGGATGGTCGAGAATGCCGCGGCCAATGATGCGCACGTTTTCGGCACGGTCAACGATGAGCCGGGCCTTGACCACGGCGCCCGGGGCCAGATAGACGGTGCAGTTGGAGGGAATCTTGATTTCCTCGCCAGGCAGGTCCTTGGGTTTGTGGACGCCAGGGCCGAAATAGATGAGACGGGCATCCTGGACAAACACGTCCTGCGAGTTGGGGGCTTGCCAGCAGATGGCCTTGGGCTCGTCGGGGGCGTGGTGCTCGGTGAGGGGAGCGTTGACGAGCAGGTGGAGGTTGTGGAGCCGGTCGCCTCCGAACTCCACGCTCAGGTATCGGGGTTGATTGAGGGTGAGCTCGATGGTGGAGTCGTTTGTCAGCGTGGGCTTGATGCCAGTTGAGTGCGGACGAATGTCGCATGAGTTGTCGGTCTGCGGACGATGGTTGACGACGCGCACTGCAACGGGCTCGGCCATGTCGAACTCGGCAAAGGCGGCTGTCTGCACACGGCGGGTGTCGATGTTGCAGCGCAGGACGGGAATCTGGGTCCATGCTCCATCGGACTGGGACAGGGGGCGCACCCACACCTCATAGTCGGGGTTGACGGCAGGGCCGTCCTTCTCGGGCAGGGGACTGAACTGGACGGGTTGCACTGCCTCGGGCACCAGGAAGGTGGTGGCCTTGCGCTCCGGGCCGAAGGTGTAGCCGTTGCGCGAGATGGCTCCGAGGGGCTGGTATTCGTAGGTGCCGTCTTGCTGGCGTACGGGCTTGAGGTCCCAGTATTCGGGCCAGCAATCCACGGTGCGCACCAGTGTCAGCTGGGGAGCATCGGCCAGCCGGATGAGGGGCTCGTCGGTGCAGCTGTATTCGCGGCGCATGTTCATTTTATAAGTTGGCGGCCCAGGGGCAGGGGAGAGGGCATCGACGTCGGTGTGCTGAAAGAAGAGCAGCGAACCGAATCCGGGATTGTCGCAGGTGAATCCGGGCCCTTCGGGGCGGACGTAGCGGCCAAGTGCCATGCTGGTGTAGGGCATGGACAGGTGGCAACGGCCCACATAGTGATTGTAGGCAATCTCAAACACAGCGCGCCACTGGCCCAGAGCTCCCTGGCTGAGTACGGTCCAGTTGGAGTACTTGCCGGTGAGGTCCTTCCATGTCTCGAAGGGTACGTCGAAGCCCAGATTGGCCCGCGAGGTGTATTCGTATCCCTGAAGCAGGCGGTTGTCGAGCAGAGCGTAGAGGTCGTAGCCTTGGCTCCATGCCACCTCGCATGTCTCTGCCAGTTGGCCCAGTCCGAGCATGACGTGAGCCTGGTCGCGTCCCGACTCCTGACATTGGCCCGTGGGACCAATGTAGTTGGGCAGCGAACCATTGTCAGCCCCTTGCAGGTAGTAGTGTGTGGCTCGTTCGTACTGGGCCCGGTCGTTGGTGTAGATGGCCAATGCCATGCGCATCTTGTTCACTGCGGCTCCCCAATTGCCGTTGGCATAGGGCGACTGGCGGTCGAACTCGTCGAGCACGGGCAGGAAGGCACGTCGGAACATTTGTTCGGTGAGTCGGGTGTCTTGTTTTGTCCATCCCCCATAGCCATAGCGCAGAAGCTCGCAGGCATTGATGAGGATGAATCCCTGCAAGCCAGCGCAAAGGGGTGCGTCGTGGCCGTCAATCTTGTTCAGTCGGTTGGTATAGGCCCGGATGATGGCGAGCGACGTCTGGGCATGCTTCTCGTCCTGCGTGATGGAGAAGAGCAGGGCGTTGTAGTAGGCAGCCAGGAAATCGTCCTCGCTGGGCCCTTTCGTGCGCCGGTGCTCTCCGTCGCGTGCAATGATGTCGAAGGGGCCGCGCATCTGGTAGTCGGCCGACGAACGCGGGTTGGCCAGTAGTTGGTCATACGACCCCATGGCCACAGGATGGGCCGAGCTGACGAGTTGCTGCATCCTCTCCAAGGAGGCTTCGGTATGGAGCAATCCGGGATGGTTGAACGAACGTGCTTGTAGCCCTTGAGACGTCATGAGGGAAACAAGGACGAGGGCCAGAATCAGAAATCGTTTCATGGTGATATTGGGTTTTCGATGCTGCAAAGTTCGTGATTCAGGTTTTTCAGTTCATCAATGGGTTGCCATCCTTCCTTGCCGCTTCGGTGGACAAAGATGCCGTTCGACGTGCCGGCAAGAACCTGACCGTCGGGGCGAACCAGCAGGGCATCGGCCGAGGTGTGGCCAGGCAGGGCGATGACTTGGCGAGTCTGGTTGCTGGTGAGCCCCTGATGGGTGGTCCATCGTTGCCAATCTTCTGCCTTCATCCCCATGCAGGCCAAAAGGCAGATTATGAGTCCCGTTAGTGACCGTTTTCCGAGTTTCATGCCGTAAAGATAAGAAGAAAACAACAAAATGGTTGCACGTTTACACGAAAATGTGCACTTCATTCCCACATTTTATCACTATCTTTGCACCATCGGATTCATAAACTCATTCTATTAAGTTCCATGAAATATCGAATCTTTCTGTTCTCCCTCCTGTCGCCATTAATCGCTTGGGGACAAACGACCTTGACTTCGCCCGACGGCCACTATCGGATTGCCGTCACGGACATGTCCTATTCCGTTACCTTTCACGGCGATACCATTATCCGGCCCAGTCTTCTGGGCATAGACATTGACAACCGTCTGTTTGAGTCGGCCCTGGGCGTGCCTCGGGGACAGAACGACGATTGGTCGGCCGACCTCGTGCTGCGGGGTGAGGAACGTTGCACCGTCGATACCCTCTGGTCGCCACTCTATGGTGAACGGCGAACCATCCGCGACCATTACAATCAACTCGTACTTCATTACGAAAAAGGAAATCGCGAGGGCACTCTTTCCGATGGCTATGACAAGCGTAAGTTCTATGCGATGGACATCGTTGTCCGTGCCTATAACGAGGGAGTGGCTCTGCGCTATCACTTCCCCGAAACCTCCAATGGCCTTTTCCTGCATCTTACAGGCGAGCGCACCACCTTTGCCCTGCCGGCAGGCACTCAGGGATGGTATGAAGAGTGGGCACAGGGGCCTTATGACAAGCGTCCCTTGTGTCAGCCCTGGTATGACTGTGAGCGTCCCCTGCTTTTGCAGTTGCCTGATGGCAAGTTTGTGGCTCTCCTTGAGGGGGATATGCGCAACCACGCCCGTGGGAAGTTCCGACTTCTGGAAGATAATGTGTTGCAGGTTTCGCTCTATGGCGATGTCGATATCATCTCGCCCCATGACACACCTTGGCGCGTCATTATGGCGGCAGAACAACCTGTCGAACTCATCAATCACAACCACCTCCTGCTCAACCTCGCTCCACCATCGGAGGGTGACTATTCGTGGGTGCGTACGGGAAAAGCATTCCGTTCTACTCGACTCGACCGCGCGAACATTCTGCGGAGCATCGACCTTTGCCAAAGCATGGGCCTGCAATATGTGGAACTCGATGCGGGTTGGTATGGTCCCGAGGGACGGGTGGAGAGCGATGCCCGCAGGGTGGCCCCCGAGCGCGACTTTTCCATTCCCGAAATTTGTCGCTATGCCCAGGAACGTGGGGTGGGGGTATGGCTTTATGTCAATCAGCGTGCCCTTGCCCGTCAACTCGATGAGTTGCTTCCCCTCTATGAGCAATGGGGTGTCAGTGGTGTGAAGTTCGGTTTTGTCCATGTGGGCAGTCAGCAATGGACGACCTGGCTCCATGAGGCTGTCCTGAAGTGTGCCCGCCACAACCTAATGGTGGACATCCACGACGAATATCGTCCAACTGGCCTCAGTCGCACACTGCCTAACCTGCTCACCCAGGAAGGCGTGCGTGGCAACGAGGAGATGCCAGACGCCCATCACAACACGCTTCTGCCTTTCACCCGATTCCTTTGCGGACCAGCCGACTACACACCTTGCTACTTCGACAAGCGCATCCGCAACACCCATGCCCACCAGTTGGCACTTGCGGCGGTCTATTACAGTCCCTTGCAGTTTCTCTTCTGGTATGATCGGCCCGATACGTTCCGCCCAGAACCCGAGCTTGACTTTTGGCGTCGAATCCCCACCACCTTTGACGAGAGTGTGGCCCTTGATGGCTGGCCTGGTGAATTCGTCGTTCAGGCTCGTCGCAGTGGGCAGGTGTGGTTTGTGGGTGTGCTTAATGGCCTTGATGGGCGGAACCTTCAGGTTTCCACCGATTTCCTGCCTCGCGGACGCTATCGAGTGACACTTTATGAAGACAATCCCGAATCAACGACCTCCGAAACCCATGCCTCCGTGCGTCAGATACAGGTGCGTTCGGGTCGCTCCATTCCCCTCAGCCTGCAGCCGTCGGGTGGGGCAGCGCTTATCATTGAACCCGTACGCTGAGAATGCAGATTGAAAATAAATGAATCCCCGCCCCTCCACGATGGAGAGACGGGGATTGTTTTTCTGTTGCCCCGGTTTCGTATGTTCTACATACTCGACTTATTGGGGGGAAGTTCAGCGGTTGGTCGTTTTGCGTATGGTGACGGTGCCATCGGCATGTTGCTGGCGCACGATGACAATGCCGCGATGGTTTGGTGCGGCAGAACGTCCGTCGGGCGTGAACCACTGCTGATGAATGACGGGACTGTTGCTCGTGACGGGCTTCACGGCATCCCAATCGTCGGCAATCGGGATGAGGCGGAAGGGGAAGGCCGTGACAATTGATTGTGTGGCAATGACTACATTGCCTTCCGAGTCGGTGTTCCAGAACTTCATGCTTGAGGAGGTGGAACCCGTGTAAAGGGCAACTTGTTCGCTGCCTTCTGCGCCCCAAAGACTGAAGGTGTAGGAACCTGTGGCTGAAGTCTTTGCTGTCGTGCCCAGGCGGAGACTGTCAGGGAGTGTCATGATGCAGTATTTGGGCGTGGTGCGACGGTCGATGAACCAGGCCTGACTGAGTGTGGGATTCTCGGCATCACCCTCTTCGAAGGTGGCCAGTTCGCCCTGTCCATGGTGGGTGAGCAGGCGTCCGGAAGCTGTGTGCTGTATGACATAGTTTCCGGGTTCGATGAGCCGGCTGGTGTCGCTCTCGCGGACATAGACCGTGAAATGCTGTACATAGTTGACTCCAGCAAGTTGGAAGGTGGCGGAAACCTCAGTAGTAGTTTCCAGATTACCGAGCTTGAGAGTGTCTCCTACATCGCCAGTGCTCCATGCAACGGAGGAGGCATCTACCGCAGAGGGCAGACGCAACCCTACGCTCACTGAGGCACCGGAGGCACAGGCCGCTGTGCTGTCATTGCGTTGGGTGGAACCAATGATGATGAAGGGTTCGCACATGTGCACACCCAGACGGAATACTTGTTGGGCGGTGACTCCGTTGGTGTGCTTATAGGTAACGGAGATTTGGCGGTCGGCCTTTATGGCAGGACTATTGATAGATTCGGTGGTGGCACCAGTGCTCCACTTCCATGTGCCCCCGCCGATGAGGGGCGAGGCTTTGAGCTGTACCTTATCCCCATAGAGTACGCTTACGGTATCGCCTTCAATGACATTGTCGCCATAGGTGATGGTGGGGATGAGTTCGACGGCTGGCCCGTCGCCCTGACATGCAATGGGGAAACAAAGTTGGCTTTGGATGCCATTCTTGTTTGTGTAGGTTACGCGGTAGATGTAGCTCTTGTCGGTGGTGACGGTAATCTCGCGTGTCTGTTCGCCAGTGTTCCATTGCCAGAGGCCCGTGTCCTCTTCGCCCTCGGGAAGTTGAGGCTTGAGGGTGAGTGTGCGGCCGTTAGGTACGGCGGAACCTATGGTGCTGTAGGTGTTGATGAGTCCGCCCAGTTCGTTGTGGCGAACGGTCTTGCCTGACAGGTTGCCAATGCGAGTCTCCATCGCATAACTGGGGATGAGGCTGGAAACGGAAGTGTTACATTCCATCATTGGCGAAAGTTCGGTGGGGACTTGGTCGGCAGGGCAGAGCTGCGGCACGCGGGTGTTCATAAGCACGGAATAGCCCAGATGGTCATATCCGCCGCTGGTGCTGCCCTGACCACCTCCGTCGATGCCCATCTGCTCGTAGGAAAGCTCGGAGAAGGGCATGGTGACGCCTTTGACACCCTCATAGATGCCGATGACAGTGCCCCAGTAGGGCCGCATTTGTGCACCCAATGCAGGACTTTGCATGACCCACGAGCGATAGTCGCTGTAGTAGTATCCGCTCTCACAGCGCTGGTAGGGTGTCCAAGGCAGTCCTTCGACATTTTGTGTCTGTGCAGCTACGTATTCGATACCGGAAGCCAGACGATGGTCCATGTAGGCAAAGAGGTCGTCGCCCTGATTCCATCCCACCTTGGCTATATCGATGGCCAGGCCCAAAGCCATAGCGGAATGGCCAGTGTCGCGTCCGCTTTCTTGCATCTGTCCAAGACGACCATAGGCACCAGTCTCGAGACTGCTCTCAACATCGGTGACGACGAGTGCGCCCAGGAATTCGGTGAGCGCGTCGTTCCAGATGGCTTCGCCTGTGAAATCGCTGTGGCCGGTCACGGTATGCAGTGTAGGGGGAATGGAGAAATTGCCGACTTGGTCGTACTTGAAGAACGACATACCTTGATTATAAATATAGACATCATCGCACAGCACACCAATGCTGATTATGCAAAGGGCGTTGCAGAGGCCCCAGTTCGACCAGTAGTGACCTGGTGCCTGCCACCACTTGCCCGAGTTCTCCCAGGTGCCGTTGCGGCCACGCAGGAAACCCATGGAAGTGGGGTACCACACCTTCAGCATCCAACGCTTGAACTCTTGAAAGTCAGCATCAGACCATCCGTCATAGTCGCGCATGAGTTCTGCCGCTTGGGCAAACTCATAGCCATAGAGACCTGCTGCAAGGGCATAGTTGGAGTCGCCTCCGATGTATTTTGTGGTTCTGGCCCATGCCATCAGCACTTTGACCGCAGCCTCGGCATTGGCTTTCGTGCCATCAATCTTCCAGCGTAAGGCATTTTGGTAGGCCATGGCTGCACCTCGGCAGGCATTCATGTAATTTTCTCCGCTGCCGCCTCCTCGGACAATAGTCTCAGTGGGGTAGGTCTGCACGCTCGATTGGCTGTAGGCCGCAGATTTCAGTACGTTGTAGGCTTTCACCACTCGTTCGTCCTTGTCCTTGATAAGCTGTTTTACACGGTCGAAATCGGCCTGTGTGTGGAGCCCTCCTGGGTGGATGAACCCACGGTCTTCACCCTTTTGTGCCCAGCAAGTAGCGCTGGTCAACAGCATCATGAGGAGAAATAGTTTTTTCATGTCTTTAGTTTTAATTTTTTTTTGTGAGAACTACGCTGCAAAGTTACTCACATTTGTCTGCATGGGTGTGCATAAAATCGTGCAAAGGACGGTCAGAATCGTGCAAGTGCGTCCTGTAGCGTGCCCCGGAAGGGTCCCGAAGCCTCCAACTTGATGCTGGCCACGGCCGAGGCAAAGCGTCCTGCTTCGCCAGGATTGGCTCCCTGCAGACGACGATAGACATAGGCCATGACATAGGTATCGCCACAGCCCGTGGCATCGACTACCCGGAGAGGCTCATAGGCGGGGATGTCGTAGAACTGACCCTGGGCATAGACTACAGAGCCGTAGCTGCCCAGTGTGAGCAATACCTCGTTGACGCCCCATTCGGCCAGTTGCTCGCAAGCCCGGTGTTGGTCTCGTTCGCCCGTCAGGACTTCAATCTCGTATTCGTTCACTTTCAGGATGTCCACCAATTGCAGTGCCTCGCGCTTGTCTTTCCAGTCGATGGCGTGCACTTGCTCGCCTCTGACCTCGCGCAGATAGCCTTGTGCATCCAGCACCAGATGGCCTCGCTGGGAGAGATAGTGCAGGGTGGCGAGATCGAAGTCGTCGGCCAATAAGGTACCCAGTACGATGTATCGGGCACTGATATCGCCCAGGCGTTCAATGGTGAACGGGTCGGCCTTGGCTCGCACACGTTGGCGACGATTGTTTTGGTTCTCGCCATAGATGTTCTCGAAATACACAGTCTTCCGGCTGGGGATGACGGTTACGTCGATGCCCTTTTGGCGCATCTCGTTGACGGCCTCCATATCTTCCTCAGCCAGCGAGGTGATGAGCCGATAACTGATGCCCTGCAGTCCCAGATGGGCCATGCCGTGAGAAAAGTAGTATGATGTGCCCCCAGGCATGTGAACCTCACTTTGTGGGGTGACAATGCGGTCGTGGGTCACGTGTCCTATGCAGATGATGTCGTTGGTCATTATCAGGTTAATTTGTTTAAAAGTTATTTATAACAGCGCGAAGTTACGAATAATCTCATTATTATCACATTTTTTTCCCCGTTTTTCATGCAGGAAAGCGAAAAAGAGGTATCTTTGCGAAACTAATTTACATATTACCAGAATGGAACGGTTGTTCTCCTTTATCCTCATCTGTCTTATGGCATTGCCATTGAAGGCTGCGGAGGAGATGACAAAGTATCTGTTTGTCTATTTCCCTTCAAACAGTGACGAAAACATCTATTATGCCATATCGGAAAATGGCTTTGACTATACGCCTCTGAACCAGGGTAAGCGGATTCTTGCTGCTGATTCGGTGAGTATCAAGGGAGGATTGCGTGACCCTCACATCCTGCGTACCGAGGACGGATGGTTCCTGATGGTGGCCACCGACATGCGCTCGGCACAGGGCTGGAGCTCAAACCGAGGGATGGTGCTCATGAAGAGTCGTGACCTTGTGAACTGGCAACACTCTACCGTGAATTTCCCATCCAAATATCGGGGCAAGAATTTTGCCAATGTCACTCGTGTGTGGGCCCCCGAGACCATATACGACCCCGTGGCCCAAAAATATATGGTATATTACTCCTTGCTCACTAATGATGGAACCATCACCTATGACAAGGTGTACTATAATTATGCCAATGCCGACTTCACTGACCTTGAGGGCGAGCCCACATTGCTCTTTGACCGTGGAGCATCGACCATCGACATGGACATCGTGTGGTTTCAGGATAAGTACCATGCCTTCTATAAAAACGAAAACGATGGGGGCATAAGCAAGGTGACTGCAACCCAACTGACCACCCCAGAAGGGGAGGAGGGGAGCCAGTGGAGTGCCCCTTCAGGGAAACTGCAGCAGACCAATGTGGCCGTGGAGGGTGCTGGCGTGTTCCAGCTCATTGACGGACAGACTTGGGTGTTGATGTACGATTGTTACACCAGCGGTTACTATCAGTTCTGTACGAGTACGGACCTCGAAACATTCGCGTACAAACAAAATACTTACACAAGTGGAGCTTTTACTCCTCGCCATGGAACCGTGATTCCTATTACTGACAAGGAATTTGAGCAATTGCAGAACGCTCTTGACGGAAAGGCTCTTGGTGCACTGAAGCAAGAACTTGCCAATGAGATAGCCTTAGCTGATGCATTAGGTGTTGATGTCGGCGAAGCCCAGTCCACACTAGCGAGCGATGCACTCACACCTTATCTGGCACAGTTGGCTCTCAATGAACTTCGACTTGCCGAATACGAACAGGTGACCACGAACTACACTGATGACCAAACCTCACTTCTGGGGACTTGGAAAAGCCAGAACCAGACCTCTCGTTCGGGGCAGCACTATGATGGCTCTTCCTCTTCATCTTACTGGGAACAACGTGATGGGTGGGGTGGAACATCGTGGAGCATGAGTATGCGTCAGCAATTAACATTGCCAGCAGGGGATTATGTGCTGATGTGTGCGGGTCGTTCAGCTTCTGATGCCGTCGTCGCAAAGATGTCGGTAGATAACAGGGAGGTGCTTTTCCCAACAAAGGGTGACACTGGATATGGTATTGACACAGAAGAACGAGCCAACTTTTCACCTACCGGACAATATGCCAATAGCGGGAAAGGACGTGGATGGGAGTGGCGTTATCTGCCCTTCACACTGACAGAGGAAACGGAGGTGGATATGGCACTTTCGGCCTCTGTGGCCGATGCGGTGCAGCAATGGGTGAGTATGACTTCACTCGCGCTTCTGCGCAAACCCGTAGATACAGCCGTTGAGTTGCCTTCGGTTCCGGATAAGGCAGGTGCCCGATATACACTCTCTGGCCGCAAGTTTCGTAAAGGCGAACGGGGTATCGCCATCGGAAATCACAGGAAGGTTTTACGCTAATGGCAAAAAAACAAGCCATTGGAGATGGCTTGTTTGTGATTCGGATGGGGCTCGAACCCATGACCCACAGCTTAGAAGGCTGTTGCTCTA
>DGUV01000056.1:55743-121332 GCA_002395775.1 Prevotellaceae bacterium UBA4301
GTTGCTCTAATCCGACTGAGCTACCGAACCATCCTCGTGTTTGCGGCGACAAAGGTACGAATAAGCGAGCAAAATACCAAATTTTATTTGAGTATTTTCGAGCGAGAGTACTTTAGAACGTAGTTCAGAGGTACGAATAAGCGAGCAAAATACCAAATTTTGGAGCAGTGAATGCAGAGAAATACTTGTATTTTTCTGCTAAGTCGCGACAAAATAAGACCGATAGGTCAAATTTTATTTGAGTATTTCTTTCCCCGCTTTGCTCTGAAAGCGTCACCCTCCGGGGTGCTGAGCGTCGAGCGGAAGTACTTTAGATTAGCGATTGCACAGGGCACGAAAGTCACATCTCTTGCATGGATTGTTGCGGTCATCGGGTTTATCCTCAATCTGCACGAATGGTCGCGATGGGTCATAGATTTCCTCAACGGTGCGGCGCATCAGTTGCATGAATCCAGCCTCTAACTCGCGTATGTCCGTAACGAGTTGCTTGCCCAGGGCAAGTGTGGGGTCATATCGTTGAGCATCGCCTGCTGACAATACATAAAAGAGGCAGGGCGCAACGGGGAGTTGTTGTTCGTGGGCCAGTGCAATCGAATAGAGGAAAGTTTGCAGGTAATAGCCTTGCGCCTTTTCGTGTCCTGACTGGAAGATGCTTTCGAGGTCGGGAGGAAAACTTCGTGGCGACTTGCCTGTCTTGTAGTCCACAATGCGCAGGGTGGGACATCCCTGGATGGTCATGATATCCATTCGGTCGATGATGCCTCCTATCTTTAAACTCTTTGTTTGTGAACCGGCGTTGAAATCCAGTGTCAGATAGTGTGGTTTTTCGGCTTCGACGAAGGTGAAGGGTGTGTGTGCCAGGTCCCAGTTGAGGAGTTGTGCCACCAATTTGATGATGACGTCGCGGATGAGCATGTTCGTACCTCGTGTGGCGGGTGGGAAGCCATTGGTTTCGAAAGCCTGGTCAACAAAGCTTATTAGTCGCAATTGAGGTTGCTGCACATAGGGCTCCAAATCGCTTGCCAGTATTTGATTGCGCCCCAATCGGCTGGTAAGGTCGGTGTAGAACAGTTGGCATGTGTCATGGAACAGTGTGCCGAAATGAAGTACATCGATGCCATCCTGAGGGCGGTCGGGCATGCGCAAGTTGGCCACTTGCTGATAGTAGAAGAGCATGGGGCACTGGATGTACTGATTGATGGCAGTTGGCGAGAGTGACGTGCGCCTGAGGAGGCGTTGCATGACGGTGTCGTCCTTATCGATAGTAATGGGCCGTTTGTCGGGAGCCGGAACAGAGGACGTACCCAATTCCCTTTGTTCGATGGTGAGAGGCGATTCGGCAATAAGTTGGCGCAGGAAACGGCTTTTCTCGCGTTGCGATGCGCCGCTGGTGGTGTTGTTGTAGATGAGTGTGATATCGGTGGAGCGCTGCAGCAGTCGATAGAACGAGTAGGCATAGACGGCATCTTGTCGTTGGGTGGTGTCGAGGCCGAAGTGTGACCTGAGAATGTATGGGATGAATGAAGTGGTGGCAGATTTCCGTGGTAGGATGCCCTCACCCACGCCCAGCATGATGAGGTGGGGGAAGTCGAGAGCGCGGGCTTCAAGCAGTCCCATCACCTGTACATTTTGGTCCATCTGGCCGTGGAAGGGGATGCTGGCAGAGGCGAGTGCCTGACGGAGCAAACGGCGTAGCGTAAGGGGACGCACGTCGAGCAGGCCGTCGCTGACCAACCATCGGAACTGTCCCAGCAACCGATGGAACTGGAATGTGGCTTCGATGTTAAGGGCATCGTCCTCGGGGAGTGCCTGTCCGAGCGACTCGATGGCCTGTGCCATCCAGTCGATGAGTTGCAAACTGGCAGGCTGGTGGGAGAGGGGAAGCAATGGTTGGGGGAAGGTGGAGAAGAAGGGATTGCCCTCAAGACGCTCAAGTGCAGTGGGCAGGAATCTTTGTGAGTCGGCATCATAGCCATCGACCTGCAAGTCGATAAGTGCCGAGAAGTATCCGCTTATGGCAGTGTCGGTGAGAGGAAATCCCATAGTGAGGTTGCAATCGATGCCGTTCGGGATGGAATGCATGGCGGGACGCATCATGGTTTCGTCGCATAAGACTATGGCCATCTGGCCTTGTTGTCGGTCCTTGCGTTCGGTAAGCCATTGTGGGAGGTAGCGCACCTGGGCATTGTCGGTGGAGGCGGAGAGTATGCGCACTTGCTTGCCTGGTTGCGTGAAATTGTCGTAGAGGTCGGCAGGCAGTGCAGAGGGGAATCTCTCGAGGTTGTGACGCAAGAACAGACCGGCCTCATGCATAGGTTGCTGGGAGGTGTAGTAAACGTCATAGTCCCAGTAGAAAAGTGCCTGCCCAGCATCCTTGAAGGCGGAGAACAAGGCTTCCTCTACTTCGTCGAGCACGTTGAATCCCACGAAAGCGTGTAAGTGGAGAGAACTCAGGGACGAGAGGCGAGAATGTTCTTCCGTGTTGAGACTTTCCACTACTTCACGATAGAGGCCCCCCTTGTACATGAGCCCTTCTTGTCGTAACTGGAATTTAAGTTGAGCATACATCTGGGGCATGGCCTTCCACATGCGCAAGAAGCGTTCTTTCAGTTCACTTTGGTGGTCTGCATCGAAGTGGGCAAAGAACTGGCGCAGGGTGTCCAGTTGTTCGGGTTGCAGGAAATCAGTTCGCTCCATCTCGGTCAAGTCCGAAGCATTGGCAAAGAGCTTTTCGGCTGGTGCCAGATGTTTGTCGATGTCCGAGAAATCGTTGACGAGCACCTCGCCCCAACCATAGAAATCGTCGAGCGAGAGGGGGGAGGGCACGAGTTGTTTGTAGATGTTGTAGAGCCTGCAGACACAAAGTACGGGGTCGGCAGGTATCAAGTCTGAGAATTGCTGGAAGAGTTCGTCGATGGTGATGAAACGCGGTGCCCACACGGGTCCTTGTGCAATGTGCGAGAGGAACGTGTTGATATATAGCTCAGCGCGCTTGCCAGGAAAGACGATGGTTACCTCCGAGAGGTTATTGCCATAGCGCCTGATGAGGTCTTGTGCAACATGATATAGGAATGGCTTCATTTAATTCTTTACCTCTTAATTATTAATAACAGACACCTCTTCTACTTTATTTCTATATACATACCAGAGCCATCCTTCGACATGTTTCTGGGGATACATGTCTTGCAGGATTTCGATGTAGCGAGCCACCTGCTTCTGATGTTCCTCGGTAGGTCGGCCGAATTTGAAATCAACGATGATGATGCGTTCGGGCGACATCATGACACGGTCGGGCCGACGTTTCTCCAACTTCTCGTTTTCGGGACTGGGTACCAGTATGTTGCGCTCGTTAAAGAGTTGATATTTGCCTGAGAACCAGTCCTGCACTCTGGGGCTGCGCAGACCATTGTGAGCCAGTTGACGCACCTGCTTGAGCTGTGTCTCGCTCTTCAGTATGCCCTGTTGAGCAAGACGGCGGGTCACACGCTCAATGTCGTCGGCACTATTGATCTGGCTGAACACATAGTGCAGAAGTTTTCCCTTCTTCAGATAGGTAAGTTGTTGCTCGTCAACCTCATCCTCCCCTTTCTGCACGAACTCCTGTGCGTCGCCACTCTGTTGGAATGTGAAGCTTGTTCCCTCCTCGAATGCTCCTTGCAACATACAACTTTCACTATGCTTTTCGGATAACGGTTTGGAACGCAACGAGCCCATGGTATAGGTGGTCAGGGTGGGGTCTTCATCGCAAGTACTTGCCTCCATCTCCGTCACCTTGCCGAGACATTGGTGCATGAGGTCGGCAACACTTTCGTCAGTCTTGTCCTGAGGCATTTCGGTTTTGCTGAGTCCCCACACCAGCAGATTCTCCTTGGCGCGTGTGAATGCCACATAGAGGGCGTTTAATTCGTCAGCACGTTTGTTGAGGTGCTCCAGTTCGAAGTCGCCTTCAAATGGGGTGCCGACCACCTTCTTTGAGGTGAGCTGCACGGATATGGAGCCCATTTCATTAAGAGGAGGTCGCTCGGGGCGGCACCATTGTGGGTCGCCATCGGTTCTGATATCCTTTTCAATAGTCCATTCTGCAAAGGGCATCAAGACTGTGTGAAAGGCCAGCCCCTTCGATTTGTGGATGGTCAGGATGCGTATGCCGTCTGCCTCCCCTCCAGGTACAGCCACTTCTTTCAGATGCTCATCCCAGTATTGGATGAAGGTGGGGATGTCGGCAGGATTCTCATGCAGATAGTTTGAGAGTTCGTCGAAGAAACATAGGAGATAGGCTTCCTGCCCCTCAATCTTGTTGAGCGAGAGTAGGCCGACAAGCCTCTCGCAAAGTTCATACAGAGGCAGTCGCTGCAGGTCGTCGAGATGTTGGATGAATGCTTCGGGGAGCAATTCATTGAGCGGGGGGAGCAGGAAGTCGCTTTCTGTGACATCCTTTCGCATGACATCACGCAAATAGTGTTTGGCCACAAATCGTGCGGCAATGGGGTTGCGTTCAGGGTCGTCCACCATCTGCAAGGCTCCCATCAGCATGCCTATGCTCACAGATGTACCTAACAGGAAGGCTTCGTCGCTCACCAGGCGTACCTGAGGCATGCGTTCCGAGAAATGTTGGATGAGTGGGGCTATGTATTTTCCTTTCCTCAGCAGGAAGGCCATCTCGTTATAGGCCACTCCATGTCGGTGGAGTTCAGTTACTTGCTGGCACACGTCATCAAGCATGCGCCGAGGCCATGCCTCCGTTACTTCCTTGTCGTTGGAGTGACAGATGGTGATACGCACCCAGCCTGCATCCTTGCTCTTGTGCTTAAGGTCGATGTTTTGGTGCACGTCGCTGTAAAGTTCTGTCAGTTGGGTGGTGCCAGCTATCTGGTCGAGTCTTTGTGCAGCATGTGGGAAGAAACTGTTGTTGAAGTCCACAATTTTGCCCTGACTGCGATAGTTTGTGTCCAGTGGCCGTTGCGTGAGAGGCGTGCCCTGATAGCCATTGTGCTCCAAACCGTGCAGGATGTGCCAGTCACCGTTGCGCCAGCGGTAGATGCTTTGCTTGATGTCTCCCACCACCATACTCAGCCCGCCCGATGACAGATTGTCGAGCAGCAGGGAGCGGAAGTTCTCCCATTGTAGTTGGCTGGTGTCCTGAAATTCGTCAATCATGATGTTGTTGAAGGTGGTACCGATGCGCTCGAAAACAAACGAGGCATCGTCACTTCCCACCATGCGCTTCAATAGAATGGGCGTACGGGCGAGCATGAAACGGTTGCGTTCACCTGACAGGCGCGTCACCTCCTTGTCGATGGCACCCAACAAACCCATGGGCGATAGGTTGCGCGACACTATGTCGATGCTCCTGACCCGTGCGCTGGCCTGCTCGAAGGTATTATGCAGGAGTGAGAGTCGGCTTACGAGTTGTTCCCTAACGGGGCGCATCGAAGGCTCCTTGCGCAGGCGAGCCGATAGAATATCCATTTCGCCGTTTTCCATTTTCTGCAGGTTCTTTCCATATTCCACGTCCAGTTGACCCGCTTTCATGGCTTCCACAAATTTCTTTACCTGCGTGCTGTATGTCACCAACTCCTCATAATCCATCCCCAGGTTTCGTAATACTTCCTCAAACTTCTCAGCACATTGCATTACGGGTTTCGAAGCCTTTTCTCGCTCTTCTTTCAGCAGTTGACGGAAGTGTGTGATGTTCTCCAGGTCGAAAGGCTTGTCCTCGGGGTTTAAGACGCGTTTCAGGTAGGCCTCTTCAAACAGCATCTTAGCCATTCCTTTCAGTTCTCCTCGCACGTCCCACGACTTGCCGTCAGCCAGTTTCTGTTCGATGTAATTCTTCAGGTAGGGTAGTACCTCGGCATCATCGTGGCGCAGGTTCTCCAATAGATTCTCCACAGCCAGTTCCACGATGTTCTTGTCATCGAGGTCGGCTTGCAGACGGGCGCTCAAGCCCAGCTCGTGAGCCATGTTGCGTAGCACTGTCTGGAAAAAGGCATCGATGGTCGATACGCAAAAGCGTCCGTAGTCGTGCAATATGGCCCATAAGGCCTTGTGGCAGCGTTCTTGCAATTCTTCGTCGGTCAAGGTCAGGTTATAGTCCTCGCGGAGTAGTTTTCGGAGAGTTTCCTTGTCGGCATTGTCGGCCGTACCCTTCCAAAACTTCTCTAGGAACTCCAGAATACGGTCCTTCATCTCGGCCGTGGCTTTGTTGGTGAAGGTCACTGCCAGTGTGTGCCGGTATTCCCCTTCGCCCTTTGCTATCAGCAGGGCCAGATATTGCATGGCCAGGTTGTAGGTCTTCCCGCTTCCTGCCGATGCTTTGAAAAGTAAGAATCGTGGTTTCATTGCTACAAAAATACAAAATAATTATAAATAATGAATGGTGGATTGTGATTTATTTTGTACCTTTGCGGCCAATTAAGCTAAAATCCATTAAAACCAGGCCCGAGCGCCCGAAACACAAGGCAGGGCTTTTACCCGTAAATCCTTTTAAACTCTTAAACGATTAAACTGTTAAACTTTTAAACTTAGATATGTCTGGATACTTAGTAGAAGATACGCGTAAGGTGACTACAAGTCGCCTTATGGAGATGAAGCAGCAAGGCAAGAAGATAGCAATGCTCACAGCCTATGACTACACGATGGCTCAGATTGTGGATGGGGCAGGAGTGGATGTCATTCTCATCGGTGACAGTGCTTCAAATGTGATGGCAGGTAATTTCACCACTTTGCCCATCACCATCGACCAGATGATTTATCATGCCAAAAGCGTTGTCCGGGGTGTGAAGCGCGCCCTTGTGGTGTGCGATATGCCTTTCGGAACTTATCAGGTGAACAAGACCGAGGGTGTGGAGAATGCCGTGCGCATAATGAAGGAGGCCCACTGCGATGCGCTGAAGCTTGAGGGCGGTGAGGAGATTATCGATACCGTTCGTGCTATTCTGGCTGCAGGTATTCCTGTGTGTGGTCATCTGGGACTCACCCCGCAAAGCATCAACAAGTTTGGCACCTATGCCGTTCGGGCCAAGGAAGAGGCTGAGGCTGAGAAACTGGTGCGCGATGCAAAGTTGCTCTCCGAGGCCGGATGTTTTGCTATTGTTTTGGAAAAGATTCCTGCTGAACTCACAGCCCGTGTATGTCGCGAGGTGAACACTCCCATCATTGGCATTGGGGGTGGGCCTGCCGACGGACAGGTGCTTGTGCTTCATGACATGTTGGGCATGAACAAGAACTTCTCTCCCAAGTTCCTGCGTCGCTATGCTGACCTTCATACCGTTATGACAGATGCTATTGGTCAATATGTCTCCGACGTAAAGTCTGGCGACTTCCCCAATTCCGAAGAGCAGTACTGATTTTATTTATTCCAAACCTACTTATTTTGAAAGCGGCTCCCCAAGAGTCGCTTTTTTAGTGGATATAAGGTGGGTATGTCGCATCTCCGCATGCAAAAAGAGAGGCTTCTCCTACTCTTTCTATATTATTTTACATCTTTTATTAAAAAAAGTTAACAAAGTTTTTGCGGACATGTGAAAAAAACGTAAATTTGGAGGAATTATGGGGATAATGAACTCCTAAATCGAGTGAAAACAAATATTTAACTAACTAATAAACACTAATGAAAAACAGTAATCTAAAGCGAAGAATTGCCAGTTGGGCCGTTCCCGTTTGTACTGCTTTCGTATTGGGTGGAGTTTCGACGTCTTGTAGCGACGAACTGCTCACCGGACAGCCCTCATGGCTGGGCGAAAGCATCTACGAAGAACTGGAGTCGGGACGACACGGTAATTTCACGGAGACATTGAAGCTTATCAATGCTCAAGACGAAGACTACGCTTCCGTGCTGCGGAAGACAGGTTCGAAGACACTGTTTGTGGCTGACGATGCCGCATGGGCCGAGTTCTATAAGAACAACCCATGGGGCGTGAAGAGCATCGAGGGTATGAGTGATGCCCAGAAGAAGCTCATCTTCAAGGCCAACATGATTAACAGTGCCTATCTGGTGGAACTGCTCGGTAATGTTCCCAGTTCCACTGCCGATGAGCCCGTGGAGGGCAGTTGCATGCGTCGTGCTACGTCGGTGAACATCATGGACTCAGTGCCCTTGGTCACCCGCGACAAGTACCCTGCCTTGAATTCAGCTCGTGTGAACTCCGAGACTGGTAAGCAGATTGACTACTGGTCAGCCCTGCGAAACAAGGAACAGGTACACATGTTGCAGGATGATGGTGTGCAGAGCATGATTCACTTCATGCCTAAGTTCATGCTGAACAACAACATTACCAGCGACGACGTGTCCTTCCTGACCAATGGTGAGATTAATTCGAACGAGGGAGCCTTTGTCAACGGTAAGGTCATCACAGATAAGGACATCACTTGCCAAAACGGCTACATTCATGTGCTTGAGGGCGTGGCATTGCCTCTGGATAATATGGCTAACGTGATTGCCAACAATCCTCAGTTCAGCATCTACAGCCGTCTGCTCGATCGTTTCTCCTATCCTCACTACGATGCCACCATCAATCGTGAGTATCACCGTCAGTTCGGTGGCGACGAGCAGGACACCAGCGTCTATGTACGCAAATATTTCAACAATCATGACAATGTTCCTTTCTTGCGCATGGACGATAACACTCAGGTGAGCACCGTGCTGCCCTATGACCCGGGATGGAACCTCTATCGTCTGAGCAGCACCAGCGGTATCACTTACCAGAATGATGCTGCAGCCATGTTGGTTCCCACCAACGAAGCCCTGATGAACTATTTGCAGACCGATGGTGCCGACCTGGAGGAACGCTACGGAAAAGCTGGTGATGGCGAGACGGCTTGGGACAATGCTCCTGACGCTGTGGTACTGCCTCTGTTGCAGAACACCATGCTCACCAGCCTGAAGTCAGCCGTGCCCAGCATGTTCTCCAGCATCAACAACACTGCCGGTGAGCGCATGGGCGTAGAAAAGGGCGACATCGACTCCGTGCTGTGGGCTTGCAATGGTGTCATCTATCAGACCAACAAGGTATATGTGGCTCCTGAGTATGTGAGTGTCTATTATCCCTGCGTCATCCGTGCCAACGATGACCTGCACATCGTCTATTCCGTAGTAGAGCATGATAGCCGAACCAACAAAGAAAACACTGACGCTGAAGGTTACAAGGCCTACCTCAACAACATGGGTAGCAAGCTCAGCTTCATCATCCCCACCGACAATGCCTTGCAGACCTACTACGACCCCGTCAGCTACAAGCGTACTAACTCAAAAGATGAGTCAACGGCTCTGGCCTATAAGTTCAAAATGGACGGTGTGAGAGTGACAGCTGATCTCTATCCCGTGGATTGGACTTCGCTGGACGACCGCGGACGCGGCACCATTTCAGGTGAGGCCACTCGTGACTTTACGGTGGGAAGTGCCGAAAAGAACGATGCATTCTTGCATTTTAAGGATATTCTGAACAATTCCCTTGCCGTGGGTACATTCGTCCCTGGACAGAAGTTCTACCAGAGTAAGACTGGTTCGCCCATTGTCGTAGAGTGGGAGGGAAGCAACGTGAAGGGTGTTGCTGGCTCGTTCCAGTACGAGCGTGGCTATTTTGTGCCCGTCACGGAGATGTATGAGAAGGAATCGGGTAATGGTCAAAGTTACATCGTCGATGCCGAGCCTCTGATGAGTACCTTCACCAGCCCCTATGCTGCCATCACCGACAGCCTGCGCACCGACCGTTTCGGTTCGTTTGCCAATTTGCTGGAGAGCATGGTTAACACCACCGATGGTGATCACGCCACGATGGACAAGTGCTTGCCAACATTGAATAACTACCACTACACCATCTACGTTCCCACCAACCAATCTGTCGATGCACTGGTGGCTTCACACAAGCTTCCCACTTGGGACGACATCGACGATGTGCATGCTTGTATCGAGATTATCGACGACAAGATTGCTGCGGAAGAAACAACGATGGGCGAAGACACTACCGAGGTGTACAAGCAGCTTAACGTACAGCGCACCTATCTGGAGGGACAGGAGAAAGCCATGAGTGATGTCATCGCTAACTTCGTGAACTATCACATTCAGGATAACTCGGTGTTCGTGGAAGGCGCCAGCCACAGCAATGATGTCTATGAAAGTGCTTGTCTCGACACCCTGACAAACCGCTTCGTGAAGCTCTATGTCAACTATGAACTGGGTGGTGACCTCACGGTAATCGACAACACGGGCAAGACTCATCGTGTGGACAAGGATTGCTGCAACATTCTCACTCGTCAGTATTACTTCAATGGTGCACAATTGCTGAAGAGTAATGCCTGTACGAATATCTTCTCCTCGTCATTTGCTGTTGTTCATCAAATCGACACTCCTCTGGTGCCCTTCGAGAACTGCTACTACGATCCTGCAGAGTATGACAATGTGCAGGAGGTTTTGGCACAGCATCCCGTGGAAAACCCCGACGTAACTCCAACTCCTAACCCCATCAAGCGTAGAAGATGAAAACACTTAAATATACCTTATTAATAATAATGTGTCTGACATCTTCGCTTGTCAGTGCACAGATTACCCGCGTCAGTGGTACGGTCTCCGACGAGTTTGGTGAACTGCCAGGCGTTGCGGTTAAGGAAATCGACCCCTCGAATCGTACAGTCAGTGCTACAGTGACAGACGGTAACGGTAACTTCACGATGACCCTGAAGGATTCGAAGAAGAACCGACTCGTCTTCTCTTGTGTTGGTATGAAGACGCAAGTCATCAAGCCCATCACCAAGCAAGTGTACAAAATCTCAATGGGCGCCGATGTGAAAATCATGAAGGAGGCTGTGGTCACCGGTAAGAAGATGGCCAAGTCGAGTGGTTTGGCCATTCCTGAACGAGAGGTCAGCTATGCCGCTCAGGGCCTCGATGCAAAAGAGTTTGAGGGACTGGGTATCACCTCAGTCGATGAGGCTCTGCAGGGACGTATTGCAGGTCTGGACATTATTGCCTCTTCAGGTAATGTGGGTGCAGGCTCTCAGATGCGTCTGCGTGGTGTTTCCACCGTCTCAACCCTCACCAGCAACGAACCTCTGATTGTAGTCAACGGCGACATTGCCACCGACATCGACCTTTCGGACTTTGATGTGGCCACGGCTACGGATGAAAAGTTTGCTGAACTGCTGAAGGTGAACACCGAGGACATCTTGGACATCAAGGTGCTCAAGGATGCCTCGGCAACTGCCATCTGGGGTAAGAACGGTGCCAACGGTGTTATCGAAATCACCACCAAGCGTGGTTCGCGTGGTCCCGTTCACGTAGGCTATTCGGGCAAGGTGACCATTCACGACAAGAACCGCCCCGTCAAGTTGCTCAACGGCGACCAGTACACCATGATGCTGAAGGAGGCCTATTTCAATCCCCGCCTTTCCGACACCGATGGTGACATCCCCGAACTGAACTACGACTACGATGGTTTCTCGGAAGCTTACATGTATGATAACAACACCGACTGGACGAAACTCGTTTCTAAGTATGGTGTCCTGCAGCAGCACTTCATCAACGTGAGTGGTGGTGACGAAAAGACCACTTTCCGCATCAGTGGTGGTTACGACCGTGAAACGGGTAACATCATCAAGCAGAAGATGGACCGTTTCTCCACCCGTATGGCTCTGGACTATGATGTGAACGACCGCATCAAGATTAAATCCGACTTCTCCCTGACCTACACCGACCGCGACCTGAACTATGATGGTCTCTGGGGTATTGCCATGGTGAAGATGCCTAACCTCTCTCCCTACTATGAATATGAGAACGGTGTGCAGAGCAACGACTACTACTACATGTTGCAGACTGCAGCCGGTGGCACCAACCGTCTCGACGACCAGAAGGGACTTGCCAACCCCTTGGCAAGCGCCAATCTGGCAAAATACAACCAGCGTACTTACAACCTGGCTCCGAAACTTGAGATGGAGTACAAACTCTTGGGACTCGATGACGAGCATCACCAGTTGAAGTACAATGGCGTAGTATATATTAATGTATCGAACCAGTACGACGACAAGGACTATCCTCGTGAGTTGAGCACTGCCAACTTCCTGAACACCCACACGGCATATTCTCACAGCGGTAAGAGTCTTTCGTTCACCACCCGTCACGACCTGAACTACATACCTTATCTGAAGAATCGCGATAACTCCCTGCGCTTCCTGGCTCGCTTCGAGCTGAACAGTGGTAGCAGCAGCGGACAGAGCACCAATGCCAACCGTCTGCCCAGTGGCATCAGTTCGCCCTCGGCAGGTGGTCAGATTACGAGCATGAGTTCAGACTACGGCCAGTGGAAGAGCATGGACTACATCTTCTCGGGTCACTACTCCTACAAGAGTAAGTATTCGATTAGTGGTAACCTGCGTATGGACGGTACTACTCGTTTTGGCCCCAGCAAGCGCTGGCTGACTTCCTACTCCGTTTCAGGTCGTTGGAATATCATCGACGAGAACTTCATGAATTGGGCACGCGAGAAGGCCAAGATGAGCATGTTGGCCGTCAGTGCCGGTTGGGGTGTTGTAGGTAACCAGCCCGGTTCCGACTACCTCTACATGAACAAGTACAGCACGGGTAACTCCTATCTGGGTCGTATCTCTATGAACCCCAGTGGTCTGAAACTGACAGGTTTCGGTCCTGAGAAGGTTTCTTCGTGGAACTTAGGTTTCAACCTCGGTTTCTTTGACGACCGTCTTACCTTCCGTCTCGACGTATATTCCCGTCTGACCACGGGTATGCTGATGGGTGGTGCTGGCATCACTAATACCTCAGGTTATAGCAGTCTCTCCGTGAAGAACGTGGGTGACATGAAGAACAATGGTTGGGAGTTCAACATCAATGGTAACCGTCTGCTGAAGAAGGGTAAGTTCTCGCTCGACTTCTATGTCAACTTCGCCAACAACCACAACATCATCACCAAGATGGATGAGAATGTGCTTGAAGGCCTGAACACAGAGTTCGCCAAGCGTAATGCGGCTCTCCTGCAGCGCGTACAGATCAACAACCCCTTCGGTGCCATCTATGGTTTCCGTTGTCAGGGTACCTATCAGTACAACTTCACCACCGCCCAGCGCATTGCCAAGGGCCGGATGCCAGAGGCTCTTGCCGCTCAGGGTTTCCAGAACTTGCAGGATTGCGTTGACGCAGGCATAACCTTCCCCATCGCCCTGAATGCCAACAAGCAGGTCGTCTATAACGAGAAGGGCGAGCCTCTGCAGATGATGTTCTGCTACACGGAGGGCTCTTCTCTGGGTAAGTTCAATGGCGGTGATGCCATGTACGAAGATGTAAACCACGATGGTCAGATTAATGAGCTCGACCTCGTTTATCTGGGCAACTCTCTGCCAAAGCTGACTGGTGGTTTCGGTTTCACCTTGAACTATGGCCGCTGGCGTCTCTCTACGCAGTTCAACTATCGTGTTGACTACGACGTGTTCAACATGGCTCGTCTGAATGTTGAGTCCATGAATTCAAACAACAACCAGAGCGAGGCCGTGAACTATCGCTGGCGTAAGGAGGGTGATGGCGGTTACGACCAGTTCATCCCCCGTGCCCTGAGCGACCGCTTCATGACCAACTACAACACCCTGGTGAGCGACCGCTTCGTGGAGGATGCTTCGTTCCTGCGTCTCAACTATCTGCAGTTGAGCTACTCCTTCGACTCGAAGCTCATCAAGAAGTGGCACCTCAATCAGCTGAAGCTTTCCGCCAGTGCGCGCAACCTGTTCTGCCTGACGAAGTATAGCGGTGTTGACCCCGAGGTCGGCTATGGTGGCTATAGCGTTTCAACCGACAACGCCAACACACCAGGTCATGCAAGAGCTTATACCTTTAGTTTGAATATCGAATTCTAAAGAAAGGAGGACATCGACATGAAAAGCTATAATATCAAATCCATTCTTTTGGCAGGCGTTGCATGCCTGACTCTGGCCAGTTGCGGTGATTTCCTTGAAATCGAACCAAAGAACTTCGTATCTGAAGACAACTTCTGGAACGAGAAGACGGATATCGATCAGATGGTGACCGGAACCTACACCAAGATGCAGAGCAACGCCTTCATCCAGCGACTGATTATGTGGGGCGAGACCCGTAGTGACAACATTCAGGACGGTCTGAACTGCTCGGGCCAGCTCGACATCTATCGTACCTTGCAGGAGCAGTTGCTTTCCACCAATCAGTTTGCCGACTGGACATGCTTCTATGCAGTCATCAATCAGTGCAACATCATCATCGAGCGTGCCCCTGAGGTAAGCGAGAAGGCTCCTGCCTATACGCATTCCGACGTACTCGCCACTCAGGCCGAGATGTCTTTCCTGCGCGACCTCTGCTACTTCTATCTTGTTCGCGCCTTCAAGGATGTGCCTTATTACACCCATGCCATTCAGAGCGACGAGGACGTTCAGCCCATTGGCGCCACGGATGGTAATGTGATTGTCCGCAATCTGATTGCCGACCTCGAAAGTGTTGTTGGCAATGCACTCAAGGCCTATCCCAAGGACAACAACGAGCGTTACAACAGCAATTGCAATCGCGTCACCCAGAATGCCATCTATGCTCTGCTGGCCGACCTCTGTCTGTGGGATGGTCAGTACGAGAAGTGCGTGCAGTATTCACAGCGCGTCATTGATGCCAAGTTGCAGGAGTACTACGACGATTATTCCTACAACTTAGGTGATGGCGGTTCGGGCAGGGCCAATGGCCGTACCATCTCCAACGTTCAGCTCTTCAAGTGGGCCGATGACGAAGGGGAAGGGTATCCTCTGATTCCCTGCTACAGCGGCAACACCTATGGTGCCGACTTCGATGCCATCTTCGGTGGCAATGGCAACAGCTTCGAGAGCATCTTCGAGTTGGCCTTCACCAAGCAAAGCGATGGCGACCAGTATATCAACAACTCGGCATTGGCTTCGCTCTATGGCAATTACTATACGGGTACAGCCGTGGCTTCGCGTGGTAAAGGCTATCTGGCTGCCAGCGATGAGTTGCTCAATGACCTGAACAACAATCTGAATCGCATCTTTTCACACAAGTACGACTGCCGTTACTACACCAGTATGGACATCGACCAGGACTTCACCTTTGCCTATGTGGCCAAAGGCGTTGTCGAGGAGCGTTCCATACAGACGGCATCAAGTTCAAGCTTCCCCTTCGCAGCAGTCCGCTCCGAGCGGCTTGGCAATCATCACACGCGTAACTGGATATTCTATCGTCTGACCGATGTCATGTTGATGCAGGCCGAAGCGCTGATCGAACTTGCTTCGAGCAACGTCTATGCCCTCACCAACGAAGACGGCACACCTGCTACTGACGAGGAAGGCAACCGCCTCTATGACAAGAACCTGAAGAAGGCCTTCAGTCTGATTTATGCGGTCAACCGTCGCAGCATCATGACAAACACCACTGCTGTCAATGCCGTTGTCAACACCAATGGCCTGAAAGTGCAGGGCACGACGACGAAGGGCGAATTCCGTACCTTGTGTCAGCAAGAGCGCCGTCGCGAACTTCTCTTCGAGGGCAAGCGTTGGTTCGACCTCCTGCGTTACTGCCGTCGTGAGAACTCGCTCAACTATATTCCTTCAAAGAAGGGAGCCACCAAGATTGTGAACAGCGAAGCACTCTATTGGCCCTACTTCAAGAATGAGTTGAAGAACAATCCGCTCCTGGAGCAGAAACCGTTCTATGCCAACAGCGACGAAGAAAGCAATTACTCCAGCACCAAATAAAACACACAGAATACAATGAAACGTACAATGAAGAATATCCGTACTTTGCTCATCCTTGGTCTGATGAGCATCGGGGCCATGGGTGTGGTTTCTTGCAGTGACGACATGCACGAAGAGAACTACTACACTTTCACTGGCGAAATGATGAGCGACTATCTTCAGAGTCATGAAGACTTCAGTGAGTTTGCCGCCATTGTTAATAAGGCCACTGGCAGCACACGAGGCACCAACATCATGGACCTCCTCTCTGTTCGTGGTCAGTACACCTGTTTTGCTCCTACCAACGAGGCTGTCAACAAGTTCATGGCCGCCAATGGTTACAAGAGTGTCGATGACATTCCCAGCGACATTTGCGACACCATTGCCCGCACCCACCTGATTAATGGTCGTGTCTATAACACCGCCGACTTCTCGGAACTGTTGGGTGATTTCACCTCGGCCGATGTCAACAAGGTGAACATGAACGACCGTTACCTCTCACTTGAGTGGGCTTACGACATCAACGAGGACGGCGACACTCTGGTTGCTACCTATCGTTTGCAGGGAACAGGCGAGATCATCGCCTCTCTGGCCAACGACTCGGTGGAGAACGGTATTGTGCATCCCGTGGATGCCGTGCTGTCTTCGTCGAACTTAGCCATTCCCGACCTGGTTGCCCAGAATGAGAAGATAAGACTCTTCTCCGAGGCACTCACACTTACCGGTCTTGCCAACTACATGGCTACAAAGTTTGAGGACGAGACTTGGAACTATGATGCAGAGGAGTATGAAGCTTATCATGGTAAGGTTATATACTCTGGCGCTCAGAATGACTGGTGCGACATTCCAGAGAAACGCCGTTTCAAGTTCACTATCTTCGCTTGCCCCGACGAGATTCTGGCTCGTGACTATGGTATCACCGACATTGAGAGCATGTACAACTACGCTCGCAGCATCTATGGCGGTCCTGACTACTCTGCCGACATGGACTTCACCGACATCACCAATCCCCTCCGTCGTCTGGTGGCTTACCACTGCTTGCCTTTCGCACAGTCCTATGACCACTACACCACCATCTGTACCATCGTAACGAATGCCACCAAGGTCTTCGTGAATCCCACCGAATGGTATTCCACGATGGATACGCTGACCACGATGAAGGTCACTCGTCTGACTTCAGCCCGTGAGATTAACACCTACGGCGGCATCTCCGGCGACATGTACCTCAATCGCAGTGACAACAACCGTTCGCTGGTTCACAGCCCAGGCGTCCATGTCAATCGTCCTACGGGCGAGTACGTTCAGGAAGCCCGCAATGGTATCTATTTCCTTGTCGATGGTCTGATTGACTATGGTGAGGAGACGAAGACCGACATCTTCAATACGCGCATTCGTTTCGATTTGATGGATTGCTTCCCTGAGATGATAAGCAATGACCTGCGCAACTACGACGAAACGCACGATGGTACAAAATCGGAGCTGCCAGAAGCACCTGCACGCAACTTCATCCTGCCCAACGGCTACCTCGACGGTGTGAAAGTGAATTCCGATGGTATCTTCTTGTATCAGGGTGCCCGTAACTGGTATTGGAGTTATGAGGGCGACGAGTTCAACGTTTGGTCACCCGTCAATCACTATGACATTGAGTTCTATCTGCCCAGTGTTCCCTCTGGTACCTATCAGATTCGTCTGGGATCTGCCTTGATGGAATCACGAGGCATCTGTCAGTTCTATCTTGACGACGAACCGAAGGGCATACCTTTTGATCAGCGTAGCAACGGTCTCGAAGACCGCATCGGTTGGATAAACATCGAGGACAATAAATACACCTACGAACAGAAGGAAACCTACAAGAAGAACATGCACAACCTGGGTTGGTACCATGGTCCTGGTGGCATCTTCAACACCTCAGGTCCCGGTTTTAAGGACGGGCGTGATGCCCTTGCCCACTCGGGTGGCTCATTCCGTTCGCACCTCACCACGCTCCGCTATGTGCTTTGCACCGAGAATCTTGACGAGAAAGTTCGTCACAAGGTGCGCATCAAGTCCGTATGGGCAGTAGGATCGGCCTTGGTGATGATCGATTATCTTGAACTTGTCCCGAAGAGCGTCTATGGCGTCGAGGGAGAAGGTAAGGCCGAAGACGAGTTTTAACCGCAACATGAAAATTTGGACGTTATGAATACAAAGAGATTTTCTAAGATTATAGCCGCCGTAGCGCTGGCCGGAGCATCCCTGCTCTGGTCGGCCTGCACGGACACATGGGACAATCACTATGATGTGACCGAGGGCGGTATGGCCGATCAGCCTACTTTGCTTGAGAGCATCAAGGCTGATGCCAACCTCAGCAATTTCCTGCATGTCATCGAGGCCATCAGTGCCAGTCAGACACTTGACTCACCCGAGCAGCTCACAGTGTGGGCTCCCAAGGGTCTCACTTCGGCACAGGCCGACAGTGTGATTGCCGTATTTGAGGCCGATAAGGCCGCAGGCCTGAAGTGGGAGGACAACAAGGCCGTCACCCAGTTCTTCCAGAACCATGTGGCTCTGTATGCCCGCACCATCTCGTCGCTCACCAACGATACCGTTGCCATGCTCAACCGGAAGTACATGCACCTCATCGGTACCAGTGCCTCTTCGGGTTCACTCGACAGCAATCCCTTCAATGAGGCTGTCATCTGCAGCAACGGCATTCTTTACAAGACGCAGAACGTGCAGTCCTTCTTCCCCAACGTTCGTGAGTTCGTGGAGAAGACTACAGACCTCGACAGTCTGGCTGCATTGGTGAAGTCCTACGACGAGTATGAACTGGATGAGAACTCCTCCGTGGCAGGTGGTATTGAGGATGGTAAGACCGTCTATCTCGACTCTGTTACCGTGCTCTCCAACACCCTGCTCAACCGCTATGGCTTCATTCAGCGTGAGGACAGTGTCTATTCTTTGGTTGCTCCCACCAACGAAGTTTGGACGAAGCTCTATGACCAGTACAAGAACTACTTTGTCTATGACCCCACGGTGGCTCATGCCGATTCGCTCACTGATGCCAACACGAAGACGGCCATCATCCAGGGTCGCTTCTTCAATACGAGCATCGAGAACAAGTACAACCGTAATCCCGAGGATTCGCTGACCAACACACGCTACTATGAGCGTCAGGCCCACAATCCCCGCACGAATGTCTATTACAAGCCTTTTGCTTCCGATGGTATCCTTAATGGGCTGGAGCGCGTCGAATGCTCCAATGGTTATGTCTATATCGACAACCGTGGAGTCATCAACCCCCACACCACCTTCCTGAACCGTGCCGATTATGAGGCCTATCAGGCTCGCTATTATGAAATACCCAAGGACGCAAGTAATGAAGACAAGATGAATGTCTCGTTGGGTCAGTACGTCATCTATGATTCTGACACCACCTACAACATCACGAAGAGCTTCTACTATGCTCAGGTCACCGCAAAGCAGCCTTCGGCTCACACCGAACTGACCTACACGTTGCCAAACACCCTCTCAGGTGTGTACTACAACATCTACATCGTGACCATGCCCGACAATTACTATGGGCTGCCCTGCTGGTTCCAGGTAAAGCACAGCGAGATTAATGATCGCGGCAACTTCCCCACGGCACAGAACTGGGTTAATCCCCATCCTGTGACACCTGTTGACTCCATTGAGTGGACAGGCGTTCTGGCCAAGCAGAGCAACTACAACCGTTGCTTCGCTGCCACTCCCGAGAAGGTAGATACTATTCTGATCCAGTCCTGTGTTCAGTTCAACTACTCTGGCTCAGGCTTGAACGATGGCGTTGTGAAACTCAACATCAGTTCGTTTGGTCCGTCAAGTGCCAGCTATCGTGAGAAGGTTTACACGCGTACCCTCCGTCTGGGCGAAATCATTCTCATTCCCTTCGAAACCAAGGAAGAGGCTGAGGCTGCCGCCGACGATTTGGATGCGTTCAACGATGAATTACTGGAAGCTAAAAAGGAAAACTAAAAAGCTATGAAAAAGTTCAATATATTCTGTCTCGCTTTCTTGATGGTTACTCCCCTGAGTCTCTCAGCTCAGACCGACGATGAGGAGGCCGTCGAAGAAGAGCCTGCGACTGTGATTCAGATTCGCAAGACAAAGAAGCAGGAACCCACACGTACCATCAGTGGCCGCGTAGTAAGCCAGGTGGGCCACGAGCCACTGGTGGGTGTGCTGGTGCAGTCCATTGCGGGTGAAGGTTATTCAACGCTGACCGAGGAAGACGGCACCTTCTCGATGGAGGTACCTCTTTATAGCAGTGCCGTCACAGTGACCATCCCTGGTTACAACATGGTTCGCGTGGGCCTCAACAAGTCTGGCAAGTTGCGTGACATTGTCATGCAGAACGAGGCTGCCCGTGCCCTCTATGGAGCCGACGACAACATCAAGAACAATGTCAGCACCGGTTCGATTGAATTCACTCCCGCTCGCAACATCACCTCCGAAATCGGTAACCAGCTGGCCGCCAATGTCCACACCATTGCTCGCAGTGGTGCCTTGGCTGTCGGCAACTACATGAACATCGGTGGTGTCAACTCCCTGCAGAGCAACTCTCAGCCTCTGGTAGTCATCGACGGTGTGCTCATCGACCAGCAATACGGTCGTCAGATGATTCATACCGGTTACTACAACGATGTGCTCACCAACATCAATCCCAGTGATGTCGAGAGCGTAGAGGTCATGAGCAACGGAACGTCGCTCTATGGCGCCAAGGGTGCCAATGGCGTAATCTTCATCAAGACCAAGCGCAACACCTCACAGGCCACACGCATCGAGGCCAGTGTGAACATGGGCATTGAACTGCTGCCTAAGATGTACGACGTCATGAACGGCAGCCAGTACAAGACCTATGCTTCGGGATTGCTTGAGAGCACAGGCACACGTGCCACCACGTTCAAGTTCCTCAATGCCGACCCCACCTACTACTGGTACAACAAGTACAACAACAACACCGATTGGGCCGACCACCTCTACTCCGAGGCTCTTACCCAGAACTATGCACTCTCCGTGCAGGGTGGTGGTGACATTGCCAACTACATGCTCTCTGTGGGCTACACCAAGGATAACAGCGTGCTCGACGAGAACAATTTCAATCGTCTGAACATCCGCTTCAACACCGACATCGAAATCACCAAGGCCCTGTCCATGCGCTTCGATGCCACCTACACCAACCAGACGCGCAAGCTGATGGACATTGGTGCTCCCGAGACCTACGATGAGAAGTCCATCACTTCCACCTCGTTCCTCGCCATGGCCAAGAGCCCCATGCTCAGCCCCTATTCGTTCGTGGGCGACTGGGCCAACCGTCGTGGTTACATCAATTCCAGTCACTTGGACATCGACGATGAGGATTACCTCAATGAGGTTTCCACCCTCAGCCGTGCCAACTACCGTCTGGCCAATCCCGTAGCCATCAACAAGTACGGTAAGGCAGAGAACAAGAACTACTTCGACAACTCTTATGTCAACCTCGTTGTCACACCCAAGTATCAGGTCAACAAGCACCTTTTCCTCTCCACTATGTTCAGCTACACTTCGCTCAACACCAACGAGAAGTACTATGTGCCCCTCAATGGCGTTCCCAGCTACTATGTGGCTTCTCTGCAGAACATCATGGAGAACGAGATTGGTTCGCAATACGGCAAGCAAAACACCGTGAACAGCGACACCAAGATTGACTGGCGCAACTCCTACAAGGGTCACAACATCCACCTGCAAGGCGGATTCCGCTACATCAACGAGAGCTATTCAATCAACACTCAGCACGGTTACAACACTGGTAACGACAAGACCCCCTTCATCAACAACACCAGCAACAAGACCTCTGATGGTACCAACAACAAGTGGGCCACCATCACCTGGTACGGTCAGGCACAGTATAACTATGCCAACCGTTACTATCTGGAGGGCGACCTGGCCATCGAGTCCAACTCTCAGTTCGGACGCGATGCCAAGAGCGGCTTCAAACTGGGTGGCGTAGTCTGGGGCGTCTTCCCCAGTCTGCAGGCCGGATGGGTAGTCACCAACGAGAAGTTCTTCGATGTCAAGGGCATCGACTACCTGAAACTTACTGCAGGCTTCGGCATGAGCGGTAACGACAACTTCTCCTACGACTCCTCGCGCAGCTACTTCACCAGCAAGCTCTTCCTCAACAAGGTTTCGGGCATCTCGCTGGCCAACATCGGCAACACCGAGCTCCAGTGGGAGACCACCAAGCGTTTCAATGCCGGCATCGAGTTCCGTGGCATCAACAACCGTCTGGGCATCAACTTCAATTATTTCCACTCCTGGACCGACCATCTCCTGACACTTCAGGAACTGGGCTTCGTCAGCGGTCTCGACTACAACTGGAGCAACGGAGGTTCTCTGAAGAATCAGGGCTTCGATGTCACCATCAATGCCCACCTGCTCTCCCGCAAGAACTGGAACTGGAGCGTCGGCGCATCGCTGGGTCACTATGTCAACGAACTCACTTCGTTGCCCGACAATCAGCCCTATCTCGACACGCAGGTGCTCGGCGCCACTGTTCGCAGTCAGATTGGTGGTAGCATCAACACCTTCTATGGCTATCGCACCAATGGCGTCTTCTCCACCAGTGAACAGGCTGCAGCCGCAGGTCTCTACATTCAGGACGAGACCGGTGCAAAGACCTACTTCGGTGCTGGTGACATCCGCTTCATTGACCAGAATGGCGACGGCCTGATTTCCGATGCCGACCGCACCGTCATCGGCGATGCCACCCCCGACATCTATGGTAATCTCTTCACTTCCCTCTCTTGGAAGAACCTGACGCTCGATGTCAAGTTCAACTACAGCCTCGGCAACGACGTCTATAACTACATGCGTCAGCAGCTCGAGAGCGGAAGCCGCTTCATGAACCAGACCACTGCAATGCTCAACCGCTGGACCAACGAAGGTCAGCAGACCGACGTTCCCCGTGCCACCTATGCCGACCCCATGGGCAACTCCCGCTTCAGCGACCGCTGGATTGAGGATGGCAGCTATCTGCGTCTCAAGACCCTCACCCTCAGCTACAAGTTGCCCATCAACAACACCTACATTCAGGGCATCACCATCTGGGGCCAGGCCAACAATCTGTGGACTGTCACCAAGTATCTGGGCACCGATCCCGAATTCTCAATGGCCAACAGCGTCTTGGCACAGGGCATCGACCGTGGTCTGCTCTCGCAGGGACGCAACTTCCATCTGGGTGTGAAGATCAACTTGTAATGCATAATGGATAATTGAAAATTGACAATTATGAAGAAATACATTTTATCCTTGGCCATCATCGGCGTCTTCGCTGGTATGACGACCTCCTGTGAAGACATGCTCGACAAGGGAAACGAATATGTCATCTATGCCGATGACCATCTCATTTCCGACCCTGCCGACACCGTTACTTCCGTCATGGGCATTCTCAACAAGCTGCAGGGCATAGCCATTCGCAACAACCTCTTTGGTGAACTCCGTGCCGACCTGGTCAATGTGCGCGACAATGCCACCATCGACCTCAAGGACATTGCTGCCAATCAGGTTGACGACGACAATGCCTACAATGTTCCCCGCGACTATTATGCCGTCATCAACAATTGCAACTATTTCCTGGCCAATGCCGACTCTCTGGCAGGCAATACGGGCCGAAACGAGCGCTATTTCACTGCAGAGATAGCTCAGGTCCACAGCATTCGCGCCTGGACCTACCTCCAGCTCGTACTGCTCTACGGTCGTGTGCCCTTCGTTACCGACCCCGTCCTCACCAAGATTGAGTCCGATGCCCAGTACCCCATGTACGACATCCGGCAGGTTTGCGATTATTTCATTAAGGACCTCAAGCCCTACTACGGCCGCAGTTATCCCGACTATCAGAGCATCGAGAGCATCGATCCTCAGATGTGCTTCTTCCCCACTCAGGTAGTCATGGGCGACCTCTACCTCTGGCTCGCAGCCATTGGCCACGACCAGGAAGCAGCCCGTCAGGCAGCTAAGGCCTATTATGACTACATCGTTTGGGATCTCAGCGGAAAAAGTCGTTTGCGCACGGGGAGCCAGCGTGTCTATTGGGCTCCCAACACGCTTTACACCAACGATTTCATGTCTCCCTCTGGCTCGCTTCGCTACAATCCTGCACAGGCGTGGGGGGCAGAAGCCAGCGATGCCATCACGGCCATTCCCATGGACTCCCTCTCGGCCGACGGTTACTTCAACAAACTGCGCGACCTCTACAACACCTCTCGTGACGACGATTTCGTAGAAGCCTCCATCGAGCCCTCCGATGCCTTGCGCGAACTCTCTCAGGCTCAGACCTACGTTGGCTACGATTCGCAGAACCAAGAGGTTGTCGTCACTGCCGACAAGTTCACCGACGAACAGCTCAAGCGAGGCTATCTTGGCGACCTACGCTATCAGGAAAACTATTCTGAGTCCACCATGAAGTGGAATGCTCAGGAGGTTGATTATCAGAGCATCTCGAAGCACAATTTCCAGCACATTGGCATCTATCGTGCCTCGCAGCTCTATCTGCGTCTGGCCGAAGCCCTCAACTATGCCGGATACCCCCGCTTCGCCCGTCAGATTCTCACCATGGGTCTTTCGAACAATGTCATCCAGTATGAGGTGCAGCCCTACTATCTCTCTGCTGCCGACAGCACGTTCCTCGCGTACTTCGACTTCAACAACGACTACTTCCTTCCCTATGCCAGCAACTATGCACCCAAGCGCAACCAGTGGGGAGTAGTCACCGGCTACACGACCCAGCCTCGTAGCCTTCAGGATGTCAACATGTGGGGCATCCATGCCCGTGGTTGCGGTCTGCCCTTCCTGCTCGACGACTATGCTCCCCTCTCGGTGGTTGATAGCACCGCCTATCCCGTCGAACTTGAGGAGAACATCGGCCTCCAGCCCTTGCGCACCGACTATGAGTTCCCCGCCACTCCGCGCGTTGTCTCCAAGCCCTCAACCTGGGATCTCTATCCCAACGAGGTTGTCGATGAGGCCACCTACAAGACCATCAATCCCAAGGCCCTCTCGGCTGCTTATGCTCGCTATGTCAACAACGACTCTGTAGGCAAGTACAATACCTACATCACCGAGACCCTTCCCGTCTATCAGGCACAGACCGACTCCGTCGAAGCCGTCTTCCAGGCCGACCTCGAGGCCTATCAGGCTCGCTTCGACGAGTTCATGGTGGCCTACAATGAATGGCGCCTCCAGGCCTACAGCGAGCCCAGTTTCGTTACCAGTGAGCAAGCCACGGTGGACAAGGCCATCCTCGACGAGCAGGCCCTTGAGCTGGTCTATGAAGGCAACCGCTTCTACGACCTCATGCGTCACGCCTATTGGAACAACGACAATTCCATCCTTTCCGATGCCGTCAGCAAGCGCGACCCCAGTGTGGGCAGCCGTCTCGCCGACCGCAACAACTGGTTCATCTCTTGGAAGGGTAAGATAGGCATCAAGTAGCCTTTGCGCTCATTATTCCCTTGAATAAGAAATCCCCAGCCTTTTGGTTGGGGATTTTTTTATTCTCACTCACAGTCGTGGTAAGTCCGACGAATGCCAGTGTCTGATGCAAATTCCATCGCTATATTTCGAAGACTCAGTTGCGGGCGCTTCTGTTGAAGGGTTCCCAATCATCGTAAATTTACTTGCCAATCATCGACCGATGATTGGTACAATGATTAGCCCATCATTGGTAAGTAAATTCGTGATGATTGGTAAGTAAATTCGTGATGATTGGGAAATGATTTTGTGATGATTGGAATCAGTTGGGTGTTGATGCTTTCCCCATCAGTTTCACGACAAAAGGCTCGGCCCAGGAAAGCATGAGCTGGTGGCCTTCGGCATTGAGGTGGGCATGGTCGTCGGGAGCCTGGAAGTATTGGCGACGGAAGTCGGCATCTTCCACGCGAATGGGGCTGCGGCGGGTGTCGAGCACGGGGATGTGGTGGCGCCGGCAGACCTTGTGGATGACCTTGATGACGGACTTGAAGCCAGGACGATTGACGTGCCAGGGGGTGACGAACCCAATGGCGGCATGGGGATATTTCTCACGCAGACGGTGGCAAAGGAGGTCGAGGCTGTCGCGGAACAACTGCAGGGAGTCGCGGCTGTGTCCGATGAGGGTGGCGTCGTTGTGACCTGCAATGACGAGTACCACATTGGCCGTGTCGTTCATCTGCCGATAGCGCTCGACGATGCGTGCACCGAAACGCTGACGGTCCCAGGCTATGGAACTGCCGTTGCGCCCGTAGTTGCGATACTGCCAACCATGGCGCTGGGCCAACTGGGCATGCCAGGCCTCGGCCTGGGGACGACGGTGGTTGGCCACATAGCTGTCGCCAATGACGTTGATGGTTTGTGCAGCAAGGGCTTGACACAGCAGGAGTGTGCCAAGCAGGGTGGAGAGGCAGCGTCGCATGGTTTACTTCAGTTTCTTGAATAGCCAGAGGACGATGGCTGCGCCGATGGTGGCGGTGATGACTGAGCCGATGAGCCCTGTGCCGGCTTCGATGCCCAGGAGCGAGAAGAGCCATCCGCCAACGGCGGCGCCTACGATGCCGAGAAAGAGGTCGACGAGCCAGCCGTTGCCTTTTCCACTTGTCAACTTGGAGGCGATGAAGCCTGCCACAACGCCTATGATGAGGCTGAGAATGATACCGTGGTTCATAGTGTTATAATTTGTTTTATCGTGTTAGTGAAATCTTCATGCTGAGGCCAAAGTCCTGAGTGATGGTGGGATAGGCCGAGGAGGAGAGCAGGGGCGCATTGCGCTGACGGTCGTAGTAGAGATTGAGGGTGACCATGCGGCTTACGGCGTAGGAGGCCTGGAACGAGGTCTTGATGGCACGGTTGCCGGAGGTGGCTTCGGTGAGGCCGGTCTGTATGTCGCGACGCAGCGCATCCTGGTTGCGGAAGGAGAAGTCGAACGAAAGGTTGACAGCGTGGGCAAAGTTGTTGCGGCCACGGTTGCTGGTGTTGCGCTGGTTCTGTTGCTGACGGTCGTCCTGCTGGTTCTGTTTGCCTTTTCCTCGCTTCTGGGCCTTGGCTTTCTTCTTGGCTCCAAAGAGAGAGGAGAACTTGAAGTCGTCAATCTTATAGCCCCAGCCGAAGACGATGTCCTTGGAGGAGGCTTCGTTGATTTGTGCCGAGGTCATGGAAAGTGTCATGACGCGCGTGGTGCGATACTCAAGCTTGAGGGTCATGTTGTTGTTGAGCGTGGCGTTGAGTCCTGCCAAGGGAGTGAACGACTCGTTGATGGACACGGTGGAGATGTCGTACATCGAAGAGGGGACGTAGCTGCCAGTGGTCGTATTCTCCACGAAACCAAGTTCGGAACCTGTCATGGCCGAGAGGAAGGAGGCATAGGTGTTGTAGGAACCGATGGTGTAGATGGACTTGTAGCCGTGGGTGATGTTGACCGACTTGAAGTGGTCGCGGAAGAAGGGTAGGGTGGAGAGTCCGCGATAGGTGAGAGTCCAGTTGGGGAGCATCTTCTTGAGGCCGGGGAACAGCTTGAGACTGGCCTTGTGAGGATTGCCACCCGTGTAGGCTGCAAGGAAGGCGGGTATCATGACATCGGCGGAGTAGGGATCGACGGTGCCGTTTTCGGGATTGAAGGTGCCCTCTTGTCCAGTGCCTTGGGGGTAGGGGACGCCCTGATAGCGTTGCTCGACACGCTGCTGGAAGATGCCCAGATACTCGCGGAACTTGTTGAATGTCTTGGAGCGATAGCCATTGTGGGCGTTTCCTCTGCTGGCGAAGGCTGACTTCAGGGAGATGGTGGTCATGTTGAAGGAACCCGTCTCGGTGGTGGGGTTGCCTTGGTACATGAATTGTATGCTCTGGCTCTTGCTGCGGGTGCGCGACATGGAGACGTCGATCTTGAGGTCGGTGAAGGGCTCGAGCGAGGCTTTGATCTGGAGGTCCTCGGTGCCGCTGGTGGTGGCGGGCGTGGCTACGCTGTCGGCACAGAGCAGCCAGCCGTGGCGCTTGGCCTCGTCGATATAGGAGTCGCCCACAAGTCCGAAGGCATACTTCAGTCCGGGCTGGAAGATGCCGCCGGAACGGCTCTGGCCGAGCATGCTGCCCACATTGGGCATGAAGCCCGGGAGGGTGAGGTTGTAGGTGTTGCGATAGGAGACGCTGACGTTCCTGACCATCATGGCGAAGCGGGCCATGGCCTGTGCCATGGTGTACCACTTCTCGTCCTCGAGTTTGGGTTTGGCGACAACGTTGACGCGAATCTTCATGGAGTCGAGGTTGCGGATGACAATCTTGTTGTCGTCGAGTTTCTTGTAGTCGAGCTTATAGGTGTGGCCGGCCGAGTCGCGGGCGGTGACGATGAGTCGTTTTGATTTTTGGTTGTGAGTGACGGTGACGGTGGTGTCGGTGCGCAATTGCACTTCCTGGGCAAAGCCCTTCTGCTTCTGGTTGTTCTTCTGCTGACTCACGCCTCGGGCATTGCCCTGCTTGCCACCCTGCTGGGCCAGGATGCTATCGACGGGGACTCCCTTCTCGCGGGCTTCCTGTTCGGCCTTCTCGCGGGCTTGCTTCTTCTGGTCGTTTTCTCTCTTCTTCTGATCGGCCTTCTTCTTCGATTCGTTCTTGGCCTTTGAGGCGGTGAACCGTTTGTTGGCCTCCTTCAGGAAGGTGGAGTGGTTGTAGAGGGTCTCCATGGCCAGCTTGGCATTGGCATTGAGCGTGCGCTGGGTGTTGATGGTGTTGCCCAGTGTGGAGCCGTCCTCCAGTTCTGTGCCTCGGCGCCAGGAGTAGGTGGACTTGTAGGAAGCATCGGCTGTGAGCCAGTCGAACATGGGTATCTTGTTGATGGGCAGCTTGTAGCTGAGGTCGGCCGACTGGGCATAGTCGAGCGGGCGACCGAAGTGGCGCAGACTGTAGCGCACGGAGTCCTTCCAGGCACTGTACTGGTCGGGATAGAGGTCCTTGTTGACAGGTGTGTAGGGTTCCTCGACCTCGGCGTGCGTGCCGCTCTGGAACGAGAAGTGGAGGGCCTTGAAGATGTCCCACTTCAGGGAGAACTCACGGTTCCATAGATAGCTCTGTGAGAAGCTGACGGGGATGGCTGTGTGGTTTTCCAGATTCTCGACGTCGCGTTCCTGCAGCTCGTAGTAGGTGCGATTGAGGTCGGTGGAGAAGGTGATGCTCTGCGGGGCGAAGGCCAGGTTCTGTTCCTTGAGCAGGGTGAGCCACTTCGACTTGGACTTGATGATGTTCTTGAAGGGTTCCCATATCTTCCAGTTTGGTGTCCAGGAATAGTTGAGCCCTGCCCTCCACGAGCGGTCGTACTCATAGACCGTGGTCACGCCCTCGCGTGTGGTGGAGCGACGCGAGTAGTTGAAGGTGAAGTTTGCGGGGTCGTAGGGCATGGGATGGTTGCGGCTGGCAATGTTTACCTTCACGCCGGTGAGCGAGAGGTTGCGCTGGGTCTCGGTGACGGTGGTGAGCGAGCGCAGCGAATCCTTCTCCTCCTTGGTCTGCAGGGCATCCATGGCATCGGAGAGCAGCATGTCGGTGTCCAGGGGATTGTACTTGGGCTTTACGGTCTCCTTGGTGTAGCTGTAGTAGAGCGGGGCGTTGACCTTGGCCTTCTCGGGGAATATCTTGCCCAGTTCGAACTGTGTGGTGACGGCGTAGTTGTAGGTGTCCTCGTCCTTGCGGTCGGCCACGCTTTGCTCTATACCTCCGAATCCGGCTGTTTCGACATGTGCGGTGGCGCTGACGCTACCCAGGTCGGAAAGCTGTATGTTGAGGTTGCCCTGTGCAGCCCATCCACCTTCGTTGGTGAATTCTTGCAGGCGCAATTCGTTGGCCCACACCTCCACGCTCTTGACCGTGCGTCCGTTGTTGCGCACACCAATCATGATGGTCTTCACTTCGCCCAGCGTGGGGTTACCCATGATGGAGACGCGGTTGCTGGGGAAGTTCTCGTCGTAGGCTTGGAAAAGCTGATTGAACGAAATTAGTCCCAGGCTCTTTTGCTTGTTGCGTTCCTTCTTGAGGTTGGTGAGCACGTCCATGTCGATGTTGATCATGTTCTCGGCGGGCCACACGGCACGGCAGTCGGCGGCCGAGTACATGTCGTAGGGCTTGTCTACGCGCTCGGGAGTGACGACGAGGGGCACTTCGTACTCATAGAAGTTGCTCTTGTAGTCGCTGCCAAGTCGCAGGAACACGCTGGTCTCGCCGTCCTGCAGGTTGGTGATGTCGTTCATCAGGGCATTGGCATGGACGAAGAGTTGCAGGTGCTTGTACTGGCGCATGTCGTAGTTGCAGTTCTTATAGACGGCCTTGGCATCGCCTGGCGACAGGTTCTCGACGGTCAGGCAGAGCGACTGCTCGTTCTCCTCCACCAACTGGCTCTGGTTGGGGTCGGTGACACGGCTGATGCCGGGAGGCAGGACATAGTTGACGGGTTGCTTGCTGCCGTTCTCCTCGATGCTGACGGTGCTCACCGTCATGGTGGCGCTGGTGGAAGGAGCCTCGCCAGTGTAGAGTCCCTGTTCGTAGCTGCGCCAGTCGCCGTGCACCAGGTCGAGGGTGGCCAGACGCATGATTACGGGCTCCTCGAAACCGGTGAGGAACATGCGCATGAAGCGGATGCTGGTGAAGTCGGAGATGTTGCCCACCTTGCTGTCATAGCTTGTCAGGGGCACACGGAACAGATACCAGTTGACCTCTTCCTTGTTGCCGTTACGCAGGGTGGCGGTATAGACACGCTTATCGACAATGTGGTTGCGGCCCACGACGAGGTCCTCGGGGCGAACGGAGATGTGGTACTGGTAGTATTTCTCGTATTCGTTGAGCGTGTAGTCCTGATTGAGGTCCTCGACATCGGGCGTGGTCTTGTAAGCCGTCTCGTAGCTCTCGGGCGAGTTGCTGGAGTCGGGTGAGTTGCCCTCAGGCATGTTGATGCGCTTATAGCGGTCGAGGATGCTCTTGCGTGCCTGGTCGTAGTCGGTACCACGGTAGTAGTGATAGTCGTCGCCGGCAGGGTCGGCATAGAGCGAATCATAGACCTGGGCATTGACCTTGCCCTGCATCTCTTGCAGGTACTGGGCATAGGGGCCGAAGGTGCGCTCCTGCTCCGAGTTGAGACCGTTGAGACCGATGTCCTGAGTGGAGCGTGCACCGCCCTCGTTGTTGAAGGCATAGGTGATGCTGGTGGTGGTGGGTATGCGGCCCCAGTTGGTCTCGGTGTAATAGGAGGCATCGCCGTCGATGGGCATTCCGCTTTCGAAGTATTTCTTGCCGTCCTTCAGGATGTCCTCGGAGATTTCACCCAGATTGATGTAGAAGTCGCCTCCGTGGTTGCCTGGCTGGTCGCGGTTGTAGATGAAGGGGTCGAGCATCCAGAACTCGATGTATTCGACATTCATGGTCTCGAAGTCGGTGTTGTCCATCTTGCGCATCATGCCACCCCAGCGCTCGGAGGGATGCAACAGCTTGCCGTTGGCGTCAACGTCGGTCGAGAGGTTGTAGGCTCCGCGTTCCTGAGGATAGAAGGCCAGGTTGAGCACGTTGAGCGAGGTGGCCGAGTTGTAGCTGTTTTGGGCCTTCTGGGGATAGAGCTCGCGTTCAAAGACCTCGCGGACGTAGTGGTTGGAGAGTTGTTCGAGGTCGCTCTTGATGTGGCTGGGCGTGAGTGTGCTGGAACGACGGGTGAAAATGGGATCGACATAGTACCAGGCCAGCAGGGCACGGTTCATGCCGTAGCGTACGTCGTTGGTGAGTTTGCTCTCCGGGAACATCGACGGCGTGCTGGCCTGTGTCCAGTAGGCCGGTGTGGTGAGCGAGGTCTTGTAGGACGAATTCTCGAAGTCGTCGAGATAGGAGGCGTTGCCCTGTATGCGCTTGTTCTGTCCGGCCATGAGTTGGGCAAACTCGGCGTTGAACGTAATCTGGCTGGGCTGCGTGGCACGGATGAGGGGCAGCTTGTCGAGCATGTTGGTGAGCCACTGGCTCTCGCGCTTCCACGAGAGATGTGCACCCCATAGGGTGTTCTTCAGCGGTTCGTTGCCCATGGCCACCTTGGTGGTGAGCGGCTGTTCGTTGAGGAACATCAGTGAACCGCCGAAGGTTAAGTTCTTCGAAAGCTCATAGTCGAGGTTCACTCCCAGCATGGTCTTGCGCTGCATGCCGTAGTTCTCGTTGGTCTCCACCGATGCGTTGACCTGTGTGCCTGCGTCGATAATGCTTTGGTTGATGATGGTCACGATGCCCATGTTGTAGTCCACCGTGTAGTCGGAGTTCTCGGTCAGTGTGACGCCGCCTGCCGTCACCACCACCGAGTTCTGTGCAATGTTGGTGGCGCCCAGGTCTATCTGGCTTCCGTTGCTGCCCTTGTACTGGCCGGTGATGAGGAACTTGTCGTGCTCGGCTATCTGTTTGGCCACCGTCTTTGTGCTGTCATAGAGTTCGGGGAAGCAGTAGCGGTCGGCCACTTGGTCGTTGCCAATCCACTGGCGCAGGTGGGCTCCGAAAGGTTCGGCCACGGGGAAGTAGATGCGTCCCTTGCGGATGGTGTAGCCCTCCACGAAGTCGAACTGGCCGTTGGAGTTCGATTTGTTGTTGTTGTCCAGACGGTCGAGGTTCATGGCCTTCAGCAGGGTGGTGTTCTTGAGTCTGGCTTCGGGCAGGTAAGTTATATACACACCGCTTGAGTCGCTTTGGTACTTGATGTCGAGGCGGAACTTCTCCTTCGACACGCTCGTGGCTCCCAGGCTATAGACATTCTTCATCATCAGTCGCCAAGTGGGCAACTGAGGACTTCCGCTCGAGGGCTTCAGCAGTTTCACGAAGAGGGCTTTGGCGTTTTCCGTGACATCGGCACTGAACTCGCCCACCTGATAGGTGACGCCGCCGTAGGTGTATTCGTAGGCGATGCCCAGCACGTCGTCGGTCTGCAGGTTGCTGTTGAGCGAGATGTAGCCTAAGGCTGTGTTGACAAAATATTCCGAGGAAGAGAGCAGGCGGGCGCTCTGCAGTTTCTCATAGTCCTCTCCGCCCACAAGTCCGTAGCCGTCGAGTACCTGGGTGGCCTGACTGATGTCGCGGGCTGCAACCAGCGAGTTCACCATGGTCTGGTATTCGGTGTTGGCCTTGTTGGAGGGCACGCTGACGCTGCCTGCCGCCCACATGCCGGACTTGCCAATGACATCGTGCTCGCCCAGGTCGGCAAGGGCTATGATGTTGCGGTTGTTGTTGGCATTCGAGGTCTTGTTGGTCACCCACACTTCCACGCGCGTGATGGTCACGCCGCTGGAGATGGTGGGCAGGGTCTTCATGTTGCGGTCATATTGCTGACGGAAGTAGTGGGAGAGGTAGAAGTGGCGGTTCTCCTCGTAGTTGGTGGCCGAGAATTCGAAGGGGTTGGTCGAGCCGCCTCCCTTTGACGATACGCTCTTCGATGCACTCTTCTTCTGACTGACCACGGTTTGCATTTTCAGTCGGCCAAACTGCACGTCGGTGCGCAGACCGAAGAGGCTCGACACGCCAGGGATGAGGGAGTTGTTGGAAGGCATTGACACGTTGCCGGCCTCCACCAGTTTGATGATTTCGTCCTCCTTGCCGTCGTACTTCAGTTTCATGCTTTGCGAGTCGAAGTCAAACGAGGCATCGGTATTGTAGTTCAGTTTCAGGTTTATCTTGTCGCCCACGCTTCCCGTCATGCTCAGGTTTATCTTCTCGTCGAAGTCGAAACCTGTGGTCTTGCGGCGGTTGGCGGCCAGTGAGGGATTGTCCACCTTCTTGGTGTTCATGCCCAGCTTCAGCTCGGCCGAACCTTGTGTCTTGATTTGCACACCGCCAGGACCGAATATCTTCTCGGCAGGTCCGAGGTCGAAGTGCATGTCGGTGAAGTCGAATTTCGACTTGCCTTTCGACTCAAACAACTCGGCATTCCTGTCACGGAAGTATCGCGACATGCTCTGCTTCATGGTCCATTCCTGATACTCCTCGGGCGACATGAGCAGAGGGGTGGAGAGGTAGCTGTTGGTGAGTTGCAGCTGGGTTTGGTTGCTGGTGGTGTAGCCTAAGCCTGTGGCTGTTCCCGTGCTGGTCACGTTCGTGGCATTGCGGCTTTGGTTCTGGTTGCTGTTGCGGCCACCCGTGTTGCGGTTACCCGTGGTGTTGGTACTGCGGTTGCCTTGGCTCTGTGTGTTGGTTTTTCCTTTTTGTCCCGAACCTGTGCCTAAGGTTGTGCCCACCTGATAGGTGTTGGTCTTCTCGTCGTATGAGACTTCGGTCTGCAGGTTGTCGGGGTCGCGCAGGTCGGCCGATTTGCGCTCGGCATCCTTTTGTGTCTCAGCCGTGGTCTTCCTCACCGAGTAGCGCGGACCCTTCTTCGTGAGCGTGTCCTTGGGCGCCTCGTGCGCGTAAAGAAAAAGAGTGGAATTGCTGCCCATGCCCAGTGGGGCCATAGCATTGACGGCTATGGCCAGCATCAGCAGCAATATGATTCTTTTCGTTTTCAACAGTTATGACTTGGCTATGATTTCCAGCTTCAGAGCATCTTCAGTGCTTGTTTGATGATTTGCTCCACGGGCAACTCTGGGTTGTCGGACATCAGTTTGTTCACTACCTTGGCCGACGGGGCTGGGCTGAAGCCCAGCATGGTGAGTGCAGCGATGGCTTCCTGCTGGACCTCCTGATTGACGACGGTTGCAACGGAGGTGGTGTCGCTGGGCGCAATGTCGAGTCCCATGATCTTGTCCCTGAGGTCAACAATGACGCGCTGGGCGGCCTTGGGACCTATGCCCTTCACGCTCTTCAGCGCACGATCGTTGCCCTGGCTGATGATATCGACAAGTTCGGCCGGACTGAAGGCCGAGAGTATCATGCGGGCCATGGCGGCCCCAATACCGCTTACGCTGGTCAGTTGCAGGAAAAGTTCGCGTTCTCCCTTCGTGGCAAAGCCCCAGAGCGTGTAGGCATCCTCGCGAATGACTTCAACGGCAAACAGTTTTACTTCCCGTTTGCCCTGTATGGCTGAGAAAGTGCCAAGGCTGATGTTCAGGCCATATCCCACGCCCCCACAGTCGATTACGGCCAGGGCGGGCGTCAGTTCTTCAAGGTTGCCACGGATGTATTCTATCATCTTTTTACGTATTCAATTCGTTTAACACCTTTATTTATAACGCATGCGTGCGAGGTTTATTGTGCGAGGGCAAAAATTTCAAAACAATTCAGCCTGAGCGATTCCCGATTCGCAATTATTTTGTACCTTTGCAAGCGTAAATATAGACAGATATGGAACAAAATCCCTTGAAGGCTGCGCTGAGCGTGGCCATACGTGCGGCACTGGCTGCCGGTAGCGACATCATGGCCATCTATAACGACCCCAACCAGGATTTTGGTATTGAGCGTAAGGCCGACAATTCGCCTCTGACACTTGCCGACAAGGCTGCACACCGCCGCATAGCCCAAATGCTGAAAGACACGGGACTGCCCATCCTGAGCGAGGAGGGGGCACACGATAGCTACGAAGAACGCAGCAAGTGGGATGCCTTCTGGCTGGTGGACCCGTTGGACGGAACCAAGGAATTTATTAAGCGCAATGGTGAGTTTACGGTCAACATAGCCCTCGTCATGGACACCCATCCCCATGTGGGCGTTATTTATGTGCCTGCCCGGCGCGAATTGTACTTTGGCGAACCACTGTTGGGGGCCTACAAGGTAACTGACATTGACGAGTGGGACGAACTGGAACGTCTGCCTGACCTGTTGCAGCGTGCCCAGCGCCTGCCCATAGCCCAACCCGAGGGGCGTCCTTATACCATCGTGGCCAGTCGTAGTCACCTGTCGCCCGAAACAGAACTCTTCATTGAGGAAGCCAGGAAGGAGCACCCCGACGTGGTGACCATTTCCAGTGGCAGCAGTCTGAAGATTTGTCTGGTGGCCGAAGGGCGTGCCGATGTCTATCCGCGCTTTGCCCCCACCATGGAGTGGGACACTGCTGCCGGTCATGCCATTGCCGCCTGTGCCGGAAAGTGGGTCTATCAGGCAGGGACTGAGATACCCTTGAAGTACAACAAGCAAGACCTTCACAACCCCTGGTTCCTGGTTAAGTAATGAAGCGCATTGGGCTGCTGAGCGATACACACAGTTGGTGGGACGACCGCTACCTGACCTATTTTGCCGAGTGTGACGAGATATGGCATGCAGGCGACATCGGGTCGATGGAGGTGGCTCAGCGGTTGGCTGATTTCCGTCCCCTGCGAGCTGTTTGTGGTAATTGCGACGGAGGCGACTTGCGCTTACTTTATCCCGAGGTGTTGCGCTGGCGATGTGAGGAGGCCGATGTGCTGATGACTCACATCGGAGGCTATCCCGGGCATTACGACCCTCGCATCAGACAGCAGATCATGGCCCGTCCTCCACAGCTCTTCATTTCGGGCCACAGCCATATCCTGAAGGTACAGTTCGATTCGTCGCTCCAACTGCTTCACATCAATCCCGGTGCTGCCGGTCAGCAGGGGTGGCACAAGGTGAGAACCCTTGTCCGTGTGACCATTGACAAGGACCAATTCCGTGACCTTGAAGTTATTGAGATTCCACGTTAATAGGAATGTTTTAATTGGCTATTGATTAGAGTTTTAACATCTGTTTGTTAAAGGTTAACCTCTAATCCTCTAACCTTCACTTTTCACTCTCCTTACCAGCCACCATAGCATGCTTAGTGAGATGAAGAAACTGAGCACATCGCTCACGGGTATGGCCAGCCACACACCGTCGAGTCCGAAGTGGGGCGGCAGCAGTATGAGGCCTGGCACGAGGAAGAGCAACTGGCGCGTGAGGCTTTGGAAAATGCTCTTGGCCGCATGGCCGATGCTCTGGAAGAAATTGCCTATGACCATCTGTGCCCCCACCAGTGGGAACACACTTACGTCAATGCGAAAACCTCGGTCGGCCATCTCCACGATGGGTTGGTTGTCGGTGAACAGATGAGTGAGGGTGTTGGGAAACAATTCGCCCATTACGAACCCCGTGATAACCACCACCTCGGCACAGGCTATGGTCAGTTTGAGCGTTTGCCACACACGTTCGTTTTGTCGGGCTCCCCAGTTGTAGCCCACGATGGGCTGCATACCCTGGTTCAGTCCCATCACCATCATTAGGAACAGGAATACCACACGGTTGACAATGCCGTAGGCCGCAATGGCCGTATCGCCGCCATATTGCTTCATGCTTTTGTTGATGAGCAGCACCACCAGGCAGGCGCAGAGGTTCATGAGGAAGGGACTCATGCCCACGGCAATGATTTGTCGGATGATGTCGGGGCGCAATCCATAGATGCCTCGATGCAGGTGCAGCATCTCCTGCTTGTTGCTCAGCAGTTTGAACTGCCAGATGAGGGAAATCAACTGGGCCAGTATGGTGGCCAATGCTGCCCCCTTTATGCCCATTCCAAGTCCAAGGTTCAATGGAGAATTGAAAACGGAGAACTGAAAATTGAAGATGAACAGAGGGTCGAGCAGGGCATTGATGACCACGGTCAGGATGGTGCATTGCATGGCCCTTGTGGGATGACCTGCCGCTCGCAGTACGGCATTCAGTCCGAAGTAGCTGTGCGAGATGACGTTGCCCCAGAGGATTACCGTCATGTAGTCGCGGGCGTAGGGTAGGGTGGCCTCCGAAGCGCCAAAGAGCACCAGTATGGGGTCGAGAAATGCCAGGCAAACGGCCATGAACAGTGTGCCCAGCACCACATTCAGCACCACCGTGTTGCCCAGTACGTGCTGGGCCGTTTCGTACTCGCGCTGTCCCAGACGGACGCTGATGACCGTCGATGCACCCACCCCCACCATGGCTCCCAGGGCCGCTCCGATATTCATCAGGGGGAAGGTAAGCGCCAATCCCGATATGGCCATACCGTCGGAGTTGCCCCAGTGTCCGTCGGGGCCTATGTGTCCGATGAAGATGCTATCGACAATGTTGTAGAGCGAGGCCGCCGTCATAGCAATGATGGCAGGCACGGCATACTGCATGAGCAGTCGTGGAATGCTGCGTGTGCCAAGTTCGGTAGGGACGTATTGGGCCATGCTTAGACGATTTGGCTGCAAAAGTACAAAATAATTATGAATTATGAATTGTGAATTGCATTTTGTTTTGTATCTTTGTACGCGAAAACGCAAAATCGTTAATTATAATAATTCATTCTAAACAAAGATGAGCAAACAACAAGAGAAAATCGGAGAACTTATTGATCTCCGTGCCAAGGCCCGTGTGGGCGGCGGTGAGAAGGCCATCGAAAAGCAGCACCAGAAGGGCAAGTACACCGCCCGCGAGCGCATAGCCATGCTGCTGGATGAGGGCTCGTTTGAAGAGATGGACATGTTTGTCCAGCACAGGTGTACCAACTTCGGCATGGACAAGAAGCACTATCTGGGCGACGGTGTGGTTACCGGTAGCGGTACCATCGGTGGTCGTCTGGTCTATGTCTTTGCACAGGACTTCACTGTGAGCGCAGGTTCACTCTCTGAAATGCTGGCCTCCAAGATATGCAAAGTGATGGACATCGCCATGAAGGTGGGTGCTCCTGTCATCGGCCTCAACGACTCAGGCGGTGCACGTCTGCAGGAAGGCATCAACGCCCTGGCCGGTTACTCTGAAATCTTCCAGCGCAACATCATGGCATCGGGTGTCATCCCCCAGATTAGTGCCATCATGGGTCCCTGCGCCGGCGGTGCCGTGTATAGCCCTGCGCTGACCGACTTCACCTTGATGATGGAGAATACTTCATACATGTTCCTCACCGGTCCCGCCGTTGTGAAGACTGTACTGGGCGAGAACGTGACCCAGGAACAGCTGGGTGGTGCCAGCGTGCATTCTACGAAGTCGGGTGTGACTCACTTCACCGCCGCCACCGAAGAGGAGGCCATGGCCATGATTAAGCAGCTCATCAGCTACATCCCCCAGAACAATCTGGAGAAGACTCCCCGCGTGGAGTGCACTGACCCCATCGATCGTAAGGAAGACTTCCTCAACGAGATTATTCCCGAGGACAGCAATAAGGCCTATGACATGTATCAGGTTATCGCTGGTATCGTCGATAATGGTGAGTTCTTTGAGGTACAGCCCAACTTTGCCAAGAACATCATCGTGGGCTTTGCCCGCTTCAACGGTGAGAGCGTGGGCATCGTGGCCAACCAGCCCATGGTGATGGCCGGCGTGCTCGACAGCAACTCCAGCCGCAAGGGTGCCCGCTTCGTGCGCTTCTGCGACGCTTTCAACATCCCCATCGTCACCCTCGTTGACGTTCCCGGCTTCCTGCCCGGCACGGCTCAGGAGTACAATGCCGTCATCCTGCACGGTGCTAAGTTGCTCTACGCCTTTGGCGAGTGCACGGTGCCCAAGGTGACCATCACCCTGCGCAAGTCCTACGGCGGTAGTCACATCGTGATGAGCTGTAAGCAGCTGCGCGGTGACATGAACTACGCATGGCCCTCGGCCGAGATTGCCGTCATGGGTGCTGCCGGTGCTGCCTCTGTGCTCTATGCCAAGGAAGCCAAGGCCCTGAAGGAAGAGGGTAAGGAGGAAGAAGCAAAGGCATTCATCAAGGAGAAGGAAGACGAGTACAACAAGCTCTTCGCCAACCCCTACAATGCTGCACGCTATGGCTACATCGACGATGTCATCGAACCTCGCAACACTCGCTTCCGCATCATTCGCGCCCTGGCACAGCTGGAGAATAAGAAGCTCCACAACCCCGCCAAGAAGCATGGAAATATTCCTTTGTAATAAAATAGATAATTTATAATTATGATACTTTTATCAACTGATTGGGGACAGGCATGGGCAATGGCCGGCATCAGCGTGGGCATCGTCTTCTGCATTCTGTTGCTGCTTGTAGGTGTGCTGGTTGTGTTCAGTGCCGTAGCAGAGGGCCGCAAGGAAAAGCCTGCCGTGGCAGCTGCGCTTGACGCTGCTCCCACTCCCGCTCAGACCATGCCAGACGATGAGGCCGCCGTGGCCATGGCTGTGTATCTGTACATGAACGGACGTCACGACGAGGAAAGCGGTGTGCTCACCATCCATGTCAACCACAACTCGCTTTGGCACGAGGAACTGAACGAGAGACTTTGAACAAAATTGAGAATTAGAAATTCAAAACTCAAAATTAATTATTGCTATGCAAGATTTCAAGTTTAAGATAAATGGTGCAGATTTCTCGGCCAGTGTCGAGGAGAAGGATGGCGGCAAACTGCAAGTGACCGTCAACGGCCGTGCCTATGAAGTGGAGGTTCCCGGCCACATCGCCGCTGCCCCCAAGTATAAACTCGTGAAGCCCGCAGCCCCCGCCGCTGCAGCTCCTGTTGCAGCTCCCGCAGCCGCCCCTGCAGCCGCTCCCAAGAAACCCGCCGCCGGTGCATCGGCCATCACAGCCCCGCTGCCCGGTACCATCACCAGCATTGAGGTGAAAGAGGGTGACCAGGTGAAGGAAGGTCAGACAGTCATTGTGATGGAAGCCATGAAGATGGCCAACAACATCACTGCCGAGTGCGATGGTACCGTGAAGGCCATCTTCGTTCAGCAGGGTGCCCAGGTACAGTCGGGCGATGCATTAATCGAAATCGGTTGATTTCGTAATTGACAATTGATAATTGATAATTGACAATTATGAAGAATATTAAGTTTCTCGCTCTGCTGGCAGGGCTACTTTTGGTAGCCGCACCCATGATGGCTGCCGACTTCAACCTGGAGGAATCCATGGTGAAGTTCGTGAGCGACATGGGCTTCGTCTCTTTCTTTGTGGGCGAGGGTTGGAAGAACGCAGTCATGATTGGCATCGGTTGCTTCCTGCTCTACCTGGCCATCAAGAAAGAGTATGAGCCCCTGCTGCTGCTGCCCATTGCCTTTGGCATGATACTGACCAACCTGCCCGGTGCAGGCCTGTTCCATACGGCTATGTGGAACGACGAGTTCCTGAATCCCGATAGCCCCTACTATCATAGCTATCGTCATGTGATGGCCGAAGGCGGACTGCTCGACGTGCTCTACATCGGTGTGAAGGCCGGTGTCTATCCCTGTCTCATCTTCCTTGGTGTGGGTGCCATGACCGACTTCGGTCCCCTGATTGCCAACCCCAAGAGCCTGCTCCTCGGTGCTGCTGCCCAGATAGGTATCTTTGCCACCTTCCTGGTGACTCAGATGGATATCTTCGGCTTCAATCCCCAGGAGGCAGCCTCTATCGGCATCATTGGTGGTGCCGACGGCCCCACGGCTATCTTCCTCACCACCAAGCTGGCTCCCCACTTGCTCGGTCCCATCGCCGTTGCAGCCTATAGCTACATGGCCCTGGTACCCGTCATTCAGCCCCCCATCATGCGCGCGCTCACTACAAAGAAGGAACGCATGATACGCATGGAGCAGCTGCGCACCGTGTCGAAGAAGGAGAAAATCCTGTTCCCCATCATTGTGGCCATTGTCGTATCGCTGATACTTCCCTCTGCTGCCACGCTCATCGGCTGCCTCATGCTGGGCAACCTGATGAAGGAGAGTGGGGTGGTGGAGCGCCTCTCAAAGGCCGCTCAGAACGAGTTGAACAACATTGTGGTCATCTTCCTCGGCACAACAGTGGGTGCTACGGCTACTGCTGAGGCATTCCTCAACTTCCGCACCATCAGCATCCTGTGCGTGGGCATCGTTGCCTTCGGCGTGGGCACTGCAGGTGGTGTGTTGCTGGCCAAGCTGATGAACCTGTTCTTGAAGAAGAAGATTAACCCGCTCATCGGTTCGGCAGGCGTCAGCGCTGTGCCCATGGCTGCCCGCGTCAGCCAGACCGTGGGTCAGGAAGCCGACAAGCACAACTTCCTGCTTATGCACGCCATGGGTCCCAATGTGGCAGGCGTCATCGGTTCGGCTGTTGCTGCAGGTATCCTGCTTAGCTTCTTGGGTTAATAACCTTAAGACTATAAGAAAAAAGTGTGGAGAAATCCACACTTTTTTTTTGTGCTTTAGTCATAAATGACTATATTTGTGGCCAAATACCGAAAAATGTGAAGAACATGAAGAAATTTCTTGCCGCCTTTGGCGCTTCGCTCCTGCTGATGGCTTCCTGTACGGAGAACATTGATGAGTCGAACCGCTATACCTTTACGGAGGAAACCATCACCAGTTACCTTGAGAAGCATGACAATTACAGTGAGTACCTGAGAATCCTTGGCGAGGTGCACGTGAGCAAACGTTCTGAGAGCACGCTCAGGCAGTTGCTTTCGGCTCGAGGCAACTATACCGTGTTTGCCCCCGACAACAAGGCCATCCAGGACTATCTCGACACGCTGGCTGCCCATGGTGTCATCTCGGCTCCCTCGTGGGATGCCTTCACCGACCCCGTTAAACTCGACTCCATTCAGAAGGTGATAGCCTTCAACAGTGTCATAGACGGTGGCGACGACGTGGTGGCCTATCAGACATCCACCTTCCCCAACGATAATGATCCGTTCGGCCTGCCAAATATGAACGAGCGTAAGCTCTCGGTTCACTATGGTACGAACCCCGACAGTATCTATATCAATGGTTCCTGTTTGGTTTCACTCACCAATCACGACATCCCAGCCATCAATGGCTACATCCATGGTATGCACAGCGTCATTGCTCCCAGCAACGAAACCCTTGGTGACATCTTCCACACCATGATTGACCGCCAAGAGGAAGGCTACCTCGTGACAGCCAAACTGCTGCAAGCCTGCGGATTGCTGGACACGCTTACCAAGGAACGAGACGAGATTTATGAGGACCTGTATGAAAGCGAGAGTGAAGCCCTCCCGCACACCGTATCGGGCGTTCCCACGGAGAACTACCCCAGTACCACACCTCCCCACCGCAAGTATGGCTACACCATCTTCGCCGAGCCCGACGAACTGTGGCAGTCGGTCATCGGCAAGGCCCCCAAGGACATCACCATACAAGACGTCCGCAACTACATCCAGCAGCAGAACCTCTGCCCGGGAGCCACGGATGATGAGAACTACACAAGCGAAGACAATGCCCTCAACCAGTTCATCACCTATCACATCCTGCCCATGTACCTAACCAAGAACAAACTGACCATCCACTTCACCGAGAAGGGTTGGTACTGGGCAACACCTACGACCTATACCATTCCCGTTTGGGAAATCTATACCACTATGGGCAAGCGTCGCCTGCTCAAGATTTATGAAGCAGGTCCCAGCGGACCGGAGGGATTCTATCTCAACCGTTTCCCCAACCTGAACAACGGCCGCCATGGCAACTACAAGGAGAACGGCTGTGACCCTGACAAGGAGGGCGTGGCCATCACCATACCCGCGGACATGGACAAGAACACCTTCGTCAATGGCATCATCTATCCCATCAATCGCATTCTGGCCTATGACGACGACACTCGCGACAACTTCCTGCGTTCGCGCATGCGTTTCGACATCACCAGCATCTTCCCCGAGTTCATGAACAACGACATCCGTCCTGACCTCATCGGTACGCAGCAGACCAAGCACATCTACATCCCCACCAATGAGCAATACGCCTACCTCGATGATGTGGAAATCGGTTCGGAGAGTATGTTCAACTATCTGTCGGGCCGCGGTTCCAACTGGGCCAACTACCAGGGCGACGAACTGAACGTCATCGGTAAGTACGAACTCACCTTCCGTCTGCCGCCTGTTCCGCGCCGCACCACCTATGAGATTCGTTACCTTGTGGGTGCTGGTTCCAGTGTGCGCAGTATGTGTCAGGTCTATTTCGGAACGAACAAGGAGAACCTGCCGGCTCAGGGCATTCCCCTTGACCTGCGCATGGGTGGCCTCTATCGCCATACGGCGGCTGGTGACCTGCCCAGCATCGTAGGCTGGGAAGAAGACGTAGTGGGCGACGACGACTACAATGCCGAGGTGGACAAGAAGATGCGTGCCAACGGCTTCATGAAGGGGCCGGCCTACTACAACCTGCTCACCAACCGCGCATGGACGGCACGCGACTGTGAGTACACCACGCGCCGAATCATCGTCACGGCAACCATGGATCCCGATCAGGTTTACTATCTGCGCTTCAAGAACGTGCTCGACGATGAGAAGAAGCAGTTCTACATGGACTTCATCGAAATCTGTCCCAAGGAGGTTTACGACAATCCCATGACGCCGGAGGACATTTGGTAAGTATAGATTAAAGAATAATTGAAGCAATATAATGAAGCTTAAAACTATGTTAGCGGCGGCATTTGTGGTGTCGCCGCTAATGGTTTTCGGCCAGCAAGGTTGGACGAAGGCCCGCCAAGAGATTCATGAAAACCGACTGCTGTCGGCCAGTAACTACCTTGCCTATGTTGATCCGACCGAGGCCCTCACGCCAGCTCCCAAAGGCTATGAGCCTTTCTATCTGACTCACTATGGGCGCCACGGCAGTCGATGGCTCATTGGTGACTGGGAATACACTGACGCCATGAAGGTACTTGCCAAGGCCCACGACGAGGGCATGCTTACGGGCAGGGGCGAGCTCCTGCGTCAGCAGCTCGACGAGTTCTACAAGACCACCATCAAGCGTCGGGGCGACCTCACCACCGTGGGCGAGCGCCAGCACCATCGCATTGGCCGCCGCATGACCGAACACTTCCCCGAAATCTTCGGTGCCAAGAACAGTCAGGTGGATGCCCGCAGCACAGTGGTCATCCGTTGCATCCTCTCGATGGTGGCCGAATGTGAGGAACTGACAGCCTTCAATCCTCGCCTGCGCATCCACAACGACGTGAGCGAGGCCTTCCAGTATTACCTGAATAAGGAACCCCACGACCGTTGGATACGCGATGCCAACCGTGAGAAGCGTCAGCAGGTGCCCTTCAACTACAAGGAAGAGTACACCAAGCCCGAGCGCTTCAGTAAGCTCATCTTCAACAATGAGGCTTACGTCCGTGACAGTGTCAATGCAGGCTCCTTCATGCGCCGCGTGTTTGACATCTGCAGCAACATGCAGAGCCACGACAATGCGCCCGACCTCTACGACCTCTTCACCGAGGACGAACTCTATGACCAGTGGCGCATCCGCAACATCGACTGGTATCTCGACTACTCCAGCGGCGTGGCTCCCCACACGCAGGACAATCTTCTCCGCAACTTCCTTGAGACAGCCGACACCATTGTCGGGCAGAAGGACTTCCACGGAGCTACCCTGCGCTTTGGTCACGAGGTTTGCGTCATGCCCTTGGCTGCCCTGATGCAGCTGGGCGACTGCTATCCCGAGGTTGCTCCTGCCCACATCGACACCCTCGACCGCGTCTGGGCCAACTATCGCATCTTCCCCATGGCCTCGAATATCCAGCTCGTGTTCTATCGCCCCAAGAAAGGCAAGGCGGGCGACATCCTCGTCAAGGCCATGCTCAACGAGCACGAGCAGACGCTGCCTCTGACTCCCGTCACTGGTCCCTATTACCGCTGGGACGATGTGAAAGCCTTCTTTGAGCGCAGGCTGAAGCACTGAGCGCTTGGCTGCTAAGACATAAGGTCGAAGGCCGAAGCCCCTAAGGGTTTCGGCCTTCGCTCTATTAGGTCGTTGCTCATCGCCTCGCGAGCCGTTGGCTATTGCTTGCCGAGGATGATGTTGACGAGTGCCGTCACGTCGGCAATGCTGACGTTCTGGTCCCTGTTCACGTCCGCAGCTTTGTGGTCATAGAGGTAGGGCTCTGTGTTGTCTTTCCCCAGGATGATGTTGACCAATGCCGTCACGTCGGCAATCGATATCTGCCCGTCGCGGTTCACGTCGCCAATGGTGGTTGGGCCGTAGTAGTAGAGGATGACGTTGTCCCAAGCCACCCAGTTGGCATCGGTGCCCTCCACGCTGAGTCCTATTTCGTGGTCGCCCGCTTCAAGTTCAGCTATTACGTTGAACAATTCGGGCACGCCGTTGGCGGTGTGGCAACTGGTGCTTTGGTTGTCCATGAAAAGCGTGACGCCACTCACTTCCAGCGACGCGTCGTTTTGTCGCGTTGCATTTACGGCTGCCTGCAACTGATAGTTGCCGGCGGGCAGGGTGAGGCTTTGTGTTGCCAGCAGGTTGGCCAAGGCTCCTGTGCTACTAATCCAACTCTCCATGAAGGGGCCGTTGAAGTTCTCATAGATGGCTGTTTGCGACCACCAGTTCGCATCGCCAGAGAGCGTCCAGCCAGAGAAGTTGTTCTCCGACCCGCCCTCCATGCGCGGATTGCCCAAGGGCACCCGAACGGGTGAGTCGGCACTTGCCAGGGCGAAGTATTCCTCCTGTGTGCCATCGAAGATGAGGAACAGATTGTCCCATGCCACCCAGTTGGCATTGGTACTGTTGGTCTTGTAGCCAAAGGTCAGTGTACCGTCGGTGACTTCAACGTGCAGGGAATGGCGTTCGGGCACACCATTGGCGGTGGCCACATCTATGCTTTGCTCTCCGGCATAGAAGACCACACCGGCGACATTGACGCCTGGGTCGCTTTGCCACGAAGCTATGAACGAACCGCCGATGTAGTACTTACCGTTAGGCAGTTCGCGGATGGTTTGTTCAACGCTTAGGTCGCCGAGAGGCGTTGCTTCGGCCCATTGTTCGATGAAGGGGGACCTGAGCGAAGCATCGCCGTTGGCATACGTTCCCCATGTGCCCAGTTTGAATCCGTTGTTTGTCCATCCGTCCAGGTTCGCTGTTGAGAGATAAGGGGCCATGGCATTGGTGATGTCGTAGCCGTTGGCTGTTGCTGCGGGGTCTTGTCCACTGGTCTGGCCGCCGAAGTAGTAGAGGCGCAGATTGTCAAACTGTGTCCAGTCCATGTCCACCGACGTGGAGTTTCGAATGCCGAACTGCAGGGTGCCTCCTCCAAAGTCATCAATCTCGACGGTGTTGTCATAGTAATTCTTTGAGAAGTAGTTTGCACCCGACTGCATGTTGTTGGGCAGATAGTAGGCAGTACCGTTGTATGTCACCTCAACCTCTGTGCCCACGCCCAGTTTGCTGGTTTGTGCGGCCGTGCTGATGTCGCTTATCTTTTGTGCAGCTGTACCGATGTAGATTTCTGCTGTCACAGGCTTATCGTCGTTGCCCGAAGCATAGTCGCTATAGACGTCAACCGAGCTGCCTGGCCGTTCGTAGGCCTGCATCTTCATGGCGTAGCGTCCTGTGGGCATCGACGAGAGGGTTTGGTAGTAGTCAAATGTTTTTTGATAGAACTCTGCTGCCGAGTATCCGAACGCAGGTGTGGTACCACTCCATCCGTTGGCCGATTCCATACCGGGCGAAGCAACGAGGAAGGTGATGTCGTAGCCTGTGGCTCCAGGCGTGGTGTTCTGCATGAAAGTCTTGCAGGCGCTTATCACCTGGTCATGATAGTCGGCCAGTTGTGATGTGGTGGCCGTGGGCACGGCATCCTCAATGTCCGAGAGCGTTGTTTCCAGCGTAGCATTGGCGGTGCCTGTGTCGTCGGTGTGCGAGGTCCGGGCCATGTTGCGCACCTTCTCAATGATGTCGAGCACCTGATTCCGTTGGGTCTCAATCACGGCATTGTCCATCGCGCCGGTTTCGTCCATGGTCAGAATCATCCATCGTTTTGCCGTTTGTCCTTCGGCAGGATTGTAGGACGATGAGCTTACGGTATTCGACGTGCTTGCGGTCAGGCATGCAGGGGTGGCCGATGAGGCAGGGTGCATCAGGTAGTAGGTGTCTTTGTTGACGGCGGCTGTCCCGCTGCCGAATGTGGCATCCCACCAGCCCAGGTGCAGGTGAATCTGCGTTTGGCTGTTCTTGGCCGTTCCGCTCACGCTGAAGCTGTTGCCATTGGAATAGATGTATCTTCCCGTGCTGGCATTCTTGAAATAGTAGTATTGTGTCGAGGGGTCGAACTCGATGTACCAGGCTGCGGCCAGGTCGGCAGCTGCGGCTTCGTGGCTCTCATATCGCTTCCACTTTAGCGTGCTCCCTGTGGCATAGAGGTAGGTGGACGTGTTCAGCCCATAGTTTTCGTCCGTATTGCGGATGTAGTATTTGGTATTGTCCTTGTGTTGAAAGCAGTAGCCGGGCAGAAACCCTCCGCTCGTGGGCACCATGCCGTCCTCGCACATGGCTTGTGCCAACAGGCCGCAACCGTAGTATTGCAGGTCGGTGTGCTGGTCTTCATGGGCTCCGTTGATGGTAAAGCTGGTCATGTTGTTGCCGTTTGTGGCCCACACATGGCTGCCTCCTCCGGTCACGAATTCCGTCTCGCTGTTGTCCCAAAATTGTACGACTTGGTTAGCTCGCTTTCCCAGCCATCGGCCATAAGATGAGCCTGCATTTGAGTTGGGCGTTTCCATGTGGCTTTGGTACGAACTGTGCGTACCCACACCAATGCCGTGCAGAGCTTCGTGCATGGCTGTTCCCGTGGCTTGGTATGAGGCATTAGGACCGAATCGAATCCATCCTCCATACGAGCAGTCGGCAGTTTGCACATCCGCATTGTAGTTTGCCGTTGGCACGAAGCCCGTGATGCTGGTTGTCTGGTTCCAGAAACTGATGAGCCCATCCATTGCAGCCTGGATGCGTGTGTCGATGTCGGAGTCGCCCGATTTGTTGAAGTTATAGGTGATGTTACTCTTCGGCAGGGTGTAGATGCGCAGCACTTCGCCATAGCCCACCTCGCCGCTTTTTCCGATGGCATAGGCCCTGATGTAGTAGCAGGTGGCTGGGGTCAGTCCTTCCATGACATAGATGTTGCCAGTGTGCTCGAAAGTGCGGGTCGAGCGTGAGTCGCTGATAGTGGGCGTGGCATTGGTGGCGCTGAAGCAGAATCCCTGTTCCTTCACTTCCTCGGTGGCCGAGATGGTGCTGCGCCCGAAGGCTATGCAGTTGCCAGCGGCATAGCGCGGGTCGGTGGTTACGTTTACGGTGGCTTTTGCGGTGATGCCCAATGCCACGAACAATACCATCATGGTAAGGCGCATGTGTGGAGTATCGAATGCTTTCATGACTAATAATAAGGATTTTCGGAGCAAATTTACAAATTAATTGTGATTCAACAATTGCTAATTGTCAATTGTTTTGTAACTTTACGGACAATATGGAACCCATGACACTCTACGAACTCAATTGCCTGGTGCGCGACGCCATTGCAGACCAGTTGCCCGACACCTACTGGGTGCAGGGCGAACTGAGCGAGGGCAGGGAGGGCGCAGGCGGACACTTCTATGGCGAGATGGTGCAGCGCGAGGAACGGCGTGGCGAGACCCTTGCCCGTGCCCGCGTCAACTGCTGGGCCAATGTCTATCGGCGCCTGTCGCGCGAGTTTCAGGCCATGACGGGCGAGAGCCTGCGTGCAGGGCTGACGGTCATGGTGGAGGTGAGTGTCACCTTCCATCCGCAATATGGCTACAGCCTGAACATTGTGGATATCGACCCCAGCTACACCCTTGGCGACATGGCCCGCCGGCGCAAGCAGATACTGGCTCAGCTGGAGGCCGATGGCATTCTGCATGCCAATGCCGAACTGGCCCTGCCGCTTGTGCCGCGTCGCATAGCGGTGGTCAGCAGTGCCCATGCGGCAGGCTATGGCGACTTTTGCAATCAGTTGCAGCACAACGAGCGGGGCTACCACTTCAGCCTTCGCCTCTTTCCTGCCTTGATGCAAGGGGCGAGGGTGGAGGAGAGCGTCATCGAAGCCCTGCAACAGATTGCCGACGAGGCCGACCACTGGGACGTGGTGGTCATCATACGAGGTGGGGGAGCCACGAGCGACCTGAGTGATTTCGACAGCTATCCGCTGGCGGCCTGCGTAGCACAGATGCCCCTGCCCGTCATCACTGGCATTGGGCACGAGCGCGACGAGACCGTGCTCGACCATGTTGCCCACACCCACCTGAAGACGCCTACGGCTGTGGCCACATTCCTCATCGACCGCATGACGGAGGCCGAGGCCCTGCTCGACCAGTTGGCTCAGCAACTCACGCGAGCCACTCAGGAACGGCTGGCCCTCCACAAACAACGGCTGCAACACTTGGCCACCCTCTTGCCCTTGGGCTTCCGCAACGTGGGTGAGCGACAATCGGCCCGCCTGCAGTTGCTGTCCCAGCGCCTTGTGGCCTCTGCCCGTTCGCGGCAGGAGCAGGAACGCCACCGCTTGGCGCTCATGGAGCAGCGCCTCCAGGGTCTCGACCCTCAGCTGTTGCTCGCCCGAGGCTATTCGATGACCCTCACGGCCGATGGCCGCCTGTTGCGCGATGCCAGTCAGGTGGCCCCAGGGCAGGAGATTGTCACCCGCCTTGCCAAGGGTCAGATTAAGTCAGTTGTAAAGTAATGTCCTTAAAGTTCTTAACCTCCTTAAAGTCCTTAAGGCCCTTAATAAGAAGAAAACTATGACCTACGAAGAAGCCATAAAGAAACTCGAAACCCTGGCCCGCGAGATGGAGCAGGGCGAGGTGCCCATCGACAAGATGGCCGAACGCTTGCGCGAGGCACAGCAGCTCATCCTGCAGTGTCGCAAACAGCTCAAGGCTGCCGACGAGGCTATCGGGCAGTTGCTTGATAGTCCGACGGAGTGAGGCCCGTCAGTTGCTTGAAGGCGCGCGAGAAGTTGGCCGTGTCGCCATAGCCGCACAGGTAGGCCACCTCCTGGACGGTCAGGTCGCGCCGTTCGGCAAGCAAGTGCTGGGCACGTTCGATGCGCAGGCGCCGGATCATGTCCTTGGGCTGTTCTTCGGTGACGGCCGACAGTTGCTGGCGCAGGCGGAAGGGGCTCAGCCCCAGTGCTGAGGCCAGGTGTTTCACGTCGGCCTGTCCTTGGGTGATGAGTTGCTCGATGGTGCTTGTCACCTGGTCGAGGAAGCTGTCCTTGTTTGCCTCTTCTTTTTCTCTTTCCTTTCTCAGTTTCTCCTGCCTTTCTTTGTTCAGTTCGGCCACCACGGCCTGCAGCTTTTCGTTGAGTTGGAAGTTGCGCAGCTGGCTGCGGCGGTTCATGACGATGGCCAGGAAGGCAATGATGCCCACCAGGGCTATGCCGGCCAGTGCCCACAGGTAGGCACGTCGCTGGGCGTGGTTCTTCAGTTGCAGCCAGTCGTTGCCAAACTGGGCGTTGTATCGGGCCAGACTCTCGGCCGAGGTGGTCGAGTAGATGCTGTCCTTCAGGTCGTTGAAGCGTTGCAGTTCGGCGCGTGCGCTGTCGGGCTGGGTCTGCCAGAGCGATTCGTAGAGTCCCCTGCGCGCGTGTACCTCATTATATATGTCGCCCATCTGCGAGAAGATGTCGGCCGCCTCGCGATAGTAGGGCAGGGCCTCTTTTTCGCGTTTCTGGCAGAGCAGTGCCATGCCCATCTTGTTCAGGGCAATGCCCAGCGAGTGCTGGTTGCCGCTCTCGCGCAGGGCGGGGATGATGTCCTTCAGCACCTGTTCGGCCTCTTCGTATCGGTGCAGGCCGATGAGCACCGAAGCCTTCTCGGCCAGCCTCACGCGAGCCTGTTCCTCCCTGCCGTCCATGCTGTCCAGCTCATAGGCCCGTTGCACATACTTCAGGGCTTCCTTGTCCTTGCCCATGGCATGATAGATTTCCGATGCCATGCCCTGCAGCACGGCCATGCGCTTCGTGTTGTCCCCCTTTTCTGCCAGTTCTATGCCTCGCAGCACATGCTTCTCTGCCTCCTTGGGTTGGTTGGCGCCCAAGTAGATGGCAGCCAGTGTGTTGAGGCTCGAACTGATGCGGTCGGCATCGCCGCTCTTCAGGTCCAGTTCGTGGCACAGTTTGGCATAGTGGGCTGCCTGTTCGTAGTCGCTGATGCGTATGTGGCAGATGGAGAGCAGGTTGAGGCAGTCGGCCCGGGTGTCAGTGCCTTTGGGTATGAGGGGCAGGGCCCGTTCGGCATAGCTGATGGCGCGTTCGTAGTCTTGTATGGCGTAGCAGTATTCGCCTGCCCAGTACCACAGTTGCTGGCGCAGCGAGTCGGCAGGCAGTTTGTCGCGGAGTTGGATGGGTTCGCTCAGCAGTCCGCCCACATAGAGCACGTCCAGGAAGTGGTTGGCCGTTTGTGCCGTGGGGTGTTTGTCAAAGTCGTGGAGCAGCGAATCCACGGCATTCATGGCCCTTCCGGCAAGGCTCAGGCACAGGACTGTCAGCAAGGCAAGCGCGTGTTTTTTCATCTCTCTTTGGGTTTTATTTGGGACAAAGATAGTAAAAAGATAGTAAAAAAGTACCATAAACATCCGAAATGACAAGCATTTTAACAAAATGATAAGGCAAGCGTCAGCCTTTTCCCGTAATTTTGCAGTGAGAAATACTAACAACTAATAACTATCCGCTATGAAACTGAAGAATCTTTGTCTCTTGCTGCTGACCTTGTTGTTTGGCAGTCAGTATGCCCATGCTTGGGAAGAAAACGTTGGCGACGGCTGGTTCGGCTACACCAAGACCTATGAAATCTATGGTGGTCAGTATGACTTTAATGTCCAGCTCAAGAAGGTGGAACCCTACTACCTGGGCCTGGGGTCGTTCACGGAACTGGACATCCCTTCTTCTGTCCGGAATGGTCTCTTCTATTATGATGTGAAAGCGATAGCCAGTGAAGCCTGCAATGGACTTGCCGGTCTGCAGAAGGTGAACCTCCCCTCTGGCTTGGAGGTTATCTTTGCCAGTGCCTTCCAGAATTGCACCGGGTTGTCCTCTCTCACCCTGCCTGGCACCGTTTTTAACATCTATCCAGATGCTTTCTCTGGCTGTACAGGCCTGCAGGAACTGACATTGCCTTCCAGACTTTCCACTTTGTATAAAGGTGCCTTTGCAAATTGTAGCAGTTTGCATTCCGTCAGCTACTATTCGTCGAACCCCGCCACCCTCCATAGCAACACCTTCACTGGGCTACCCGACGACTGCGTGCTTCGCATTCCATACGGCATGGAGGAAACCTATGCTGCCAAGGGTTGGACGTCGGACGTCTTCAAGGGAGGCGTTGTGGCCGAGACCGTGTTTGAGTACATGGGCTTCACCTATCGTGTCACGGGAGATAGTTCGGTGGAGGTAATAGGGTATAATGGCGATGCTACTGACGTTGTCGTTCCTGAGAGTGCGACCCACTACCTTGGCACTTTCACCAACTACACAGTCACCGGCCTGGCCGAAGGAGCCTTTGAGAATCAGAGTACGCTCACTTCCATCACCCTGCCCAGCACCATCACCACCATCGGCGACCGCGCCTTTGCCGGATGTTCTGGTCTGACGGCCGTGAACGTCGGCATGACCACGGCCCCCAGCGTCACGGACAGCGTGTTCACGGGCATAGTGAAGGCCAATTGCAAACTCTACGTGCCGCAGGGGAAAGCCTCGGCTTATTCGTCGTGGCGTACCTACTTCGCAACGGTTGTAGATGGCGAGACCTTTACGGAGACGGTCAATGGTGTCGAGACCACTTTCCTCATCACTGGTGCCACCACCGTGCAGTTGGGCGACGGCGCAGTGGCTATCCCCACCGACTTTGCAGGCGCCTATCCCATCCCCGAGACTGTGGAGCACGATGGCGTGACCTACACGGTGACGGCAATTGGGGCAAGTGCGTTCAATGGTTGCACAGGACTTACTGGAGAAATGATAATACCAAGTACGGTGACATCCATTGGGCAAAGTGCGTTCGAAGGTTGCTCAGGAATAACCAGTGCAGAAATCCCTGATGGAATACGCGCCTTGCCACCCTCCGTCTTCCGAAGTTGCACCAATCTGGCTTCGGTAAGTCTGCCTGAAGGGCTGGAAGTGATTTTTGGTCGCGCATTTAATAATTGTCCTTCCCTGACAGAGTTGACGATTCCCAGTACAGTAATTAGAATCGATCAGCTCGCATTAAAGGGTACTGCACTGAACACTATTACGGCAAAGATGCTGAAGCCTTGTGGCTTGGCAGGGAATGTCTTTAGCTCCACATCTGCCTGCAAGCTCATTGTTCCCCAGGGAACTCGTGATGCCTACATCAGCAAAGGTTGGACAGAGACTGTCTTCACAAGTGGCGTCGTTGAGGACGGCCAGTTGTGGGGTTATACCGAGGAAGGTGTGAAGTTCCTGGCAAGGGTGATTGAGGGCAATGACGTGCAGATATTTAATGGTGACGAATCAGGTCCAAATGGTCAGGCTATAGACATCAATACCACAGGCACGCTGACCATTCCTGCTTCGTTTGAGTATCTAGGACAGACCTACAATGTGAAGGAAATAGGCGAGAGTGCCTTCTATAGGTGCGCGGGCATCACAAGCCTCACCATCCCCGAGGGCGTGACAAAGGTGGGCAAAAACGCATGTTGGGAATGCACTGCCCTGGAGTCAGTCTCCCTGCCCTCCACGCTGGACGAAATCGGTGGTTCTGCCTTTTACAAATGCAACCTCTCGAGCGTCATGCTTCCAAAGTATCTGCGCAAACTTGGTGACTATGCATTCTACGTGAACAGTAATTTGACGACCATTACCCTGCCTCCTATGCTGACCAGCATCGGTAACGGTGTGTTCTCGAGCACTAACCTCTTGTCCGTCATTGCCACGGGCACTAATCCCAAACCGTTAAGTGGCACAGGGGCTTTCTGGCCTGACATACATAGGAGTAACCCCGTCATCCTGACCGTGCCATACGGCACACGCCAGCTATACCTCGAAGCTGGCTACACCGAGAAGCCCCAAGGCCCTGAGGAAGGAGAATTTTATAAGGTTGTGGAGCAAGCCGTGGAGAAGAACCACTCCTTCCTGCAAGTGGGCGAGGGGGCTACCGTGCTGGTGTCGCATAAGGTTAATGGGCTTCAGGATAATTACCAGCTTATTCCCAATAATGTCTATCAGATTTATCTTGAGGAATTGCAAGCCGGCTATGGCTACATTTACTACAGGGTTGAGGAAGGCTATGCGCTCAAGATTCTTCGCAATGGTGTGGATGTCACCGATTTCATGGAACCTCTTGACGGATTCGAGATTGGGGATGAGTCCTTCTACCGCGTTTCGATACCACGTAGCGTGGAAGGTCCCGACGGCACCACATGGAGCATGAACGACAACGTCACCTGGCAAATCGTCGTGACTCCCGAGGACGGCGGCAGTAGCAGTAGCGACGTGAACGTGGGCGACGTCAATCAGGACGGCACCATCTCCATTGCCGACGTGACGGCTCTCGTCAACATCATCCTGGGCAAGGCCGTAGCCCCCGGACCCCTCAGCAACGTGACGCTCGACTACGACGTGCTGATGAAGCCCGACGGCTACACCACGCTCGACATCCCTGTGAGCGACCGCCTCGTCAATGCCTTCCGTCTGACGCCGGCACAGATTGCCTCGAAACTGCTCAGCACACCCGCTGAGCCGCAGAACGGCGAGATAGAGCTGGTGTCGTACAAAGCCGATGGCACGGCCTGCACATCGTACGGCACTAACGATGCAAATGGGGAACTGGGCTACTGGTTCGAGGCCGACGGATATCCCGAAAGCTGGAGCCAGACGTCGAAGGCTGCCGTCTGGTTCGACAAGAATGCTGCGAAGTTCGTCATATCGTGCCATCCCACGAGCGCATCCGGCGACGCGCTCACTGCCCAGCTTGTGCTCATCTACAAGAATGACAGCGGCGAGACAGCCACCGCCACCGTCAACTTCCACATCACCTACGATGCCAATGCCGTGAACACGGCCACGCTGCGATAGCTCCTGCATCGTCTCTTATCGTCCCCTCTCTCTCGGATGCCCGCACCTGCCCTCAGGCTTGCGGGCGTCCTTGTGTTTGGTCGCAAACGCCTATGCCTTTTCCCTCGGCCATTTGACACGAAGTCGTCTTCCCGGGACAAAGATTTCTGTAACTAATTGTTTCTTATGTCAAATTAAATGATTAACTTTGTCGCGTCTTAGTAAATGGGTAAAAAGATTATGAAAGAGATTGACTGGAAAAACCTTTCCTTTGGTTACATGCGGACTGACTACAACGTGCGCTGCTATTACCGCGACGGTAAGTGGGGCGAAGTGGAAGTATGCTCGGAAGAGACCATCCCCCTCCACATGGCGGCTGTCTGCCTCCACTATGGTCAGGAAGCCTTCGAAGGCATGAAGGCCTATCGCTGTCCCGACGGCCATGTGCGCGTGTTCCGCACCGACGAGAATGCCGCCCGCATGCAGGCCACATGCCGCGGACTGGTGATGCCCGAGGTGCCGACTGAGATGTTCAACGCCATGATTGACCGTGTCGTCAAGCTGAACGAACGCTTCATTCCTCCCTACGAGAGCGGAGCCACGCTCTACATCCGTCCGCTGCTCATCGGCACCAGTGCTCAGGTGGGCGTTCATCCCAGCGAGGAGTATCTGTTTGTCATCTTCGTCACCCCCGTGGGTCCTTATTTCAAAGGCGGCTTTGCCACCAATCCCTACGTCATCACCCGCGCCTACGACCGTTCGGCACCCCTCGGCACGGGTTGCTACAAGGTGGGCGGCAACTACGCAGCCTCCTTGCGCGCCAACCAGTGGGCACATGAGCAGGGTTATTCGTGTGAGTTCTATCTCGATGCCAAGGAAAAGAAGTACATCGACGAGTGTGGTGCAGCCAACTTCTTCGGTATCAAGGACAACACCTACGTCACCCCGAAGAGCAGCAGCATTCTGCCTTCGGTGACGAACAAGAGCCTCATGCAGCTGGCCGAAGACCTTGGCCTGAAGGTGGAGCGCCGTCAGATACCCCTGGAAGAGCTCTCAACCTTTGAGGAAGCAGGTGCCTGCGGAACCGCCGCCGTCATCTCGCCCATCGAGCGCATCGACGACCCCGAGACCGGCCACAGCTATGTCTTCAGCAAGGATGGCAAGCCCGGCCCCGTCAGCACGAAGCTCTACAATAAGCTCATCGCCATCCAATATGGCCTAGAGCCCGATATCCACGGATGGACGAGGGTAATCATTTAAGCAATAGATAATGTACATTTTACAATAAAGCCGAGCAATTATGTTGCTCGGCTTTGTCTTTTATATCTCTTTAGTCTTTAGTCTTTAGTCTTTAGTCTTTTGCCTTTTGCCTTTTGCCTTTAGTCTTTAGTCCTTAGCCCCATAAAAACTCCCTCCCCATCACGGGGGGAGGGATAGGGGAGAGGGGAGAGGGGCTCTTAATTATTCACCCCCACAATCGTGGTCTTGGGCAATTCCTGGTTTCGCTTGTCAGTCTGCGTCACCACGCGGGCGGCCAGTTGCAGGAAGGCTTGTCCCTGAGGCGTCTCGGGATGCAAGGCAGCAGGCTCGCCCGTGTCGCCTCCCTCGCAGATGTCCTGAACCACGGGTATCTGGCCCAGCAGGGGCACGTTCATTTCCTCGGCCAACTGCTTGACCCCCTCCTTGCCGAACAGATAGTACTTCTCCTCGGGATGCTGGGCAGGCGTGAACCAAGCCATGTTCTCCACCAGTCCCAGTATGGGCACGCCCACCTTCTCGTTCTGGTACATGTTGATGCCCTTCCGCGCGTCAGCCAGAGCCACCTGCTGAGGTGTCGATACGATGACCGCCCCAGTGATGGGCAGCGTCTGCACCAGTGTCAGGTGGATGTCCGATGTGCCCGGAGGCGTGTCCAGTATGAAGTAGTCGAGGTCGCCCCATGCCGCATCGCCAATCAGTTGCTTCAGGGCATTCGAGGCCATGCCTCCGCGCCACAGCGTGGCCTGTTCGGGCGAGACAAAGAAACCTATCGACAGCATCTTCACGCCATATTGTTCTACTGGGATAATGAGGTCGCGCCCTTCTATGCGTTCGCTGTAAGGACGGGCATCTTCTATTTGGAACATCTTAGGCATCGAAGGACCGAATATGTCGCAGTCGAGCAAGCCCACCCGATGGCCCAGTCGGGCCAGTGATACGGCCAGGTTGGCCGCAACGGTCGATTTGCCCACGCCCCCCTTGCCGCTCGATACGGCAATGATGTTCCGCACGCCCGGCAGCAGGTCGGGCAGTTCCGGACGCGGAGCCTGCAAGGTCTTGGTCCGTATCTCCACCGTCACGTCTTTCGACACGTATGCATGTATGGCCGCTTCGCACGCCTTCACGATGCTCTTCAGGAAAGGATTCGTCGGCTTGTCGAATATCAGGGAGAACTCCACGTGCATACCACTGATGCGCAGGTCGTCCTCCACCATCTCCATCTCCACCACATTCCGTCCCGTTCCCGGGTATCGCACTGTGGCCAGTGCATCCATTATCAGTTTGGGGTATAGTTCCATATAAAAGTTTAAAAGTTTAACGGGTTCTTTCATTCGCTTCGCTCGGTGAAAGCGTCCCTTCGGGCCGAGCGAACAGGTTAAAGGGTTAATATCTTCGTGGACTGCCATACTGTGGCACTCGCTTCTGCCATAGTATGGCAGTGACCTCTGCCACAATATGGCACCCATCACTGCCATAGTATGGCAGTCGGCGTGACTCCCTATTGATGTTCACGAAGTTTCTTGTTTGTACGTTTGCTTGTATAGGCATGGTAAGACCCAAATCCGGGCACATCGAAGTAGAATGCCAGTTTCGTCTGGTCATATTGTCGCTCAGTCGTGTAGCCATACTTGCGGAAGATGTCGGCCACGCGGCTCTGTAGTCCGGGAGTGATGAGGAACTCGCCGCGGCGATAACGGAAGTATGTCCTTTCAGAACTGAACAGTTGCATCAGTTCGTGGCGTATGACAGTGGCTTGCCACTTGGGCACGTCGTGGAACAGACGACTCATACCCCATGCCAATCGCACGGGCTGTGCCTTGGCAAACTGCCTGCACTCATTGCCCTGCCAGGCCTGCGGCAGCACGCACAGCCTCACGTCCTCCCCCTTGGGCAGCACCGTGTAGCACAGGTGATGCAGGCACTCCCCAGCCCTTGGGCACTCGTGATTGTAGCAGACGGCATACTTCTTGGGCACGTCATCAGCCTTAAGCGTAATGTCAGACTTCTCCATCTTTATAGACTCGTTTCTTATTTCCTGTACAAAGATACGATTAAAAGAGCGAAAAAGCAAACATCTCTGTCAATAAAACTTGCATTCACTCTTTCTCTCTTCGCCACGCCGGCAGCTATAAAACATCTTCGTCGCCTATGATGCAAAGGTGTGTTTATTTGGGAACAATTAACCCACTGACCTTTGGCATAACTGCTGAAAGTCAGTGGGTTTGCTTTTCTTTTATTTATTAATCTTGATAAGATTATTAATCGGTATTCTCAACAATTTGGAGAACTTTTTCCATATTGGTATCAGTAAATGTGCGCCAAATTTCAAGCTTTACTTTTTTGTAATTAGCGAATAACTGGCCAATACGTTCTATCTCAAAAACGAGACGGAGGTCATTCTTATCCTCATCATCCTGACCCTCTTTACGGTATCCGAGGCGAGCAATCTTGATGTAATAAAGATCACGAATGCCCTTGCCTGATAGATAAGGCATGAAATAATAGAGCTTATTGAGTGCAACTGTAGTTGGGAACCTTTTACCTGTATAGTAGATTTTTGCCGACCCATCAAGATACTGTTCCCAATTATCCTTCTTGACAATGCAGATGAGGAGATTCTTAGAAATATCTATCGGCAGATGTAGATGGCATGGAACAGTCTTGTATTCAACAACATCGTCCTCACATACCATGTCATTTTGGGTAATCGGGTCATATCCGTATTGGTCGAAAATGTCAAGGAAATTAAGCTGTTTTATTCTGTTGTTTCTCACTTTCATTTCTCTTGCAACGATTTTCTCTGCAACAATTCTTTCAAGTCTATCGGAATAACTAATTAAATTAGTTACCCCACTTGTATATTTAGCCCTGAAGAAGTCGTCTAAGATAGAAATTGCTTGTGCGTTAAGACTATCATAATGATGCAATGCATTAGAAGCTCTTAGTATAAATGCTTTTTCTTCAGTTGTCAGCCCTCTTAAATCTACAACATTACCTTTATTCAAGTCATTGGGCTCGAATTTAACCAAGCCATTACCGTATTGGCGAGAATTATCTAAGAATATTTCTTTTGCAACATTCGTAACAAGATACGCAAATAATATGTCCGTATCTATTACCCCTGTATTATAAACACAATGGAAAGTTGTTAAATTATAGACTCCTGCCTTATTGCGGACGAAACGTAATCCATTTCTATTGAACACCGATACCCAAATTGGTGATGGCGGCCTGTTTTCGAGTGCATACCAAGGGTTGCGGCTTGCCGTTAGGTATCTCTTGTCAACACCTATCTCTTCGCCCCTACGAATGTATTTTTTTACATGGGGCTCATTCTCGTCAATGCGTCCGTTAAACAGAAAAACGGATTTATTGTCATTTACAAGACTCTCAAAATCATTCTCTGTGAAAATCTGAGTTTTTACATCCGTGGCATGACATATACATCTGCGGAAATTTGATTCTGGAATGTTAAACGAGTCGATTTTTGATGCCTTAAAAGTGAAATAATCATTTGCTCCTGTTGCTATTCCTCGTGAGACTTTGGCAAATGTTGAGAACGGAACTAAATTGTTATATTGGGAAGACCTTTTATCCTCATAATATTGTTTCCATTTCACCTCAGGATTCAGTTGATGGGAAGCATAGGTCTTATATACATCCATTGAAGAATGCAGCTCATTGATATTTCTGATGTTAGAAAAATTAATAGTATCAGAACTGGCATCTTTCTCGCAAAGTAGAATACATGCCGTTGTTAATGCATCATCAAAAGCACATTGTGTGAAATCGACTATGATAACATGCTTTAATACGCCACTCTGTATAAGCGTACGTTTCACCTCAACGCCATAATCTGAATTTAAAAATTCGGAGGGAATAATATACGCCATTCTAGCACCTTCTTTCATCTGATAAATTGATTTAAGAAGAAACAACGTATAAATATTGGTAAACCCGTTTAGTCGTGTGTGCAATTTGCTGTTAACAATGGGTATAAGGGTAGAATTGTCATAGTCGTGAAATTTGAGATATGGAGGATTACATATAATCCCGTCAAATTTGTCAGTCCACGAAGCCGTTATGTAATTTTCATTGTAAATGCTGACATTATATTCAGGCCTCACAAAACTTTGGTTAGCGTATTCGTAAATTGTCTTATCTATATCATAGCCGACGACTCGTATTTGTGGGTTCAGTTTATACAAAGACCTACTGAACACACCTAAGCCAAAGGCTGGTTCAAGAATTTCAAGCTCCCCCTTTTTACCACCTATTATCCATGATGCCATAAAGTCAGAGATTAGTTCAGGGGTAAAAAACTGAGCATATTTCTTCCTGTGTTCAATGGATACTTTATTGACATATTCTTTTTCAGTTATCATAGATTGCAGCAAAATAATGAATCAAAATTCTCTTTATCTAAGAATGCCTCTCCACCATCAAATTTCACATAAAAAAGCAATCGGCCTTTGTTTAATTCCTTTCGTACACTCTGATGGTTGGGTTCTGTTACAACTTGTGCTAAGCAAACTCCATCTTGAGATGGAATTTTTATAGTTGTCTTATTCTGATTTTTGGTGTCTTGTTCAATGAAATACTTTTCGTCTTCTAAATCAGGATTGGAAATAAGTTCCATGATATGCTTGAAAGATATGCCATAAACGCGGTCAAAGAACACCTGAACATAGAAATGTGGCACATTGTATGTCATAATCCACTTATGAACTACTTTAAGATCCTCTACTTTGGGAGTGATTGATAGTGAATTCCTTTTTTGAATGTTTTTTAGGCATTTCTTTATTTCTGATAGTTTTAAAGATAGTTCCTGCAGGCGTTGCGAAGAACGCCATGAGGTTACCCTGAAATCAAGAGTCCTAACAGAAGTTTCATTTAACTGTTGCAATAAATCAATAAGTTCTGGACGCTTTTGTTTCAGCAAATCGATGTAACCCGACAACACCTCACTCTTTAACTCTATTGCTCTATTAGTATTTTCACGAACGACTCTATTAGCTTCTTCTGTGTACTTGTTAATCAAAAAAGCACTAGAACGAACCTCTATACCAGCAATGGCCTTAGAAACATACTCGCCTATTTCGCTACTTTTCTGGGAACTAATGTCATAACCAAGTTGTTCGTCAAAATCACTCTTTTTAAACAGGAGTAAATCAGGCCTTTTACCAATTGTATCCAACTCATTTTGATAGTCAATAAAAAACTGTTCAAACCCTGCATCTCCAGCAACCAAATCATCCGACTTTCCATATCTAACGGCAACAATACTATCAGAGTTGTCATTGATAGCTCTAAAAATGACGTCTTCTGCCCAATCTCCTTGTTGCTTATTTGTGATAAACTCAGATGATGCTTGTGTAGGCATAGATGCTTCGCTTCGTGGCTCGTTAAAATCGACAAGCCCAGTATGGATATTTTTGCAAATATTGTTGATTATGTCTTTGTACATTTTCGTATCACATTTTAATAATCTTTGATTATATCCTTGATTCGGTATCGTTTAAAAGTTCTTTAACATTAACATCAAGAAGCCTTGCTATCTTATCGAGTGTGTTCAAGTCTGGTTGAACGACATTGTTACACCATTTGCTGACAGTACATGCAGACTTGCCCACTTGTTCTGCCAACCACTTGCTGGTTTTCTCTTGCTCAGCAAGGACTGCCTTTATACGATTCAATTTTGCCATGATAGTATATTAGGATAAATTTTTGTGCGAAGATAATTAAATTCTGTTTTATAGACGATTCTTTTTTCAATTAAATCACAAATCGCCTTATGTTTTCTTTGATATTGTGGTGAAATGCCATATAAAATCCCACTTTTTGCTCAGTTTGTCCCAACCTTTCACAAAAGGACAAACGTGATGACTTCAATTCGATATCTTTTCTCGCCATTTTCAATGCTATCTCCAAATGCCAAAAACGGAAAATGCCTATGTTTTCCACGTTAAGATTTGTTAAGTGGCATTTTCTTTCTTTTGTTTTCAGAATTTTTGTTTCTGCCTTGTTTCTTGTGCCCCCTGTACTTGGTAATATGTATTGATATTTAATACATTACAAGCTGGCAATAGGATTTCAAGAAGGATTATGATGCTTGACGGTGCATACGTATCGAACGGTTGACCTTTGGTATTCCTCACTTACGACTCTTTATTCGATAATAATCGAGTATGGTCTTGAACTCGTCTTGTGCGGTGAGGCATGTGTCGGTCAGATAACCATTGATGTGCCCCCATTCGCTGAGGCCGCGGTAGTAGAACAGCTTTAGATTGTCGGTGATGATGAAGGGGAGTATGTTGTTGGCCAGACATTCTTTGAACATGAGCAGTCGTCCTACACGGCCGTTGCCGTCCTGAAATGGATGTATGCGCTCAAAACGTACATGAAAGTCGAGGATGTCCTCCAGCACTTTTTGTTTTTTGGCATTGTATTCAAATAACAACTCTTTCATCTTTGCGTGTACTTCCTCGGGTAATGTGGTTTCTTGGCCACCGACCTCGTTTGGCAGACGTTTGTATTCACCTACGGCAAACCAATCCTTCCGGCTGTCAGAGGTTCCGGCTTTCAGTATGCCGTGTAGTTCTTTGATGAGATGTTCTGTTAGCTTTTCTTTTGCCCTGTCAAGTATTAGGTCGATGCAACGAAAGTGGTTTGTCGTCTCCACGATATCATCTACATTTACCACCTCTGTGCTCATTCCGATGGTGTTGGTTTCAAAGATGTATCGTGTCTGCTCGTGTGTCAGTCTGCTTCCCTCAATATGGTTGGAGTTATATGTCAGGTCGATTTGGACCTTATGGTAGATGCCCCCGCTCATCTTCATGGCTTTCTGCTCACGCAAGGCAGTAAGTAGAGGCATTTCCTTTTGATTCCGTGCATTTATTCGTTGCGGTAACTGGGAATCTTCGGGGATGTTCCATGTTTTCCCTGTCAAGAACGCTCCTTCAATCTTGCCCATAGCACAATAGTTACGTGCTGTACGTTCGGAAATTCCGGTCTTCTGGGCAAATGCTTTTACTGAGATGTATGCCATATTCTTAGTCTATCGGCAAGAAATGTATTGCCATTGGACTACAAATGTACTACTTTTTGCCGTTACCGGCAAGATTTTGGGATCTTTTCTTTTACTTCCCAGTCTCGTTGCCGCTTCGTTTCGAACGGTTATACGAGCGGTATTCATCGAGGGGTATCTCGACGTCGGGCTCTATGAGCTGACCTTCGTGGGGCAGGCGGAAGCGGAGGTACTTGATGGGGATGCCGCGGTCGCGCCACATCTGTTCGTAGTAGGTCTGGATGGAGCGGGCTTCCTGGCCCATGTCGGGCTCCTCCTCGGAGAGGGGCTTATACAGGTCGCGTGTGGCATATTCGGGTGTGATGTGGTTGGCACGGAGCATCTCTTCGGTGTAGGTGAAGAGGAAGTTGCTGTCGGTCTTTAGGTGGATGAGGCCGCCATCCGCGAGGAAACGGCGATAGCGCTGGAGGAAATAGGTGCTGGAGAGGCGCTTTGTGGCCTTCTTCATTTGTGGGTCGGAGAAGGTGAGCCATATCTCGGAGACCTCGTTGGGGGCAAAGAAGCGGTCGATGAACTCGATGTGGGTGCGAAGGAAACCGACGTTCTGCAGTCCTTCCTTCAGGGTATCCTGAGCTCCTGTCCACATGCGCGCTCCCTTGATATCTACGCCGATGAAATTCATGTCTGGATATTTCCCTGCCAATCCCACGGTGTACTCACCGCGGCCACAGCCCAGTTCCAGGACAATGGGGTTGGGGTTGTGGAAGAAGGCCTCGTGCCATTGGCCTTTCAGCGGGAATGGTGTTTCTTCCTTGATTGTATTGAAGGGTTGCTCGATGACCAGCGGATTGGCGGCCATGTCGGCAAATTTGGCTAATTTTCCTTTAGACATTTGCGGTTAAATAAAGAAAAGGGTGACGCCGAGGACGGCAATGACGGCTCCCACGACTTCCATCGTGGTGACGCGCGTCTTGAAGATGAGTCGCGACGGCCAGATGATGAGGATGGGCACGAGCGACATGATGGTTTGTGCAATGCCTGCCTGGGTGTATTGCAAGGCCAGGAGGCTGAGCGAAACGCCAAGGGCTGGACCGAGGAAGGTGGTGAGCAGGGCATAGGTCATGCCTCGCCCATCGTGTACGGCCTCTCGCAACCGATGGATTTTCCTGTTGATGATGAGGAAGAACGAGAAGCAGACGAGTCCGGCCAGGGTGCGAATCATGGTGCCCCCGACGGGCATGAGCAGGGGAGTGACGGCGGCATCGGCCACGGCCGAACTGTAATGCTCCAGTCCTACCTTGCTCAGGACGAGGCCTACACCCTGACCGAGCGCGGCTCCGATGCCGAAGATGAATCCTCTCAGCGGAAGTTTGACGGTTAGATGCTGGAGGTAAGGGGTAAGAGGTAGGAGGTAGGAGGATTCTTTGTCCTTTTGTGAATCACTTGATGCCCCCGCAATATTTCTCTTTTCTTCCTTGCCCAAGATGCTCATGCATATGCCCACGATGGTTATCGCCATGCCCAGTGTGGCCAGGGCAGACATGCGTTCGCCCAAAAGAAGCCAGGCCGTCAGGGCGGCAAAAGGCGAAGCGAGGGTCATGAAAAGCTGGGAGAAGCGACTGCCGATGAGCACATAACTGGAGAACAGGCAGTAGTCGCCGAAGCCGAATCCCATGAGTCCGCTCAGCATCATCCAGATCCACGTCTGGCGATTGGCGAGATAGGGGTAGGGATGACCCACCATAAACCACAGGGCTGTCCCTAACATTAGTAGGGACAGCACCATGCGGATTACGTTGAGCGGTAGTGCGCCGAGCCGCTTGCTGGCCAGTTCGCCAAAGAGGGCTCCCGAGGTCCAGAGCAGGGCTACGACGAGGGCTATGGATTCGCCGAGCATTCTTTATCTGATATCAATAACGGGTATGTTATCCTTGTCGTTGTAATAGAGGTTCTCGCCTGCCATACCCCA
>DGUV01000056.1:121389-232469 GCA_002395775.1 Prevotellaceae bacterium UBA4301
CCATGCCCCAGATGAAGGTGTAGTAGTAGGTGCCGGCAGCAGCGTGGATGCTCCATTCGGGCGACATGATGGCCTGCTCGTTGTGCAACCAGACTACGCGACTTTCCTCCGGTTGTCCCATGATGTGGGCAATGGTCTGTTCCTGAGGCAGGTTGAAATAGTAGTAGGCCTCGATGCGACGACCGTGGGTGTGAGGAGGCATGGTGTTCCAGGCAGCACCGGGGTTGAGCTGGGTCAGGCCAAGTTGCAGCTGGCAGGGACCTTCCTCAAGCACGTCGTTGACGATGAGCTTATAGACGGTGCGGTTGTTGCACTCTTCCAGTGAACCTACGGGGCCCCATACGGCAGCCTTCAGCGAACCCTTGCGGCCGTCGAGGGTAATCCACTGGGTCTTGTAGTGCTGGTGAGCGGTGGCACTGTTGAGGTAGAACTTGGCTGGCTTGGAGGCATCCTTCGAACGGAACAGCACTTCCTTGTTCACGTCCTTGTCCTTGCCGATGTGACCACGACCGATGTACAGCGCTTCCTTGGGTGAGAGGGCATACTCCTTGCCGTCGACGATAACCCAACCATCACCTTCGCCGCAGTTTACGACACCCAGTTCGCGGTTGTAAAGGAAATACTTCTCCTTGATACCCGGGTCAACATCGAGTCCCAGTTCCAGGAAGTTCTCCAGTTTCAGGTCCTTGGTGACGGGCATGGCACCGCCGAAGATGAAGCGGTCGTAGTGCGAATAGGTGAGGTGAATCTTGTCGGCTTCCATCACCTTCTCCATAACGAAACGTTCGCGCAGGGTCTTCGTGTCGTAGCCTTTTACATCTTCGGGGTGGCAGGCAGTCTGGAACTTGACATCCTGCTGTGCATTTGCCATCGATGCAACGGCCAATGCAGCTAAAAGGAATAACTTTTTCATATTGTTTAGTTGTTTAGTTGTTTTCAGATTTGGTGTTTTTCTCGTCGCGAATGATGCGCATGCGATTCCATGCGAGCATGGCCAGTGTGATGAGCGTGAGCACGCCCATGCCTATCCAGCGCAGGTACTTCACACAGGCATAGATGACGTAGCCAAAGAGCGAAGAGGCAAAGTCGAGGGTACCGCCTTCGAAGCCTTCGGGAATCTTGGCAGCCGAGGCCGTGGGGTCGGTCTTGTACACCTCGTTGGCTGCCAGCGTGAAGGCCGAAGCCATATCGGTTACGAAATAGAGACCTACGATGAGCGCAACAAGTCCGATGATAAGACTCTTGACGACGTTACCCTTGGTGTAGGGCAGGATGAGGGGGAAGAGATAGAACATGCCGGCCAGCGATGCCAGGGGCAGGAACTGGTTGCCAGGCAGGATTACGGCAATGGCCAGGATGACGGGAATGAGGATGACGGAGCAGACGAGCGTCGTCGGGTGGCCGATGACCAGGGCGGGCGACATGCCGATGTACACCTTCTTGCCGCTGAACTTGCGCTTGGCCACCTCCTGTGTCTTCTCGGCGATGGGCTTCAGACCATCGATGAAGAGTGAGGTGATGCGGGGGATGAGCTCCATGACGGCTCCCATGGTCACGCCCAGGAACAGTATCTTCTTGATGTCGAGCTGTGCAGCCCAACCGATGAGGGCACCCACGATGACACCCAGAACCAAGGGCTCGCCCAGTACGCCGAACTTCTTCTTCAGTCCCTCGGCATCGATGTCGAGTTTAGAGAAACCAGGGATGCGGTCCAGAAGCCAGTTGATGCAGACGGCGAAGACCGTGAAGCTCTGGCAGAAGGGCTGGGGAATGGAGATGCCCTCCAGGTCGTAGTGGCGTTGGAAACGGTCGGCAGTAAGGTCGGCCATGACGAGCGTGATGATGTAGCAGACGATGGCGGCAAAGTAGCCCCACAGCAGGCTCTGGTCCATGACGAAGTAGGCCACGGCACCGATGAAAGCGAAGTGCCAGTAGTTCCAGAGGTCGATGTTGACCGTGCGTGTGCAGCCCAGCAAGAGCAAGACAAGGTTGACACCGAGGCAGATGGGGATGATGAGCGCTCCCACGGCAGTGCCGTAGGCTACGGCAGCGGCTGCAGGCCATCCCATGTCGAAGACCTTCAGTTGCAGGTCATAGAGTTCGGAGATGGTCTTCAGGGGAGAGTCGAAGTTGTTGGTGAGCAGGGCGGTGACGATGCCCAGACCAACGAAACCGACACCCACGTAGAGGCCACTCTTGAGCGACTTACCAAACTTCATGCCTATGCACAGGCCGATGATGGTGAACAGGATGGGCATCATGACCGATGCCCCAAGGCTGATGATGTAACTGAATACTTGTTCCATTATAAATGATTAAAGGTTTAACAGCTTAAAAGTTTAACGAGTAATGATTCTTCTCCTCCCCACGGGGGGAGACAGAGAGGGGCTTTTTATTCAAACGAGAAAGTGGTGCCACCGATGCGATTGCCGTCGGCAAAGATGTCGGCGCGATAGGTGCCGGCAAGCAACGTCTGGTTTACGTCCCAATATACGGTGACGGCCTGTTCCTCGCCCGTGTATTCTATATCCTTTCTGATTGAATACTCCAGTGTCCGGTTCTCATAGGGGAAAGTGCCTCCCTGCGTGAGTGTCTCACCCGTAGGTGTGGTGATGCGGATGTACAGGCTCTTCATTCCGGTCTGGGCAGTGACATTACGGCTTACGTTGAAGGAGACTTGCATGCGTTTTACATCTTTAATCTTACGGGTCTCCTTGCCCTTCTTGTTCTTTCCGAATGCATGGATGCCCGTGGCATCGAGTTGGGAGGCAATGGCCACCTTGTCGGTCAGCGACTCCTTTTCCGTGGTCAGGCTGGTGATGTGCTGCTGTGCCTGCTCGTTTTCGGTTCGCAAGTTCTGGTTTTCCTGATTGAGTTGCTGATTGAGGTGGTTGAGCGAGTCAATCTGTATGATGTACTGGCGCAGGATTTCGCGAAGTGTGGCCAGTTCTTTCTTCAGTCGCATGATTTCGGCCGCATCGTTGTCCTTCGTCCGTTTGAGTTCTTCCAGCAAATCCTGCACGCGCTGCTGCTCTTTCTCCAGTTGGGCTGTCAGCGAGTCGTTGTTGATTTGAGTCTGTAATTCCTGATACTGCCGGGCAAATTCTTCGTATTCGTTTTGCATCTCCAGCTTGTCCATCTCGGCAAGCTGTTGCAGTTGTTCCATCTGTTGACGGTCTTCTTCGGCCTGGTTGGTTCGCCAAGCAAAATACGCCACTGCGGCTACTAAGGCCAAGATAAGGATTGTAGCTGCTATGGTCAGTAGGTTCTTTTGTTTCATTTATGTTTGGTTTTAATTCTGTTCAATGTTTCAGTGAATATAGGTTGCTGATGTCAATTCGTAATTTTCTGCAGGCGAAGCACCTGTGTGCAGTGTTCTAACACAGCATGGCGGTGCGTGACGAATAGCAAGGTCTGCTGAGGACGCATCCATTGGGTGAGGTTCTTGAGCAACCGTGATTCGGTTTCGCCGTCGAGGGCCGAGGTGGCTTCGTCAAGGAGCAGGATGCCCCCGTCATGAAGCAGTGCGCGAGCGATGCTGATGCGTTGGGCCTGCCCCTGCGAGAGTCCGGTGGAGTTCTCGCCCAGTGATGTGTCGAGGCCTTCGGAAAGTGAGAAAACGAATTCGGCACAGGCCGTGCGCAAGGCTTCTTCCATCTGCTCATCGGTGGCTTTAGGGTTGCCGAGCAGCAGATTGTCGCGTATGGTTCCGGAGAATAATGTATTGTCCTGAGGCACATAGACAAGGTTGCAGCGAGTGAGCGGGCTCACAGATTGTGCATTGGGATACATTTCCACTTTTCCTTCAGTAGGTTTGAGCAGTGCCAGGATGAGGCGGATGAGTGTGGTCTTTCCGGCTCCAGTCTCACCCAGGATGGCTGTGGCAGAACCTGGGGGGAAGTCAAAGGAGAAGTTTTGCAGGATGTAGCGGCTTTGGGGCTTGTAGCGGAAGCTGACATTAGAGAAACGAAGACCTGCCCCATCGGGATACTTGATGGGTTCGCCCTCTTCCTCGACAGGAACTTCCTCCATCTCCATCAAGCGTTCGCCTGCCGTGAAGGCACTGATGATGACTGGCACAAACTTGGTCATCTCACGGAAGGGACCTTGTATTTGTCCGACGAGCTGTATGAATGCAATCATCATGCCATAGGTGACGTTGCCCTGATGCATGCCGCGTATGCCCCAAAGGAAGGCAAGCAGGTAGCCTGTGGCGAAACCGATGTTGACCAGTGCCCCAGAGGTGGATGAGAAGAGTGTGCGATGGCGCACTTGGTGGCGCAGGTGCTGTTGCATGTTGTCAAGCCTCAGGGTCATGGTGTCGGTGCGCTCGAGTGTCTTCAGCAACGTGCGGTGCTGTATGCTCTCTTGCATGATGCTTTGGATGGCGCTGTCGGTGTCGCGAACATCGCGGGTTATGGAACGCATCTTGCGGATATATACCCGACTGACTACAAGGAATATGGGGACAATGATGATGATGAGCGTGGCCAAGGTGGGTTCCATCGTATAAAGGAAGAAGAATGCCCCTATGAAGCGAGTCACTACGCTCAAGGCCGAAGGCAGGGTGTCGGTTATGACCGATGTGACATCGCCGGCATCACGTTCCAGTCGGTTGAGCACATCGCCTGAGTGACGAAGTTCCCGACCGTTCCATTCACTGATCAGCAACCTGCGGAACAGTTTCAGTTGCATTTGGTTTTGGGCGCGCACTCCTAACAGGGCCGAAATCCATCGCCTTGAGAAGCTGATGACTACCTGTGTGGCCATGATGCCAATGAGAATGGCGGCGGCAAAGCGCAGGTTGTAGGAGGAAAGGTCGGCTCGGATATTGGAAAGATGGCCTGCCAGTCGGGGCTGGCCGGTGGCGATGTCGATGCAGAGTTTGGTGGCCCATATAAAGGCAAAGTCGAGACCAACGGTGACAATGCCTATAAAGGAGTTGAGGATGGTTTGCAAGCGAAGGTCCTTTGACACCTCCCAGAACCACTTTATGATGGACAGGCTATTCTTCATCGGTTCTCGGTTCTTACGTCAGTGCCCCATGCGAGTTTGGTGCGCAAGGTTCGGAAGAAGGAACTTTCAGGCCGCTTGAGTACGCTGATGGAGTAGGGAGCACGGCGGATGGTGAGCCTGACGTCTTCGGTGCAGGCCTGGCTGCGTCCGTCGATGGCCACCAGGAAGTTGTGGTTGCGGCTGCCTATCGTCAGGTTGACAACGACATGGTCGGGAAGGCTGATGGGCCTCATGTTGAGACTGTGAGGCGCAACGGGTGTGATGCCAAGTTCGTGGGATTCGGGCGACATGATTGGGCCACCAACACTCAAGGCATAGCCCGTTGACCCGGTAGGGGTGTTGATTATGAGTCCGTCAGCCTGGTAGGTTGTGAGGTATTCGCCATCGACATCCACGCGGATGCTTATCATAGATGAATTGTCGCGCTTGAGGACTGCCACCTCGTTGAGTGCAAAGGGGTAGGGCATGGTGTCGGGCTTTTCAGCAGGGGGGGCTGAGGAGAACTCCACTTGCAGCACACTCCTTTCTTCCTCACGGAAATGGCCTTCGTAGATGTTGTCCACGACTTGGTCAATCTCGTCGGCCGAGACATCAGCCAGGAATCCCATGCGTCCCATGTTGATGCCCAGAATGGGGATGCCCTTGTTGCCCACGCGACTTGCCGTCTGCAGGAATGTGCCGTCGCCTCCCATGGATACGGCATAGTCAGCCCTGAAGTTGTCGTCATCTATGAGCGACGTCGGGTTGATGTCGAGCATGAGCTGCTGGGTCAGGTATTCATGGAAGGGACGATCGATGATCACTTCCGCACCATGTTCCTCGAGAGCGCACAGGAGCTTCTTGACTAAGACCGACTTCTTGGGCTGGTAGAGGTTACCGAAAAGGGCAAATCTCAGTTTGGGCATAATTAATCTACCTTATTTGTGTGCAAAGATAAGGTTTTTTGCTTAACTTTGCGGTATCTTATCGTAAAAAGTGTATTCACTATGACGAAATTAAGCGTTAACATAAACAAAATAGCCACGTTGCGCAACGCAAGGGGGGGCAATAACCCAGATGTTCTGCAGGTGGCGTTAGACTGTGAGCGCTTTGGTGCGCAAGGCATTACGGTGCATCCCCGTCCCGATGAACGTCACATTCGCAGGCAGGATGTGCTGGACTTGCGCCCGAGGTTGACCACGGAGTTCAATATTGAAGGTTACCCGTCTCCCGAGTTCATGGACTTGGTGCTTGGCGTGGTGCCGGCTCAGGTAACCCTTGTCCCCGACGCCCCCGGCCAGCTGACGAGCAACCATGGATGGGACACCATTGCCCACGCAGCCCAGTTGGCCGAAATTACACATCGCCTGCAGGAGAAAGGCATCCGTGTGAGCATCTTCGTCGATGCCCGTGAGGATATGGTGGAAGGGGCTGCGCAAACGAGAGCCGACCGCGTAGAACTCTACACCGAACCCTATGCCACCAACTATCCCAAGGACAGGGCTTTGGCCATCGAGCCCTTTGTCCGTGCAGGCGAAAGGGCCAAGGCTTTGGGTCTGGGACTTAATATGGGTCACGACCTGAGCTTGGAGAATCTGCGTTACATGCACGAGCGTATGCCCTATGTCGATGAGTGCAGTATAGGTCATGCGCTGGTCTGTGATGCCTTGTATTTAGGACTTCGGGAAACGATAGCCCGATACTTGGAATGTCTACGCTAATTCTTTATGAATAAATGGTTAAACGATTAAATTCTAAGCTCCTATGATTTACACTTTTTTAGCTACTGGCTTCGAGGACATCGAGGCATTGGCTCCGGTTGACATCATGCGCCGTGCTGGTTTGCAGGTAGAGACAGTGAGTATCACCGACGAGATTGTGGTGACGAGTGCCCACGGCGTTGGCATAGTTGCCGACAAGACGTTGGCCGAGATAGATTTTGATGATGCCGAACTGATGTTCCTGCCTGGCGGAATGCCTGGTGCCACAAACCTCGACGCCTGCCAGGACCTTCGCGAAGGACTGACGCAGCACTTCAAGGCTGGTCGGCCCATCGCTGCCATCTGTGCAGCTCCGCTTGTACTGGGGCACCTTGGTATTCTTGAGGGCAAAAAGGCGACTTGTTACCCCGGCTTCGAAGGGGAGTTGCGTGGTGCAGACTATACCGCTGCCCTTGTAGAACAAGACGGTCAGGTCATCACGGGCAAGGGTCCAGGTGCAGCAATGGAACTGGGTTACACCCTCGTCGAGCGGTTGGTAAGTCGCGAAGTTGCCGACCAATTGCGTCAGGGGATGATGTATAATTAATTATGGAAAGATACGTCATCATCGTCGCAGGCGGTAAAGGGCTGAGGATGGGGGGAGATGTGCCCAAGCAATACCTTCCCGTCGGTGGTGTGCCTATTTTGATGCGCACGCTGCAGGCCTTTCATGAGGCCGACGAGGAGACGAACATTATTCTCGTGCTCCCCGAGGGCCAGCAGGAATATTGGCAGCGATTGTGTGCCGAGCATCAGTTCTCTGTGCCCCATCGCTTGGCCGTTGGTGGCGAAACGCGTTTCCATTCCGTTCGTAACGGCTTGGCCTTAGTACCCGAGGGGGCAGAGGGCGTGGTGGGAGTGCACGATGGCGTGCGCCCCTTCGTCTCGAAGGAGGTGGTATGTCGATGTTTCGATGAGGCATGGACGCATGGAGCCGTGGTGCCCGTGATTCCTGTCGTCGAGACGGTTCGTCAGGTGCTTCCCGAGGGCGACAGCCTGACTGTGGACCGTGAGAACTACCGCCTTGTGCAGACACCACAAGTGTTTCGTATCGACATCCTCCGGGAAGCTTACCGCCAACCCTATCAGCCTGGCTTCACCGACGACGCATCGGTGGTGGAGGAACTTGGGCACCATATCGTCTTGGTTGCCGGGAACCGAGAGAACATCAAGATAACGACGCCGACGGACATCATGTACGCTGAGTTCCTATGCCGACGGACATTCTGAACTATCCCGTAACCTATCTGGCCAACGTCGGTGCGACGAGGGCCAAGCAACTCAAGGATGCCATGGGCATAACAACCTATGGTGACCTCATTCAGTATTATCCCTCTAAGCACATAGACCGCAGTCGTTTCTACTACACCCACGAACTGACGACCGACATGCCCTATGTGCAGTTGCGGGGTCAAATCCTGAGCTTTGAGGTGGAGGGAGGAGGCAGGAAGCGTCGCATTGTCGGACACTTCAGCGACGGACATGGAACCATCGACCTCGTGTGGTTCAATGGCTTGCAGTATGTCGAGCGCATGTACAAGGTGCTGACGGACTATGTTGTCTTTGGCAAGCCCATGCTCTTTCGCGACCGTTTCAGCATCACTCACCCCGAAATCGAACCACTTGAGCGTTTCAACCTATCGGGCGCAGGTCTTCGGCCCTATTACAGTGTGCCCGAAAAGGTACAGAAGCGTGGCATCAACACCCGCATGGTGGAGCAGTGGGTGGCTACGGTCTTCCGCGTCATCCACGACCCTTTGCCTGAGACGCTCCCTGATTATCTGGTGCGCGAACTTGGGCTCATGCCGCGTGACGAGGCCATCCGTGCCATGCATTATCCCCAGTCGGCCGAACAGCTTAGTCGGGCCAGTTTCCGTCTGAAGTTCGAGGAGTTGTTCTTCATCCAATTAAATATATTAAGGTATAGTCGCGAGCGTAGCCGTCGATATGTCGGACATGTGTTTGCCAAGGTCGGGGCCTTGTTCCATGACTTCTATGACCATCACTTGCCTTTCCCCCTAACGGATGCCCAGAAACGTGTCATACGTGAGATACGCGAGGATATGCGAAAGGGTAGGCAGATGAACCGCCTCTTGCAGGGCGATGTCGGTAGCGGTAAGACGCTGGTTGCCTTGATGTCGCAGCTCATCGCTCTGGACAACGGCTTCCAAGCCTGTATCATGGCCCCCACCGAGATACTGGCCGAGCAGCACCTTGATACCTACCGTCGCTTCCTGGGCGACATGCCTATCCGCGTCGAGCTCCTGACCTCCAGCGTCAAAGGCAAGCGCCGTGAGGCTATACTCTCCGGACTTAAAACCGGCGAGGTGCATATCCTCATCGGCACTCATGCTATCATTGAGGACAACGTCTTATTCCGTAACCTCGGCATGGTCGTAATCGACGAGCAGCATCGCTTCGGTGTTGCCCAGCGAGCCAAACTATGGTCGAAGAATCAGACTCCACCCCATGTGCTGGTCATGACCGCGACACCCATTCCCAGAACCCTGGCGATGACGGTGTATGGTGACCTCGATGTGAGCGTAATCGACCAACTTCCGCCCGGCAGGAAGCCCATCATGACCATTCATCATTACGAGAATCGTCGCCAAGAGCTCTATAGTGGCCTGCGCCAGCAGATATCCTTGGGGCGGCAGGCTTATATCGTTTACCCCTTAATCAAGGAGAGTGAGAAGATGGACCTCCAAAACTTGGAGGAGGGCTATCGGGAGTTTTGCGAGGCATTCCCCGACCTCCGCATCAGCATGGTGCATGGCAAGATGAAACAAGTGGATAAGGATTGCGAGATGAGTCGCTTTGTTTCGGGCGAGACACAGATACTGATGGCTACGACTGTCATCGAGGTTGGCGTCAACGTTCCTAATGCTTCGGTCATGGCCATCATGAATGCCGAGCGATTTGGTCTGGCACAGTTGCATCAGCTGCGAGGTAGGGTAGGGCGCGGTGCCGATCAGTCGTATTGCATCCTTGTCACTAGCTTTAAGCTCTCACAGGACACTCGTCGGCGCATACAGATTATGACGGAGACGAACGACGGCTTCGAGATTGCCGAGGAAGACATGAAGCTTCGCGGCCCTGGCGACCTGGAGGGAACGCAGCAAAGCGGTATCCCCTTCGACCTGCACATTGCCAACCTGGCGCGCGACGGCCAGATTGTTCAGTTGGCGCGCGACGTAGCTTCGCGCGTCCTCGATAGCGACCCGAAGTACGACCGTCCCGAACATCAGGCCATGTGGCAGGCACTGTCCGACCTCAATCGCCATAGTGTCGACTGGTCAGCCATTAGTTGATGACGGTCAACGCCTTGCAGTCTTTCCTTTACGAAAATAGTATTTTGCTTAAGCAACATATTCCATATCTTAGTGCGTAAATTATAGGCAAAGTGCAATATTTGCCTGACCTTGGCGTTATATATTTATATTTATAACGCTGAATCTTCCTGTGAATAAATTGTTCACGATATTCCTTTGTGCCCTGATGCTTATAGCAAGGGCGGAGGCGAGGACTGGCCTTTCGCTTGCCAAGTCGGATACCACGAAGGCGAAGAAACTAAGCCTTGGCCTCTATATGCGTGTAGGTGATCACATTTCACATGAGGGGGTCGATAGCCTGAAGGCCGTGCTCTTGTGGGCCAAGGATAGCACGATGGCCGACACAGTCCATGTCGAAACCTATTCATACGGCGATAAACGCGAGTCCTTTCTTTCCTTCGATATCTCTCAAGCGGGCCATTATTTGGTTCGCATCGATGCGGACGGGTACTACCGTCGATATATCGATGTGGACATACCTCGCTTGTATCGGCGCGAGACATACCGCGAGTTGAAGACCGTTTACCTGCAACGTCGCCGGCCGATGACTGGGGATGAAACGGTGGAGATGCATGAGGTGCTTGTCCGGCCTACTAAGCTAAAGTTCTACATGGATGGGGACACGCTGACTTACGATGCTGACGCTTTCGCCATGGCCGAAGGGTCTATGCTCGATGCCCTTATAAAGAAACTGCCTGGAGTTGAGATGAAAAGCGGCGGAGAGATATGGGTCAATGGGCGAAAGGTGGAGGCCTTGCTCTTGAATGGTAAGGACTTCTTCGACAAAGACCGCGAACTCTTGCTCGAGAACATGCCAGCCTTCATGGTGCAGAGCATACAAAACTTCGAACGCACGCCCGAGAACGTAAAGGGTACCCTTCGTGAACAAACCACCTCCAAGGAACTGGTGATGAACATTCGTCTCAAGCGCGATTACAACCAATCGTGGTTGGCTAGCGTCGAAGGAGGCATGGGCATGCGCTTCCATGGTCATGGCAATTTCAAGTCAGGCGCCGAGGCACCGCCCTTCTTGGCTCGCGCCTATGCCATGCGATACAGTAATCGTTCGCGCTTCGTCTTATTTGCCAATGCCAATAATCTGACCGATTTTCGTCCCCCTGGTCAGCAGGGAGATTGGTCGCCACTCATGCAGCAACAGGGCCTGATGTCCACATACATGGTGTCAGGAAACGGTATGATTGAGAAGGGAGAGGCCTTACGATACGAAGGCAGCGCTACGGGAAAGCTGTCCGACAGTAATAACGCTCAGCACGCAGCCTCCGAGACCTTTCTCACCGGTGGCAATACCTTTGGTCGTTCATTCTCCCAACAACGGAGCCACAACCTTGATGTATCGTCGAACCATAGTCTGCGCTATCGCCGTTCAGAGACCTTGTGGAACACCCTGAAGGGTATGACCTTCGAGCTCTCTCCCTATGTCCAATACACACGATGGCGCAGTCGTTCCGAGTCGGCCTCTGCAACCTTGGCTCAGGACGTTGCAGAGGGTTGGGGCAAAGCATGGATGGATAGCCTGGCCTCTCCCTCGGCAGGTGACCTTCTACTCCGCCATGCCTTGAACCGCACCGTCTCGCGCATGCGGGGCAAAGGCCATTACACAGGTTGGGGTAGCCACCTGTTCTTCACCACCTCTCCTGCCCACAACGACATGATATCCTTCTCACTTCGTGGCAACTATGACCAGAGGTTTCGCCACGAAGATTCTTACGAGCACTACCTACTCGAATATCCTCAAACCGGCAACGTCGACCGCCGTAACCGCTATCGTCCTGATGACGAGCGTTCAAGTCAACTGTCACTACGGCCCAACGTCATGTTCGCGCTTACCCATGACCGTCACCATCAGCTGTCCATCACGCATGATTACGACCGTCAGGATAATAAGGACGACAAGCTACTCTACTTGCTCAACCAGCTGAAGGACTGGTCGGCGTTCGACCATCATCCACTCGGCACGCTGCCGTCGACCCAGGAATACCTCTCTACGCTCGACTCGGAGAACAGCTATCGCCAGCACAATACCACCACCGTCAATAGGCCGGAGCTGAACTATATGTATGTGAATTACAACGATTCCACCGATAAGCTTCTCCTCCTAAGCGGCATACTTTCCTTGCCCATGCGCAGGGAGACGATGGACTATTGGCAGGGCGCTCAGGCCGACACGATACAGCATCGCCACACTGTCGACCTGTCGGCAACCGTCGATGTCTATCACTCTTACGACCGAGTCGGCCGATCATTGGACGCCTCCTATACGACTTCGGTCAGCCATCCCCCTTTGCGTAACCTGCTGAACATATACAACAACAGCAACCCTCTCTATGTCTCTTGTGGCAACACGTCACTGCGCCCCTCGCGCAACCATTCGATATATGGGCGCTTTAGTCAGAAGTTTCGTCGCACGCTGTTCAATGTGTCCGGCAGCATGGACCTAACGCAGAATGCCCTGGCTACTGCGGTGCTCTACGACAAGGCTACGGGCGTGCAGACTGTGCGCCCAGAGAACATCAACGGGAACTGGGGGACAAACCTCAGCCTTGGTATTAATGTTCCTCTCGAACGTTCCGAGAAGCTGCGCCTCAACCACCAGACCTCGCACGACTATCGGCATAGCGTCGACCTCATAGGCATAGCGGGACAGAGCCTGCCCCAAAGGTCTGTTGTGGCCTCACACAGTATCAATGACGAGCTGTCCCTCTCATGGCGACCCTCCGACAAGATGGACTTCGGGGCCAAAGCTGATGTCCATTACCAGCGAAGCACCAGTGAGCGAGCCGATTTCACTACGTTGAACGTCGTTGATTTTGACTATGGTGTGACGGCACAGATAGATCTACCGTGGAAGTTGCAACTATCTACCGACCTTACGATGTACAGTCGTCGTGGTTACAGCGAGCAGACGATGAACACCAACGAACTAGTCTGGAACGCCCGACTCACCCGTCGTTTCCTCAAGGGAAACCTGCTCTTGGCCATTGATGCCTTCGACCTTCTAGGCCAACTCTCCAATGTTCGTCGCACCATCAATGCGCAGGGACGTACCGAAACTTACTACAATGTCATACCATCCTACGGGCTTCTGCACCTCACATGGCGCATGAACAAGAAGCCGAAGCATTAGGACTTACCGTACGAAGGATGGAAAATTTCACTTTCTTCTTTATTTTTTTGTCGAATGACCGACATATTCTTCCATAGGGTGTGTATATAAAGGTAGAAAGACACCGATATGGAAGAGCTGGAACAACGAATGATAGATGCGGCCCGAAGGGGCGAGCCTGAGGGCTACAGGTACCTGATGTCGAGGTACGGCCGTCGGGTGCATCTGCTCGTATCGCAAGCGATTCCCGACGTGAGGGATGCCGAGGAGGTGGCGCAGGATGCCTTCGTTCGGGCCTTCGAGCGCCTGGAGATGTTCGACGAGAGCCGTGGGGCTTTCGGGACATGGATAGGGCGCATCGCCTACAACCTCGCGATGAACGCGGTGCGAGGCCGTAAACTAGAGGAACTAGAGATTCTAGACAATCTAGATTATCTAGAGGAACTAGAGGAACTAGACACCGAGGCCCAGCGCCTCGCGCTCCTGGACGAGGCCATCGACCGCCTGCGGCCTGAGGAACGGACGCTACTGCACCTGCGCTACTACGACGGGCAGTCGCTCCAGCAAATTGCCGAGGTCATGGACGTGGCGGCAGGACCTTTGGCCAACAGACTTCAAAGAATCAGACAGAAACTCAGTAAACTTATACGACTATGAAACAGACGATGGACAAGCAAGACGATAGACTTCTGCGCGAAGCCTTACAGCGACGGGCAGACAAGGTGCCGGCGCTGTCGGACGACTTCGAGGAGCGTGTGTTGGCAAAGCTACAGGCTCACGCCGCCTCTCCCAAGCCCCTCTCTATCTCCCCTCAAGAGCCCCTCTCCATCTCCCCCCGTGGGGGGGAGGGCTTATCCTTCAAGGCTCATGGAGCTATTGCCCAGAAGACGGAGGGCGAAGGCCTGCGGCGTGGTGGCTGGAGGACTTGGGCTTGGGTCGCCAGCGTTGCAGCGATACTAGTCATTGGGTTCTTTGTTTTCCAGAGAGAGACCCCCTCTCCAATCCCTCCCCGAGGGGAGGGCATAGTACCCAACGTTCCATCGATGGTGGCAGAGACCACACAATCTTCTCCCTCCCTTCAAGGGAGGGCAGGGGGTGGGTCCTCTAGTGGACAGGCGTCTGAGTCCTCCGCATCCACAACCCCCGCCCCTCGGGGAGGGCAGGGGAGGGGCTCTAGGGCTAATGGAGCCTCCTCTATAGCTATATCTCCCTCCCCTCGGGGAGGGCAAGGGGAAGGGGTCTCAGCCACTGCCCCCACACTGGCCGACCTCTACGCTGCCATCGACCAGATGACGAACGAGGCCATTGAGGAGGCCGACCGCCTGATGGCCGAGGCCTTAGTGCGCGAATATACTGACGATGAACCGTCCTAATTCTAATTCATAATTCATAATTCATATTTCATAATTGTGCGAAGCCCAAAATCGTAATTCGTAATTCCTAACTCGTAACTAAATAAATTCTTAACTCTTAATTCTTAATTATATATGTTATGAAACGCCTAATCATTCTCCTTTTAATCCTTCATCCTTCATCCTTCACCCTTCACCGCCTGCTGGCCCAGCCCCATGTCGAGGCAGCTTTCAAGGCATTGGTGCTGGAGGCCAACGAAGGGCAGATGCCCGAGGAACGACTGATGGAAGGGGGCTCAGATTCCCGTTTTACGCTCGTAATGCACCAGTCCTTCACGCTCCCTGTCGAGAAGTATAGGCTGATAACGGACATGTATAAGGCCATGGACGACGATAGCGCGATGCGCACACAATACCGCCTCCACGACGCATTCTCGGGGCGTGAGTGGCGTTTGGATATAGAGACGCCGCACTTCGTCCTGCACGAACAGTCCGAAGAGTCAGTAAACAACCTGATGGGAGGCTTCTTCGTTCCCGAGAAGAGCCCCTCCCCAATCCCTCCCCGAGGGGAGGGCGTAAATACTGCTGCCTCCCTAATATCCAAAGACCAAAGTCAAGGGGATAAGTCATCATCTTTAGAACATTCCAAGCCCCTCCCTCGGGAGGGGAATGGGGGTGGGGTCACTTTATATCGCTACTACGTCCTATCGTATCAGGAAGACATGGAGGGCTATCTGACGGGATCGGTAGAGCGCATCACCTTCGACGCTGATACGCAGGAGCCTAACATCCAGCAACCTTCGACCCCGAAGTACCAGGCCCTGATAGACGCCATCAATGCCTTCGGTGCCGATGACAAGGTATTCATGCGGCGCAATCTCAGTGAACGTCGCGCCGCAGCCACGGGACAATGGACCCACATCTACAACACCATCGGCTTCAACATGCCCCTCGACGACGAGGTGCGCCTGCTGGGACCGCTCTGGAAGGCCTTCCTCAACGAGCAGAAACACGCTTACCGTTCGCTCAACAAGCCTGCGGGACAAGTGGCCAGCGACGTGCAGGTGGTCTACGACGAGCAGGGCCATACGCTCGGACTGGGCTTACAACAAGACTGGAACATCACGTACGTGTACTTCAATGACGAGGACTTTCCGCAGAACAGGTACGTCTATGCCCTTTGGTATAAGGCAGACGTTCCGCGCCAAAGGATAGTGGGTGAGCTCATCAAAATTAACACCCTGCGCCCCGAAGGCGGTACGGTCAAGTGGCCCTTCGTTCAGCGGACGGTACCTACATACCTGTGGAAGGCCCCCCTATATCCCGCGGCAATGGGCGACATCGTCCCGAATCCCGATGGTGATGGATATAAGGCTTCGCTTTATCCCTTATATGCCTCGTCGCCCAACTTCGCCCAGATGCAACGCATCGTGGCTGACCTTCCCGGCCTTGACATGCAGCCCCTGCGCTTTATGCTCGACACCCTGCTGACGCGTCGCAATATGGAACGTACCGCCCTCGATACGGAGTTGAGGGACATTGAAGAGCACTATCGCGAGTCGCTCCAAGGACTGTCGGGCATGCTAAAGTTTAACATCAAGGCCGAAGAATTCCAACGCATGACCCCTCAGGAACGTGTGGATTTCAACGAACAGGCTCGCAAGGCATACCAGGAAGAACTAGACCGCGTGAACAGCATGTATAAGGAATATCTCAGCAACATCTCCCGTCGTCACCCCATCGAAGACCTGAACATCTTCCGTCGTGACTCTATGCCCAGCGACGTGTTCCGAGCCACTTTTGGTGCGCTGACTATGGCCTACCGGGGCGATGCCTCGGAGCGCGACGCCCAGGTGGCCGAACGCCTGCGCCAGATGGCCGAGATGGCCGCCGACGAAGCCCCGCGCTCCGTGCGCCTGGGGATGTATCAGAAGCTGGACAGCATCATAAACCTGCGTCACCCAAACCTGCCCGGCAACCTGCTTTCGCCCTCGCGTCAGGCCCTCGCCGAGGCAGTGATGGCCCTCGATGTCCAGCCCGCTGTGCCCCAAAGCCCTGCGACCTACCGCGCCACCGTCACTAAGGACCTTAAAGACTCTAAGGACCTTAAAGACCTTAAGGTCAGTAGGGTCGACCCCGACCATGTCACGCTGACGCTGCCCAATGGCAATAGCATCACCGCCGGCAAGATTAGGGTGAACCCCTTCAAGGGTAGTGTCCTTGGCATCCCTGGCGCTAAGATGACCGTCCGCCAGGGCAAGCGCATGGTGCGCCGAGCCGAGCGTCGTCTGCGCCGCATGGTGCGTAGGGCTGACCGATGGATGGAATAAGGTTAATATTGCATACATTTAGGTTTTAGTTAAATAAGGAATGCTCGAGCCAGCCCCATGCTGCCCGTGACGGGTCGCATGGGGCATGTTTGTTAAATGATGTAAATCCTGACGGTATGTCGGAACTTTTGTGTATCTTCGCGTTCAGAATCATAATTTTCATACCCTATGAAACGCAGATACCCCCTCATGCTGATGTTTGTGTTCGGCCTCCTGGCCGTATGGACGAGCGTGCAGAGCTACAAGATAGCCCAGCGCGAGATTACGAACCAACTGACCGAAGCCCTGCTCCTGACGCAGGCAGATGCGCCGCGCGACTGGCTCTCCACCGACACCATCCGGCAGTTCCGCTCCCACATACGTCAGCCCGAACTCAGGGCTTCGGCCGGCCTGGCCCTGTATGCCGGCGATGCCGACGACAGGTCGAGGGGGCTGCAGAGCCGTGCCCTCAGCATCACGTCTTCGGTGCGTGCGCGCGGCTACCTCGCCTACAGTGCGTGGCAAGTGTGGTGGATGTCCGACCAAAGGCTCTCGGCCCTCATGGCCCTGCTCATGTTCTTGAGCATGGGAGCTTCGCTGTGGAGGGTGCCGACCAAAGTCGGGGCGACAGAGTCTGAAGGCAGGTTCCCTCGGCTTACACCGATGCAGGAACAGTTGGTCGGTCTGTTGATGTCGACCCCCGGACGTGAATTGTCTAAGCAGGCGCTGTGCCAAGCCTTGTGGCCCGGAAAGCCCGATGCCAGCGAGACACTCTACACCCTTGTCCGCCGCACGAAGCAGGCCCTGGAGGCCGACGGGCATGTGCATATCCGTTCGGTGCGCGGGCGTGCCTACCAGATAGATATCGAAGACTGATTTCCCATTCATTTCCTCACTCCTTCACTTCCCATGAAACGCTGGCTCACGTTCCTGCTCACCTTCTCACTTCTCCACTTCCCTCTTCTTCATTCCTTTTCGTCCTCCCTGCCACGAGGCATCGTGATGGTGGACGTGTCGCGCCACTTCATGCCCCTGTCGTTCCTTTATCGTCAGGTCGATGAGCTGGCGCGCTACGGCATTCCCGCCCTGCATCTCCACCTCACCGACGCCGCAGGTTGGCGCATGGAGATAAGGAAGTATCCCGAACTGACCGATCAAGGGGCATGGCGAACCGCCCCCCTGTGGCAGGACTGGTGGAATGACGGTCAGCGCCGTTACGCCGACAAGGCTACGGGCTACGGTGGCTACTATACGCAGGACGAGTTGCGCCATCTGGTCCGTTACGCTGCAGGGCTTGGTGTCTCCATCATCCCCGAGATAGAGTTTCCCGGCCACTCCGAGGAGGTCACCGCCGCACTGCCCTGGCTTTCGTGCACTGGGGAGGCATATACGTCGGCCGACTTCTGTATCGGTAACGACTCCACCTATATGTTCATGGAGGACGTGCTGCGCGAGGTGTGCGACATCTTCCCCTCGCCCTTCATCCATCTGGGCGGCGACGAAGCCGGGGGAATTCATTGGAGGACGTGTCCCCGATGTCGCGGCATGAAGCAGTCCGATGCCATGTTGCGCCTCAATGCGATTGTGAGGCGTCTGGGTCGCACAATGATATGCTGGGACGAGGTCTATACGGGAGGACTGCGCGACACCTCCGTAGCCATCATGGTCTGGCGTTCGCCCGACACGGCCCGCGAGGCCCTGTCGTCAGGCCATCAGGTCATCTACTGCCCTGCGCGTTATTGCTACCTCGACAAGTACCAGGATGCCCCTTCCACCCAACCTCGTGCCATGGGCGGCTACCTGCCTCTCGACAGCCTCTATTGTCATCTCATCTCCGAAGACGTGCCTCCCGCCTCCCTTGCCCTCTGCCTCTGGACCGAGTATGTGCCCACAGAAGAGGATGCCGAACGCATGCTTTGGCCCCGTGCCCTGGCTCTGGCCGAGGCTCTGAAACCGGAGCCACGCAGTTCTAAGGCTTTCCGCCGATGGGCCGAACGGGAGACGCGCAAGCTCCGCGCCCGTGGCGTCCATGCCTTCGACCTCGACCATGAGACGGGGCAGCGAACTGCCTATACCTCCCGAGCCCGGCACTTGGCACGCGGGGCACGTGTCACCTACAAGACCCCGTTCCATTCTCTCTATCCCGCCGCAGGTGCCGCCTCGCTGACCGACGGATGGCAGGGCGGATGGGCCAATACCGACGGCCGATGGCAAGGCTTCCTCGGGGCTATGGACCTGACTATTGACCTTGCGAAGCCCAAACGTCTGCGTAGCATCGATATGACCTTCCTCCAGAGCCGTGGGGTGGAAATCTACCTGCCCTCCCGATTCACGGTCAGCGTAAGCAACGACCTCCAGACGTGGACTCCCCTGACCGACCAGCCCCATGCTTCCGACCCGCGGCCCGATGTCCTCCATACCTTCCGTTGGCAGTCGCCTGGCCCTGGCACACCGTCCCCCGGTCCTGTCCGTTACATCCGTATCGAAGCCCGGCCTGATGCCTTAGGCGGTTGGCTCTTTGCCGATGAGGTAGTCGTGCACTGAGGCTGCGATATAGCCTCAGTGCAGTGTCGTAACTATCTATTGGTTTGCGGTAAATTGCTTCATGTCCTCCAGGGTGATGGTGCCGGAGATGTTGATGATGCTGAGTTCCGTGTCCCCGACGGTGAACAGGGCAAACTCGCTCTTCCCGCCTTTGAGGGCCCGCTGGTAGATGACCACGCGCTCGCCGTCTTCGTTCATGCGCATCATCTCTTCATAGCCGTTCTTCCCGTAGGCGGCTTGCGCGTCGCGTTTAATTTTCTCCACCAGACCTCTGTCCTCGCAGTTCATGATGCGTATGTTGTCCATCTTGCCTGCCATGCGGCCCAGCTTCTTGTCCCCCAAAGCTGCGAATCCGCCTGCCAAGTTGAGCATGGCCTTGGATACGAAGACGGTGCTGACGCCTTTGGTATCTTCGTACTTGTCGAATACCTCTTTCTGTGCTTGTGCCCCGGTGCTCAGGAGCATCATCAGGGCGAATGTCAATAACTGCTTCATAGTCTTAATGTTTTTTTTGTCTGTATTTATTCTTCTATTAGTCTAAGTCCTTTGTTCAGGCTTTCCGAGAAGGCCACGAGTGCACGTTCGGCCTGTTGCTCGGTGTGGCGGTAGGCCATGAAGGCCATGCCGAAGAGGATGAGCAGCGAAGCCGCCACCCCCATAATCCATCGCCTCATGACGATGCGGCCCCGTCGCCGTGTCGTTTTTTCCACACGGTTCCATCCGTCAATCTCTCGGCTCAGGCTTTCTTCGAGACCTCGCGGCGCGTTTTGCTCGAAGAAGTCGTGCAGCCGTCGTTCCTCTTCCTCCGTGGTTTCGGCGCGGAGATACCGGTTCAGCAGTTCATTTGTCATATCCATCATGGGTCAGTTTTCTAAAGTTCTCTCTTATGGTCTTACGGGCACGGCTCAGCAAGGCTCTGACGTTCACCTGCGTAAGCCCCGTCGTCGTGGCTATTTCGTCGTAGGGGCGGTCTTCTATGTCGCGGAGGGTGATGACCCGGCGCTGCCTTTCCGGCAGTTTGTCGATGAGCCTGCGGGCCTGCAGGGCCTGGTCGCGCAGCTCTGCTTCGTAGTATAGGTCGTCGGCCGAGGGCAGGAGGCTGACGTCACCTGGCAGCGATGTCTCTGTGTGACGCACACGGCAAAGGTCGACGTACCTCCTCCTGACGAGCTGTAGGCAATAGGCCTCTGCGTTCCCGATGTCAGGCAGTTGGTCGCGCTGTGTCCATAGGCGTAGGAAGACGTCCTGCACCAGATCCTCGGCTTCCTCCCTGTTCTCCGTCAGTCGCCATGCGGCCCAATAGAGCCGACGGCCCAGGGGAAGGAACCTCTTCTTGAACTCACTCGCTTCCATACTCCCTCAGTCTGTCAGGTCAACTACCTGTCCCAGGTCCTCCAATGACAGTTGACCAACAACATTGACAATAGACAGTTCCTCGTCGATGCTCAGGATGGCATATTCGTTTTTCCCGCCCTTTCGGTTGCGATGGTATATGCTCACCACCTCCCCATCGTCGTTAACTTTCACCATCTCCTCATAGCCTCCTTGCTTGTAAGCGGCCAGGGCATCGGCCTTAATCTTCTGGGCCATTGCCTTTTCTTCGCACGAGAGTACGCGAATGTCTCCCAACCGTTTGGTCAGCATCCTCACATCTTTGTCCATTCTGCCAGCCAACCGCATCAGCATCTTCGGTACCTTCACGATAGTCACTCCTTCCTGTCCTTTGTACTTCATGAATACGTCCTTTTGCGCATAAGTCCCTAAGGACATCAGCATGCACAAGGCAATAGTCGCTATCTTTCTCATTGTTCTTTCGTCTTGGTTAATACTTGTTTCGACTGCGCACTCAATAATTCAGACGAAACAACAAGGCATTTTGTGACATGAATTGTCGTAATTTTCTCAAAAAATACACTCGGCAGGAATCCGTGGTGATTCTGCCGAGTGTGTATGTCACGTTACGTCCCCCAAGTTATTCTCGTTTTGGGGGCTTAATACGCGTGGTCGTGGTTTATCTCGTCCAACGTTATCTCCTTCCGGTCGATGGCTGCCCATGCGTATGCGATGTAGGCCACGACGAAGGGCACCAACAGACTGACCCAAAACATCGTACGCAGGGTGAATTCGCTCGACGAGGAGTTAGCCATCGTCAGCGAACTCTGCAGGTCTGCCGTCGAAGGGTAGTAGGCTGTGTTGTTCCATGCCGTCAGCAACAGCAGCACCGTCACCGTAACCACCGTGCCGAAGCCTGCGGGCCATATCCCGTGGGTGTATGTATGGGAGACGATGGTGCGGACGATGCCATAGAGCACGAACACTACGCCGATGACCAGCATCACCAGCAGGGGCCACATCTCAAGGAGGTTATGCAGATACTTGTAAGGTTCCATCGATACCACCCCCGTCGATGGGTCGACGGCATACCCCTCGCCCAGCAGTACGTGCCCCAAGAAGGCTAAGAACAGCACCACGAACCCCAGGCTCGTGCCTATGATACGGACGGAACCTCGCGACCGCAAGTTCTCGTCGGCAACGTTGTTCATGACGTAAAGTATGCCCAGCGTACGTGCCAACTCTGCCACGGCAAGGCCGAAGACAACGTTCCACGGATTCAGCAGGGCATCGAGCCCATGCGAGGCATTTGCCCAGCGACTGATAATGGGCGTGGCCACGCCATCTATGATGTTTTCGCGCTCAACAATGAAGTTTGAACCCGTGAAGAACGTAGCCACGGCACCCCCTAAGAGCAGGGGACCCAGTACCCCATTCAGTACCAATAGGTAGCGGAACGTATTGGTACCAAGCAGGTTTCCTAACTTGCTTTGGAACTCATAGCTGACGGCCTGCAGCACGAAGGAGAAGAGGATGATCATCCAAAGCCAGTAGGCTCCGCCGAAACTGGTGGAGTAGAAGAGGGGGTAGGATGCGAAGAACGCACCACCGAAGGTTACGAGCGTCGTGAACGTAAATTCCCACTTCCGCCCCGTGGAGTTTATAATCAGCCGACGTTCGTCCTCGGTACGTCCCCAGGAGAAGATTAGGGAGTTGGCCCCCTGCACGAACATAAGAAAGACGAGCAGCGCCGCAAGCAGTGCCACTACAAAGCACCAGTAATGCTGAAGAAATGCGTAAGTCATAGTTCGGGTCCTTTCTTGATTTGTTTACACATGATACTTATCTCCACGGCCAAGAGCGTGGTGAAGAGGATGAGAAATAGGAAGAACGTGGTCATGACGGCCCCGCTGCCCAGGTGGCTAACACCTACCCATGTGGGCAGCATGTCCTGGATGGTCCAGGGCTGACGGCCGAACTCTGCCACCAACCATCCGCTTTCGCTGACGATGTAGGCCACGGGGATGCACAGCAGAGCCGCCCAATGGAACCAGCGCACCTCCGTAATCTTCCTTTTATATATAAGTAATAACGACAGCGCAAACAGCAGGACAAACAGGCATCCGCCCCCCACCATGATGCGGAAGGCATAGAAGCATACGGGGATGTAGGGTACCACCTGCGAGCGGTCCTTCACGTATCCGTAGCCGAAGTAGGGCATATTCTCCTTGATTTCAGCCCCCAGCGTTGCCAGGAATTCCTCGGGCGCTCCGTCCTTTTTGGCCTTGCGATACTCCTGCAAGGCCGTAATGGCACACCGGCCACGCTCAATCTTTTGTTCCAGTGAGAGTACAACCGTTCCGTCCGCCTTCGTGTAACCATCCAGTATGTCACGTATGCCGGGCACCTGGCCGTGGATGTCATTTGTGGCCAGGAACGATAGGGCGTAGGGTACGGATATCTTCAACTGTGGCTCGTCATCGTTCTCGAAGTCGGGCTGCTGGAATGGATTGACGGCTGCGATGATGGTCAGCGGTTGGTCGGTGCCGCCCTTATAGAGAGCCTCCATGGCGGCCAGCTTCATGGACTGCGTCTGTGCGACGGTGTAGGCCGAATGATGGCCCGATAACATGATCAACACCGAGGAGATGAGGCCGAAGATGGCGCCCACCTTCAGGCTCTTCGTTGCAAACTCCGTGTGGCGATGCTTTAGGAGATACCAGCTTGACACGCCGACCACGAAGACGGCACCCAGCACCCATGCCGAGAGAACGGTGTGGACGAACTTGTCGACGGCCACGGGCGAGAAGGCTACGTCCAGGAAGCTCGTCATCTCGTTCCTGACGGTTTCGGGGTTGAACTCCTGGCCCACGGGATATTGCATCCACGAGTTTGCGACCAGAATCCACCAAGCGGAGATGGTTGCACCCAGTCCTGTGAGCCACGTACTGGCCAGGTGAAATCCCTTAGACACCTTGTTCCATCCGAAGAACATGACGGCCACGAAGGTTGACTCCATGAAGAATGCCACGATGCCCTCTATGGCCAACGGCGCTCCGAATACGTCGCCCACAAGGTAAGAATAGTTGCTCCAGTTCGTTCCGAACTCAAACTCCAGGATGATGCCTGTGGCCACGCCCATGGCGAAGTTAATGCCGAAGAGCCGTTGCCAATACTTGGCCGTCTCTTCCCAGAACTGATTGCCGGTGCGGTAGTACAAGGTCTCCATGATTCCCATCACTACGGCCAGACCGAGCGTCAGAGGCACGAACAGCCAGTGGTAGATGGCTGTCAGGGCGAACTGAGCCCTTGCCCAGTCCACCATTGTCATGTCGATGCTTAGTAGATTCATAGAATTAGATTGTTTTATTGGTTAATGTTTAATGTTTAAGGTTTAACGTTTAATGTTTTTCTATGGTTGAAGTTCTGTCGCGACGAACTCGGCCTCGTCTCCCCGGGCATGCTCCTTCAGATAGTTGGGGAAGAAGAATAGCTTAAGTACGAAGAAGATGATGAATAGCTTTATGAGGATGACGAGCCAAAGCGTGCGTCCCAGCGTCATCTCGCGGAAGCCTTGGTAGTAGAAATTCCATATTCTTTTAAGCGCATCCATCGGTGCAAAGATAATAAAAGTTTTATTATTTGTTTTACAATTCTACAAATTTTGCGTAACTTTGCAGAGTTTTTTCGAAAAGATATTCTATGAAGAGATATTTATTCTTGATACTTTGCCTTGTGGGTGTGTCCTATATGGCTCACGCACAGCGAAAACTGAGCTTGGACAGCTGTCGCGCTATGGCTCTGCAGGGTAACAAGCAATTGACTTTAGCTCGACTCGGTCAGGACGTAGCCCGTGATGTCAAGAAGGCTGCGCGGACACATTACTTGCCTAAGGTCGATGCCTTAGGAGGATATTCCTACATGAGTAAGGAGGTCTCTATCCTGAACGACCGGCAGAAGTCGGCCTTAAGCAACGTGGGCACCAATGCCATCACAGGCCTGTCCACCTCCAGCATCGGCGCACAGTTGGCCCAGGTGCTCGCAGGGATGGGGATGAACCCCTCGCAGCTGCTGCCCGCCGCCGCTGCAACGCTCAACCAGACGGGGCAGAACGTGGTGGACGCCTTCCGCACGGACACGCGCAGCATGTGGGCCGGTACCGTACAACTGCGCCAGCCCCTCTACATGGGCGGCGCCATAAGGGCTGCCAACCGCATGGCCGATATCGGTGAGTCCGTTGCCGACATACGCATCGAACAACAGATGCAAGAGACCATCTATGACGTTGACAAGGCGTATTGGCTCGTTGTCTCCCTCAGGCAGAAGCAGCGTTTGGCCGAGAGTTTCCGTGACCTGGTTTCCCACCTTGATGAGGATGTGCATAAGATGATAGGGGAGGGTGTCGCTACACGTGCCGACGGGCTGAAGGTGGATGTGCGCGTCAATGAAGCCGAGATGAAGATTACAGAAGTAGAGAATGGCCTATCCCTATCCCGTATGCTTCTGTGTCAGTTGTGCGGACTTCCGCTCGACACCGACTTCGTCTTGGAGGATGAAGATAAGGAACTTCAGGTCCCAACATTAGAGACACAACCGGATGGTGATGTTAACCTTCGTCCCGAACTGCGCCTATTGGAATCGGCCGTGGAGCTGAGCCGTCAGGGTGAGAAGCTCGCATTGGCACCCTATCTGCCTCATGTAGGCTTGGTTGCCGGTTATACCTTCTCCAACCCCAATGTCTTTAATGGCTTCGAGCAGAAGGTAGGTGGTTTCTGGAATGTGGGCGTAATGATTCACGTCCCCGTCTGGAACTGGATGGAAGGAAAGTTTAAGGTTCGTGCCGCTAAGACTTCTACCCTTATGGCCCAGACGACCTTGGACGAAGCACGCGAGAAGATAGACCTTCAGTTGGCACAAAGCAGGTTTAAGGTGACCGAAGCCCATAAGAAATTGCAGCGTGCCAATAAGGACATCGAGAGTGCAGAAGAGAACCTTCGTTGCGCAAATGCAGGCTTCCATGAAGGCGTGATAGATGCCACCACTGTGATGGCTGCCCAGACTGCCTGGCAACAGGCTGAGAGTCAGCGCATCGATGCTGAGATTGATGTCAGGATGGCTGAAACAACTTTGCGCAAGACCTTGGGAACTTTGTCAATTGATAGATAATTCAATAAATCGTAAATCGTAAATCGTTAAATCGTAAATAATATTATGAGCGAGAAATCACAACATACCAATGTGCTGCTGGCAATCCTATGTTTTGCCGTAGTAGTTGGAGCGGTTGCTCTCATTGGTTTCTTCACTTTGGGTAACGAGCCCGAGGTGATACAGGGTCAGATGGATGTGACCGAATATCGTGTGTCGAGCAAAGTGCCAGGCCGTATTCTGGAAATTAGGGTGCAGGAAGGCGATTATGTGCATGTGGGTGATACACTTGCCATACTGGATGCTCCCGAGGTGAATGCCAAGAAGGAACAGGCCAATGCCGTAGAGGAAGCTGCCTCTGCCATGAGCGAGATGGCTAAGAAGGGTGCGCGTCAGGAACAGATCCAAGGGGCGTATCAGCTATGGCAACAGGCCAAGGCTGCCCTGGAGATACACGAGAAATCGTATCAGCGTGTGCAGAAACTCTTCGATGAAGGCGTGTTGAGTGAACAGAAACGTGACGAGGCTTATGCCCAGTACACGGCTGCTCAAGCTCAGGCCAAAGCCGCCGAAAGTCAGTACAACATGGCCGTCAATGGGGCTCGTCGTGAGGAGAAGATGGCTGCAGCTGCTAAGGTTCAACAGGCTCGTGGTGTCGTAGCAGAGGTTAGCTCATACATCGGTGAGACTGTACAGATTGCTCAGATGGAGGGTGAGGTTACAGACATCTATCCTCATGTGGGTGAGCTCGTAGGAACTGGGTCCCCCATCATGAGCGTTGCTATCATGAAAGACATGTGGGCCTCGTTCAACATCCGTGAGGACCAGCTCAAGGGCATGAAGATTGGCGACGAAGTGGAAACCTATATTCCAGCCTTCGACAAAACCCTCAAGATGAAGGTCTATTACATGAAGGACCAAGGCTCGTATGCAGTATGGAAAGCAACCAAAGCCAATGGACGCTACGACCTTAAGACTTTCGAGGTCAAGGCTCGCCCTGTAGAAAAACTTGAGGGCTTACGTCCTGGAATGTCTGTAATTATTAAATGACTGGTTGTCAGTCAGTAGTATGACTGTCCTTAAACGAATTCTTTATATTTCGCTGCGCGAGGCTCGAATCTTGGTGACCAACCCCATGTACTTCCTCTTCATGGTGTCGGCACCTATCATCGTCGTACTCTTTTTTACCACGTTCCTCAGGGACGGACAACCCGTAGATATGCCTATAGGCGTGGTCGATCAGGATAATACCACCACCTCCCGTCGCCTCATACGCATGCTCGATGCTTTCCAGACCTCCAAGGTCGTTGGACAATATCCCACGGTCTCGGATGCCCGCCGAGCCATACAGCGCAATGAGATATATGCCTTCCTCCATATCCCGGCCGGTACCACCAGCAAGTTGCTGGCATCGCGCAAACCATCGGTGTCGTTCTATTACTCCATGACCACGCTCACCTCGGGCTCCCTTCTCTATCGCGACCTTAAGACCATCTCTTCACTGGGTAGCGCAGGGGTCATTCAGGCAAGCCTGAGGGCCCGGGGGGCTACGGACAAACAGGTCATGACCTATCTACAGCCCATCCAGATAGACTTGCACCAGATTGCTAACCCCACTATGGATTACAATGTGTTCCTTACCACCACGCTCGTTCCGGCCGTGCTCACACTATTCATGTTCCTCTTGGCCGCCTATTCATTAGGCACGGAGCTTAAGTTCGAGACTGGGCCCAACCTGATGCACATGGCTGGGGACAATATATGGGTAGCCCTCATCGGAAAGATGACGCCCATGTTCTTCATCTTTCTCAACATCTTCTTCATCTACGAGTTGTATGTCTATTACTTCCTAGGCTTCCCCCATTTGGGTGGCCCTTGGCCAATAGCGTTGTTGGGCATACTTACGGTGACGGCTTCCTTAGGGTTCGGCGTTTTCATGTTCGGTCTCATACCTCAGCTCCGCATGTCTATGAGTATCTGCTCCCTCTGGGCAGTGCTCAGTTTTTCGCTGGCAGGTGCTTTCTTCCCTGTCTCCAGCATGGATGCACCCATTCAGTCTGTCGCCAACCTGTTCCCCATGCGACACTACTTCCTCATCTATCAGGCAACGGTGTTTAATGGTTATCCTGTTTCCTCGGTATGGATTAATGTGGTGGCTCTTGTGGCATTCTCCCTGTTACCCTTGTTGGTATTCCCTCGCATTAAAAAGGCCTTGAAGTATTATGTTTATGTTCCTTAAGTCATGAGCAAACTATATCAGGATATATGTGACATCTGCTTGGTGTGGCGCGACGAGATGAAGAACTTCGTCCATGACGAAGGTATCTTGTTGTTCTGTCTTCTCCTGCCTTTTGCCTACCCGCTGCTCTATGCTTGGATCTACAATAACGAGGTTGTCCGCGAGGTGCCTGTAGTGGTTGTCGATGACTCGCACTCGGCCTTTAGCCGCGAATTCATACAGCGTGTCGATGCTTCGCCCGATGTGCGTGTGGCCTATCGTGCAGGGTCGCTTGATGAAGCGCGCAGGATGGTTGAACAGCAAAAGGTCAGCGGCATCTATTATTTGCCTCCTGAATTAGAGACCAATGTCCTTAGAGGCCGGCAATCGTATATTAGCGTTTACACCGACATGGCCATAACGCTCTATTACAAGGCTATCTACCAAACGGCCACGGCCGTCGTGGGTGAGATGAACAAGGATATCCGCATTAGCAGTATGACGGCTCTTACCACTCAGCGTGATGAAGATATCTCTTCCTCTCCTTTGAACTTCCATGAGGTCGCCATGTTTAATCCAGCGCAAGGCTATGGCACTTTCATTTTGCCAGCCGTGCTTATACTCATCATCCAGCAAACCCTGATGCTTGGCATTGGCCTTTCCGAGGGAACGCGTCACGAACGTCATAAATTCCTGCCGCAAGGCATTCAGACGGGGCGCGCTATGGGGCTACGCCTTGCTTTGGGTAAGGGTATGGCCTATTTTATGGTCTATGCCGTATGGACAGCCTATCTTACACTGGTTGTTCCCCGCTTGTTCGGCTTTGTCATGATAGCCCGTCCCTCCGACCTTATATTGTTCTTCTTCCCTTATTTAGTGGCATGCATCTCTTTTGGCTTGATGCTGTCATGGTTGGTCCGTTATCGTGAGAATGTATTGTTGCTCGTGGTATTCACGTCCATACCTTTCTTGTTCCTTTCAGGTATTTCGTGGCCTCAAAGTGCTATACCTCCCTTCTGGCGTATAATATCTTCCATTCTGCCCTCCACCTTTGCCATTCGTGGCTATGTCCGCATGGCTTCCATGGGAGCCACTTTGGGCGATGTGCTTGTCGAGTTCCGCGCTCTGTGGATTCAGACAGGAATCTATCTCGTATTGGCAAGCATAGTCATGCGTCGAAGCGCGAAATCCTAAAAAATCTTAAAAATTTGTCTGGTCGGGAACTTTTTCGTACCTTTGCACACGAAATTATATAATTCATTCGTTCCTTTAGTATAAAGGAATCCCGAAAAAGACCATATGGAAAGAACTTTAGTATTACTGAAACCCTCCGTTGTTAAGCGCATGTTAATGGGCGAAATCATTAGCCGCTTTGAACGGAAGGGCCTCAGAATCATAGGCATGAAAATGCTCTACATGACCGACAAACTCCTTGAGGAACATTATTCTCATCTTAAGGATAAGCCTTTCTTCCCCCTGCTGAAGAAATCGATGCAAGCCACCCCTGTTGTTGCCCTTTGCATAGAAGGCGTAGAGGTGGTGCGCGTGGTTCGCGCTATGGCGGGTGTTACCAATGGTCGTAATGCTGCCATTGGTACTATTCGTGGCGACTACTCTATGTCGAACCAGCAAAACATTGTCCATGCCAGTGATGGTGTTCATGTTGCAAAGATAGAGATTGACCGTTTCTTCAAACCCGAGGAGGTCTTTGACTTCGGCGATTTGAACTTCAGTTCCCTTTATGCTGTTGACGAAGTCGATCTGTAAAAAACCTTATTTGAATCATGAAAATAATCAATATATTTAAAACTGGATTAACAGCCATCGCGCTGACTTTTACAACATCTTCCGTTCAAGCTCAGGACCTTATGGCCCGCCAAGCACCTATCGACAGCCGCCTACGTGCGGTGGACTCGGTTGCTATCAAACGTTTGCTCAAAGCCGAATCAATGGAGAATCCCTCGGGTGACCTCTATCAGACCTGGGCTAACGAATTTGTAAACTACGATCAGGCATTGCCTGCAGAATATCGCATAGACTTGCGTGACTTCCACATGCCTTGCGAAAGCCGTGTGGTAAATTCTCATTTTGGATATCGTCGTCAGTTTGGCCGCAATCACTATGGCACCGACATCAAAGTGTATGTTGGCGATACCATTCGTGCCGCCTTCAGCGGTAAGGTTCGTGTGGTACAAGACCAGGGCCGATATAGGGGATATGGCAAGTATATTATTATTCGCCATAGCAACGGACTGGAGACAACCTATGGTCATCTTTCGAAGCAACTTGTGAGGGAAGATCAGGTGGTGCGTGCCGGTGACCCCATCGGACTTGGTGGCAGCACAGGCTTCTCTACAGGTCCTCACCTCCATTTTGAGACTCGCTTGCTGGGAGAGAAGATTAATCCTGAAAAGTTATTCAGTTTTGAGGCTGGTGATGTTCGTGGCGACTACTATATCTGGCGTCGTAATGGCCGTTCCCAGTTGATGGCAGCCCACGACGTAAGCAACCTGCCCGAGGTGGAGGATAAGGCTGAAGAATCTCGTGCCTACCAGCAGAAGCGCATAGCAGAACGCCAGTCGCGTTCGCGTGTCCACAAAGTGCGTTCGGGCGACACGCTCAGCAAGATTGCGAGGAAGTACGGGACTACGGTTGATCGTCTTTGCCGCCTGAACAACATCTCGCGCTCAAAGGCCCTGAAGCCTGGCCAGATACTGAAGTGCTCATAATTCCGAGCCATGAATACCGAACAACAATTCAGACAGGTCATGGCCGAGTGCCGTGAACTGTTTGCCAACAAGCTGCACGATTACGGGGCAGCTTGGCGCATTATGCGTCCCTCTTCAGTCACAGACCAGATATACATCAAGGCCAACCGCATCCGCAGTATTGAGACAAAGGGCGTGGCGCTGGTGGATGAGGGCATCAGACCTGAATTCATAGGAATTGTCAACTATGCCATCATTGGGCTTATTCAACTCGAATTAGGTTTTTCTGATGTGGTCGATGACATGTCGGCCGATGAGGCTCTTGCCGCTTATGATCGTTGGGCTGATAAGACGCTTAAACTGATGCTGCGCAAGAATCACGATTACGACGAGGCTTGGCGTGGCATGCGTATCAGCAGCTACACCGACCTTATTCTGATGAAAATATTCCGAACGAAACAAATCGAATCGCTCAGCGGAGCGACGTTGGTGTCCGAGGGCATCGACGCAAACTATATGGACATGATGAACTATGCGGTCTTTGGACTGATTAAACTGACCTTTGGCGATGACGAAGATAGCCAAGCAGATTCGTTGGCTGGGCGTTAACTTGTGCCGTCTGTTACTGTCGGTCACCTTCCTGTTTTCAGGTTTGGTGAAGTTGATAGACCCACGCGGCACACAATACAAGCTTGAGGACTATGCCGTAGGTTTGGGGCTTCCCTCCTTCGATTTCCCGCTTGTGCCTCTGGCCTTAGCTGTGATGTTGGCGCTGATGGAGTTCTACATTGGCTTTAACCTCTTCTTTGGCATACGTAGGCGCACGACATCGCGCCTCGCCCTGTCACTGTTGTTGGTTATGACCCCGCTCACGCTCTATTTGGCTTTGACCAATGTGGTCAGCGATTGCGGTTGCTTTGGCGATGTCCTGCACCTCACCCACTGGCAGACGTTTGGGAAGAATGTGGTGTTGCTCATAGCCGCCCTTGTGGTGGTTTGCTACTATCGGAAACTCACACGTTTCATCTCTGAGCGCAATCAATGGCTCCTGTCGTTATATGCGCTGGTCTTCGCTCTCTTTCTGGCCCTCTACAACATCCGTTATCTGCCAGTCATCGACTTCCGTCCTTATCGTGTGGGGACAGACCTGCCCAAGGCCATGATGGAGGAATGGGAGAACGCTTCGGGCGAAATGAAATATGCCGACTTCAGCATTCAGACTCTTGCAGGCGAGGACATCACCTTAGACTGGCTTTCTGAGCCCGGTTACAAGTTCTTGCTCGTGGCTCCTTGGCTTGAGATGGCCGATGATGGGCATATGGACCATATTAATGCCCTCTATGACTATTGTAAGGAGTACGGCTATCCGTTCCTTGGGCTCACATCGAGTGTGCCGGAGAGCATCGACCGTTGGAAAGACCTCACAGGAGCAGAATATGATTTTGCGCAGGCCGACGGCACCATGCTTAAGACCATCATCCGTTCCAATCCCGGGTTATTGCTCTTGCATGATGGGGTCATCTATCAGAAATGGCCGGCAAGCAGATTGCCTGTCATTGAGGACGCCACAGTGCCACTTGAACAAACCCATCTTGGGAAGTTGCAGACCCAGAGTCACATGCTCACCCTCAACCGGCTGATGCTTTGGTTCCTGTTACCCTTGGTGTTGTGGACCATCATCGACCGCCTATGGGTGGGGCGCAAGTTCTATCAGCGCCATAAGATACACCGAAGGATTGAACATCTGAATGAATAATCAATTAACTCGTTAAACTTTTAAACGATTAAACTTTTATATATTATGCGTAAGAAAATTGTAGCAGGCAACTGGAAGATGAACCTCAACCTGCAAGAAGGTGTGGCACTGGCCACTGAGTTGAAGAACGTGCTGGCAACTGACCAGCCCAACTGCGACGTTGTAATTTGCACTCCCTTCATCCACCTGGCCACTGTAGCAGGTGTTGTTGAGGGTACAGTCATCGGTCTTGGTGCCGAGAATTGCGCCGACAAGGAAAAGGGTGCTTACACGGGTGAAGTCAGTGCAGCTCAGGTAAAGAGCACTGGTGCTCAGTACGTCATCCTTGGTCACTCCGAGCGTCGTGCTTATTATCATGAGACTCCCGAAATTCTGAAGGAGAAGGTCAACCTGGCTCTGGCCAATGGCTTGAAGGTCATCTTCTGCATTGGTGAAGTGCTGGAGGAGCGTGAGGCCGGCAAGCAGAACGAGGTAGTGGGCGCACAGTTGGCCGACAGCCTGTTCGACCTCACTGACGAGCAGTTCGCTAACATCATCCTGGCTTATGAACCCGTATGGGCCATTGGTACAGGCAAGACCGCTACAGCAGAGCAGGCACAAGACATGCACGCCTTCATCCGTGGTACTATCGCAGGTCGTTTTGGTGAGGCCGCTGCCGAGAATGTAAGCATCCTCTATGGTGGTTCATGCAAGCCCTCCAACGCAAAGGAAATATTCTCGAAGCCCGATGTTGACGGTGGCCTTATTGGTGGTGCTGCCCTCAAGTGTGCGGACTTCAAGGGCATCATTGATGCTTGGAAGGACTAAGCAAAATATTGCAATTGATAATTGATAATTGAGTGAAATGAGACGATTAGCATTTATTATAGCTGTGATTGTCAGTTGCCAGTTGTCAATTGTCAATTCGGCATGGGCCCAGGAGACCTTCACTGACCGTCTGCAGAAGCATGTTGCCGGGCAAGGTACTGTACACCTCCGTCACGATGCCGACATTGCCTCTTTGGTTAATGCCCGGGGCTCGTCGCGCAGAGTGGTGACAGGGTCGGAACGTTCATTGCTTGCGTCGTCCATCGACTCGCTGACGCACTCTGTTGATTCGCTCTTGATGGGCCCGGGCCGCAAGGTGCGAATGAATGGTTATCGCGTCCAGGTTTATGCTGGAGGCAACTCCCGCGATGCCAAGCGTCGGGCCTATCAGGTGGAAGCCAAGGTGAAGCGTCTCTTCCCCGAGCAGCCAGTCTATACACGTTTCATCTCGCCCCGTTGGATATGTCATGTAGGTGACTTCCATAGTCGTGAGGAGGCACTTCACCTGTTGCGCGAACTGCGTCGCACAGGCAAGTTCTCTGAAGCCATCACCGTCCGTTGCAAAATCAATGCCTATGTCTATGAACAACCAACAGTTGACGAATATTGAGCAGCGCATGCGCGATGTGCTATCGCTGATTGGCGAAGACCCCACCCGTGAGGGATTGTTGAAGACCCCTACGCGTGTGGCTAAAGCGATGGCCGACCTCACTCGAGGCTATGATGAAGACCCTATTGAGATTCTGAACCAGGCCAAATTCCGTGAGGACTACAGCCAGATGGTCATCGTCAAGGACATCAACTTCTACTCCCTCTGTGAGCACCATCTGCTGCCCTTCTACGGCAAGGCCCATGTGGCTTACATCCCCAACGGCTACATCACAGGCCTGTCCAAGATAGCTCGCGTGGTGGACTGCTACAGCCATCGCCTGCAGGTGCAGGAACGCATGACGTTGCAGATACGCGAAGCCATCCAGCAAGCCCTCAAGCCCCTGGGCGTGATGGTCGTTGTCGAGGCTCAGCACATGTGCATGCAGATGCGTGGCGTGGAGAAGCAAGGTTCTATCACCACCACCAGCGACTTCACTGGCGCCTTCAACCAAGCCAAGACCCGCGACGAGTTCCTCAAGCTCATCAGTCACAAATCGTGACCCCTCCGGGATGATAGTGTAGAGTTTATATAAGAGTCGGGAGCCTTCGGGTTCCCGATTTTTGTATTCTCAGGACGATGGGTGTCATCTCCTTCTATGTTTGCCGACGCGCCACAAAGCAGTGATTGATGGCCATAGTCGTATGTTTAAGTATCTCTAATCGTTCTCCATCATCCCCTTAGGAGTCAATCAAGATGCAAATAGATGAAAAAGAAATTTTATATATAAGTAAAAAGAAACATATAATTATGTGATTCATATAGGATAATTATGTTAAATGCGTAAGATAATTATACGATACAAGTAAGATAATTATGTATTTTCCATATCATCGAGGAACTTGGGCATAAGCAATTAGTCGTTCCACACTAAAGCCACAGGGGGACAATATTTTCCGCGCTCCACCCCCTTGTCCGTTTCGGCGGAAGATAAAACTACATATTTAATGACACTATAATATCTTATTATATAACTCAAAAAACAGTGTTAACTAACGGAAGGTATGCGAGAAATTGCTTGTCCCCTTGCTCCCCTTTCCCCGCATTACTCAGCTTTATTCTTTGATTTCAGTCCAAATTCTTTTGCATTCTCAAAATCTATTTGTAACTTTGTCGCGTGTTCAAGCGAGAACACGACTTTTATTGCTTAATTCTCTGCCGAATTAGGACCTCGTTAAGAGATATAAGAGCAACCTAATGCACGTTGAAGTGTACGCATTGAGCGTAGACTTTGCCATAGTGCATTAGAGGCAGTCCTAAGCCTGGCAGAGATATGGTTGAGGTCTGCGCTTCTTCTATTATTAGAGTTAGTGTTGACATAGATATGAAGAACATTTACTTTTAGTACTAACTTTAATTATTTTCACAAAATGAAAAGGAATTTATTAGTGGCATGTGTATTGCTTATGGCAGTAAATGCTAGTGCGCAATTGATGAGAACAGAAGAATTAGATGCTTATGCGAAAGAAAAGTATGGGGAAAAGTGGACAGAGGCAGCAGAAAATCTGGCATCCACTCTATCATTGGACAAAAACAATTCTTTAACTTATACGCAAGTCGTTGAATCACCAGGAAAAACTAAAGAGCAATTGTACGTATTGCTTAATTATTGGTTCTCTGCATCGTTCAATGACGCAAATTCTGTTATACAACTGAATGACAAAGATCAAGGTGTGATTATTGCTCAAGGCTATGTCTCAAACGTTGCACAACATACAGGTGGTTCAAATGCATATGTGGTAGATCTAAAACCTGTAATTAAGGTTGACATCAAAGATGAAAAGATACGCATCACTTATACTCTGCAGGGCTATAATGTTATCAAATCAGTTGGGGGGGAATTCTTGGAGCAATGTCAGGAGTTCGACCCACAAATATAGATCAAGTTTGGGTATTAGAAAAGACTTTCCCTTTTGCTGAGAAGGATGCATACAAAGCAAAGAAAACAGAATCAAAAGCCCTTGTGATGGCTCACGCTTATTCTAATGTTATAATGGATAAGATAGAAGAAGCTGTTAAGAATGGAATTGTAGGAAACGAAAACGATGACTGGTAAATTATGTATTTGATAATACATCTAAGGGATTTAATCCCCTATCATCACAGAAGCGACTCCAAACGGGGTCGCTTCGTTGTTAACTCTGCACTTTTTAATTATACCCTGGGGCTTCCGGCTCTGCGGCAGCGATGGGGCTGGGGTTCTCGATGCCATAGGCGGCAGAGGGGTGGTTGTATACCTCGACGATGGGGGCCTGAAGGGCCTGCTCGATGGCGGAGATGGTGTCAATCGTAAAGTTGTGTGTGCCACGCATCCACTTGCTGATTTCGGCCTCGCTCTTGCCCAGACGCTGTGCCAGGTCCTTCTGCTTGAGACCCTTCTCTTCAAGCACTTCGTGTATCCTGTCGATAATGCGGAACGACAAGGCTACGCGCTGACGCACCTCGGGACTGACCCTACGGCGTCTTTCTTCCAGAATCTTACTCCTCATCATTTCTCGTAAATTTTAGGTTGCCAATGATTTCCTTATCCACAAGGACGATTGTGCCGTCCTTGATTCTCGACGAGATGAAACGACTGGTATCTACCCTTCTGCAAAAGTAAGATGAATCTTTGAAACAACCAAATAATTAACTTAAAAATTAAGTGTTTGATGTTCCTTCGCGCTCTGCCGCTCGGCACTTGTGACGCTTGATTCATTCAAGAACTTTTCATTTTTCATTCTTGCTCCGATGTTCTACGCAAGCGTCACTGCTTCGCAGATGCCGAGCGTTTAACTTTTAATTTTTAATTTTTTCGCGTGCGCGTGATTGAATATGGAAGATTTTTACTAATTTTACGCTCGATATGACTAAACCTTAAACTTTTAACACGTTATAAAAAATGAGAAACGCAATCATCAATTTCCCACTGCCGCAGAACGAGCCGGTGAAGGGGTATCTGAAGGGTTCACCCGAGCGGGTGGCTCTGGAAGCTGAGTTGGAACGCCAGAAGAACATCGTGGTGGACATCCCCATCATCATTGGTGGCAAGGAAATCAGGACGGGCGACACGGGCGAAGTGCGCTGTCCGCACGACCACAAGCATGTGCTGGCTACCTACCATAAGGTGGGGGAGAAGGAGATTCAGTTGGCCATAGATACGGCTATGGAGGCCTGGAAGGAGTGGTCGAAGACAGATTGGACTGTGAGAGCCGGCATTGTGATGAAGATGGCCGAACTGCTGGCTACAAAATATCGTCCCATCATGAACGCCGCTTGCATGCTCGGTCAGTCGAAGAACTTCTATCAGGCAGAGATTGACTCGGCTTGCGAGACCATCGACTTCTTTCGCTATAATGTGCATTACGCTTCGAAGATCTATAACATGCAACCCAAGGATGGCGCGGGCAACATCAACCACACGGAATATCGTCCGCTGGAGGGCTTTGTGCTGGCTGTGACTCCCTTCAACTTCACATCCATTGCCTCCAACCTGTGCATGACTCCCGTGCTGATGGGTAACGTGGCTGTATGGAAGCCTTCGACCACTGCGCTGCTTTCGAACTACTACCTCATGCAGCTCTACAAGGAGGCAGGATTGCCCGACGGCGTCATCAACTTCCTGCCGGGTAGCGGAGCGCTGATAGGCAAGATTTGCACGCAGTCGAAACATTTCGCAGGCATTCACTTTACGGGTAGTACGGCCACCTTCAAGAGCCTCTGGGGCCAGGCATGCTCGAACCTCGACCGCTATGTGTCCTATCCTCGTCTGGTGGGCGAAACGGGCGGTAAGGACTTCATCTTCGTTCATCCTTCGGCCGACAAGAAAGCTGTGGCCACAGCTGCCTTCTGCGGAGCTTTTGAGTTCCAGGGACAGAAGTGCTCGGCTGCCAGCCGTATGTACATTCCCAAGAGCCTTTGGCCCGATGTGCTTGCCGACATGAAGCGCATGGCTGCAGAAATCAAGATGGGCGACGTGTGTGACCCCATGAACTTCGTGAATGCTGTCATCGACGAGGCTTCGTTCGACAAGTGCAAGTCGTACATCGACTATGCCCGCGAGGCTAAGGACGCCGAAATCGTGCTTGGCGGCAAGTGCGACAAGTCGCTGGGATGGTTCGTAGAGCCCACGGTTATCGAGACTTCGAATCCTCATTTCAAGTCGATGGAAGAGGAGATATTCGGTCCCATCATCACCGTCTATCCCTATGACGACGATAAGGTGGACGAGACTGCTCGCCTCTGTGACGAGACCTCGCCTTACGGCTTGACAGGTGCTGTCTTTGGCCGCGATCGTCTGGCTGTGGAGAAGATTGCCGACACGCTGGCTTATGCTGCAGGTAACTTCTACATCAACGACAAACCCACGGGTGCTGTGGTGGGCATGCAACCCTTTGGCGGTGCACGTGCCAGTGGTACAAACGACAAGGCCGGTGGCGAGTTCAACCTCATCCGCTGGATTATTCCGCGTGTCATTAAGGAAACGCTGGTTTCGCCGACGGATTATCGGTATAGTTATATGAAGTGACGGAGCAGCGAGAGCAGAGCGCAAAAGCGCTCTGCGAATTTGCTTCCGAATGAGCGGACAAAACTTGTTTTAGGACTATTATTCGGGAGCAAATCAAGCAGAGCCAAACTTGTTTGAGCTATGCCGAGTCGCGACGGAACTCGAAACGAAGTTTCAAGTTAAGCATTGAATAATTGAGGATATGAAGAAGTGTTGTATATTAACAAGCCTATTACTACTAGTATTCGCAAGTTGCCAAAAAGATTCTGCCCCCCTCCCTAACAGGGAGGGGCTGGGGGAGAGTCTTGGTCTCCAGATTCCCGAGTGCATTGTCACTTCTGTCCCTGATTCCTTAGGACTCGACTCCTTCTATGTGAAGTATGTCGATGTCAACGGACTGCCTTTGGTGTCATCATGGCGTGTACCCGACTCTGCCTTTGTGGCAGCTCATCGCACGCTCTATGCCATGACATCAATGTTGGCCCCCGAAGTGCTGCAGGCTATGATAAAGTCGGGGGCAAGGGTGGCCATCATGGGCCGATATGAAGGTACTACTGACCTGCCCGAACATCATTATCTGGTCAACGACACAAGTCTCAACTGGGATCTTCGTGCCCGTGGTTTGGGGGGGACCATTGATGAACCCCTGACTTCATGTGCCGAGGAGAATGTGCTGGCTTATCAAATTGACAAGTACCATGCCGAAGACATCCTCGTGCATGAGTTTGCCCATGCTATCCACTGCATAGGCATTATTCAAGTTGATACCACCTTCAACCGTCGTCTGCAATCCCTCTATGAGGCGGCTCTCGGGCGTGGCGACTTGGACAATACCTATCGAGCCACTGACAAAGAGGAGTATCTGGCCGAAGCTGTTCAGGACTGGTTCAATGTGAATGCCGAGATGCCTCATACCGATGGTAAGCACAACTGGGTGAATACTCGAGAGGAATTGCGAGAGTTCGACCCAGACCTCTATCAGTTGCTCTCAGAGTACTTCCCCGAAACCAATCTTCAAATCTCGAAGCACAAGAAAGTCAATGAATGCCATAAGCCTTAAAACCTATCAGCATCGACGTTCGCAACTTAAGCGCGATGTCGGTAGCGGAGTGTTGCTCTTCTTGGGCAATCAGGAGGTGGGCATGAACTATGCCGACAACACCTACCGTTTCCGTCAAGACTCTTCGTTTCTCTATTTTTTCGGGCTCGACTATGCCCACCTGGCTGCTGTCATCGACATTGACGAGGACCGGGAGATAGTGTTTGGCAATGAACTTACCATCGACGATATCGTTTGGACAGGTACGCAACCTACTTTGCACGAGAAGTGTGAGCAGATGGGTATCGTTGACAGTCGTCCGATGGATGCACTGAAGACTTATCTCGACCAAGCCCGTCGCAAGGGTCAGACCATCCACTTCCTGCCTCCCTACCGAGGCGACCATCAAGTGTGGCTGTGGGAGCTGCTGGGTCTGAATCCTAAGGAGCAAGGCATACAAGTGTCTCAGCGCATGGTGAAGGCCATTGTGCGCCAGCGCATCTACAAAGACGCCGAAGAGATTGCCATCATAGAAGAGGCTGTGGACGTGAGCACTCGCATGCATTTGGCAGCCTATCGCAAAGTGCGTCCGGGCATTCATGAAGCTGAGGTGGCAGCAGCTGTCGAGGAGGTGGCCTGTAAGGAAGGCAACACGTTGGCTTTCCCCACCATTGCCACCGTGAAGGGTCAGGTGCTGCATAATCATGGTTTCATTCATACCCTGCAGGAGGGCGACATCTTCCTCCTCGATGCTGGAGCAGAGACTCGCATGCACTATGCCGGCGACCTCTCATCCTCGATGCCGGTGGGCGAGCGCTTCACTGAGAGGCAGGAGACCATCTACAACATTCACCTCGAAAGTTTTCAGGCGGCAGTCGATATGCTCCGTCCGGGAGTTCCCTTCCGCGAAGCCCATCTGGCTGCAGCCACAAAGATTTGTGAAGGAATGAAGACACTGGGCCTGATGAAAGGCGACCCTGTAGAGGCCGCGCACATTGGTGCCTATGCATTGTTTTTCCCCTGCGGGTTGGGTCACATGATGGGGCTTGACGTCCATAATATGGAAAATCTTGGCGAGGAGTATGTGGGCTACAACGAAGGTGAAGTAAAGAGCACTCAGTTCGGTTTCAAATCGCTCCGACTGGCCCGTCCGCTTGAACCAGGTTTTGTGTTCACCGTCGAGCCAGGCATCTACTTTATCCCTGAACTTATCGACAAGTGGCAGTCCGAAGGTCAGTTCCGCGACTTCATCAACTACGACAAACTTGCTCCCTGGCGCAACTTTACAGGGCTGCGAAATGAACTCGATTACGTCATCACGGACAACGGCGTCCGCCAGTTAGGTACTATCAAGAAACCCATGACCCTGGCCGAGGTATATGCAGCCAAAGAATATTAACAGCATCCTTTTTTCACCCTTATTCCCATTCCAATCATGAATTTCGCGCTTAAATATCCCGAGAACGAAGGTGGCATGAACCCACGCATCAAGCGTTTGCGCCAGCAGAACATGGACACCCCGACCACGCTGAGCATCGAACGCGCACTCATCGAAACCGATTTCTATAAGAAGCACTATGGCACCATGCCCATAGCTGTGCTGCGAGCACGCAACTTCTATGAGATATGTAAGAGAAAGACACTCTACATTGGTCGAGACGAACTTATTGTGGGTGAGCGCGGTCCTGTGCCTAAGGCTGTACCCACATTCCCAGAACTCACCTGCCATTCGGTTGAGGACTTGCACACGCTCGACACCCGACAACTGCAGTCCTACCACATCTCTCAGCAGGACATTGACACCTATGAGCGTGAGGTAATTCCCTATTGGAAGGGCAAGACCCAGCGCGAGCGCATCTTTAATCACGTCAGCAAAGAGTGGGAAGAGGCTTATCATGCAGGCGTTTTCACGGAGTTTATGGAACAACGCGCCGCAGGTCATACGGCTATGGACGGCAAGATGTATCGTATTGGTTTGCTTGACTTGAAAGCACGTATAGAGAAGCGCATTAGCGAATTGGATTACATCTATGACCCCGAAGCCACTGACAAGCAGCAAGAGTTGGAGGCAATGGCCATCTCGTGTGATGCAGCCATACTCTTTGCAGAACGTCATGCCCAGCTTGCCGAACAGATGGCACAGGAGGAAAGTGACCCGCAGCGCAAGCGCGAGTTGCTGAAAATTGCCGATGTTTGCCACTGGGTGCCCGCCCATGCTCCTCGTGACTTGTGGGAGGCTATTCAGATGTATTGGTTTGTTCATCTGGGAACGGTCACAGAGCTCAATGGATGGGATTCAATGAACCCAGGGCACATCGACCAACACCTATTCCCCTTCTATCAAAAGGGTATAGAGGACGGTACACTCACGCGTGAGCAAGCCAAGGAACTTATCTCGTGCCTGTGGATAAAGTTCAACAATCAGCCTGCGCCTCCTAAGGTTGGTGTGACGGCACTGGAAAGCGGAACCTACAACGACTTTACAAACATCAACATCGGAGGCGTCGATCGTGAGGGACGTAGTGCTGCTAATGAAATCTCGTACATGATACTGGAGATTCAGGAAGAGCTCCACGAGCTGCAACCGGGCCTTAGCATTCATATTGCGGAGCAGACACCCGATGACTTCCTTTTGGCAGGCATTCGTGTTATTCGTCAAGGACACGGCTATCCCTCGGTGTTCAATCCCGATACTTATATTAAGGAACTCACGCGTGCTGGCAAGTCGCTTGAGGATGCCCGTGAGGGAGGATGCTCGGGCTGTATCGAGGTAGGAGCCTTTGGCAAGGAAGCCTATCTGCTCACGGGCTACCTCAATACGCCCAAAATTCTCGAGATTACACTCAATAATGGCATCGACCCCGAAACGGGAAAACGTCTTGGGCTGGAGACTGGTGACCCGCGCGAGTTCAAGTCATTTGAGCAACTCTATGATGCTTGGCACAAGCAGATGACCTATTTTGTCAACCTGAAACTTTCGGTCAATAACTACATCGAGCGTATGTTCTCGCTCTATGCGCCAGCCACCTTCCTCAGCCTCTTCATCGATGATTGCATTGAGAAGGGAAAGGATTACTATAGTGGTGGTGCCCGATACAATACCACCTACATCCAGTGCACGGGACTTGGTACTATTACCGATTGTTTTACCACACTGAAGAAACACGTCTTTGAAGACAAGCGTTACACGATGGAGCAAATCCTTAGTGCTTGCAAGAGCAATTGGGAAAACGAGGAGATAATGCGTCAATATATCCGCAATCATACGCCCTTCTTTGGGAATGATGACGAATATGCCGATGCCATAGCCGTTCGTGTCTATGAAGATTTGGTTAAGGCCATAGAGGGCCGGCCCAATACGCGAGGAGGTGAGACACACTTGAATATGCTCTCCACTACTTGTCACAATTACTTCGGTTCGGTATGTGGGGCAACACCTAACGGCAGGTTTGCTCACTTTGCCATTAGCGACGGCACTTCTCCCTCACACGGAAGTGATACGCACGGACCTACGGCAGTTATCAAGTCACTTGGCAAACTCGACCAAACGAAATCAGGAGGAACCCTTCTGAACGTGCGTTTTGTTCCGGCCATGCTCAAGCGCGAAGAGGACATGAAGAAACTTGGAAGTCTCATCCGCACTTATTTTAAGTTTGGTGGACATCACATCCAATTCAACATCGTTGATACGCAGACCTTGCTTGATGCTCAGCAGCATCCCGATCAGTATCGCGACTTGCTTGTGCGCGTAGCGGGGTATAGCGATTATTTCAACGATATGACAGAGCAGTTGCAAAATGAAATTATTGCTCGAACCGAGAATGAGGATATTTGACATCAAACGCTATGCCATCCACGATGGTCCCGGCATCCGGACAACTATTTTCTTGAAGGGATGTCCATTGCGTTGCGTTTGGTGCCATAATCCGGAATCTTGGAGTCAGCATACAGAAAAGACCTATAAAAAGAATCGATGTATTGGCTGCGCCCAATGCGTGAGTGCTTGTCCAGTTAAGGCTATAGAGCTTACGGCGGAGGGCCTAAGGCCTACGGGCATCGAATGCAGGCGTTGTGGCAAGTGCGCCGAGGTGTGTCCGACAATGGCCTTAGAGATGTGTGGCCGGGAATGGAATGTTGACGAACTGCTTCGTGAGGTGGAGAAGGAGCGTGACGTAATGTTGGACAGTGGGGGAGGTGTGACCTTGTGTGGCGGTGAGCCTTTGATGCAAAATATTGTTCCTCTGCTGCAGGAATTGGGGAGAAGGGGCTTCCATCGGGCAGTTGACACCTCGCTCTATGCTTCGCAAGAGGTGGTTCGGCAGGTGGCAAAGTATTGCGATTTGTTCCTCGTTGATATTAAGCTGATGGATAGCGAGCAGCATAGAAGGTTTACTGGTGTTCCAAACGAATCCATTCTCTCAAACATTCGCCTTCTGGACGAAATGGAGAAGCCGTTCATTGTTCGTATCCCTCTAATCGTGGGTGTGAATGCTGATGAACGTAACATTGAGACCACGGCTCGTTTCCTTTCCAGTTTATCGCGGAAACCCTTGGTGGAACTGCTTCCCTACCATGATACAGGTAAGGATAAGCATCGCAGGTTGTGGAGCGAATACAACCCTAACCACATTCTTATGTCAACGCCCGACGAAGCGCTGTTGCAGCGTTGCATCGGTCAGTTTGTTGCTTATGGAATAGAGGTACGGGTAGGTTAGCCCATCACCCTGCCGCCTTGCTGTTGAGAGAGTTTCTGCTCCGTTTCTTTGATTTCCTTGAAGCGTGTCATCACCTCCAGGTATTGTTTCATGTCTTTCATCAGTTCGGGGTCTTGTAGCTGGCGCATAATTTCATGTCGCTTCCGACTGATGATTTCCAACTTGTAGTCAATGAGGATGTGGTTGACCAGTTGTTCCAAATCTTCTGGTTCAATGCTTTCTTCGCCATCCTTGGGCTTATGCATTCGGCTGAGTTGCTCAGGGTCTGTCGCCAACTCAAAAGCCAAAGCATTGATTTCTGGGTCGGGACAATTAAGCAGGAACTTCTCTGCTACGAAGCCGGGTTCTGATATATTTTGCAGGGTTATGTCAATCGCACGCTGAAAGAGTGGTGTGGACACCGCAACTCCATCACTTTTGAGCGAGTCGGTCAGGTACTGTGCCACCTTGGTCGCAGGTTCTCCGATGAGTCGTTCGCCATAGCGGACTATCAAGCGCAGCAACTCGCGTTCCTTTAGTTCAAGTCGTATGGCATCCCTGTTCTTGATGTTCTGCACCAAAGGCTCATAGGGATTCTCAGTATTTTCGCTTTCAGGAACAGGAATATTGTCCACATTGGGGATTCCCATCTGCTCCAGTCCTCTCAAGCTGTCAGGCAAGTCTGATGGTGGGGGCACGTCCTCGGCCTTTGGCAATGTCCGGCGTGCTCGTTCGCGTTCGCGTTGCTTTTGTGCTTCTTCCTGGTTCTTTTGCACTTGATTGGCTACGGCACTTGCTATGAGTCGCTCTTGCATCTGCATGGTGGACGCCGTTTCTTGAACATAGACGGCACGAGTGATTTCGTTGGGAATGCATGCGATACTCTGCACGATGTTGTTCACGAGTTGGCTTTTCTTCACAGGGTCGCCTTGGGCTTCTTCCAAGAGCAGGTTGGTCTTAAACTTGATGAAGTCAACTTGATGTGAGGCCAGGTACTGCTGATATTCCTCTGCATTGTGCTTGCGCGCGAATGAGTCGGGATCGTCGCCGTCAGGCAGTAAGAGCAAGCGTACGTTCATGCCCTGTGCCAGCAACATGTCAATGCCTCGTTCAGATGCCTTGATACCGGCAGCATCTCCATCATAGATGACGGTAATGTTGTCGGTGAGGCGATGAATGAGTCGTATTTGGTCGTCTGTAAGGGCTGTACCCGAGGAGGCGACCACATTCTCTATACCACTTTGGTGCATCGCCATTACGTCTGTGTAACCTTCAACAAGGAAACATAGGTCTTGCTTGCGTATAGCCATCTTGGCTTGAAAAAGGCCGTAAAGCTCGCGCTTCTTTGAGTAGATGATTGATTCCGGAGAATTTTGGTACTTGACGTTTACGCCCTTGGTGGCTGCATCGAGTACGCGACCTCCGAATCCCACTACCTTTCCACTCATGGAGAAGATGGGGAAGATGACACGTCCCCAGTATCGGTCACGCAAAGCCCCTTTCTCGTTGCGGATGGAAATGCCCGTTCCGATTCCCGATTCGGGGTCGTTGGTGAGATACTTCTCTTGATAACCTGCCTTCAAAGCATCGGCACTCATGACTCCCATGCGCAATCGAATGGTGTCGCCATCTTCGTTGGTTCGCTCCACCTCTATGTTCTTGTCGGGACAGAATCCCAATTGGAACTTCTTGATAATATCGTCTCGGAAACCACGCTGGCGGAAGTAGGCCAGTCCGATTGCGCGTCCGTCCGGTGTTTCATTCATCTGATGCTGGAACCATTCGTTTGCCCACTGGTTGACGATGAACATCGATTCGCGGTCGTCTTGGCGTTGGATGTCCTCCTTCGTCATCTCCTTCTCTTCGATGGTAATGCCGTACTTCTTGGCAAGATAGCGCAGGGCTTCGGGGTAGGAAATCTGCTCGTGCTCCATAATAAAACCAACGGGATTGCCACCCTTGCCACAGGCAAAGCACTTGCAGTAGTTCTTGGCCGGCGAGACCATGAACGAAGGGGTGCGGTCGTCGTGGAAGGGACATAGGCCCTTGAGGTTGGCGCCTGCTCGCTTAAGTGTGACGAAGTCGGAAACGACGTCCACAATGTTCGCCGCATCCATTATCTTATTTATAGTCGCCCGATCAATCATCTTATCCTTTTCTTTCCGTTCTGTATGTATAAACCGCGAGGAAGTTTGTCGTTATCTGCGACACGCACACCACTAACGGTGTAGGTGCCGCTTGCGACGAAAGGGTTGCGCTTGAGTGCTTTTATGCCTGTCGTCACTTCACCGTTTTCGACATATATGCGGGTTTCCTTCCCCTTGGGGAGTGTAACTGTGTTGGTATTTGTCTTCCCGTCCGAAATGATGGTAACTGTTGCCTGGCAATCGCTGTCTGCCGTCAGGAAGGCTACTTCATTATTGTCTGCATCTTGCCGAGCCTTGATGCCATCGCCCTGAACGAATATCTTCAGCACTTGCGCAACACTATGGTTGAGCGTAGCATTGAAGTTTGCCGACGAACGATTGTTGGAGATGGTGGTCTCACTCTCAAATACGGGAGCTCCCAGCGTGCAACTGATGTCGGAGAGTTTGGTTGCAGAAGTGGCTCCATAGAAGTGGGAGAGGAGCAGATAGCAAGTGCCGTCGGGGTCGGGAACAATAGCTCCGTTCCATCCGTTAGGAAGCGCTTCGACGAGGAGTTGCAGTTCCTCTTCCATGCGAGCGGTTTCCTTAGCCGATATGTTACTATAATATATAATGTTGCGTCGATCGACCGTCGAACCATTACTAAAGGTACGGCTTTCGTTGGAGAAGGAGGGATAGAGTTTGGCCGTCATAATGCTGTTGTTGGCACTCTTGTCTCCAAAGGCCATAGCCTTGTTGCTCCGACTCACGAACCCAATCTCGTTGTCGATGTTCAACCAATTGGTTTGGAATTGCTGCAGGGAACTACCGTCGAGCTGCTTGCGGCTATCGTCGTAGTAAAGGGTTCGAAGGGTCTTGGTAAATTCGTCAACAGAAATAGCCATAAGTCCTCCGCGTTCGCCAGTAATCGTGCCACTTCCCAATCCTCTGACAAAGTCGAGATAAACAACGGCATTACCGGGTGAGGAATAGATGACGAACCGATTGTCCAACATTTGCTCGTTGGTCTTAATCTCGCCATTCATCGTGTAAGCATCGCCCTTCAGGTCATAGTTCCCGCTAATGACGGGTGTCGCATCTGTTTTCTTGTCGCTCACGGTGTACCAACCCAGGAAGTTGCCCGTATTGTTGGCGCGATAAGGCACAATTATCTTGTTCTTGTCGACAGAGTTCGAGGCGATGTAACCGGTATAGCTCTTCAAGCCAGTACTCCACGAGAAGGTGGTGAAACGGTCTTTCGTGAATGCCCGGACAACATTCTGGCAAGGCAGGATCTTAGCTTCGCTTCGTGCCGAACGGAATGCCTCCCAGTCGGTAGGTGCGAGGTCGGCAGTAGAGTTGTGAAGGTGCATGAGATAGGTCATCATCACGCGATGGGCTTCTACCCCCATTCGGCGGGCTTGCACATCGGGTCGCAGAAGCCAACTCCCGTCGTTGGTGGTCATCTGACGTGCTTTGATGTACTTGTAGGCAAGATTCTCCAGCATCAAGGCATTAGGGTCGCGCTGATAGCACGCTTGTGTGGTGTACGACGTAATCTGGTCGTAGAGGAAGAGACTCCAGTCGTTTCCGTTAGGCATTGCAAGTTCGCCATCGGTTAAGGCTAACCAGCAAAGCACACTGTCCATAACTTCCTGATTGTTATGCATTAGTGCATTTGTCTTCCACTTTTCCTCGAAACCTTGTCCGCGTTGGAACATCTGGAGGGCAAGTGCCGCCTCACCCAGTTCTTGCATAACCACGTTCTGGTATGAAGTATGGAACAAGTTGTGGTTTTGCAGGGTGTAGTCGTCATAGAGATTTTGTCCTTTATAAAGGTTGGCTACGCTCTTTTGATTATACCAAGGGTCTATGGCCTGCCTATTTTGGGCGTCTTTGGCGTGGCTATAGCTGTTGACGGCAAACTCACGCAGGCGTTCGAACCACTTAGATGCCAATTCGTCGTTGGGGAACAAGCCCAAGGTTGCCGCCAGGACGTCGGCTTCCCACCCGTTTTCCTCGGCTTTGGTGTCGCCGTTATAGCCTGTGGGGATGGAGCGATTAAGTTCGTAGTTGCATTCGGCCTTGAGCAGATTGTAGATGTATCCCTTCTGCGTGTCCGAAAGTTTGTCCCATTGGAAGTATGCAGAATAGGCCACTGACATTGCCCATAGGGATGACTCCCAGACACGATCGCTTGTGCTGGTGCTTCCCCAATAGTCTCCGCCCGAGCAAACCTTCAGCTTATTGGCTTTATGCGTAGAGTAGGCGAAGACGAGCGTCTTCATGGCGTAGTCCTCGATAGTGTTCCAAGTGACTCCTGCGGGAAGACTGATGCCGGCGGGCTTAGCATACTTGACGAGGAAAGCACATATCATGGAGAGGTCGGCATTGGTGCGAACACCTGCCTCATTACTTGCCATCGTGCTCTCGCCTCGGAAGCATCCGCATGCCTCGCCGATGCTGTTGGGATAGGTGCAAGCCTGGTAGTCATTAACCAAATATGTGCTGAAGCGTGCGAGCATTTTCAAGAGGTCGGTCATCATCTCCTTCTCTTCAACGAACTTGCTTGTGATGACTCCTTCAGTTGGGGACTCCACGTCCTGCTCGTCGGGTTCTTGAGGTTCGATGTACTCGTCCGAAATCTTGGTTAATGATATCTTGTCGAGCATGACACACGACCCACCGCTTTGCCAACTTATGTCCACACCGAGGGAAACGCTTTTCGACTGCTTCACGCCGAATGTCAGGGTGCTTTCGGTCCATTGCCGGGTGGTGAAGATGCCCTGACTGCCTGCATCGAAGGCTATTGCCTGACTGGCGTCGCCTGCTACGAGCGAGAGGGTGGAGGCGGCATTGTTGACGAAGGCAGATCGATGGGCGACCTTCAGTTCATAAGTGCCTTTCGAGAGCGTGACCGCTTGCTTGAGTTGCGTGCTTCCGGTGCTCCATCCCATGCGTAAGTAATAGGCTTGCTTCCCGTCGGCAATCGTAGTGACAAGGCCGAAATTGTTGTCGGTGTAGCAACTCTTATTGACAAGCAGACGGGTTACTTCCGTGCCAGTCACCGTCCATCCTTTCGGGGCGTTGAGCGTATAGCCTCTAAGTCCATCGGCCGAATTGTTGACGGGCGAAAGCTGGCTTGCATCATCCTGTTCGAACGAGGGATTTTGCAGTTCAATGTCTTGTGCCGCTACTCTTCCGGCAGCAAACAGCAATGCGATTAATAGCAGTTTCTTCATATACCTTTTCCTTCTTTATTGTCTTGTTTTTACACCCTTTCAGGATTGCTCAATCTTGTACTCCAGATTGCCCAACCTTAGCCTCAAGGTTCTATTATCTTGGCCCCCAGGTTGTCCAACCTTGGACACGAGGTTGTCCGCGTCCGGACTAATCCTCAAGGTCGAACTCGAAGTCGCCAAAGTAATAGGGCGCATCTTCTTGGAATTCGTCCAGTTGGCGACGCTCCTTCTTTGTGGGGCGTCCTGTACCGCGGGCTCGGTCGATGAACCCGCTGATACGGCTCATCTCCAGCAACTCATACTGCTCAGGTGCAGTCACGTTCTCCAGTACCTCAGGTATGAGCTTGGCTCCCACGCGGTGCTCTATGGCCTGAAGAATGCGGAATGAGTAGGTGATGGGTGGTTTGCGCACATCCACCACGTCCCCCACCTTCACCATGCGTGACGGCTTCAGTTGCGTGCCTCCCATGCTTACTTGTCCGCGCTTGCAGGCGGCAGCGGCCAAGGTGCGTGTCTTGAAGATGCGAGCCGCCCACAGCCATTTGTCGATGCGTGCTTCGGTGTTGCTCATAGGGCAGCCAGTTTGCAGATGTTCACCACTACTTCGGTGGCCTTCTCCATGCTTTGGATGGGCACGAATTCGTTTCTTCCGTGGAAATTGAGCCCACCCGCAAAGATGTTGGGGCAAGGTAGGCCGCGGAAACTCAGTTGAGCTCCGTCGGTTCCACCTCGGATGGGGATGACATGGCATACGCCACAGGCTTCCTCAATGGCTTTTCGGGCAATGTCGGTGATATGTGGTTTGTCCTCGAGTTTCTCAATCATGTTGTAGTATTGGTCACGGAGGTTCACACTGACTGTGCCCTCGCCATAGCGCTCGTTCAGGTAATTCACCACGGCCATAATGCCGCGCTTGCGTGCCTCGAACTTGCTGCGGTCATGGTCGCGTATGATGTAGCTGAGGGTGGCTTCCTCGACAGTGGCGTTCATCTGAGTCAAGTGGAAGAATCCTTCATACCCGTCTGTCGTCTCAGGCCGTTCATTGGCAGGCATGGCCATAACAAACTCATTGGCTACGAGACATGCATTGAGCATCTTGCCTTTGGCATAGCCGGGGTGGACGTTGCGCCCCTTGATGACAACCTTGGCCGAAGCTGCATTGAAATTCTCATACTCCAGCTCGCCCACTTCGCTTCCATCCATCGTGTAGGCCCATTGGCATCCAAACTTTTCCACGTCGAAGAGATGGGCTCCCATGCCAATCTCCTCGTCGGGGTTGAATACCACTCGCACTTTTCCGTGCTTCACTTCGGGGTGGGCTTGCAACCATTGCATGGCAGTTACTATTTCGGCAATGCCAGCCTTATCGTCGGCTCCCAGCAGGGTTGTGCCATCGGTAACGATGAGGTCCTCGCCCACATGGTCGCGCAGCTCGGGGAACTGGCTGACACGCGTGGTCACTTCATTGCTGAGGACGATGTCCTGGCCGTCGTAGTTACGGATGATGCGAGGGTGGATGTCCTTGCCCGAACAGTCGGGACTGGTGTCCATGTGGGCTATGAAGCCGATGGTGGGAATGTCCTTTTCGTCATTGGCAGGCAGGGTTGCATAGACGTAGCCGTGCTCGTCCATTTCCACATCCTGCAGCCCCATCTGCGACAGCTCGTCGCGCAGGGCCTCGGCCAGGGCCATTTGCTTTTGGGTACTGGGGCATTTGCCCTCGTTCTCTTCACTTGATTGGGTGTCGAAACCCACATATTTCAGGAATCTGGCAACCAGTTCCTCCGTAAACTGCTTTTCCATATCGCAAAGGTATGAAGAAAAATGCAGATATGCAAAAAAGGAGGAGGCCTATTTGCCGTTGTAGTGATTCATTGCAAACGCCATGCCACTTAAGGCATAAGCCTTGATGGCCTCGGCGGCTTGCAGCTTGCGTTCGTTGATGATGGTTTCGTCTTCCGATGAAAAGCGTCCGAGCACAAAATCGACTTGCCCGCCACGTGGGAAGTTGTTGCCAATACCGAACTTTAATCGGTTGAATTGTTGAGTGCCAAGAACTTGGGCAATATGTTTCAAGCCATTGTGACCTCCGTCGGCTCCGCTTTGGCGCATGCGTATGGTGCCTACGGGCAAACTAAGGTCGTCGCATACCACAAGCAGACGTTCCAGAGGTATCTTCTCTTGTTCCATCCAGTAGCGAACGGCATTGCCGGAGAGATTCATGTATGTCGAGGGCTTGAGCAAGACCAACTCCTGATTCTTGACACGCATGTGTGCCACGAACCCATAGCGACGGTCTTGAAAAACGATATTGGACGCACTGGCGCTGGCCAGTGCATCCAATATACGGAATCCAATGTTGTGGCGGGTACCTTCGTACTCTGGTCCGATGTTTCCCAACCCAACAATGAGGTGTTTCATGTTGTTCTCCTTCTCCTGTTTGCCGAAGATGCGGCGTAGGATTGTGAACATTGCGTTACTCAGCAGCCTTAGCAGCAGCCGACATAGCAGAACGGGTCATCTTAACCTGGCAAACGACAACGCTTGCGGGAGTTACCATCTCCAGACCCTCGAACTGAAGTTCGCCAGCCTTGATGGTCTTGCCCAGACCCAGAGAGGTCACGTCGATGTCCAGACGCTCAGGAATCTGAGTGTAGGGAGCACGAACCTTCAGCTTGCGCACGTTGGCAGCCAGTTTACCACCGGCCTTCACACCCTCGGCCAAACCATTGAGCTTGATGGGTACCTCCATGACAATGGGCTTCTCGGGAGTAACCTCATAGAAGTCAACATGCAGGAGCTGGTCGGTCACAGGATGGAACTGCAGTTCACGCATAACGGCGGTGTAGGACTTGCCGTCGATGTCGAGGTTCACGCTGTAAATCTCAGGTGTGTAAACCAAATTGCGCAGGCCAGCTGCAGGAACGCAGAAACTCAGGGCTTCGGGCAGGCCGTTCTCGCCACGCTTCTCGCCATAGAGGTTGCAGGGTACGCCACCCTCCTTGCGGAGCATCTTTGTTGCCTTCTTGCCAGTCTCGGTACGTACGGTACCTTTGATGTCAATACTTTTCATTTTGTTTTTGTTTTTGTGTTACTATAAATTAAGTTTCTCATGCTTAATTCGCCATCACACCAGAGGAGATGTGCTCCAAAAGCGGCTGCAAAAGTACAATAAATAATCCAAAGGACAAAATCCATCAGTTAAAAATTGCTATCTCCTACTCAAAATCGTTTAGAATTCCACGTCGATGTGGATGTCAGTATCATCTTGTACTGGACGGGGTTCGGCTTTCCCTTGAGCTTCTTCGATGTAGTCCACTGCCTCCTGAAAGGCTTGTTTGAACTTTTCGAAGTCCTCGCGGTAGAGAAATACCTTGTGCTTCTCAAACGTGACGTTGGGGTTTTCGAAACTGTCGCCGCTCACCACCTTCTTGCTTTCGGTGATGGCCAGGTAGAACTCATCTTTCCTGTTGCGCTTGACATCGACATAGTAGATGCGCTTGCCGGCCTTGATGGTGCGGGAGAAGACAATCTCTTTCTCCTTGCTGCTGAATTCTTCCATATTACGGATGGTTAATTGGTTGATTATTACGAATTTCGGGGCAAAGTTACAAAAAAAGATTAAAGAAAAAAGATTAAAGATAGAAAATGTGGATAAAAAGTTAAAAAAAATGTTGTACCTTTGTAGCGCGAATCACAACAAGTATTCTTTGAAATATGATAAACAGGGAACTTATTCGTCTCAAGGCTGTGCAGCTGGCATATGCTTGCTGCGAGGATGAGGATAGGACACTGGAGAGCGCCGAGAAGGAGTTTCTCTATAGTTTGGACAAGGCTTACGAGCTCTATCAGAACCTGCTTGCACTGATGGTAAACATCAATCATGTGGCTACGCGTATCGTGGAGATGCAGCAAAGCAAGGCACGCAGGCTTGGTGAGCGGGAAGCCATTTCAACCAAGTTCATAAACAATCGCTTCATTGCCCAGTTGAGGGAGAATGAGCAGCTGCAGGCCTTCGTGGATAAGAATGGCTCGTTTTGGACTGACGAAGACGACATGCTTCGTCAGTTCTACTATCGCATCACCGAACAAGACTACTATCAGGAATACATGCAGAACGGCGACTCGTCCTACGACGAGGACCGTGAGTTGTGGCGTAAGATTTATCGCAACATCATTTGCAACAACGAGGAGTTGGACGATATCCTGGAGGATCACAGTCTTTACTGGAACGATGACAAAACCATCATCGACACATTTGTGTTAAAGACTATCCGTCGATTTGAGGAAGCTAACGGGGCCAAGCAACCCATGTTGCCAGAGTTCCGCGAAGAGGAAGACCGTGAGTTTGCCCTAATGCTTTTCCGTACTGCATTGTCAAATCAAGATTACTTCCGTCAGTTGATTCGCGACCACACCCTCAATTGGGAGCTTGAGCGTATTGCTGTGATGGACTTGGTCATTTTGCAGGTGGCGCTGGCTGAAATAACCTCATTCCCTGGCATACCTCTGAATGTGAGCATCAATGAATATGTCGAGATAGCCAAACTCTACAGCACTCCCCGCAGTGCCAGCTATGTCAACGGCATGCTCGACTCCATTGGTAAACAACTCATCAAGGAGGGTCTGATTGAAAAAGAGGCCTAACCATTTCTTTGTGTCATTAATACATTATATATAATATGTTAAGTTTTATCTTACTTCAGGCAGGCCAGCCACAAGGTGGTGGCATGTCATTCATCATCATGATGGTTGTCATCTTTGCCATCATGTGGTTTTTCATGATTCGTCCGCAGCAGAAGAAACAGAAGGAGATTCAGAACTTCCGCAACGCCATTACCGTGGGCACTCAGGTCGTTACTGCCGGAGGGCTTTATGGTGTGGTAAAGAGCATCGACGAGTCGGACAACACCCTGATGGTGGAGATTGCCCGCGATGTGCGTGTTAAGGTGGACCGCAATAGTGTCTATGCCACCGCTCCCGTTGCCCAAGGCTAATCTGTTGGAATTCCTATCAGACTGAGGTGGGCAATATTAATCCTCTTCGTTGGCTGCGGCAGGCAGCAGACTTCCTATCGGGACATTGGAGTCGCGATTTTGGTGTCTTTCTCTTCTTCCTTGCCGTTTCAGCAGGCTTCTGGTTGTTACAGACGCTTGACGAGACCTACGAAAGGGAGATGACTGTACCATTGTGTTTGACTGATGTTCCCCACGATGTGGTCATCATCAGTCCCTTGCCTGCTCAGTTGAAGGTGACGGTTCGCGATAAGGGTACTACTTTGGCAAGATACTGGAGGCACAGGAGCGACACATTGTTCCTTTCCTATCGCGATTATGCTGGAAACCGAACCCAGGGACGCGCCATCATTCCTCGTACGGATGTGGTGGAAGCTCTGCAGCAACGGTTGCATGGGAGCACTAAGATTCAGGCGATGAGCCCCGATACTTTGGAGTTCTATTATAACCATGGTCTCCATGCTACCATACCAGTGGTCGTAGAAGGGAAGGTTGATACGGACAGCCACTACTACCTGCTCAATCTTTCTACCAATCCTTCCGAAGTGCAGGTCTATGCTACAGCTGACATACTCGATACGCTCAGCTACATAGCCACGCGGCCGGTCAACCTGACCAATTTGAAGGAAAATACCACTATAGATGTGGCGCTTGCTCCTATTCGCGGAACGAAGATTGAACCTCAAAACGTGTCGTTGACTGCAACGGTAGATGTCTATATGGAACAGAGCATAGAGGTGCCTGTAATCTCGCTTAATTTCCCAGGCGATTTGCAGTTACGCACCTTCCCTTCGTCCGTGAAGGTTATCTATACGGTTGGTTATACGTGCAGTCGTGAAATCACGCGTGACAAGTTCGTTTGTCTTGTAACCTATGAGGAGATTCTTGACTTACAGAAACGTGGCATCAACAAGATTCCTGTTAAGCTCAAAAGTATTCCTGATGGCGTTTCAAATGTGCGCATCGAGCCCCAGCAAGTTGATTATCTTTTAGAGTCAGTCGCAGAAGACGAATGATTAGCCTTGGTATTACAGGAGGTATAGGTAGCGGAAAGTCTTTCGTTAGCCGCTTGCTTGAGGAGAAATACGCGATTCCTGTTTATAATTGCGACATTCGTGCGCGCATTATTACCCAATGTGATACTAATGTCAAGGAACAACTTACAGCACTTATGCCTCACCTCTATGATGAAGAGAATGTTCTGGACAAGAATCGTCTTGCTCAGTACCTCTTTGCCAGCGTGGCCAATGCCCGACGGGTGAACAACATCATTCATCCTGTTGTCCGAGCTGATTTGCGCCACTGGATTGTTGACCATAGTGATGCGCTCATAGTGGCAGTTGAGAGTGCTATTCTTTACGAAAGCGGGTTTCATACCGAAGTTGATCGTGTACTCTTTGTCGATGCCCCACTTGAGATTCGCCTCCAGCGTGTTGAGGCCCGTGACGGTCTTTCGCCTGACGAGGTGATTCGTCGTATGAAGAGTCAGCGTCCCGATGTTGCGCGCGGTCGTGCTGACTTTTACATCATGAACGATGGTAGGTCCGACCTCATTTCTCAGTTACGGGAGACCTTAGAAACATTAAATCCTAAAATCATTAAATCTTAAATATAGTTATTATGCTCAAGACCATTCTCGCCATCTCTGGCAAACCCGGGCTTTATCGCCTTGTCTCGCGAGGCAACCGAAGCCTTATTGTGGAAACACTTGATGAAACCCACAAGCGTCAGCCCGCTTTTGGCACTGATCGCATCATTTCGTTAGCAGACATAGCCATGTATACCGACGAGGAAGAAGTTCCCCTGCGTCAGGTGCTTAACAACATCAAGGCAAAGGAAGAAGGAAAACAGGTTTCCTCTATAGACCTGAAGAGTGCCTCGAAGGAACAGCTCTTCGATTTCATGGGTGAGGTTTTGCCTTCATTTGACCGTGACCGCGTCCACGCATCTGATGTGAAGAAACTCATTCAATGGTACAACATCCTGATTCAGAACGATATCACCGACTTTGACGAAGACCTGCAGGAAACTCCAGGCGACAATGTCGATGATCGGAAGTAAGCAAATATTACTGCGTTGTTATAAAAAGGGAGGCTGATTTTGATGTATCAGCCTCCTCTTTTGTAGCATGAAACATACAGACAAGCGAAAGAAACGTGAGAAATTTTGTGGGTTAAAAATTCGTTCTAAATTTGCAACATGAATTGTTGTGAAACCTTAAAAAGTTGAATGTTATGAAAAGGAAAACATTTTGCATGAGCATCTTCCTATTGGTCATCTCCTTTAGTTCCGTACTTCAAGTGCAGGCTCAGGGACTGAAGGATGCCTATAGCAATTATTTCAAAGTAGGTGTTGCCGTTAACCAGCGTAATGTCACTGACCCGCAGCAGCAAACTTTGATTTTGCGGGAGTTCAACAGCATTACGGCAGAGAACGATATGAAACCTGAGCCCACAGAACCTCGCGAGGGAGAGTTTAACTGGTCTCGTGCCGACCGTATAGCTGACTTCTGTCGTCAAAACGGCATCAAGTTACGCGGACACTGTCTCGTATGGCATTCACAGATAGGGGAGTGGATGTTTTCAGACTCGGAAGGTAATACTGTCACGAAAGAGGTCCTGCTCCAGCGCATACGTAACCACACTAAGGCTATAGTTTCGCGTTATAGTGATGTGGTCTACTGTTGGGATGTGGTGAACGAAGCCATCACGGACGACCCTCGGGCCACCAACCGTTACCGTCAGTCGAAACTCTATCGGATTGCAGGTGACGATTTCATTCGTGAGGCTTTTCGTGCTGCTCGTGAGGCTAATCCCAAAGCACTACTATTTTACAATGACTACAATGAGTGCGATCCTGTAAAAAGTCGTCGCATATATGACATGGTTCGTGAGATGAAGGCTGCTGGTGTCCCTATTGATGGCATTGGCATGCAGGGCCACTACAACATTTATGGTCCTTCGGAAGAACAAGTTGATGCAGCTTTGTCACTTTATAAGACTATAGTGAATCATATACATGTCACGGAACTTGACGTTCGCATCAATGAGGAGATGGGGGGACAACTTCAGTTCAGCCGTCAGGGGGAACAAGTGAGTGACAGCATTCGTCAACATCTTGCTGACCAGTATGCCCGACTTTTCCGCCAGTTCCGCCGTCATAGTGATGTCATTGACTGCGTCACTTTCTGGAATCTTTCCGACCGTGATTCATGGCTCGGACAGGCCAATTATCCCTTACCCTTTGATGCTCAATATCAGCCCAAGTTGGCTTATACCTATATTCGCGATATGGCAGAACCCAAATGGCCCATGGCAGTAAAGCCAGCATCACGTCCTCGTCGGCAGCAGGCGGAGCAACGTACTACTCCATTTGATCCTGCACGTGCCTTTGAACAGAAAGAGGGAATAATTGAGGACTTCAAACCCTCGAGCAAGAATCAACCGGGTCGCGACTATCCGCAGGTCAACTCTCAGGGATATGTTCGTTTGCGTGTCGAGGCTCCTGATGCCAAGTCTGTTTCCTGCAGCCTTGGACGCGGTGGAACCCCTTTGCATCGTGCTTATGATGGCTCTTGGGTGGGACAGACCCTGCGCCCTGAGGATGAGGGATTTCACTACTATCATATTACGGTTGATGGAGGTACATTCAACGACCCTGGTGCCCAGAACTTCTTTGGTGGCACTCGTTGGGAAAGCGGTATAGAAGTACCTTCCCATGATCAGGATTTCTTTGCTCTGAAGAATGTTCCTCATGGGCGTGTGCAGGAGGTGCTGTTTTGGAGTGAGAGCACCAGTCAAATGCGCCGTGCATTTGTCTATACACCTCCAACCTATGATGCGAGCAAAAAGAAATTTCCTGTACTTTATCTGCAGCATGGATGGGGAGAAAACGAAACTTCATGGAGCCAACAAGGCCATGCAGGGCTTATCATAGATAACCTGCTTGCCGAAGGGTGTACATTACCTTTTATTATTGTCATGACCTACGGGATGACCAATGAGGTGCGTTTTGGCGGGCTTCGAGAGTTCACGGCTATGGATTTTGAGAAAGTGTTGGTTGATGAACTGATTCCCTACATTGATGCTCACTTCCGTACGAAGGCCGATAAATGGAATCGCGCTATGGCTGGCTTGTCAATGGGAGGTTTCGAAACTCGTCTCATTACATTACGCCGGCCCGAGGTTTTCGGATATTATGCTCTCATGAGTGGTGGTCAGTATCAGCCTGCCGACATTAAGGATGTGCGTCAGGTGCGTCTTATCTTCCAAAGTTGTGGAGGTAAAGAGAATCCCGATGCCATTCGCCAGTCAACCCAGACACTGAAGGACGCAGGCTTCAATGCGGTATGTTACATTTCAGAAGGTACTGCCCATGAGTTCCTCACTTGGCGACGCAGTCTCCGCGAGTTGGCTCCCTTGCTCTTCAGATAATGTCATATGTGGTTTTGATTGCTTATTCCATGGCTCTGGGATAAGATGATGAGATTAGCAACACTGCAACAATAAAACAAAAAGGCTGGCACCAAATGAAAGTGCCAGCCCTTTTTATGTGAATTTGGAAGAATTGACGGATAATATAATGTTATCCTTACATAAGGACGATGCCCACTATTGCGCAAATGATGATGGCACGAATGGGACTGAGTCGATAGACTTTTGTGCTTACGAAGGCAAAAAGGAAAATCAAGACGCTCACCCAGAATTGCCACGGGTTATCACGTGGAGTAGAGAAGTTCTCAGGCGTCATAAGGCATAGGGCTGCGGCTGCCAGCAACCCCACCACGGCAGGACGCAGCCATGAGAAAACTTGTTCTACAGAACGATGATGGCGGTATGCCATGAGGAAGCGACTAATGACTATCATGAGAATAAATGAGGGCAGAACCACGGCAAAGGTGGAAATCAATGAACCTAATACGCCCCAGATGGGGGCATAGCCGGCATTTGTGAGTGCAGTGTAGCCCACATATGTAGCAGAGTTGATACCAATGGGGCCAGGTGTCATCTGTGAAACAGCAACGATGTCAGTGAACTGACCCATGGTCATCCAATGGTGGTGGGTGACCACTTCGCCCTGTATCATGGAAATCATGGCATAGCCACCTCCGAAACCGAAAAGGCCAATCTTGAAGAATGTCCAGAAGAGTAGTATGAAATAGGCTGTCATTTGTCTTCCTCCTTGAATTGTCCGTAGGCATAACCTCCGATGCCAGCTACGAGTATGACGAGAATAGGACTCACACCCAGCAACCATATGGCAAGGGTGGCAACGATGGGAATCCACACATTGAAACGATTGATTTTGGCCATCTGCGCCATGCGGAATACTGGTGCTGCAATTAGGGCGACAACGGCAGGGCGGATGCCTCGGAAAGCGCGCTCGACGATGGCATTGTCGCGGAATTGCTGAAACAGAAGGGCTATGGACAGAATGATAACAAAGGAGGGGAGCACGGTACCCAGCGTGGTGACAAGTGCCCCTCGTTTGCCATTGAGTTTATAGCCCACGAAGATGCCAATGTTGACAGCGAATATGCCAGGACACGATTGTGCCACGGCAATGAGGTCGAGGAGTTCCTCGCGCGACATCCATCGGTGTTCATCGACAATCTTGGCCTCGATGAGAGGAATCATAGCATAGCCTCCGCCAATGGTGAAGAGACCGATGTGCAGAAATGTGCTAAAGAGTGTCCACATCGCGTCACTTCCTCACTTGCTTCTCTATCCAATGTCTGGCGTTAACGAAGGCTTCAATCCACGGAGTCACCTCGTCCATGAGTCGTTCCTGTGGATACCAGCCGCATTGCCATGGGAAGATGGCGCGTTCCAAGTGGGGCATCATGGCCAGATGACGTCCATCGGCCGAGCAGATGCCTGCAACGGAAAAGTCGCTGTTGTTGGGGTTGCCAGGATATTTATCGTAGGCATAGCGTGCCACAATATTGTAGTCGCTTGCTTGACCTGGTAGAGAGAAACGTCCTTCGCCATGAGCCACCCAGATTCCCAATTGCTGGCCACTGAGTGACCCCAGCATGATACTCTTGTTCTCGGGAATATTGAGAGCGAGAAATGCAGACTCGAATTTGTGGCTGGTGTTGTGCTTCATCTGAGCCTTAGGTGAATCTACGAGGTTGAGTTCTACCATCAGTTGACACCCATTGCAGATGCCTAAGGAGAGTGTGTCGGGACGAGCAAAATAGCGGTCGAGTGCTTCCTTGGCTTTGGGATTGTAGAGAAAGGCACCTGCCCAGCCCTTAGCGGATCCCAGCACATCGCTGTTAGAGAAACCACCGCAGAAGACGATGAGGTTAACATCGTCGAGCGTTTCGCGACCTGTCACGAGATCGGTCATCATTACGTCCTTTACATCGAAGCCTGCAAGATACATCGAATAGGCCATTTCGCGCTCTCCGTTGGTGCCTTTCTCACGGATGATAGCGGCACGCAGACCCGATGGTTTGCGACGGTCGGCACTGATGTGGTAATGCGAAAGCTTACCCGTGAAATTGGTGCTAAAGTGCATTTCCACAGGTTGCATCTTGTAGTTACGGAACCGCTCTTCGGCTTGTTTGTTGAAACTCTGCTTAGTGTCGAGCAGATAGGAGGGACGATACCATACATCACGTAGCTGGTCGATATCAAGCATCTGCTCGAAATCTCCCTTGCGCAAACGCATGCTGCGGTCCTTTGAGGGAACGCCAATGTAGATGTATCCCACACCCATCTCGTCCATTATCTTCTTGAACTCGGCCTCACGGCATGTAGCAACTTGAACGACTACGCCTGGATTCTCGGCAAAGAGAATTTTCGTCAGGTCGTCTTCCTCAAACTTGTTGAGGTTAATTTTCATTCCGCCTTTCGTGTTGGCAAAGCACATCTCTAGAAGGGTGGTTATGAGACCACCTGCCGATATGTCGTGTCCAGCCAACAGGAGCCCATGGCGCACACATTCCTGAATGGCTTCGAAGGCATCGCGGAAATATTCGGCATTAGTAACAGTAGGAACATCGCTGCCAACGTGACCTTGACTCTGTGCAAATGCGCTGCCTCCAAGGCGAAGCACATCAAACGAAAAGTCGATGTGGTAGAGAGCAGATTGAGGATCATCGCTCAATACGGGGCTTACCACCTTGCGGATGTCGGATACTTGTCCGCCTGAGGTCACGATGACCGTTCCTGGAGAGATGATTTTTGACCCATCGGGATACTTCTGGCTCATTGAGAGGCTATCCTTTCCGGTTGGGACATTAATTTCCAATTGACAGCAGAAGTCACTCAATGCCTCCACAGCTTCATAGAGTCGGGCATCTTCGCCTTTCTGAGATCGGCAAGGCCACATCCAGTTGGCACTGAGGCTTACACTGTCAAGCCCCTCGGCCAATGGGGCCCACACGATGTTGGTAAGACTTTCTGCCACGGAGAGTACACTGCCTGCAGCGGGGTTGGCCAGTCCAGCTTGAGGGGCGTGGCCCAGTGCGGTGGCAATGCCCTTACGTCCGCGATAGTCAAGTGCTACTACACCACAGTCACTCAATGGCAATTGCAGCGGACCTTGGCATTGTTGGCGAGCTACCTTACCTGTTACGGAACGGTCCACCTTATTGGTGAGCCAATCCTTGCAGGCCACAGCCTCCAGCGAAAGCACCTGTTCAAGTTTTTCCTTGAGGTCTTTAAGGTCCGTTGTGCCTTCAATGTCTTTGTATTTGCGTTCAACGGTCTCGTCCACCATGATGGTCTTGGGTGAGTGCCCGAACATTTGGGCTACATCGAGGTCAAAGGGGCGCACTCCGTCACCCTGTTCGAAGGCGAAATGGGCATCGCCAGTGGTTTCGCCCACGACATACATGGGTGCCCGTTCGCGCTCGGCAATCTTTCTGACATGTTCCAGATGTTCCTCCTGTATGAGCAGGCCCATGCGTTCCTGGCTTTCGTTGGCAATGATTTCTTTAGACGATAGGGTGGGGTCACCAATGGGGAGTTTTGTCATGTCAATGAGTCCTCCACATTCTTCCACTAACTCGGACAGACAATTGACATGGCCCGCCGAGCCGTGGTCGTGGATTGATACCACTGGGTTTACCTCCTCTTCGCACAAGGCTCTTATCAGATTGTTAGCACGTTTCTGCATTTCAGGATTGGCACGTTGCACTGCATTCAATTCAATTCCACTCGAATATCGTCCAGTGTCAACACTTGATACGGAACCTCCACCTAAACCAATGCGATAATTGTCGCCACCTACGACAACAATCTTATTGCCCTTCTGTGGGGTGCCCTTCAGACAATCGCGTTTGGTGCCATATCCTACGCCACCAGCAAGCATGATGACCTTGTCGTAACCATATTGCTCTCCATTTTCCTGATGTTCAAACGTGAGGAGCGAACCACAGATGAGGGGTTGTCCAAACTTGTTTCCGAAATCGCTGGCTCCGTTTGACGCCTTGATAAGAATCTGTTCAGGAGTTTGATAGAGCCACTTGCGGACAGGGAGAATTTTTTCCCATGTGCGTAGTACCTCATTGTTTCGGGGATAGCTGGTCATGTACACAGCCGTACCAGCAATGGGCCATGAACCTGTACCTCCCCCCATGCGGTCTCGGATCTCACCTCCTGTTCCTGTAGATGCGCCATTGAAGGGTTCCACAGTGGTGGGGAAGTTGTGGGTCTCGGCTTTTATACTGATTACACTTTCAATGTCGCGGATAACGAAATAGTCGCTCGTTGAGTGGTCTTTGGGTGCAAATTGTTCCACCGTAGGCCCTTCTGCAAATGCGACATTGTCCTTGTAGGCTGAAATAATGCGATGGGGATTCTCCTGTGTGGTTTTCTTTATCATCTGAAACAGACTGCTCTCCATTTCTTTGCCATCAATCACGAAGGTTCCACCAAAAATTTTATGGCGACAGTGCTCCGAATTGATTTGTGCAAAGCCAAATACTTCGCTGTCGGTTAATTTACGTCCAAGCTGCTGTTCTATTTTATGCAGATAATCAATTTCTTCAGGTGAAAGCGCAAGACCTTCTTCCTCATTGTAGGTTTCCAGATTGTCGATGAACTGGATGGGTGCGGGCTTAAGGTTGACAGTGAAAATGTTTTGGTCAAGTCCTTTGTAGAGGCGTTGTAACATGGGGTCATATTCTGCCTCTTCACTACTTGCTGGAAAATATTCCTCTATACGCTTTATGCCTTGGATGTTCATGTTTTGCGTTATTTCCACAGCATTGGTACTCCATGGGGTCACCATCTCCCGTCGGGGACCTATGTAGTATCCTTCCAATATATTAGTTTCGAGCAATTCTGCATTTCCATAGAGCCAGCGCAGCTTTTCTATGTTTTCAGGAGTGAGTGCCTGTTCGCATTGGGTTGCGATGATAGTTTTTGAGGGAGTTTGGAAAAAGAATATTGACATACTATGTAGTGTTTTAGTTTTCTATTGGTTTGCCAAAGGGAATGTTCAGACCGAAGAAAAAGTCGGCATTGCTTTTGAGTGGAACATATTGCTTGGAAAGTTTGCCCAGAACATGGTCCATACCCACGAAAAGATTGAACCCACGAGGATGAATATTGATGACTCCGCCCACACTGGCTCCTTGTGTACCCACAGCGGCCGAGAGGGCAAGCTCAAAGGCTTTGGCTGGGGAGAGGTTGACAGAGAGACGTTCTTCGTTCCAACTATAACGGCCTTGAATACGGGTGGTGGAGAGTAAACCGAAGCTCAGTTTGTCGTAGGAGGGTAGGGCATACTCCACACCAATGTTAAGTGTGGCTCCCAGTCCATGAACTTTCTTTGTGGTTTCGGCGGTCTGTAACTGATAGAGGTCCTCCAGGCGGTCTCCGAGGTCGTCCCACTGGTCTTCGATTTTTTCGCCATCACCGTCACCGATTTTCACATTGTGGAAACCATCGAATACGAAGGTTTCTCCATGGTTGGCTGCGTTCAGGGTGTTCTTCCAGCGGATGAAGCCAAGGTCGAGCAAGGCGGCAGAAAGTTTCAGACCTTTAACCAGTCCTTGTTTTCCCAGATCCCATTCCGTACCAAAGTCAAAAGCCATACCTGCTCCGCCAACGCCAGGGTTGTCAATGTCCATCTTTTCGAAATCGACTTCCTTGTAGGTGCGTGGGCTGTTGGGATGTTGCTTCATGTATTCGTCAGTGTGCTCTTTCACTTTCTGCTCGCCCCAGGTCAGGCCTTTCATGCTGGCTTCAACACTTGCATTAGCCGTCGCTGTCCAACGGTCCTCGGCTGAGAGGTCGAGATGTAGGTTGTCACCTTTGATGCGGGCATTGGCCGCACCTAGCAAAAGCTTGAACTTAGCTCCAAATCGCCAAGCTTCATTCAGTTGGTGGCTGTGGCCCATGCCGATTTCCACCCAAGCAGTGGAGGTCGCCCCTACTTTGCTGATGTTATAATCTTTATTTTCCAGATTTTTGAGTACGTCGAAGAGTTCGTAGGGCACATTGATACCAGCATTCGATCGGGCAGCAATATTGAATGTGTTGAAGCCCTTGAAGGCCCGGAAACCAAACCCAATGAGTTCTATGCGACTATCGGTGAGAATCTTATTCTTTTTGTGGAAATTATCCATCACCTCCTTTGTGTCGAGGTAGGGATTAAGAAAGGTGGTAAGGCCGTCCCCATTCGGATTCTTATAGAGAATGTTTTTAAGGTTTAGATTACCATGTAATCCTGTCCCTATATGTCCCAAAGCCGGGAAGGTGACGTAGCCCTTTCGGTCGTAGCTTTTAGCTGGATTCATTTCATGCCCATAGGTATAGCCATCAAGGAAATAGGCACTATTTAGATTTTGGCCGATGAGCTTACCTGCAGAAGTTAGGAAAGCAATAGCCATCAGTAGTTTATGTGTCGTTTTCATAGAATGTGCTGTGCTTGGATGTTATTAATTGGCATCATAGATAATGCCCCCTTTGAGTGTCGTTTTGATATCGTGGATGCGTATTTGCGCATTTTTCTGTACAGTCTCGTCCTTGATAGGTTGATCAATGCGTGCCTCATAGGTCATGCCATCAAGTCGCATGACCCCATTTGTACCAGCCAAAGCATCATTGAGCGTGTAGCCAGGAGCCGGTTCTAATGTGAACTTGATTTCGTGATTCTTGGCATAGGCGGGTGCTTTCTCGCTGTTGATGCGCAGGGCATCGATGCGTTGGCCATATTCGTCCAAGGGAATTAGGGTCAAGGTTATCTGGCCTGGGACATTGCTGTCTACCAGTCCTTTCATCTCAATTTTCCCGATGTCCAGTTTGTCCATGTCCTCCAGGTCATCTATCCATCCCCTCTCAGTGTCGCGATAAACCATACGGAATTCCTCGCCCATGGTGAGTGGGGCGTATATTTGGTAATCGACGCTGAGATTGTATTTTTTTGTGATATCGAAGTCCACGGCTTGCAAGGTGACAGGAGCTACACTGACTGTAATCTCTTCGGGAATCTTTTTGATGAGCGATGAAACTTGTCCCGTGACATTCAGTTTCTCTGCCGATTGGTATTCTTTTGGCAAGAACTTCGAGTTGCCGTTGGAGATGTAATAGAGATTGTTGCCTTGCTTGATTTCGATACCAGGAGCTGAGACGATGTTGTGTGTAGTGCCAACAATACTGCCCAAAGTAATGTCTGTTGTAGCTGTGGCGGCCATTTCACTTTTGGCATTAATGAGAATAAGTGGATTGTCGAGGTCGAGTACGACATCTTCGTCGTTCAGGAAGTCGGGCATGTCATCGAGTCTGATGGGAGCGATGGCTGCGATCTCATGCTGTAAAGTGCCTGTGACTTTTTCAACAACGATGTTGGGCATCGAAACATCACCAACCACATGAATCTCGCTTGGCATGATGCTTTGTATGCTTCCGTCGGAAATGATTTTTTGTATAGCTTCTGGTGAGGCGTTATTTGTTAGCCATTGGTTGAACTTGTTTTCGTCGATGTCAGCAGTGTTAAAATCAAAGTCGCCGCGTACTTCAAAGCAGCCTGTAGCGGTAATGGTGCCCTTGATGCCGTCAGCTGCATTGTCGGGTTGGAATACAAAATGCTGGCCCGTGGAGGCACCTGTGAATGTAACTTCGAGTTTCATGCCTCGGCGCGCACTTATTTTTGTTCGGGTTTCGGTGAGAGGAATTAGGGTATAGCCTCGGGCTTCGTCAATTTGATAGTTTGTGATGTTGTTTACCGTGGCCTTGCCATCCTCTCCGTAGCACGTAAAGACGCATTTGCTTATTTCCAACTCGGCTGGCAGATAGAGTTGGCCATTCTCCATGTAGAAATATTCGAGCCATTCGGGCAACTCGTCAACATGCACTTCCATTGTCGCCGTATTCTCCTTAATAGCGATATGGGTAAGGGAGCGGACATCCTTGTCCACGTCCGTCTTTGCATTGTTAAATTCACTCTTGGCATTATCCTCTTCCGTAATTCGATAGTTGTAGATGGCATCTTCTATCTCGGATGTGATGCCTTGGGCGTTTATGCGTATGCGTCGAGGCCCACTCTTCTTCACATCTTCCTCAACGGGGATGATGACATTCAAGTCTATGTGTGTGTTGATTCCTGTAAGGTCGGGGTCGATGTTGATTTCGGGTATCTCGATGGGAGCTATGTCGGCTTGTCCATCCTGTACTACGGCAAAATATTCGTTGCCTTGTTCATCGGTAATAAATTGCACGATACCGTCTTCTTCCAGTCCCATTAGGTCGCGCAAGAGAATGTTCCCCGTGCTTGAAAGCGGCAGGGATATGTCGGCATTGCTGCCAATCGTGAGATCAATGTTGTCGAGGTCGTAGCTTTTGTCAAAGCACGAAACAACGGTGGCCGCACCAAGAAGTACGGCCGCCAAATGTAGAACCTTTTTTGTCATAATCCTTATTCTTAGCGTTATGATATATTAGACAATGCCTCGTTCCATTGCAATTTCCCAGCCCAGCGCACTGGCTCCGAGCACGGCCGCCTTAGCATCGTCGAGTTGGCTCACCAACATCTTGGCCTTGCCTCGATAGATTTTCAGGACGTTCTCGTCATATGCTCGCTTGATGGGATCCATGATTAGGTCACCTGCTTTTGTGAGTCCTCCAAAGAAGATGAATGCCTCAGGGCTGTTGAAGGCTGCAAAGTTGGCACAAGCTTCACCCAGCATGCGACCAGTGAATTCGAAGATTTCCTTTGCCACCTCGTCTCCCTTGGCTGCAGCAATGCTCACGTCCTTGCTCTCAATCTGGTCAAGCGGAATCTCGCGCAACAGGGTGGGGCGGTCGGTCTTGCTGATAATCTCACGTGCAGTGCGTGCGACACCCGTGGCAGAGCAATAGGTTTCGAGACATCCTTTCCGCCCGCAACCACATTCGCGTCCGTCCTTTTCCACAATGACATGGCCCAGTTCTCCAGCCATTCCGTCGCAGCCGTACACCATTTGTCCATTCACTACAATGCCGCTGCCCACACCTGTGCCCAGCGTAATCATGATGAAATTCTTCATGCCTTTTGCAGCACCGTAGGTCATCTCGCCGATGGCAGCAGCATTTGCGTCGTTGGTCATAGCTACGGGTATGCCCAATGCCAGACCAAACATCTTGGCCAAGGGTACTACGTCACGTCCCCAAGGCAGGTTGGGTGCAAACTCAATGCAACCCGTATAATAGTTCCCATTTGGGGCTCCTATGCCCATAGCACGAATTTTCTCGATGCCCCCCACTTGGTCAATAATCTTGCGAAGTTCTACCACGCAGTCATCAACATACTGCTGTGCGTTATCATTGTGACCTTTGGTTTTTACTGATGTTTGTGCAATAACATTGGCGTCAGCATCAACAATGCCGAACACAGAATTGGTGCCTCCGAGGTCGAGTCCAATTACATAAGGCTTTTCACTTTGGGACATGATATATAGGAATTAGTTTTTGCGTCATTTGGCTACACTGGGTACAAAGGTAAGTCTTTTTATTGAGAAATCAAAGTTACATGCCTACAAAAGTACAAAAGAATTTGACTAAGTGCTCTTTTTTTCGTACCTTCGCGGCCAGTTTATGATGTGGATACAACATGTTGATGCAGTTGACCTTGTTTTTAAGGGTCTGATTATCGGCTTGGTAGCTTCTGCGCCGATGGGTCCTGTGGGTGTTCTCACGGTACAGCGGACGCTGAACAAAGGTCGTTGGTATGGTTTCGTTACTGGTCTTGGAGCTGCGGCCAGTGATATTGTCTATGCTCTAATTACAGGGCTGGGCATGAGTTTCGTTATGGACTTTGTCGAACGCCCACGCAATATGTATGCCCTTCAGCTCGTAGGGGCTGTCATGCTCTTTGGCTTTGGGCTTTTCACGTTCAAGTCCAACCCGACGCGCTCGCTCCATCCCAGCAGCAATCGTCGTGGAACGCTATGGCATAATGCGCTCACGGGTTTCCTTGTGACCTTGAGCAATCCGCTTATCGTATTTCTTTTTGTAGCTCTGTATGCCCGCTTTGCGTTTATTGTTCCTGGTCATCGTATTGAACAAGGTGTAGGTTATCTGGCCGTGATTGCGGGTGCCGTCATCTGGTGGTGGGGACTCACATATAGTATTAATAAGATAAGGAACCACTTCGACATACATGGCATTGTTTGGCTCAATCGCACCATTGGCATCGTCGTCATGGTGGTTTCATTGCTTGGTTTCTATTTTACCCTTAGGGGAAGGTCACTCTATTGAATCAATGAAGATAGCAAAACAACTGAAAGACAACAATGTCTGTGAGTATCTGCTCTACATGTGGCAGATTGAAGACACCCTCCGTGCCTTCTCGCTTGACATTGACCGTTTGGATTCGGACTATATATCCCACCTGCAACTTTCAGCCGATGAGGCTTGCGAAGAACGCGAGTGGATGGAGAACCTCATACGTATGATTCATGAGGAGGGATGCGTTGAGCATGGGCACCTTCAAATCAACAAAGGAACACTCTCGCTTCTGATAGACCTCCATCAGCAACTCCTACACAGTCCCAAACAGCCCTTCTATTCTGCAGCATATTACAAAGCTCTGCCCTTCATAGTAGAACTTCGTTCGCGAGGTAATAAAGAGGTGGGCGAGTTGGAGACTTGTTTTCAGAGCCTTTATGGTGTTATGCTCTTACGTTTGCAGAAACGTCCCATCTCGTCCGAGACGCAATTGGCTGTTGATGCCATTTCCCACCTCCTAGCCTTGCTTGCCGATGCTTGGCGCAAAGAGCGTGAAGGCCAATTAGAACTATAATTTGTCAATATTACATTCCATTATTCCCTATGAACCAAGAAATAACCCGTCGACGCACCTTTGCTATCATCTCACATCCTGATGCTGGTAAGACCACCCTAACAGAGAAATTACTCCTTTTTGGTGGACAAATTCAGGTGGCAGGTGCCGTCAAGAACAATAAAATTAAGAAGACGGCCACCAGCGACTGGATGGAGATTGAAAAACAACGCGGAATCTCTGTCACCACCAGTGTTATGGAGTTCGACTATCAAGGATATAAGGTCAATATTCTTGACACCCCTGGCCATCAGGACTTTGCCGAGGACACTTTCCGCACACTCACTGCGGTTGATTCGTGTATCATTGTAGTAGATGGGGCTAAGGGTGTCGAGGCACAGACTCGTAAACTTATGACGGTCTGCCGCATGCGCAAGACGCCAGTCATAGTATTCGTGAACAAAATGGATCGTGAAGGTAAAGACCCTTTCGACCTGCTCGATGAACTTGAGACGGAACTTCAAATTCGTGTGCGCCCCCTTTCGTGGCCCATCAACCAAGGATCTAAGTTCAAGGGTGTGTACAACATCTACGAACAGGGGCTCAATCTTTTCACTCCAGAGAAGACAAAGGTGACCGAAAAGGTGCAAGTGGATATCAATAGTAGCGAACTGGAGGCTCATGTGGGAGATGCCGATGCAGGGAAACTTCGCGAAGATTTGGAACTCATAGATGGAGTCTATGACCCTTTCCAGGTGCAGGACTATCTTGAGGCTCAGGTGGCACCTGTCTTTTTCGGTTCGGCCTTGAACAATTTTGGTGTGGAGGAGCTACTCAACTGTTTCGTAGAAATAGCTCCCTCGCCACGCCCCACTCAGGCTGAGGAACGCATGGTCAACCCTGATGAGCCCAAATTCACAGGCTTTATTTTCAAAATCACGGCCAATATCGATCCTAATCACCGTTCGTGTATTGCCTTTTGCAAGGTTTGTTCGGGTCGTTTCGTACGAAATGCACCCTATCTCCATGTAAGACAGGGTAAGACGCTCCGCTTCTCCAGCCCCACGCAATTCATGGCACAGCGTAAGTCCACCATTGATGAGGCTTGGCCGGGCGACATCATTGGCCTCCCTGACAATGGTACATTCAAGATTGGGGATACGCTCACGGAGGGCGAGGTTATGCACTTCCGCGGACTTCCGTCGTTTTCTCCCGAGATGTTTAAATATATTGAAAATGCCGACCCCATGAAGACCAAGCAGCTTCAGAAGGGCATTGAACAACTCATGGATGAGGGCGTGGCACAACTTTTCGTCAATCAATTCAACAATCGTAAGATTATTGGTACTGTTGGTCAACTGCAGTTCGAAGTCATTCAGTATCGCCTTGAGAACGAATATGGCGCCAAGTGCCGTTGGGAGCCTCTTTCGCTATATAAGGCATGTTGGATTGAGAGCGACGACGAACAGGAACTTGAAGCTTTCAAGAAACGTAAATATCAGTACATGGCACATGACCGTGAGGGGAGGGATGTGTTCCTTGCCGACTCGGGGTATGTTCTCCAAATGGCACAGCAAGACTTCAAACACATTCGTTTCCATTTTACCAGTGAATTCTAATTCCTAATATATCATATGAATTGCGACATCGACATACGAAACGCCATAGATACCATGCGTCGCGGAGGCGTCATTCTTTATCCTACCGACACCATTTGGGGACTCGGTTGCGATGCCTCGAATGCCGAGGCTGTGCGGCGCATCTATCAAATCAAACAACGCCAGGATTCCAAGGCTCTTATCTGTCTTGTTGATTCTGCAAATCGACTTCAACGTTATTTCCGTCAGGTGCCTGATGTAGCATGGGATCTCATAGAGTATGCCGACCGTCCGCTCACGCTTATTCTCGACGGGGCTGTTAATGTGGCACCCGACCTTCTTGCTCCCGATGGCTCATTGGGTATGCGTGTCACCAAGGAAGAGTTTTCGCGCCAGCTTTGCTATCGTTTCCAAAAGGCCATCGTCTCCACCTCAGCCAATCTCAGTGGAGAACCTTCGCCAAAGAGTTTCTATGACATACCTGATTCCATCTGCTCTCAGGTGGACTACATCGTGCAATATGCACGCGGACGCAAGAGTGATGGCCGTCCATCCAGCATCATTAAGTTGGGTGTTGATGGTGCCGTCAACGTCATTCGGCGCTAACCTTTTTATCATATATTGCCCATGAGCCTACGTCACACATTCGAATCCCTTAAGTCGAAACTTATGATTTGGAGCAAGCGCGACATCAAGGAGACGCGCTTCCTGCTCCTCCTTGCCCTGCTCGTGGGTGTGCTCACAGCATTTGCCGGTCTCTTGCTTAAGTGGCTCATTGCTCATATTCAGCACCTGCTCACTCAGCAGTTCAGCGAGTCCTCGTCCAACTGGCTTTTCCTTGTCTATCCAGTTGTCGGAATCTTCCTAACCTCCGTTTTTGTGCGGCGTATCGTTCGCGACGACATTGGACATGGTGTCACCAAGATTCTCTTTGCTATAGCTCGAAAACAGAGCCACATCAAGTCCCACAACTGCTGGAGCAGCATCATTGCTTCGGCCATCACCATCGGGTTTGGTGGTTCGGTGGGTGCCGAGGCTCCCATTGTGCTCACGGGTTCTGCCATTGGCAGTAATCTGGGTCGCATGTTCCGGCTCAATGCCAAGCAGCTTATGCTCCTTGTGGGCTGTGGTGCAGCAGGTGCCGTGGCCGGAATCTTCAAGGCCCCCATCGCGGGCTTGGCCTTTGTGCTTGAGGTGCTCATGATTGACCTTTCCATGGGGTCGCTTCTGCCTCTGCTCGTGTCATGTGTCACAGCTGCCACTGTCACCTTTGCTCTCACGGGCACTCAGCCTCTATTCTCCTTCCATCATGAGTATGTATTCTCCGTAGCGCGCATTCCTGCCAACATCCTCCTGGGTGTGGGATGTGGACTCGTTTCACTCTATTTCACTCGAACCACTAATCGGCTCGACGAGTTCTTCCGTCGTCTGCCCAACCCTTATGTGCGCCTTCTTGTGGGTGGCGCTCTGCTCTCGGTGCTTATATTCCTCTTTCCTTCGCTTTATGGTGAAGGCTACGATCTCATCAATCTCCTTCTTGCAGGCCATGACGAGTCTGACTGGCTCACGGCGCTCAATCAGTCGCTCTTCTATGGTAACCATCACATGCTCCTTATCTATCTCTCCCTCATCATCGTCTTCAAATCCTTTGCCTCCTCGGCCACCAATGGCGGTGGTGGTTGTGGTGGTATTTTTGCTCCCACACTTTTCCTGGGCTGCATCTTCGGATTTGTCTTCTCGCAGGTTTGGAACATGAATGATGTCCTTGGTGTTTCTCTTTCCGAAAACAATTATGCACTATTGGGCATGTGTGGACTCATGTCAGGTGTTATGCATGCACCTCTGACAGGCATTTTCCTCATTGCCGAACTTACGGGAGGCTATCAGCTCTTCATGCCACTTATGATAGTTTCCGTCTGTGCCTATCTTACCATCCATGTATTCGAGCCTCACAGCATCTATGCCATGCGCCTTGCACGCCGTGGGGAACTGATAACCCACAACACCGACCGTGCCATCCTTACCCTTATGTCCATGGACTCTGTCATCGACCGCTACAGCAAGTTCCTCACCCCCGACATGTCGTTGGGCGATGTAGTTCACCAGATTTCAGCTTCCAAGCATAATGTCTTTCCCGTGCTCAATCCTCAGCGGCAGTTGGTGGCGGTGCTCTACATTGACGACATTCGTCACATCATGTTCCGTACTGAACTTTACCACAGCCTCTCCGTTGCACAGCTTATGGTTGAGCCTCCGGCTCGCTTGACGACGAGCGACGACATGGAGGACATCGTTCATATATTCGAGCGTACAGGGGCTTGGACACTCCCTGTTGTGGATGCCGATTCCCACTTCGTGGGTTTCATCCGCAAGTCTCGTGTCTTCACCATCTATCGTCAGATGCTTGCTGATATAAGCAATGAGTGATAATGTTTTTATAGAGCTTAATAGATTAATAGTTTAATAGTTTAATTCCTTTATGAATTCTCTTCGCATCATATATATGGGTACGCCCGACTTTGCAGTCGAACCCCTTCGCACCCTCCTTGAGGCAGGTTGTAACATCGTAGCTTGCGTCACCATGCCAGATAAACCAGTGGGCCGTCATCACGATGTCCTGCAACAAAGCCCTGTCAAGCAGTTTGCCCTCAGCCATGACATTCCTGTCCTGCAGCCAGAACGTCTTCGTGACGAGGAGTTCCTCCGTCAGCTTCGTGCTTTTGAAGCAGACCTTCAGGTGGTTGTAGCCTTCCGCATGCTCCCCGAGGTGGTTTGGGCCATGCCTCGCCTTGGTACATTCAACCTCCATGCCGCCCTCTTGCCGCAGTATCGTGGTGCTGCCCCCATCAACTGGGCAATCATTAATGGCGACACCCAGACGGGCGTCACCACCTTTTTCCTCGACCACGACATTGATACGGGTCAGGTCATCTATCGCGAGGCTGTGCCAATTCTTCCAGACGATGATGCAGAGGCTGTCCATGACCGTCTCATGCACCTTGGTTCCCAACTTGTCCTTCGCACCGTGCGCGATGTGGCTTCCGGATCTGTCCGTCCTATTCCCCAAAGCGAGCTTGTGGTTGATGGTCCCCTCCGTCCTGCTCCCAAAATTTTCCGTGAGACATGCCAACTGCACTGGGCTGAGCTTACGGCCCAGCAAGCTTATAACTTCGTGCGCGGCCTTTCGCCCTATCCTGCTGCTTGGACCACACTCCAGGGTCAGCAACTCAAAGTCTTCCGTTCTGCTGTTGTTGAGTCCGATGCAACTTTCCCCATTACACTTCCTGCCGATGCAGTCCCAGGCGCATTGGTCGTAGCCGAAGGACTATTTCTTGTTCGATGTCGTCAGGGTTGGCTTTCGCTTCTTGAGGTGCAGCTTGCCGGCAAGCGTCGTATGCCCGTTCAGGACTTCCTACGTGGTGCACATATTGAAGCGGATTGTGTAATTTGACCTAAATTTTGTCTTTAGAATTAAATTTTTCCTCGATTTCTATTGTCAGTTATCAATTGTTTATTACATTTGCAGTCGCTAACCAATTAAAAACTACTATCGCCTATTGAGAAACATTACCCCTGAAACAATAAAATAGAGAAAGGTAATGGAAAATTACGTAAAGCAGACCGACGAGTGTTTGGTCCGCATGTACGAAGAAGGCGACTTCCAAGCATTCGATGTTCTTCTGGCGCGTCATCAGGACGCTGTCTTCACCTACATCCTCTCCATGGTGTCCGACACTGATGCGGCCAACGACATCTTTCAGGACACCTTCGTCAAGGTCATCATGGCCATTCGCAATGGGAACTATACTGAATCAGGGCAGTTCTTGCCCTGGCTTAAGCGTGTAGCTCGTAATCGTGTCCTCGATCGTTTTCGTTCGCTGAGCAGTGCTGCTCACAACGTGGTCTCCCATGAACTGACTGACGAGAATGGTGAACTTGTCCGCGATCTTTTCAATAGTCCGGAGCTTTCCGAACCTAATGCCGAGATGCAGCTCCTTGTACAGCAGTCCTACGACGATGTACGTCTCATGGTTGAACATCTGCCAGAGCCTCAACGTGAGGTGGTGCACATGCGCTACTACCTCGACATGTCTTTCAAGGAAATAGCCCAGGCCACAGGTGTCAGTATCAACACCTCCCTTGGACGCATGCGTTATGCCCTCATCAATCTTCGTCGCATGGCGCAGCATCGTGACCTCTATCTGGCCTCCTGACCATTCTCCCTCCCGACACATCATTCTAACTTTTTCATAAAAAAAGAGACGGCGTTACACAATATACACCGCCTCTTTTTCGTTGAGTATATATGAAGAGAACTTTATTGGCAGAACCCATAATCACCCCTTAACTACCTTGCCTATGCTACAACAATTACCCCACGAGCCATTGAAACCCCGTCCCGAAGTTCTTAAATTCATCCGCGAGTTTGCCCGCGCCTACAAACCCCAGCCTGCCACATGTTAGTAGCTCCCTCACTTCTTGCGGCCGATTTCGGCAATCTCGAACGCGAGATGCAGTGGTTCAATCAGAGCTCTGCCGACTATCTCCATCTCGATGTCATGGATGGTGTCTTCGTTCCCAACATCTCCTTTGGTTTTCCCGTACTGCGTCGGGTTGCCCAACTTTGCCAAAAGCCCCTTGATGTTCACCTCATGATTGTTGAGCCCCAGAAGTTCATTTCCCAAGTGGCCCAATTGGGCGCTCACTTCATGAATGTCCATTTCGAGGCGCTCACCCATCACCATCGTGTCCTTCAGCAGATTCGTGAGGCAGGACTCCATCCCGCCGTCACCCTCTGTCCCTCCACCCCGGTCCACATGCTTGAAGACATTATCACGGAGGTGGATATGGTGCTCCTCATGTCTGTAAATCCTGGTTTTGGTGGTCAGCAGTTCATTCCTCACACGCTTGAGAAGGTGCGCCAGCTTCGCCAACTCATTGCTGACAGAGGTTCGCATGCCCTCATCGAGATTGATGGTGGCGTCAACCATCAGACCGCTCCCCTGCTTGCCGAGGTAGGGGCTGATGTACTCGTTGCAGGTTCCTATGTATTCGGAGTCCCCAATCCTCAGGAACGCATCCAGGAGCTTAAGTCCCTCGGTTGAAACCCTTTGTCCCGATAATCCCTCTTGCAACACTTTCCCTCGCCATGGGGGAGTATGTGTCTGCTCACATAGTTGTGCCTTTGAGCGCGACGTGCTGCTTGTTTCTGGCCATAGTGTTCTTGCTTTTTGCTTTCGGAAGTTTCCGACGTGGGGTGGGGGCATTGGTTTCCATGTTGCTGTGTTTTGTTCTATTAGGAGTTGTTCGGGCACAATTGCCTGACCTCCATCTGTTGCCTGCGGGCTTGTTGGAGGCCAGTTCTGCCTTGTCTTCACGTTTGCAGTCTCTGATTAGCGGCTCTGGTCTCTCGCCCGACAGTCAAGGCTTGCTTTCAGCCATGCTGTTAGGTCATCGCAGTGAACTTTCGTCTCATATTGTAGAACTTTATCGCCAGACGGGCGGCTCCCACATCCTTGCTCTTTCAGGTTTGCATCTGGGCATACTTTTTGGAGTTTTCAATTTTGCACTATTACGAGTGCTGATTTACCGTTGGCGTTATCTGGTTGGTTCGTTAGGACTTCTCCTGATATGGTGCTATGCCTTGCTGACAGGTTTCCCCGTTTCGCTTTGCCGTGCTTCGCTCATGCTGTCTTTGCTTGTGTTGAGCGAGATGCGTATGACGGGCCACGACTCTGTGCACACCCTCTTCATGTCAGCCATGATACTGCTGCTGGTGTCGCCTTCCATGCTCTACGATGTCGGGTTTCAGCTTTCCTTTATGTCAGTTCTTGGGTTGATACTCTTCTATCACCCGCTTGTTTCGGTGTGGTCCACCCGTCAATTTTTTATTCGTTGGCTGTGGAAGGCTTGGTGTGTCTCTCTTGCTGCGCAGTTGGGCGTGTTGCCTTTGCTATTGCATTATTTTCATAGCTTTTCAATTTTCGGAGTTCTGCTCAGTCCCTTGTTTGTGCTTCTTGCCACGCTCATTATCTATGTCTCACTGGGCTACTTCCTCATGTCTTCTCTGGGATTGGGTTTTTTGCTCCGTGGGTTGGCTGAGAACCTTATTGGCCTCCAGCATGGAGTCATGTCATTCGTGAGTCATTTCTCGTTCAATAGGGTGGAGCTTGCTCATTTTTCGTTGTCCCAGGTTTTATTGACCTATGCCGCTTGTTTGTGCCTTCTGCCTGTGCTTCATGCCTTGCGTGTGCCAGAGTTTCAGACGCGAGGCTATCGGGTGGCCATGTTCTTTCGTGCATGGCCTTACTTGCTTTCAATATTATTGCTGTTGCTCACCGCCTATTTGCTTGCTGATTAGGCTGCCCAACCATCGGTTCAAGGTTATAGAACCTTTGCCCTTAGGTTGTATATATCTATGCCCTTAGGTTGTATATATCTAAGCCCTTAGGTTGTATATATCTAAGCCCTTAGGTTGTATATATCTATGTCTTGCGGCTGTATATGTCTTCAGATGCGGGCCGATAGCCTGTAGCACATAAAAAAGAGAGCCTCCAGGGGTTGGAGGCTCTCTTGATGATGACGGGAATAATCCCCATCTATCCAGAGATTACTGTGGCAATGGGAAATACCAGTTCTTGGGATTCTGCAACTTGCCGAGCAACGACTGGTCGCGACGGGCTACACGTGAGGCAAGGTAGTTGGCATCGCCACGGCGATGGGCCACACGCATGAGGTCGAAGAAGCGAGTGCCCTCGAAGGCAAGCTCAAGTGCTTCCTCATCGACGATGAGGTCCTCGACGCAGTTCTTGACAACATCGTCATAGTCGCCACTGTAGATGTCTTCCTTGGTGAGAGTGACACCATAGGCCTTAGCCTTCTTGATGACCTGAGCAACGTAGTCATAGACGCTCTCCTTGTTCTTGATGAGGGGCACGGGACCGCAACCGTGGGCATGGATGCCTTGGGTGATGTTGTCATCGCCCTCGGTGGCTACGGTACTCAAAGCACCATCGCGTGCAGAGAGAGAGGTGCGGCGGAATATATACTCGGATGACATGTTGCCATTCAGAGTCTCGAACGAGAAGTTGAGGAACGAGGGCGAACGCAGTACTTCGCGCTGGTCGAGGTAGTAGAGTATGGCCTGGCAAGCCTCGTCGGGATAGTTCTCATAGCTGAGAGCTGCCCATGAGACGGGTAGTGTTGCACCTTCCTCGATGACGATGGTGGAGTCGGCCAAAAGCTGATTGATGTACTCTTCAAGGGCTGCACGAGTGGGGCAGGTGGCATTCTCCCTCCAGTCGGCGGGATAGTACTCATCATTGTAGAGGACTGCCCAAGAACTGTCGCGCACGGCATAGTCAAGCGAGTTGGGGGTGGGATACCAGTTGTCGTTCTTGCAAAGCCCATTCTTGAGGATAGCGAATGCGTAGCTGGGATAACCTGCTCGGTTCAGGGCCTCGGCATAGCGCAGCCAAATCATGGACTTACGATAAATCATGTGGGCAACGGTGGAGAAACCTGATGGATTGAGCTTGTTGATGAACCACTCACGAGAGGTGAGGCCGTTGTCATACTCCTGACCGTACTCACGCAACCAGTACTGGCGGGCATCGCCCACTACGCTGTCAACCGTGAGAACAAGCTCAGAGGTAGTGGCGCTGGAGGCACCGATGCAGAGTTCGAACTGCTGGGACTTGCAGAGATTGGTGTAAGCTTCTGAGGCCATCAGCTGCTTGACATTGTACTTGGGGGTGATGATGACGCTGGCATTGGTGGTGGAGGTGGTGTCGTTGACATCGGAGGTACGGACAGAGATTTCGCTGTCGAAACCATAGAGCTGGTTGACACCGCGCAGAACAGTTCCCCAGAGTTTGCTGGTGGAAGAGGGTATGGCAGTGACGGACTCGTTGGTAGAGCTAACGGCTCCAGTCTCAGACCAAGGAGCTGAACCTGAATATAAGTAAATTGGACGCTCCATTCCCTCGCCCTTGAAGCCGTAGGCAATGTTGCGGTTGGGGAGTGTGCCACCAGGTGTCATACGACCCTGACCCTGATTGTTGGAGAAGTAGTCGTAGTAGTATTGTGCAGCCTTGGCACAGCTGACCTCGTCGCCCTTGGTGAGATAGAGGTCTCCGAGGATGACGTTGAGGGGAATGTAGCACTTGGTGCTGTGGCATACGCGCGCATTGGACTCACCATACCAGTCATACTGAGGAGTTCCGTACTGAAGTTCAACTTGCAGGGCCTTCTCGAGATAGGGAGCAAGGCGATCGACAAGGTTGTCAGCGTTGACGGTCTCATGCTGACGGGACACGGCTTCAATCTTGTCGGTGGTGAGCAAGGGTTCAGTGTAGAAGGGAACCTCACCATAGACCTGCACGAGCTGCAGATAGACCCAAGCTCGGATGGCCTCGACTTGAGCGGCCTCCTTGAGCATCAGGGGCTGAAGGGTACCGGTGGTGCGAAGGGTGTCGCATTGGGCCAGATAGGCGTTGCAGGAGTTGATGATGTGGTAATAGTCGCTTGCACGCAGGAAACGGCAACTGCCGTCGGTGGCATTGGCCATATCATAGTTGAGGATGGCCGTGATGGAGTCGCTGACATAGCTGGTGCCGCTGACCAGTTCGCCACGGCACTCTCCGAGCACGATGTAGCGCTCGGCAACATTCTGAAGCGAACGGACAATGCCCCAGTAGCTATAGAGGGTGTCTTGGGCCACCTCGTAGGCATGGCGCTCGCTGTCGGGCGAGAGCATGTCCTCACACGACGAGAAGAAGCTGCCAAAGGCTATGCAACCCATCAAGAATGCTAATGATATCTTTTTCATATTGTTTTCAATTATCAGTTTGAACTTTGAACTTTCAACTTTCAATTCTCGACTTAGGTTTACAGGTTAACTGACACACCTACGTTGAACGAGCGACCAGAGGGCAGGAGACCAGTGTCGATGCCTTGATAGAGTACGCTGTTGCGCGACGACATTTCGGGGTCGGTGCCCAAGTATTTGGTGATGGTCCACAGGTTGTTGCCCTCAGCCCATATCTTGAGACCCTGAAGCCAGGTGTTGGTGTAGGGGAGGGTGTAGGTGAGACGTACATTCTTGAGCTTAAGGTAGCTGCCGTCCTCAATCCAGCGGTCGCTCATGCGCTCGTTGTAGCGATAGTTGTCGCTATCATAGTAGCAGGCACGAGGCATGGAGGTTATCTGGCCTTCATAGGTCCAGCGGTTGAGGGCAGCCGTGGTCTGGTTGTAGGTGGTGTTGAGACCCTCAAGCACAGAGCGCTGATAGTTGTAGATGTCGTTGCCAAGCGAGTACTTCCAGTTGAGGTCGAGACGCAGGTGGCGCCAGCTGAGGCTGGTGTAAATGTTACCATAGATATCGGGGTTAGGGTTGCCGATGACTACGCGGTCTGCATCGTCGATGACACCGTCGCCATTCTGGTCAACAAATCGCACGTCGCCTGCCTGGAAGTTGCGATAGGGATTCTCGACAAGGCCAGTGGGATACTTAAGGTAGCCCTGCACACCAGCCTTAGAGGCTTCAGCATCGCTGGCAATGATGCCGTTGCTCTGCCATCCGAAGAAGCTGCCTGCGGCATAACCCACGGCGGTGAGCACATTGTCTTTGCCATAGACGCTGGTGGTGTAGCCGTTGAAGCGCTGGGTGATGTTTCCGTTGGCATCCTTCAGCTCGAAGTGGTTCTCGCTGGGGAGCTCAGTAATGCGGTTGTTGTAGTGGCCGAGAGTTGCACCGATTTCCCACTTCCAGTCGCGTTTGTTGACGAGCACAGCATTGACGTTGAACTCAAAACCAGTGTTGCGCATAGCGCCCTCGTTGGCCCAGTACTTCTGCATGCCAGAGAGGTAGGGAAGATCCTTGATGGTGAGCAGGTCGGAGATGCGATGCCAGTAGAGATCGATGCCAGCATGGAGACGATTCTTGAGGAACGAGCCTTCGAGACCTACGTTGTACTTGGTTGTGGTTTCCCACTGTACGCTGCTGTTCTCGATGTTGGTAAGCACAAGGCCTACTACGTTCTGCAGCACTTGCTGGCTCTCCCAATAGGTGCGAGCAGCATAATAGTCGATGTTGTCGTTACCACTCTGGTCAACACCTGCGGTGAGTTTGAGGTAGTTGACGCCAGTGTGACTCTTGAACCACTTTTCGTTGCTGATGATCCATCCAAGCTGAAGGCTTGGGAAAATGCCCCAGCTGACTCCGCCCAGATGAATGCCATCCTTGGTGTTGTCGCCGAACATACTGCTTGTCTGACTGCTGATGGTGAAGTCGGCATAGTAGCGGTGGGCATAGTTATAGGAAGCATTGAGATAGTAAGTCATGTCAACCCAGTTGTCCTTTGTACCGCCATAGTTGGCGTACTGCATGCGCTTGCTGATGTTGGGGAGTTTATCGTTCTCGTTGTTGTAGCCGCGCAGGTAACTGTAGGAGTAGCTGTAGTTGTTGTAGCGCCAACCACCGAAGATGTCGATGTTGTGGGCTCCGTAGCTGTTCTTCCACTGCAGTCGCAAGTCGTTGTTGAGCGTAGTCTCCTTGGTGAACTGGTTCTTCACAACAGAGTTGATGTAACCCAGGTCGGTGAGCATGTACTGCGTGGTACCTGCAATGGGGAGGAAGTACTTCTCGTTGTTGCGGTTGAGCTGATAGTTGAAGCGGTCGCTGATGCTGAACTGCTTGGTGATTTGATACTTGGGGCTCACGTTGATGTTGATTTGTGTAAGCTCAGCATAGTTCTTGTTCTTGCCCTTTCCGTTCTGAAGCACCCAGTAGGGATTGCGCAGACTCTCGTTAATCTGCATCATCTCAGGGAAGTTGAAGGGATTCTGAATCCAGGTGCTGTTACTGTTGCTGGCGTACTTGCCTGCATATTCCTTTGAGAGCAGGAGACCGCCGACGGCATCGTCGTGATAGTAGGAGTATGGACTAATCATGGGACTCTGAACGAGACCGAGGACATTGGTGCTACCGATGTTCTGCATGTCGTAGTTCTCTGCCCAGCCATTGTCCAGAATGTTATAAGCAGTCTGGTTGTAGGCAATGTCGAGTCCGGTGGTAAGTTTCTCAGCAATCTTGATGTCGGTGTTGAAGCGAAGATTCAGACGGCTCATGTCGGTGTTCTTGAGTGTGCCGTCGGCCTTGGTGTAGCCCAAAGACAGGGAGTACATGCCAATTTCGTCACCACCTTCTACATTAATCTTATAATTCTGGACGAAGGTGTTCTGGTACATGTCCTTCTGCCAGTCTGTGTTGTTGTGGAAGATTTTGTAGTAGTAGTTGCTGGGATTGTCATTGAGGAACGACCAACGCTGTGCATCGATGCCGTTAGTCGTGTTCATGACCTTGACGTCGCGTACGGTGCTGGCGAAATCGCCCAGATAGGCTCGATATTGCTCGCCGTTGAGCATGTCAAGCTTTTTCGGGGTTAGTTCGGTACCACCATAGAGGCGGACGTTAATCTTGGTGGTGAGGCTGCGGCCGCGCTTGGTCTTGATGATGATGACACCATTTCCACCCTTGGCACCATAAAGGGCCGTTCCATTGCGAAGCACTTCAATGCTTTCAACGTTTTCTGGGTCAAGGCCTGCGAGTATGTTGTTGTAGTAGCCTTCATGGAGGCTGGTGCGCTCATACTCAGGATCGATGATGTTGCCATCGATGACAATGAGGGGCTGTGCATTGGCATTGAGGGAGTTGACACCACGAATGGTGAGGTAGGCTCCCTGGCCAGGCAGACCATTGCGGCTTACGCTGTGGACGGCACCAGCAAGGTGATTTTCAATGTCGGTCTCCACAGTGATGCTGCTGGTCTGGTCGAGCGTGATGCCAGACTTGGCAGTGATGGTGGTCTGGTCGGCATAGTAGCCATTGAAGGCATCGCTCAGCATGGAGGTGCTGGTGGGGCGACCTGCCTTGATGGAAAGTTGCTGAGTGACGTAGCCCGGCACATTGAGGTAGAGCGAGCGGACAAAGGTGGGAACCTCGATTTCGTAGGTTCCGTCTTCCTCAGTCAGCACGGAGTACTTGTCATAGCCAAAGGCCTGCACACGCACGCCACCCAATGGTTTGCCTGTGGCATTGTCGGTGATGACACCCTTGACGGTTTGCATCTCGTACTGCTTTGCGGCTTTTTCTTTTTCAGCCTTGCGCTTGTTGTAAACGACCTTAGCCTGAGCCTCGACGTCCTCGTCTTCGACTTCGTTCTCGGTCTGAGCAAAGGCGGGGCTGAAGCAGAGTCCCGAAAGCATCAGAAGGCACATTCCTCGCTGGAGGAAGTTGTGCAAGAATGTATAGCTTGTCTTTTTCATAGTCTTAGTCTTCTTTACTTCTCAAGATGATACGGTCGATGCAGAAGGCATTGCTGTAGCCTTCGCGACGCTCCTTGCTGGTGGTCTTTGTGGTAAGAGACAACGTTGGGAAACTGTGGCGAAGGTTCTTGTAGCTGTAGGGGAACTCGAAGTCCTCAAATAGCAGCAGGGTGTCAACCTTTTCGCCCAGATACTCGACAATGTCACTTTGTAGCGTTACATCATTGCCATTAGCATTGCCACCGCAATAGCTGACTGTGGCCAAAAGCTTGTGCTTGATGGTGTCGCCGATGATGGTGTCGGAACTGGTCATGTAGAAGTCGGGAACCATGACCACATAGATGTCGTACTTACCACTCATGACTTCGCTTTCGCGATTCTCACCATGGGTGCCCACGAGTTTGAAGTCGAATCGGGGGTTACCAGAAGCACTGGCGGGGTAGATGTAGTAGAAGTTGTCCTCGCTTACACGGCCTACGCTGTCAATCCATGCAGCTGCTGCAGCATTGCTGAAAGACACGGCCTGAGCTGTACCCACAGCATCGCTGGCATCGAAGAAACTGCGATAACCCACCTCAATGTGGAGGTCGGGCTTATAGAGCTTCATGGGGAAGTCCCAGACGTCCTTGACGATAGCTACACCATTGCTGACAGGCACCTGGGTACCTTCGAGAAGACTCGACTTGTTCCATGAGTCATCGCTGCGAAGTGTGTCGCCAAAGGTATTGAGGAAGTATTCTGAACTCTGCCCCTTCTCAGCCATGAAGTCATCGAGTTTCCAACGTCCAATCTGTCCGCCGGCATTGGGCTGGAAGTGGAGGTTGAAGCAGAGAGGTGAGGTGAGATCCATCTGAATGTTGAGGTTCTTCAGGGAGTCGGGGTTCTCAATGGTGCGATAAGCAGGCGTTGTGTTCGATTTTTTCTTGAAATCGTTCTTCACATCGTCCTGATACTTCTCGGCATACTTGTAGAGTTTCTCCAGCTTTTGTGTTGCAGCCTCCCACGCGGCATCGGTGGGATAGAGCATGATGAAGGTGGAGTCCTCACCCACCAGGTTGGCGCCAAACGACTCGCTGTAGGTCAGATACTGGTCAGTGTTGGTTTGGCCAGGGAACGAGTGAGTGCCACGGAACATGGTGTTGGTGACAATGTAGGTGCTATCGACATAGGTGGGGTTACCATTGATGTCGGGGTTGCCTTCGATGCTCGAGTTCTCATCGAAATAAGTGGTGTCGTTGGCCACCACATAGTCGTGGAAGAGTGAGACGTTGTTTGCTTTGGCATTGGTCTCGTCCTTCAGATATTCATATAGATTGTACTTGAAGGGGAGCAGTGTCTTGAGCGTGTGCAGAGTACCATTGGTGGCAGCAATGTTGATACTGTCCATAGGTACGCCTTGCATGGTGAGCCCGTCCTTGTCAAAGGCAAGTTTCTTGCCATTGAGCATGGCCAGCGTGTCGATGCCACCGCCATTAGCTATCTGACGATAGAGGGTGATGGTGTTGGCCATAAGTTGCTGCTGAACAGTGTAGCCACGTGTTTCAGCCAGGTCGAGCCACTGCTGGAACTCAGCATCAGTGAAGGCTTCGTTTTCGGGCACCCATGCTGTAATGAGCATGGAGCCGTTGAGCATGTCCTTGAAGGTGTAGTTGTCCTGAGGGTGTGTTTCGTCGCGGTAGTAGGTGGCCTTTTCGGCAATCTGCTTGAAGCGACTCAGTTCAGGACGCTCGGAGATGAGTTCCCACAGCGTCTTGGTGGCCGAGGTTCCTTCGCCTCCGTCGAAGTGTTCGTTCCATGTGTCGGAGCAGCTGGGGAGGGCCATCATGGTTGTTCCCAGCATGAAGGCTCCAACGTATTTCTTTATTGTTTTCATATAATTATCAATTATCAATTGGCAAATTATGAATTATCAATTGTTAGGTAGGTTACCAGATGTCTTCGGGAGTCATGGGATTGTCATAGACTTCCTTTGAGCAGTATTCGAAGTAGTCCATGTAGAACTCTTTCATGTCGTCGTCAAGTACGCTCTTGAACTTCAGATAGTACTGCACATCGGGATACATGTACTCGCGGACAATGATGCGGCGAAGGTTCTGTTCGTTTACACGAGCATAGTTTGTTCCGCCTGGGGTTCCAGAGTAGATGGCCGGACCCTTCATGAAACCATTGTTGCGCATCTTCTTGTCCACCTCGGCATTGTAGTCATCGTCATCTGTGTCTTGCTCCCATCCCACAAGGGTGGAGGGAACATTGCCCGATGCCAATGCGCGATAGGTTCCGGCCTGACGGACATCGAGGGGAAGACCCATAGCGGGAAGGTTGTTCTTGTCCTTGCCGAAATAGACTTGGCACATGCTTCGCTTCTGGCTATTGGATTGTACAGCGAAACGAATCTCGTAGGTTCCAGCCTTGGGCACGGGAGGCAGGGTGAAGATGACCTCGTACTTACCACGGATGTTGAACTCGTCGCCTTGCCAGTTGAGCCAACTGCATCCCAGTCCACTGAGATAGTAGAAGTTAGTACCCTTCAGCAGGTCAATGTTAGTGAGATACTTGTAATTGAGATCCTCGGGCATGCCAGGGTAGAGTGTGTTGTTGCGATTGCCACGGAGGTTGTTGTTGGCGAACTCGGGTGTAATGGTGGTCAGGTCGTAGCGCAGACGCTGCTTCTGCAGGTTGGTGCGCACATTGTCGTCATAGACCACGGGCTTATCGACAGGGTAGATGTAGGCATTGATGAGCTCGATGGCATTCTCTGTGTTCACTACGATGCCCTCGGTCTCAGGAGTGATGCTCTTCTCAGAATAGTCTTCACGTCGTCCGTTGTTGAGTACGGGGAAGCGGTTGATGTAGATCTTGCTGTCACCGTCCAATGAGAAGCGCGGACCTGCCTGATAGAGTTTCATCAGGCGGCGCTTGCCCATGGTGGTGTATATCTCATAGACAGGAACCGTAAAGGGCATACTCTTGTTGGTATAGGTATAGCCACGCTCGTTGTAGTGTAGCACGAGCTTGTCGGCTGCCAACTTCATGGGCAAGAGGTGGTAGGTAAAGAACTGGTTGAGGGCATTGTCTTCGTTGGTGTAGTCGGTGTTGTCCTTGGCATCGGGATAGAAACCTTGACTTACTACCCATGCTTGGATATCTGCTACTGATATGTCCTTAGGTTCCTTACCCAGAGTGGTGCGCCAGAAGTCATCGGTCTCGGCAAACAGCGTATAGCCATAGTAACGATGTTCGGGCAGGTCGCCGTTGAGCACATAATTGCCATCGTTGAAGGGGATGAGACCTTCAACACGTGGGTCACCATCCTCCACGAGCTTTCTATACACTTCGTCTTCTTTCTTTGTCAGCGTATCGGCAAGTCCTGTGGCAAGCATCATCTTGGCCATGACAATGTAGTCGCCTGTGTTCTCGTCGATGTAGCTCTGCAAGAGTTCGGAAAGTGTCTCGTTGCTGGGGGCCACAACAGTGTGAACCTGGTGGATGTAGCCATTGATGGTGAAGATGTCACGGTTCTTTAGGTCGATAAGGCAACCACGGGTGATGTTGCCGGCCTTGTCCTTTGCTCCATTGACATAGACACTATCAGGGTCCTTTCCATAAAAGATGGTGAGATATCGTTCGTTCATATTAGCAATGGAAAGTGGCCTGCCATCGTCGGGGAAACTACCGCTCTGGATGGGCTCAAGGTCTTCTCGTGTTCCATCGACAATGCTGTTGTAAACGATAATTTTTTGGATGGAGTCAAGCACTTGCTCGCTTTGGAACCCGTCCCACGATGGCTCAGTGATGATGCCCTTGGTATATAACGTGTCAAGGTAGTTCTGGATGGCCTTGTTGGTGGGTGCGAACACGGTGTACTTGCCGCGTGCAGACAGAAGCTGAAAGACAGTGGACTCGCTGCGCTTGCTGATGTCAACGGTTTTCAGCAGTTTGATGTATTCGCTGTAGGTGCTGTCATGTTCTGTCAGATAGCTGGCTACAGTGTACTCCTTGAAGGTGTAACGGTCGGACATGTCAATGTCCTCCTTACAGCTCTGCATGAGTCCCATGGTGGTGACGACCAGGGCCAGGAGTGCAAATTTGATTGTTATGTGATATCTTTTCATGATTGATTCCTCCTTTCGGCTTTAATCATAGAGTGATTTGTTCCAAACGGGATTCTGTTCCAGATTCCCGTTAGAGGCCTTGACATCCTTATAATATATAAGGTTATAAAGCCCGTAGCGGTTTTTCATTCGGTTTTTGAGAGTCTGGCGTTTATCTTTGGAATACTCACCTGTCATCAGTTCGTCGACCATGGTCTTCACGCCTGTGAATCCATTGTTTGTGCCTGGCAACTCGTTGCAAGAGGCAGGGAAACGATCTGCACGGGTGATGCCCGTGGTGGGGTCTTTTGCATCGGCAGCACGGGGGTCAATGGTACCATCTGGGCCTCCTGCGTGGCGCTCGGCATAGCGAACGAGGTCGAACCAACGCTTTCCTTCGCCGAGGAACTCGAGTTGACGCTCGTTGAGGACGGCAATCTCGTATTTCTTAATATTGTCGGAGATGCCAGGGTTAGGAGCGTTGCCAAGCATGTTGTTGTCCGACGAGTTGGCAAAATCGGAACCAGCTTTGTTGCTCACATCCTCGCTGGGCTGGGAGGTGTTGCTGCGGCTGTCGTTGCAATACCAGCGGCGATGGATGGCATTGACATACTTCATGGCCTCGGTGCCTTGGCCAAGGATGGCAAGGGCTTCTGCCTTCTGGAGCATGACATCGCTGATGCGATAGATAATCCAGTTGCATTGGTTCGAGGCTTCGAAATCGATTTTGATGTCTTTGCATTGATGGCTTTCAGGCATGGTCATCGCGAAGCGGCCATTGCTCCACTTGAAGCAGAAGTGACCTGGCAGGGCTTGTGATGAACCTACGGTCTGATTCCATGCAGAGAACCACATGCGGCTGTCGCGGTTGCGGTCGTCTGACGAACTTGAGTAGATGCGTGCCAGTGAGCCGTCACTTGCGCCCAGATGGGTACGGGTTGCATAACCCCAAATGCCACCACCACCACTACCCGTTCCGTTCAAGCTATGGGTGCGTCCTTCGCTTTGGCTGAACTGCAACTCAAAGATGCTTTCTTCGCTGTTGCCACCGAAGATTTGAGCAAAAGCTGTGAGGGTGGGTGGCATGCCATTGGCGAAGTTCTCAAACTTATTCTTGTAGAGGTAGCAGTTCTCGAGTCCATAGTTCGTGGTCTCAGAGAGAGCCTCTCCAAAGCCTGCATTGTTGCGGTCGTTCTGTATGGCGAGCGTGGAAAGGGCCAGGTCGGCATATTCGATGGCCTTCTGGTAGTCGCCGCGGACGGTGTGAGCCACATAGCTGCTGTCCTTGGTAGGACGGTTGGTGATGTACACCGTGTCGGCATGGTCGAGGCTATTGTAACGCCCATGACGCAGGGATGCACGCCACAAGTACATGTCGCTCAGCATGGCATAGAGGGCGGGATTGGTGATGAGTCCCTTGGTGTCGGCCTTGCTCGAGAAACGATTGCGGGCTTTGCCGGCAACCTCCTCGACATCGATGATGAGCGAGTCGAGCACCACCAGCTGGTTGGTTGCGCCAAAGCGCAGGACCTCTGAGTCGTTGTTGATGACCTTGGTGGAGTAGGGGACGTCCTTGAAGGCGCGAATCAGGTAGAAGTAGTTCAGTGCACGAAGACCTGTGATTTCGGCCTTCATCTGCTGCCATTCGGCATTGGTGAACTGCTTGTCGCTCTCCAGTACTTCTGGCCCATGTTGCAGCACCTTGTTGCAATAGTTGATGGTCTTATAGAAGCCTTCCCAGTCGAAATAGGTGTTGGCAGAGTCGCGCTCGATGCGTGCATCACGGATTTCGAAGTACAGATTATATACACTGGTTGCTTGGTCACCATTGTATTGGGAATAGGAGTCAGAACGCAGGTCGCCCCAGAGAGCCATGCTCAAAACTGTATTGCACATCTGCTGGTAGGCAGCATAGCGCACACCCTCCAGGTCGTTCTTGTCCTCCCAGAAGTTGTCTTCCACAATCTTGTCTTGCGGATAGATGGTCAGCCAATCCTGACAGGAGGTCAGGGCAAAAGCTGCGATGCCCATCATGAGGGCAATCTTTATGGGATTATGATATCTTTTCATAGTTGTTCGTTTTAGAAACCAAGATTAACACTGCAGGTGAATGAGCGAGGACGGGGAGTCTTGCTATCATCTCGTGCAATACCAAAGCCACCTACGCCGACTTCAGGATCCACACCCGTGTACTTCGACAGGCAGAATACGTTGTTGATGGTGGCTGAGAGGTAGAGCTGGCGGATGCCGAACTTCTTCAGTTTCTTGGCATCGAAGTCATACTTCAGCTGGATGTACTGCAGACGCAGATAGTTACCATCCTCGACATATCGGTCGGAAACCAGTGAGTTGTAGCTTGCGTAACCGTTGACGCCTGTCAGGGCGCGAGGAATGTCGGTGATGTCGCCGTTCTTGCGCCAGCGCCATGTGGTGGCATAACTCTGGTTGGTGATGCGGGTCATGCTTTCGTAGTGGCTCTTTGCGAGGTTCAGAATCTGGTTGCCCATGCGGAAGTTGAACGAGGCATTGAGTGAGAAGCGTCCGTAATAGAGGTTGATACCAAAACCACCATAGAGTTTGGGGTTGGAGTTACCCAGATAGACTACGTCGTAGCGGTCGATGGAGCCGTCGTGGTTGATGTCCTCATAGATGGCGTCACCACCTTGGAACTGATAGCGACTGCCCTCGCTGTAACAGTAGTACATGGGCAGGGGGTTGCCCTTGGCATCGGTGAGCAGATTGCCGTTGGCGTCGAAGGCCAAGGGGCAGGTTGCATTTTCGCCGCGGCGGGCTGCAGCAGCTGCCGTGTTGATGGCATAGTCGCGATACCACGAACCATCGGCTCTTTGGCTATAGTGATAACCATCGCCATAGGAAGCGGCTTCGTCGGCACTGGTGGCATTGCGATAACCGCCGTTGCCATCGCTCACGCTCTCGGCATAACCGTAGGCCTTGAAGGTGGCGTTGTCATAACCATTGTGGTTGTAGTCATAACGATAGACTCCCTTCGACTTCAGTCCATAGATGGAACCCAGTGCATTGTGAACCTGCACGCGGGTCTGATAGGCAAAGTTGGTGGGATTCCATGTGTCGTCGCCATTGAGGTTCTCAAGCAACAGGGGGTCCATTTCCTCTACTTCGTTGAAGTTCTGCGAAACATTGCCGCGCAACTTCATCGAGAACTTGCCAATCTTGGCAAACTTGGCAGTTGAACCATTCAACTCCCAACCCTTGTTGCGCATGACACCTCCGTTGACCCATCCCAGGCTGCTGTAACCATTGGCGCTTGGGATGCGGAGGCCACTCATGAGCAGGTCGGTGGTTTTCTTGTTATAGACCTCAAATTCGAAGGTCAAGAGGTCGTTGAGCAGGCCCAGGTTGAAACCAAGGTTCCACTGTGCTGTCTTTTCCCATTTCAGGTTGGGCAGAGAGAGGTTCTCGGGGATGACCACGGTGTGACCGTTATAGTAGCCGCCCGAGTAGTACTTGTTGAACTGGTTGCCACCAGCCCTGCCTGTGTTACCTGTGATACCCCATGTGGGACGGAAGGCCAGCATGCTGATGACCTTGCGGGTCTTCTCCATGAACTTTTCGTCGCTGATGTTCCAACGTGCGCCGACGGAGGGGAAGGTGCCATACTTGTGGGCACTACCGAAGTCTGTACGTCCGTCGGTACGCAGTGTCAGGTCGATGCTATACTTACTCTTATAAGAATAGTGGATTTGCTCGAAGAAGCTGTGGTTACGCCATTCGTTGTTTGTGGCATCGGCATTCTTGAGCAGGGCGATGACAGTGGGGTCGGTGATGCCGTCGGGCACGTTCCAGAGTCCCATGTTTTGGCGCGAGCTGCTACCTGTTGCCAGTTCGAAGCGGAACAAGCCAGAGAGGCTATGGTCGGTGTTCTTGAAGTGGGAATAGTAGCGCAGGTCGTGACGGGTGGTGAACTCCAGCGACTTGTATTCGTTGTTGCTCACTACGTTGCGGTTGTTGTCGAGAATGTTTGCAGCATTGTCGCCACCCCAAACCCAGGGCATGTTGTGGAGCTCGGCGGGCGAATAGTAATCGTCGCTGGTGTTGTAAACGTTGAGCTGAACGTCGCCGACATAGTTCAACTGATGCTGGTCGCTGTCCTTACCCCAAAGCTTGTAGGTGACATCGAACTGAGGCGTCAGGTTGTACTGCTTCATTTCGTGCCAAGCCAATTTGGCGATGGCGATGGGATTGCCGTTGGTGAACATTTGGCGTAGTTCCCAAGAGGTCATCGTACCGTCGTTGGTAATACCACTTGTTGATGAGTGGCTCCAATTGGCGGCAAGGGGTAGCATGTTGAAGTAGTTGCCAGTGAGGTTGCCCATGGCGTCGTACTCATAGATGCTCATGTTGGGCATGGCATTGTAGGCATAGTCCAGCATGTTGTTGTAGTAGTTCTTGTGGTTGTTGGTGAACGTCATGTTCATCGTTGCACGGAACTGGATGCGGTCGCTGACATTGTAGTCGAGCGTTGTGGTCTCAGTGAACTGATCCATCTTCTGTCCGATGATGGAGCCGGTGGACTTGTTGTAACCTGCACCAATGCGGAATGTGGCTTTCTCACCACCACCTTCGAGTCCGATGTGATATCGGTGTTCCTTACCAAACTGCTTCATGGCATCGAGCCAGTCGGTGTTGTGGCTGTAGTGGTTGTAGATGTAGGGAACCTCAGTGTTGTAGTCCAACTCATAGATGTTGGTCTGCAGCTGTGTGGGATTGAAGAAGGCTTCCTTCTGCATCATGGTGTATCCGTCACCGTTGAGCATCTTGTAGCCATCGGGTTGCCACGTGCCGTTGAACTTGTATTGGAAGGTGACACGGGTGGGACCACGACGACCGCGGCGCAACTTGATTTCGATGACGCCATTCGAACCCTTCACACCCCACTTGGCCGAGGAGGCAGCATCCTTCAGTACGGTGATGCTTTCGATGTCCTCTGTGTTGACGTTCAGCAGGGTGGCGAACTGTTCCTCGTTGTCCATGTCCTCGAAGTTGATGGTCTGGGCATCGTCGGGGAGTTCGAAGATGTGGTCGTTGACGACAATCAAGGGCTGTTGGTTGCCATTGATGGTGGTGGTACCGCGCAGGCGCATGGTGGTACCCGAACCCAGGTTACCAGAGTTGGCCACGATGTCGAGACCTGCGATTTGTCCCTGCAGGGCTTGGTCCACAGACTCGAAGGCCAGACCCTCGAGGTCGTCCATCTTCATGCTCGACACGGCACCTGCATACTCGCGCTGGGGGATGTCGAGACCTGTTGTGGCTGCTTTTTTCTTGGCCGTGATGACGGCTTCCTTCATGACCTTCACGGCTTCGGCCATGTTCACCTTATAGACGGTCTTGTTTATCTGATATGTCTTGTCGGTGTAGCCCATGCCGTGGAAGACCAGCTTGTTCTTTTGGTTCTTCACTACCATGGTGAAGTTACCGTTGGCATCGGTAATGGCACTGCTGACGATACGGTTGTTGCTGTCCAACTCCTTGACTTGGATGCCAGGAATGCCACCGAACTCGTCTGATACCGTACCACTGATGCGGCTTATCTGTGCGCTTGCGGGCAGTGAAAAGAGCACTGCTGCCCAAAGCATTATGACTTTGATATATTTATTCATGGCTTGTCGGTTTTAGTGGATTGCAAATCGTATCATGTATCTCTTTGCCTCACCCGTGTTGTCGAAATCGGGTACGTCGGCATGGAAGAGGGCAGTGGGAATCTGGTGGATGACGGCAAAGCTTGAGCCGTCGATGGTGATTCCGTTCATGGTCGTCGCCTTGGCAGGTGTCTTGCTACATGAGATGTCACGAGCCAGCACGTTGACCTTGCCCTGAGCTGTAATCCACTGTCCGCCATTAGCATCCTGCACTTGCAGCACGTCGGCTTGCGGGCGCTGCATGTTGATCTTGCAGAACAGGCCTTTCACGTTGTCGTAGCTTGCGGTCACGAACTCCGTGCTGGGCACGATGCTCTTATCGACGAACAGGCTGTTGTCGGCAAAGTGGTAGCGGATGAAGTTGATGAGATAGGTAATCTTGGCTTGCAGGCGCAGGCTGTCCTCGGCATGTAGCAGGTGGAGGTCTTCTTCACTCTTTTCGCAAGCTTCATAGTCGGCCTCGATGTCGTTCCATGTGGGCAGACCTTTGCCGATAGCTTCCTGAACGGCCTCGTTGGTGGGAGCCAGGATGGTGTAGCGGTAGTTGTTGAAGAACTGCACGTTGTAGTCGGGGCCCTTGTCGTCGATGAAGATTTGGAACTTCTTCAGTTCCGTCTTCTGCTGGGTTGGGGTGAGACTGCTTTCGTCAACAAGTCCGCAAGATCTGATTATTTCTTCGTTTACTTCACACAGTTGGTAGAAGTCGTTGTATTCGTAGGTGTCCTCCAGATTGCCGTCGTTGGTGAAGATGCTGTACACGCTTCGGGCTGAGGGAACGAGAGGGCTGTCGAGGATGTAGGTGGTGCCGTTGGACATGTCCTGTTCGTCGGTGACGATGTTGTTCTGCACACCGTGCATCTCAGTATAGGCATTGCGGTTGGCGTCGCTAATTGTTCCTTCGATGCCTTCCTCTTCATTTTCAATCTGGAATCCGCCTTGTGCGCTCACTACTCGTCCGCCTTCGCGTTTCACTTTCACGGGTGAACCGTTCTTGGCCAGATACCATTCGTCAACTCCTGAGTTGATTTCGTCAACTCCGTCGAGCACGATGGTATGGCTCTCCAGTACGTCCTTCAGGCGGTTGGTGATTTCTGTATTCGACATCTTCTCCAGGTTGTATTCCTGAGCGAGCTCACCGGTGAGGGGGGCGTAGCTATACATCTTGTATGAGATGGGGAACGAACCGCTCTTGTAGTAGAGTTGCAGCATACGGCTCTTCTGGCTCTTGAAGCTGACGGGGTCGAAGTAGTATTTCATGCCTTCGTCGCTGGGCAGGAAGAATGCGAAACGGCTCTGCATGGCCTTGAGGTAGGCGTAGTAGTTCAGTCCCATGTAGTCGGTGGCAGTCGTCGAACCGTTGTAAATGGCCCAGCGCATCACCAGATTGGTGTTGGAGATGTAGGCAGGGGCAGCCACGGAGGTGTAGTCGGCAGGACCATAGACCTTGTCGGTGACGTATATCATGCCGTTGCTGGCCAGCAGTGTGTTGGTAACGTGGTCGATGTCTTCGGGGTAGAAGATTTGTTCGTTGGCATCGTCGCGCAGCGAGGTCATCTTGCTGGGCACTGAGCCAGTGAAGCTGTTGAACATCACCACGTTGATGAGCGAGCGCAGGGTGGAGATGGGGATTTGGTCGATTTGGTGATAGAGTTCATCGACGGTTGTTGGGCGCTCGTAGGGGATTTCGTTCTCCGTCCCTTCTTTGAGGTAGTAGGTGCGGATGAGCTGCCAGCCGCCACCGCCCTCGGTGAAGTATTTCCACATGGTGTCGTCGTCGGGAACGAAGATGGCTGCCATGTCGTACTGGGGTGCTGTGGTGGAATTGCTGCTCCAGTGGCTGTCGTCGAATGCGTAGGTGTTCCATGAGGGGTCGAACTTCAGTGTGACGTCGGTACTTGCTGCATCGCGGAACTTTTCGCCGTTGGGGTCAGTATTCAGAGCACTGTGGCGGAAACTGAGGTCGGAGAAGTAGCGCTTTGTGAAGATGGAGTCTGTCCAGGTGATGCCTCGTGCGGCCATCACGTTCTTGTAGGCTTCCGTCACGTTGTAGTTGAAGAAAGGTGCGCTCCAGCGGTCGAGCATGTGGCTGAAGATGTTGGTCTTGCCATTGGTGCGAATCATCTCTGCCATGTTGGGCAGGGGCTTAATCACCTTTTCTGTCTTGTTGATGTAACCGTTTTCTGCCACGCCGTCCTTCTCCAGCAGCAGTGCGTCGTAGATGTGCACGTCGCTGGTGTTGCGCTCACGTCCCATGAACTTGGCAAAGTCGTCGTTGGTGACGTTGTTTTTTGTCATGTGTTCGCTGGTGAAGTGAATCATCATCGAGGGGGTGGAGTCGTTGACCAGATAGAGGCCGTTGCCGCCGTTCTCAGTGCGGAAACGCCACCAGTAGTCGGGCTCTGCGTTGCCAACGTTGTAGTTCACGGGCAGTGAGTTGCCGTCGATGTAGGTGATGCTGTCCGTTGTCTCTACGTCAGTATAGCGGCGCATGAAGTCGCCTCGCGAACTGATGTCACTCGAGCTGGAGGAGAGGTTCTCCATAACGATGGCGTTGTTGAGCATGCTGGTGTGAATCAGCAATTTCTTCTGGCTCACACTCAGGTTTTCGTAGCTAGTTGCCGTGTGCCAGGGGTCGCTTTCGGGCAGTTTCGCATTCTGCTCGAAGAAGGCTTTCCAAGCATCGTCGTCGGCAACGAACACTGTTTTCGAACCAGTTCGTGAGAGCACCTCAGTGAGGGGGCGCGCGTTAGTGGGGTTGACATCCTTGTCGGCAAGCAGGCGCAGGTAGTAGCTGTAGTTGCCACTGCTTTCCAGGCCTTCGTAGATGCTGGTCTGGAGCCATGAGGGCTTTTCGTCGTCCAGCGTGTACTCGTCCTTGCACGATGATGTCATACCGCAGGCTGCCAGCAGGAGAAACACATAGGATGCCTTCCTACTCATTTTGCTTAAACGGTTTTCCATACATTTAGTAATTTGAGGTTTTATTAGTTAGTTTTCTCTGTTTCAATACTTTATGGGTATGCTGCACACATGAAAAGGGGCGGGGAAACGCTCTTCCTCACGCCTTTTTAGCCTTGTTATGTGTCTTGCACCCTACAAATATAGCTTAATTTTTAAAATAATTAAGAAGCGGTTGGCCTTAAACTTGCTTGTGTTAACACAAATTAACACTTTTTATCTTTAACTATGTTAAAATCTCCGTTTCTTCTTATGATTAATTAAAAGATAGTACCCGCGCGAGTAAGAAAAATGCCTCGCACCATGGTGGCACGAGGCATGAAGTGGCTTGAGGCTTTGCGGAGCTCTTTTATTTTAGCCTGATTTTTACGCTCTGCTTGCCGTTTGTCACGATGTAGATGCCTGCAGGCAGGGCGCGTCCCAGCTGTACCTCGGCACCGCTGGCTGAGTATGCGCGGAGGTTCTCTCCTTCGGCCCAGATAGCGTGGTTGGAGGTGCTTACGCTGAAGCCCAGGTCTTTTTTCAGTTGTTCGATGCCTGTGGGTACGATGATGGCAGGTTCGTAGCCTGTGCCGTTAGGGTCGTCGCTGATGATGAACCAACCTATGTAGTCGCCGTTAACTTTGGCGTTGTTGGTGGTTGTGCTGGTGCTGGTGCCGTCCACTTGGCGTCGGATGCTGGCCATGTAGATGCCTTCATCGGTGCCTGTCGTGCTGTGCATGCGGAAGATGCTTGCCTTGTCGTAGTTGTCGGTTTGTGGGGCTGCGATGATGTAGGGATTCACAAAGTGCATGGTGTCGCCCTCGGCATTGCAGAAGACCACGTTCTGGCGGGCACTTCCACCCACGGGGTTTTCATTGTTGCGCCCTACGGTGAGTAGTTTGCCCTCACCGATGGCTATCTGGCCGGGGTTGCAGGCAAAGTAGTTGACGTTCTGGGCGTTGAAGGCCGTTGTCACTCCTTCCTGCCTAACCAGTTTCATCTTGAAGCTCGTGTTTGTCACGTCATAGACTTTCACCGTAACGGGTGCGTAAGTGGCAATGCTGGTGTTTTGCTGGGCCAGCACCACGGGTGTTACTCCTTCGGGGAAGGGTTGGGGGAAGGTGACTTCCACCTCGTCGCCTCTGATGCTGCCGGCCTTCTGTGTGATGAGCGTCATGTCGTCGGACAGTTGTAGGATGGTGTCAGCGGGGAGCACCAGATAGCTTGCCGTCTCGGCATTAGCGAAGTTGACAGGACTGGTGAGTTGCCAGGGATAGAAGCGGAACCTGAAGCTCGACTTTGTCAGGCTTTGTACTTGGTTGGTGATGCCGTTGCCCGTGTTCTTGTTCGATATCATACCCACCACCACGTAGGGTGCCACGTCCTGCTGTACGAGGTCGGTGGTGACACTCTCCGTGTCGCCAATCTTCAGTTCGCCGTATTGCAGCGAGCCCACGGCGTTAGCGGCGGAAACGGTGACGTAGGCTTCGCTCAGGGTGAACTTCTTGCCTTCGTAATATTCCAGCACGCGGTAGGTGTATAGACCGGGATCGGAGATTTCCTCAGTGTAGGAGTATGCGTTGTCGCTTGCGCTGGTCTTGTCCAGCGGGGTCACGTTGCCGCGTTTTACCCATTTGGTGGTTTCGGGCAGTTTACATTCGATGACGATGCTGTCCAGCATGTCGCCGTTGGGGTCTGTCCATTCGACGGTTGCCTGTTTGCGATTTTTGTTGTAGCTGCCGTTGATGCCGTAGGGGGCTTTATAGACCACTTTGGGAATGTATTCGTTGGCTTTGTCATAGGCCAGGCCAGTCTCCATCTGGGCATAGTATTTTCCGAGCTCAGTGAGTCCTCCGCTGTAGATTTTAGCCTTGCTTTCACTGTTCCAGTAGGCATAGCGCTCCACACGTGGGTTGGCGTTCAGGGTGGCCAGGATGTCCTTGGTGCTGTTCAGGATTTGTGTGTCGGTGACTCCGCTGCCGAATGCTCCGTTCTTGTTCCACGATGCGCCCCATATCCATTCCGAAATCCAGATGGGTCGGCCCTTGCCGTAGTTGTCGCTGTACCAGTTGAGGTTACCGAAGCCTGATGCCCAGTAGCAGTGGAGGTCAAGGATGTCGCATCGCCATCCGCGTGCGTCGATACTGTCGATGAAGGCTTTCAGGTGGTTCATGCTTCCGTCGTGTGACGATTCGGAGCAGAGTCGCATGCCTGTGCGCATGAGGTTTTGCCAGTTGGCGAGCACGGTGGCCACGTCTTGTGGGTGGTCATCGGCTGAATTGCCAGGTTCGTTGTTGGTCTTCATGTGGCACGAGCCTGTCACGCCGCCGCAGGTGGCTGCTGAGGGCCAGTCCTCATAAATGTGGTTAGGCACCCACTCCACGTCGGGCAGCAGCGATGCGTTGCCTTGTGCCCAGTCGTAGCACCAGGAGGTGTTTAGGGCAGTGTTGGCCGTCTTGTCGCCGCTGCTGGCCAGTCCCTTCTTCTGTGCGTCGTACCACTTGAAGATGCGGTATGATGAGATTTTGCCATCCATGTGGTTGGGCAGGGTAGCCATTTCCAGGTCTTCTTTGTCGGCAATGAAGCATCGGCTGTAGCCCCATCCGGCTGTGCCCACGGCAAATGTCACCATGTAGCCGCGCTTGAGGCGGAATGAGCGTATCTGGTTGTTCAGTTGCTTGGTCGTGAGGGTGTTCATGAATCCGCCCGAGTTGCCGAGGCTGTAGGTGTTGTATGATTCGCCTGCGAAGTTCTGCTCCGTATAGCAGGTCAGGGGCTTGAAGGCTCTGTCGTAGGGCATGACGATGGCGCCCTGTGCGTACATCTTCACTTGGCAGTTGACGTCGTTCTGAGCCTTCTCACCGTTGATGTAGATGTAGTCCATCCACTGGCTGATGACCTTGCTGGGACGGATGTTTTTCAGGATGAGCACTGCGTGTTCCGTGTTCTGGATGTCCACGCTTCCTGTCGTGGTGAAGGGAGTGGTACTCGTGATGGTGTAGTCCACGTCGGTGGTGAGTGCCACACCGTTGGTCACCTGTGTCACCGTAGTAACGGTGTTTCCTGCCAGCATGGGGGTGCTGAGGAGCAGGCTTGCTAAGATTGTCTTCAGTTTCATGTCGGGGTTGGGGCTTAGAGTCTATTCCTAATTGCTTCTAAGGGGGTTATTTGAGGAAGGCCTTTATCTTCTTGGCCTGTGCTTTATAGGCTTTTGCCGAGGCCTGGGCTTGCATCACGCGGTTGGTGGCTTCCAACAGTGCGCGGCGGCCGTCGATTTGCTTCAGGGTGAGTGTGGGGGTGGGGCGGCTCTTCAGTTCGTCCTGTGCTTGCAGCAGTTCGTCCCAGGCGGTAAGCAGTTCCAGCTCCTGACGCGTGATGGCGATGACGGTGCCGTGGCGGGGTGTGAACATGCCGGTGGTCTGCGTGTCCTGCACTTGTTTGAAGGTGCGCAGGTCGGTGGACTTGCAGAACTGGTAGTGGCCGCTGGTGTAGCAGTCGTACATCAGCACCCATGTGCCGTCGAACAGGCGGAACACTCCGCTGCCTTCCACGGCCTTGTTGGTGTCCTGGCACATGCCGGGTTGCAGTTGCCACTTCGACGTGTCGTGGAGGTCGGTGGTGATGAATTGCTTGATGCCTTTCTGACGCTGGCCTTCGGTCTTGAAGAAGACGTGGTAGAGGCCCTCGTCGTCGCGCACGATGTCGGTGTCAATGGCAGCATCCTTCACGTCGAAGAGCACCTTGGGCTCACCCTCGAGGTCGCTGAAGTCTTGGTTGGCATAGGCCCAATAAACGCGGTCATAGGGGCACGAACCGTCGTCGGTGAGAATGGAGAAATAGACCATCATTTTGCCGGCTTCCTTGTCGAAGATGGTCTGGGGAGCCCACACGCGGGTGACGTGCTCAAACATGGTGCCACGGAAACGCTCGGGGAAGTGAACGGTGTGGTGCTGCCAGTGGATGAGGTCGCGGCTGCGCATGAGCACCATGCCGCGGTTTGACGACCATCCGAGGCTCGAGCGCATGTCGGTAACCACCTGATAGAACCATCCGTCCTCGCCGCGCAGGATGTGGGGGTCGCGCACGCAGCGGGTCCGGGCTATCGAGTCGCTGGCAATCACGGGGTGTCCCTGGTTCAGCGGGGTGTAGTTCCATCCGTCGTTGCTCAGGGCGTAGCATATCTGTTCGTGCTCGGGTGCGTTGCCGGTGAAATAAGTGAATAGGTAGGCTGCGTAGTTGTTCTTCGAGGCTGCCAAGCATGCCGTGGTCAGCAGCAGGGCCAGGGTGGCCAGGGTAAGTTTTCTCATTTTCATATCTTTTGTTTCGTGTTAATAATCTGTCAGTTGGTCAGTGTTGGGTTTTTCGACTACAAATATATTGATATTTGTTGACATCTCCAAATTTTTTCTTCGATTTAGACCGTTGCCCTGCATTTTTCATCCTTAGGGGGCAGATGGGAGAGAATGTCACATCCGCGTCTCAATGTCTCTGCTTTCGTTCTAAGGGGTAATTTCGAAAGATATTTCAAAAATAAGTGGCCATAAGTGACCATAAGTGCCCGAACGTCAAAGAAGTTACGTATCTTTGTATCGTGTTAGGGGAAGAGAGTGCTTAGGCTCGATGCATTGTGAACCATTGTTCGAGGCGCGCCGAACTATAGGTGCAAATGTTGTAGTGCGAAAGGCTGTTGTGTGGGGTCACGTTTCGGGTGTTTCAGAGGTGGCTGGGGCGGCAGGCTGTGGGGTGCCTGCAGGGGCCACTTCGTCGGTGATACCCTCGTCGTCGGAGGTTTCCTCTTCCTCCTCGTCGTCGGAGGGGCGGCTGTAGTACGACGAGCCCACACACGACCAGCATTGGGGGCTGATTTCCTCCTTTGGTTCACCAAACTTGCGGTAATAGCGCGAGAAATGGGCGTCTTTGAGCACGGACTGGATGAACCAACCGAAGATGGGCAGTGCCGTGCGGCTACCTTGTCCCAGGGCTCCTGTGCGGAAATGTATGCTGCGGTATTCGCCACCCACCCAGGCGCCCGCCACCAGACCTGGGGTGACGCCCACAAACCAGGCATCGGAGTGGTTGTTGCTGGTGCCCGTTTTGCCTCCAAACTCGGTGCGGTCGAGCACGGGGTGGATGTATTGCCACAAGGCGGCCGTGGTGCCGCCTGGCTCGGTGAGTCCGGCTCTGAGCATCTGCTGCATCAGGTAGGCCGAACGGTAGGGGATGGCCTGTTCGCGTTTCAGTTTGGGCTCGTAGATGGTTTTCCCTTCGCGGTTGACGATGCGGGTGATGAGTATGGGCATGTTGTAGATACCGTCGTCCACCACGGTGCAATAGGCGTTGGTGAGCTCCAGCAGGTTGACGTCGCACGAGCCCAGACTGAGCGAGGGGATGTTGTCGAGTTTCGACTTGATGCCCATGGCGTGGGCTGTCTTGATGATGTTGGCAATGCCGCATTCGTAGCCCAGTTTCACGGCAATGCTGTTGATGCTGCGGGCAAAGGCCGATTTTAAGGTCATGTTGGCATGGGTGAAGTAGCCGTTGGCGTTGTGTGGGGCCCAGGTGGTGACCTTGCCGTGTATGGTGTCGGGGTAGGCTTTCCATTCGTCCACACGGCGGTCGCAGGGGATGAGTCCCTGGTTCATGGCTTCGGTATAGACGAAGAGCTTGAAGGTGGAGCCTGGCTGGCGCATGGCTGTGACCTTGTCGTACTGCCACGAGTTGTAGTCCACGTCGCCCACCCAGGCTTTGACATGGCGGGTGTCGGGTTCGATGGCTACGAATCCACAGTGCATGAAACTCACCATGTATCGGATGCTGTCCATGAGGCTCATCTCTCGCTCCTCCGTTCCGTCGTAGGTAAATACTTGTACGGGATGAGGAAGGTTTAGGTACAAGTCGATGGAATCGGCGTTGCCGTTGAACTTCTTGTAGAGGTATTTGTATTCGTCCGTCTGTTGGGCAATTTTTTCGATGAAATGGGGTATTTCCTTATATTGCGCATCTCGCCAGGGGACTGTGGAGCCCCAGTGTTCGCGGAATCGTTTCTGTATGACTTTCATCTGCTTCTCGGCAGCCTCCTCGGCATATTGCTGCATGCGGGTGTCCAGGGTGGTGTGGATGGTCAGTCCGCTCACGTCAAGGTCGAGTGGGTGTTCGGCATTATAGCCCGCGATGAGTCCGCGTCGGCAGAGCATCATGACATAGTCCTTCAGTGCATTGCGGAAGTAGGGCACACGTCCCAGTTGTGAGCGTCCGGATGGGCGTTCGGCTGTTATCATGGGCAGGCTTTGCAGGCTGTCCAGCTGTTGGCGGGTGGCAGGGTGGCCGTTGATGTACATTTGGCCATATTCGTAGAGGTTGGCAAGCACCACGTTGCGTCGTTCGGTGCTGTTCCGGGGGTTGCGCTTGGGGTTGTAGGTGCTGGTGGCCTTGAGCAGTCCCACCAGGGTGGCTGCCTGCTCGTAGGTGAGGTTGTCGGGCTGAGTGGCAAAGTAGGTTTCGCAGGCAGTCTTGATGCCGTAGGCGTTGTTGCCGAAGTCCACAGTGTTGAAGTACATGGTCAGGATTTCCTCCTTCGAGAAGAGCATCTCCAGTTTGGTGGCCACAATCCACTCTTTGAGCTTGATGGAGAGGATGCGCGTGGGGCGGAACTTGTCGAACAGACCTGTTGAATACTCCTCTTTGGTTCGCACGCTGAAGAGGTTTTTGGCCAGCTGCTGCGTGATGGTGCTTGCACCTCGTGCGTGTCCGCCGACCATGTCCTTGATGGCTGCAAAGATGCCTTGGAAGTCGATGCCGTGGTGGTGATAGAAGCGTTCGTCTTCCGTGGCTATGAGCGTTCGCACCAGTATGGGGCTAATCTCGTTGAAGGCCACAGGTGTGCGATTTTCGTCGTAGAACTTACCGATGGGCACGCTGTCGGCGCTCAGGATGATGCTGGCGTCGTTGGTGACGGGGTTCTTGATGTCGCTGAAGCCTGGCGAACGTCCGAAGAGCCATAGGAAATTGATGTCCACGGCTCCCAGAAAAAGGATGAAGAGTAGCAACAGGGTGGCAAACCAAACAATGATTCTGTGCCACCAGGGTCCGCTGTATAAGTTATGCACGACTTGGCGTGTCTTTTTCCAGAAGGTTTTCATGTAGTGCGTGATTTAGGTATTGAGTGATTGCTGTTGTGTCACTGGGATGAAACCATGCAATATCGGCATCGTGTCGGAACCATGTGAGTTGCTTCTTGGCATAGACGCGTGTGTTCTTCTTGATGCGTTCGACGGCCATGGACAGTGGCCAGTCGCCATCGATGACGTGGAACAGTTCCTTGTAGCCCACGGTGTTCAGGGCGTTCAGGTGGCGATAGGGCATGAGGCGGCGCACCTCGTTGAGGAACCCCTGGCGCATCATCTCGTCCACGCGCTGGTTGATGCGTTCGAAAAGTTCCTCGCGCGGGCGGTCGAGGCCCACCTTGACGATGCGGAAAGGGCGAGGCTTCTGACTGTTGGTGCGATACGATGAGTAGGGCCTCCCTGACATGTGGCACACCTCAAGGGCATGCACGATGCGACGTGTGTTACACAGGTCGGCCTGGGCGTGATAGTCGGGGTCCATGCGGCGGAGTTCTTCGGCAAGCGACTCCAGTCCTTCCTCGGCCAGACGGCGCTTGATGTCGGCCCGTACTTCTGGACTGATGGTGGGGATGTCATCGATTCCGCGGCAAACGGCGTCGATGTACATCATGCTTCCGCCTGAGAGGAGCAGTGTGGGATGATGGGGAAAGAGTTGGCTGGTGAGGTTGAGAACGTCGGTTTCGTACTGTGCTGCGCTGTAATAGGCATCCAGCGGCAGTGTGCCCACGAAGTAGTGCCTGACGCGCTGCATCTGTTCCGCGGTGGGCGCTGCTGTGCCTATGCGAAGGTCGGCAAACAACTGACGGCTGTCGCAGTTGATGATGGGCGAGCCCAGCTTTTCGGCCAGCGAGAGACTGAGTTCGGTCTTTCCCACAGCGGTTGGGCCAAGTAGTACGACGAGCGTATTCATCTCTAATCCCTAATCCCTGAGTCTCTAATCTAATATATCAAATCCCTCCATGTCAATGTCTCCCTCCTCATAGCCCTCTTCGCCATAGAAGTTTTCTTCCAGCTCTTCCGTCTCGGCGGTGGGCTTCACGGGGTCCATGGGCTCGTCGGAGAGCTCTTGTCGAGGTGCCTGTCCGTGGCGTCGTGTGAGCTTTCCTCCAGCCTCTACAGGGTCGGAGAAGGTGGTTTCAGTGAGCTCGAGCAGGAATTTGCGACGTCCTTCCGGGTCGAATCTGTAGGCCATACGCTGTCCCTCGTCCTCGAGAAACTCGCGCAGGTCAGTTTCCGCCATCAGGTAGAGGTCTTCGTCGGCGCTTGTGCCTTCCTCGTCGCTTAGCAGGATGCGTTGGATGGGTTTCCAGTGTTCGTCGCAGATGTAGAATCGTTGCCCCGGCCTCTCTTCGTAGCCGCAATGGTTGAGAATGAGGCGGTGGAGGTCGGCAAAGGTAGCGTCGGCGTCTATCTTGAATTCAAGGATGAAATCCTCCTCTTCGTTGCTGATGAGTGTGAGTCGGAGTGTCATGGTTCGTGCTGTTTTGATATGTGGGGATTAGCGGATGAAACCTCGCTTTTCGGTACACTTGATGAAGTCGAGGATGTATTCGACTTCAGGTGTTACTCCAATCTCGTCCTTCACGCGCTGTACCTTGTCGGCAAGCAGGCCTTCGCCCATGATGATGTTGAAGGCGCGATGGAGCATGCTGATGGTCTCGGGGGTGAATCCGCGTCGGCGCAGGCCCACCAGGTTGAGTCCGCAATACGAAGCAGGCTCGCGGGCGGTCATAGTGTAGGGCAGGATGTTCTGGCTCACCTTCGAACCACCGCCCACCATGGTGTAACCTCCTATGCGGCAGAACTGATGAACCAGCACATGGGCACTCAGTATAGCATTGTCGTCGATGACCACTTCACCTGCCAGCTTTGAGCCGTTGCCGATGATGCAGCCATTACCCACGATGACATCGTGAGCCACGTGCATGCCCTCCATGAGCAGGTTGTTGCTGCCTACCACAGTCTTTCCTTTGGCCTTGGTGCCGCGGTTGATGGTCACGTTTTCGCGTATTTTGTTGTTGTCGCCCACCTCGGCGGTGGTTTCCTCGCCCACGAACTTCAGGTCCTGTGGTATGGCACCGATGACGGCTCCGGGGAAGATGATGTTGCCTTGGCCGATGCGCGACCCATAGAGCACGGTGACACTGTTCATCAGGGTGTTGTTGTCACCGATGACCACGTTCTTGTCAATGTAGCAAAAGGGGCCAATCTCACAGTTCTGACCAATCTTTGCTTCAGGATGGATGTATGCTAAGGGACTAATCATTAAATTTAAAATTAAAAGTTAAAAATTAAAAGTTAATACCTCCTCCCCTCGGGGAGAGGATGGGAGGGGGCTTTATTTGTTCTTAATCACTTGTGCGGTTAGTGTAGCTTCTGCCACGCAGTTCTCTCCCACGAAGGCATAGCCTTGCATGGACACGATGCTGTGTGAGAGGGGCACAATAATCTCGGAGCGGAAGATAAGCGTGTCGCCAGGAACTACCTTTTGGCGGAACTTCACGTTGTCGATGCGCAGGAAGTAGGTGCTGTAGCGCTCTGGCTCGTCCAGGCCATTCAGGACAAGTATGCCTCCCGTTTGGGCAAGAGCCTCGATAATAAGCACGCCAGGCATTACTGGCTCCTGGGGAAAGTGGCCTTGGAAGAAAGGCTCGTTGGCTGTGATGTTCTTGATGCCCACTACCACTTTCTTGTCCAAAGAGATAATCTTATCGACCAGCAGCATGGGATAGCGGTGTGGCAGGAGTTGGCGTACCTTGACGTTGTCCATCAGAGGTGCCTTGTTGGGGTCGTAAATGGGGGCCTGGACTTCATTTTTCCTGATTTCCTTGCGCATCAGGCGAGCAAACTTGTTGTTCACCGTGTGGCCAGGGCGTGTGGCAATGATGCGTCCCTTGATGGGGCGTCCGATGAGGGCCATGTCGCCAATGATGTCGAGCAGTTTGTGACGGGCGGGTTCGTTTTCCCACACCAGAGGCTTGTGCTGGATATAGCCCAGCACGTTGGCATCATGGTGTTCTGCACCTGTCTGGTCGCAAAGTTTGTCGAGTGCTTCCTGTGTGGTCTGGCGCTCATAGATGACGATTGCGTTGTCCAGATCGCCTCCTTTCACCAGTCCGGCCATCAGCAGGGGCTCTATTTCACGAACAAAGACGAAGGTGCGTGCGGGAGCTATTTCGCGCTCAAAGTCCTCCATGTTGTCGAGTGTAGCAAACTGGCTGCTGATGAATTTCGACTGGAAGTCAATCATTGTGGTGATGGAGAATTCCTCGTCGGGCAGGAGGGTGATGCACGAACCCGATTTCTCGTCCTTGATTTCAATCTTTCGGGTGATGATGTACCAATTCTTCTCGGCCTTCTGTTCCTCGAGGCCCACTCGCCTGATTTCTTTGACATAGGGGTCTGCACTTCCGTCGAGGATGGGGAACTCAGGTCCGTCCACCTGTATGAGCACATTGTCCACGCCCAGCGCATAGAGTGCTGACATTCCGTGCTCGATGGTGCTCACCCTCACATCGTTCTTTCCCAGCACTGTGCCGCGGGTGGTCTCCACAACATTCTCTGCAACGGCGTCGAGGATGGGTTGGCCGGGCAAGTCTGTGCGCTGAATCTTGTATCCCTGGTTCTCCGGTGCAGGGTTGAAGGTCACGGTCAGGTTCAACCCTGTGTGCAGTCCCTTTCCGCTCAGGGAGAAACTGCTGTTCAGTGTATGTTGTTTGTCGTTCATAATCTCTAATCTTTAATCTCTAATCTCTTTTTCATTTCGTCAAGTTCCTTTTGCAACTGATAAACCTGTCGGCTCATCTCAGGCAGGCTCTTGAATACGGCACTCGACTTCCAGAAGTTGCGGAACTCTATGGCTGGTGTGCCCTGTACGGCTGTGCCTTCCTTCTTTATGCTGTTAGGGATGCCTGCCTGGGCTCCTGCTTGGGTGCGATTGGCAATGGTGGCATGGCCTGCTATGCCCACTTGTCCGCCAAACATGCACCACTGGCCCACCTTTGTGCTTCCAGCCACACCTACCTGGGCACTCATGACCGTGTGTTCGCCGATGTCGTCGTTGTGGGCTATCTGCACCAGATTGTCCAGTTTCACTCCCTTGCGCACGTATGTAGAGCCCATCGTGGAGCGATCGACACAGGTGTTGGCACCAATCTCTACGTTGTCCTCGATAGTGACGATGCCTATCTGGGGTATCTTCTCATAGCCCTCGGCCGTAGGTGCAAAGCCGAATCCGTCGGCACCAATCACGCATCCTGCATGGAGGATGCAGTTGTTGCCCACCTTGCAGTCGTGGTAGATGACGGCATTAGGGTGTATCTCCGTGTTGTCTCCTACAGTGGCATTGTCGCCGATGGCGACGTGGGGGTGAAGCGTGACTCCATTGCCAATAACAGCTCCCTCGCCCACGGACACGAACGGGCCGATGTAGCAATCCTTGCCCACCTTTGCCGTGGGGGCGATGAAGGCCAGCGAGTCGATGCCCTTCTTCTTGGGTTTCATGCTTTCGTAGAGGGTGAGCAACTTGGCCACTGTCTCGTAGGCATTGTCCACGCGAATGAGTGTGGCCTCGGTCTTGCCTTCAAGTTGGAAGTCCTTGTTCACGAGCACCACGCTGCTCTGCGTTTCATATAGGTAATGTGCATACTTTGGGTTGGCCAGGAACGATATGCAGCCTGGGCGCCCTTCCTCAATCTTGGCAAAGTCGTTTACCTTTGCCGAGGGGTTTCCTTCAATAGTGCCTCCCACGAGGCCTGCAATTTGTTGTGCGGAAAATTCCATTTACGTTTTATTTTTTTAGTTGTATTTCCATTTGTTGCTGTACTTTTTTCGCTTCTTCACTAGCCCTTTGGGCAAAGTCCTCGCCTTTAGAGGCATAGATGATGGCGCGGCTACTGTTGACGATGAGGCCACAATCCTCCGTCATGCCGTAGCGACAAACCTCCTCGAGGCTTCCACCCTGTGCGCCAATGCCGGGTACCAAGAAAAAGTGATGGGGCACAATCTTGCGAATGTCCTCGAAGGCTCGTCCTTGTGTGGCTCCCACAACGTACATCAACCTCTCTCCAATCTGCCCCGTGGGGGAGGCGTTCCTTTCCCACTCTTGACTCTTGTGCAATACCTTCTCAAAGAGATGTTCGCCATCCTTGTCTTCAGTCAATTGGAAGTCGTGCGAACCTTTGTTGCTGGTCAATGCCAACAGAATCACCCAGTGCTCTCTGGTGGGCTTCTCCACCCCCTCGGGGGAGGTTGGGAGAGGGGTTTCAAAGAAGGGCGTCACGCTGTCCTCGCCCATATATGGGGCCACGGTGACGGCGTCCACGTCCAGAGTCTCGAAAAACGTGCGCGCATAGAGTTTCGACGTGTTACCAATATCGCCACGCTTGGCATCGGCTATGATGAACTGGTCGGGATAGTTCTGTCGGATGTATTCGATGGTCTTCTCGAAGGCTATCCATCCCTTCACGCCCATGGCCTCGTAGAAGGCCAGGTTGGGCTTGTAGGCGATGCAGTAGGGTGCCGTGGCATCGATGATGGCCCGGTTGAAGGCAAAAACGGGGTCTTCCTCCTTGAGCAGGTGCTCAGGTATCTTCTGGATGTCTGTGTCCAGACCTACACAAAGAAAGCTTTTTTTCCTTTGTATGTTCGCTGCTAATTCTTGTCTTGTCATATATAGTACTGGTTTCTTTATTTCATGAATAGATATCCGTTGATATATAGAGATCCAGGCAGGCTGGCATTGAAGTTGGTCATGGCATATATGCATGTTCCATGCTTTGAGCGGTACTGTATGGGATGGTTCATTACTTTGCTGTAGGATTTAAGTCTACTGATGTTCACCACGAGTGTGTCGGCGAAATCCCCATTGTCCCTTGCAACTGGCACTACAGCTTGCTTCTGGTCTTTGCTGATATCGACATTGAAGTGCCTTTCCTCCAATCTTGTGAATCCTTGAGGGATGTCAATGGCTACGGTGGTAGCCTCCCCATAGATGTATGTAACGTCTTGGGCTGAGTCGGCCTGTTTCGCGTAGGTCTCAAACGAGATGCTCCGGTCCTTTTGGTCGACTACCGAACTGATGCTCTCTTTGCTGAATTGCCTCTCTATGTAAAGGAGCTTCGAGTTGATGGAGGCGGCCTGTTCTTCGGGCATGGATTGCATCAGTCTGTCGTAGGCGTCGGCCGTGAGTGGCATGGAGGCTCCAGTAGGGCCTATCAGTTGCCTAACCTCGCGGAGCAAATGCCTACGGGTGAAGTTCGAGAAATTGATGGGCAATGCCGACGTGAGCAGGAACAGGGCGGCAAAGGAGAGTCCCACCCAATGGATGCGACGGGCACGGGTGAGGTAGAGTCCCAGGCACACGGCATAGAACCAGAGGTTGAGCAGGATGAGATAGAGCCGTGGGATGGTGACGCCATAGTCGATGAAGTGGCGGATGATGCCCACGGTCATCAGCAGGAGCAGGGGCGTGAGCACGAGGGGCAGGAGGCGTGCTATCTTGTTGTCGATGCTTCGTTTCTCTGACAGACGAATGGGGTAGAGGCCTATCTCAATGGCAATGCATCCCGCCATGGAGGCTATGACGAGCCACGAGACATAGCCATTGGGCAGTTCCCACTGCACCAGGATGCGGATGGCATAGGCCAGGAGTACCAATACGTAGAGCCCTTCGAGGGGTACGAAGATGTAGCGCATGACGTTGCCGAGGAAGGGCGAGCGCAGGGGCGTCGTGTCGTGCTTCTCTTCGCCATCGGGTATGCGCCCCAAAAAGAGGAGGGCGGGCAGATAGAAGGAGAAGAGCACGCCGGAGATGGTGTACCACTTCCAGCCAAGCTCGATGGCGAAGAGCCATTTGAGTGAGGTCAGCAACAAACTGAGTCCTCCCCACAGCAATAGGCCAATGCCTCCGCATACGACTAAGTTCAGAAGCAGGCGCAGGGCGAAGTTCCACGCGGGGGTGTCGTCTTCCTCCTTGCGGAAGGAAAGCAAGAGGACGGAGAGCGTCAGGGCAAATAATATGGAGGCATGCATCAGGAAGGTCTCCGTTGGATGCCCTTTGCCGAAGTCGATGGAGTAGAGATAGATGGTGTCGGCCAACAGCAGGGCGTAGGCGCCAATTTGTATGTTGTTAGTCTTCTTGTCCTCTCCGACTTCTTCAACCCATAGGGCCAGGGTAAGAGAGAGCAGAGCGCCCACGCCGAGGAAATAGCCAAGGGTGGAATTAAGAATGTCGTAGCCAGGCTCGACTAAGATGAGATAGATGAGAAACAGAGCCAATGCCGTGACAAATGACAGGGGCGCAGGAAAGCGCTTGGCGCACTTGTGTAGTGCGTTTGTCAGGGTTTGCAATATGGCGGTGTGGAACATCATCTTTTTGGGGGTATCTGCCTTAGTTATGACTTACAACGTTCTATACTTAAAGTTCCGTTTCCTTCATCCGTTCGGCATTCTCGGCCACGATGAGGT
>DGUV01000056.1:232517-232870 GCA_002395775.1 Prevotellaceae bacterium UBA4301
GCCACGATGAGGTGGTCGATGCAGTCCTGGATGTCGCCGTCCATGAAGGCGGCAAGGTTGTAGATGGTGTAGCCGATGCGATGGTCGGTGATGCGTCCCTGGGGGTAGTTGTAGGTGCGTATCTTGGCCGAGCGGTCGCCTGTGGAGACCATCGTCTTGCGTCGGCTGGCGATGTCGTCGATGTACTTCTGGTGCTCCTTGTCGTAGATGAATGTGCGCAAGCGTGCCAGGGCGCGTTCCTTGTTCTTGGGCTGGTCGCGTGTCTCGGTACACTCCACGAGTATCTCCTCCGTTTCGCCCGTGTTGGGGTTTGTCCACATGTAGCGGGCACGCACACCCGACTCCACCTTGTT
>DGUV01000056.1:232936-246415 GCA_002395775.1 Prevotellaceae bacterium UBA4301
CCACCTTGTTCACATTCTGTCCGCCGGCACCACTGGAGCGGAAGGTGTCCCACTTGATGGCGCCTTCGTTGATTTCCACGTCGAACTCCTCGGCCTCGGGCAGTACGGCCACGGTGGCGGCAGAGGTGTGTACGCGGCCTTGCGTCTCAGTGGCTGGCACGCGCTGTACGCGATGCACGCCCGACTCGTATTTCAGTGTGCCGTAGGCTCCCTCGCCTGTGACGGAGAAAACGATTTCCTTGTATCCGCCCGATGCGCCTTCGCTGTAGCTGGAGACCGCAGTCTTCCAGCCCTTCGTCTCGCAGTATTTGGTGTACATGCGGAATAGGTCGCCTGCGAAGAGGGCTGCCTCGTCGCCGCCCGTTCCGCCTCGTATTTCCATGATGACGTTCTTGTCGTCCTCGGGGTCGGCAGGGATGAGCAGGAGTTTGATTTCCTCCTCCAGTTCGGGCAGTCGGTGTTCGCTCTGTGCCATTTCCTGGCGCAGCATTTCCTTTGTCTCGGGGTCGTCCTCTGTGGCGAGCATCTCGCGAGCGTCCTGCACGTTCTGCAGGTGTCCCATGTATTCCTTCCTGGCCTCCATGATTTTGCCCAGGTCTTTGTATTCCTTGGTCAGCTTCACGTAGCGCTTCTGGTCGGCTATCACACTCGGGTCGGTAATCAGTGTCGACACTTCCTCGTATCGCGCCACCAACCCTTCCAGTTTGTCTAATAATTCCACTTTCTATTTTTCTGATTACTCGGATTACTCAGAATACTCGGATTACTCAGAATACTCGGATTACTCAGAATACTCGGATTTAATCCGATATTAGGTCTCTCTTCTTACTTAAAATTCCTCGATACGAAGGGCAGGCACAGGCGCAGGGCATTGTGCCAGTATTCCCACGTGTGTCCGCCGTCGCGTACGCGGAGCTGAGCATTGAAGCGCTTCATGCGTAGTTTCTTGTACAGCTCGATGTTGTTGTCGAAGAGGAAGTCGTCGTCGCCGCAATCGATGAAGAAGGCAATCTGGCGCAGGGCGTTCAGTTCCTCGTCGCTGGCCTTGTCCAGTTTGTCGAACGGGTTGCGCTTGGCCACGGCGTTGGTCACCTGTGCCACCTTGTCGTCCAGCGCGGCATCGGGGCGTGCCTGGGCATTGAGCCATGCGCTCATGGGGTAGCAGGCGCAGAACATGTCGGGATGTCCCAGGGCATAGCCTACGCTGCCGCCTCCGCCCATCGACAGGCCTGCCACGGCGCGTTGTCCGCGACTGCCTCCGGCTCTGTATTTCTGCTCCACGGCGGGCAGGAGTTCCTGGAAGAAGTGGTCTTCGTAGGCCCAGCCGGGCATGTTGAAGTATCCGTTCCAGACGTTCTTCGTGTCGGGGCCTCCGGCACAGGGCATGACGATGACCATCTTCTGTGCCTCGCCAGTGGCCATCAGTTCGTCGGCCACGCGGTCCATTTGTCCCTTGTCCTGCCACGAGCGTTCGTCGTCGGTGAATCCGTGCAGCAGGTAGAGTATGGGATAGTGACGGTTGGTCTCGCGGCGGAATCCGTCGGGCAGGTAGACCATGTAGTAGCGTACGGTGCCCAGGATGTTGCTCTTGATGCTGTCGCGCACCACGGCGGCGTCGGCCGATGTCGTAACCATTAGCCCCACCAGGAACATGCTGATTTTCCGTAATACAGTTTTCATATCATTTTTTTATTTTCAACTTTCAATACTCAAATGTTCCGTATTCGCTCTTGATGCAGAGGCTCTTGGGGCCTTCCTCGATGTGGCCGATGACTTGTGCGTCGATGTTGAACGAACGGCTGATCTCGATGGCCCTTTCTGCATCCTCGGGTGCAAGGTAGACCTCCAGTCGGTGGCCCATGTTGAACACCTTGTAGGCTTCGGCATAGTCGGTCCCGCTTTCCTTTATGATGGCCTTGAAGAGGGGAGGAACGGGGAACATGTTGTCCTTAATGACGCGACAATTCTCACCCACGAAGTGCAACACCTTTGTCTGTGCTCCGCCTGTGCAGTGGACCATGCCATGGATGCGTGGACGCAGTTTGTCCAGTATGCGCTTCACTACCGGGGCGTAGGTGCGAGTGGGGGAGAGCACGAGTTTGCCGGCATCTATGGGTGAGCCCTCCACGGGGTCGGTCAGACGAAAGGAACCGCTGTAGACGAGTTCCTCGGGCACGGCTTTGTCGTAGCTTTCGGGGTATCGCTCGGCCAGGTATTTGGCGAAGACGTCGTGGCGTGCGGAGGTCAGTCCGTTGGAGCCCATGCCGCCGTTGTACTGCGTTTCGTAGGTGGCTTGTCCGTAGCTTGCCAGGCCCACGATGACGTCGCCCGGGCGGATGTTGCGGTTGTCGATGACGTCGCTGCGTTTCATGCGGCAGGTCACCGTAGAGTCCACGATGATGGTGCGCACCAGGTCGCCCACGTCGGCCGTCTCGCCCCCGGTGGCATAGATGCCGATGCCCATCTGGCGCATCTGCTGGAGGAGTTCGTCGGTACCATTGATGATGGCCGAGATGACCTCGCCGGGGATGAGCATCTTGTTGCGGCCAATGGTGCTGCTGACCAAAATGTTGTCCGTAGCACCCACGCACAGCAGGTCGTCGGTATTCATGATCAGGGCGTCCTGTGCGATACCTTTCCACACCGAGAGGTCGCCCGTCTCCTTCCAGTACATATAAGCCAGGCTCGACTTCGTTCCAGCCCCGTCGGCATGCATGATGTTGCACCATTCGGGGTCGCCGCCCAGTATGTCGGGGATAATCTTGCAGAAAGCCTGCGGGAAGAGGCCTTTGTCGATGTTCTTGATGGCGTTGTGCACGTCCTCTTTAGCTGCCGACACGCCGCGCATCATGTAGCGTTGGTTCTCCATATCTTTGTAGGTTTGTAAACTAATCGGGCGTAAAGATACGAAGAAAATCCGATGTGGCAAAATCTGAGGCTGTGTTTCTTATGTCATGCAACGGAAGTGCGCCTGCAGGAATACAGCCCTATTTCAGTGTCTCGACACGCAGGTTCGTAATTTGGCTCTTGAAGTTTCCAGTTTGTCTGAGCGGGAAGAACAGTGTGGGGACGTAGAACATGCGCCTGCCCGTGGAGAAGACGGTGGGGCGGAAGGGGGCGTCGGAGGCCAGGTGGTCGACGCGGTTATCCTCCGTGATGACATAGACGGGCTGTGTGCTGAGCACTTGCTGGCGACGGCCGTTGACGAAGAGGCGTGTCTCCTGATTGGTGCCCTCGATGCGAATGTTTATCTTGCCGGACGACGGGAGTGTGTAGTTGAATTCGTTGATGTATCCGTCGCGCTCGAAGGCCAGACGGCCGCTTTGCCGACTGCTGAGGTAGAAGGTGGCGTAGGGGCTCTGGGTGAGGATGGTGCCTTGGGTTTCGGGTTGGCAGTCGATGTCGAACGACACGGCATAGTCGAAGCCCACGTCGTCGATGCCGAGACCCAATTCTTTGCCAGGTTCAACGGCAGAGAGCGTCTCTACGCCTGCGCTCAGTCGCCCCAGCTCGTTCACCCCTGGGGCTTCGCTCAAGAGGGTGCGCATCTTGTCATATTCGGCATAGGGCAGGGTGGTCTTCTGCCCCGTCCAGCACTTTGTGGATATCGTCTGCATGGCAGGGAAGAGGCGGTGGTGTATGTCCTTCGTTGCGATGCCGTTGCCGTAGTGGTCGTTCCATACGGCAAACATGCCACCCTCCACCTGCGGATGCTGCTCGGGGAAGGTTTTGTTGCCCATCACGGCTGGCGTCCAGTGCTGATAGAGGTATTCGCAGTTGAGGTAGTCGTAGTAGTAGCCTGCTGCGGGCACGATGTAGACGAGCCCGTCGGGGATGGAGATGAGCTGGTAGCCCAGTGTGGCCATGGAGTCGGGTTGGGCATAGTCGGTCGACCAACAGGCCATCAGCACGCCCTCATGGCGGATGGGCGTGGTGCCTCGGGCATGGGTCAGCGAGCCCCACAGGAGGGGTTGCTTGCCGTACTGCTGCATCAGTGCCAGATAGTGGTCGGTGAAGGCGCGGAACTGTTCCACCACCTGCTGGTCGCGGTTGGAGTATTCGTCGGTACCGATGTTTACCCTGGGGCCTCGGAAGACGGGTTCCTTGCCCGAGAGGTATTCGTGGAAGAGACTGTCCATGAAGGTGTAGACGGCGGGGTTGGAGAGGTTGAAGTGGTCCATGCCGTACTCCTCGGAGCCGAGTTCAGGCCTGTACTGCGTGAAGGCCAGCACATGGGCCGGGGCGTCTATCTCGGGGATGATTTCCACGTGCAGCCGTTCGGCCAGCCGTTGCAGTTCGATGAATTCCTGCTTCGTGTAATGGCCGTCTTTGGCCGTCAGTCCGGGGTAGGTGTCGCACTCCAGGCGGAAGGCTGAGGAGGTCTTGTTCCAGTCGTTCTGGAAGTATTGTTTGAAGCCGTTGTCGTTGAGGTGCAGTTGCAGGGTATTCATCTTGTAGTAGGCCATCACGCGCACCAGATTCCGCAGGTAGCCGATGGGTATGAACTTGCGGCCGACGTCGAGCATGAATCCACGCAGACGATATTGTGGCACGTCCATGGCCTCGCCCTTGGGCAGCGGTCCTTGCTCGAGCAGTTGCAGCAGCGTCTGCGTGCCCCAGAAGGCCCCGATTGCGGCAGGAGCATCGATTTCCACTTTGTCGCCAATCTTCAGCCGATACCCTTCGCTGGGCGTGTTGTCCAACTTCTTGCATGTCAGCACGATGTCGCCCTCGCGCTCCTTGCCTGTGACGACGGTGAGTTTCTTGCCATTGAAGAGTAGGGCATAGTCGCTTGCTAGCTGGTCGGCAGCGGGGCGCAGTTGTTTGCTTCTGACCACGATGCGGCCGCTTGGCGTGAGTGTGCCGGTGGAACCTTCCCAGCTTGTCAGCTCGGGTATGGTAAAGGGGCGCTGATTCTTTTCGGCCAAAGCCATAGTCCCCATGAGTGCCATTAGGATTAGGAGCAGGTGTTTTTTCATTTTCTCAGATGTTTTTAGTGGTTTCATGCTTCGTTTACAAAGTTAGTATAAAATGTCGGGATGCAAAAATTTTTGGAATGGTTTCTGCCCAATGATTGCATTCTTTCTGGTTTGGATGCGTGCTGGCCTTTGCTGTGTGTAGCGAGATTTGCCAAGCACTCGGGGGCCTTGTAGAAGAAGTGTAGACCATGTCTATCTCAAATCTCAAATCTCAATCTCAATAAATGTCACAATTCACACAAATACCCTCTTCTATAATCTTTATAACTAATTAATAATCAATTATATATAATATAATAAGAGGAGTGTGCGAGTGCCATTTAAACTGTTTGAGATTTGAGATTGAGATAGCAAGTAATTATTTTAGTAGTATCATTTTAATATTTAATTCTCTAAATAGCAATGTCTTACGACATTTTTAAGAGCGTCGCTCCGGCGATGCCCCGACCTGAAAAAGGCACAAAATGCATCAAATTGCTCCTCTCACAGGCCTCAAAAGACATGCGTTAACCCCTTGTTCCGATGTTTTTCCCAACGTTTGTGATATATTTAGTGCTTCGGAAAAATAGCACATTTAACTCATTTGGGAGGTGTTTTGTGACCAAATGACTATCCACGTTGCAGAAAGTGGGGGCAACAAGGGCCAATTGTCACAATTATTGAGACCAATTGTGACCAATTGAAATACATAGCGTGGCCCTTGGCTCGGGCAACCTTGAGGCCATGCTTGGGCAACCTTGAGGCTTATTAACGCTTTGTGTGTTTCGCCTCTTGCTTTTCTTTCCGGGCTTTTGCCACGAGGGCTTGGCGTGCTTTGTTGCGTCCGATGGCAATGATGCGTTCCGACTTGTCGTAATCGAAGCTGTCGATGTTGTTCATCTGGATGTCAACAAGTAGGTCGGGCCTCATGAGCTTGGTCATCAGAAGTGAGTTTTGCCTAATCATGATGCTGCTGCTGCGCGAGAGCAGGGTGAAATAATTGAAGTCGGCATGCTCGGGCGTGAGTTTGTCGATGATAATCTGGCTCAGCGACTTTTGCTTCTTCCTCCGTTCCTCTGCCTCTTGTTGAATCTTTGTCTTCACCTCGTAGTCTTGTCCGCTTACGTCAACGCCCACCAGCATGTCTCCTTCCCGCCGTACGACGCGATTGAGGGGTAGCGGGTTGGTCACTCCGCCGTCAATCAGAATCATGCCGTCGCGCCTGACAGGACTGAAGAACGACGGTAGGGAGATGCTGGCGCGGATGGCCTGGAACAGACTCCCTTCGCGAAACACCACTTCGCGTCCGCTGGCCCAGTCAGTGGCAACAGCGCAATAGGGGATGGGCAGTTTCTCGATGGGCACGTCGGGCACAATCTCCATCAGGGCCTCGATGATGCGCTCGCCCTTTACCAGGTGGTTGATGCTGAAAGAGAGGTCGATGAGGTCGCGCATTCGTCCCCGGTCGATGGTCTTCATCCATTCGCGGTAGTCCTGAAGCTTGCCTGCAGCATAGATGCCACCTACCAGGGCGCCCATCGAACAGCCGGCAACAGACGTGATGTGGTGGCCTTGGGCTTCAAGTTCTTCGATGACACCGATGTGGGCCAGTCCGCGTGCGCTTCCGCTTGAGAGAACTAAGGCTATGTCTTTTCCCATATTGCTGAGATGGAATGGTGTTTGTTCGGTTCATAGTGTTGCGGTCAGCAGAGTGCCTTGGCCCGTTATGTCCATGACATTGGCACAGGCGGGCACCAGCAGGGTTTCGCCTTGGTGGGCATGGATGCCGTTGACCGTGACCTTGCCCTCGAGACACATGACGATGACGAACGAGTCTCGATGATAGTCGATGAGCGTGCTTTCACTTATTTTCTCGCGCCGCACGATGAAATAGGGACATCTTACCAGCTCTGCCGAACGGCTTTGGGGGTTGTAGTGGGTGCGATAGTCGTTGTACAGGTGGTAGTCGATGGCCTCCTTGGCCTGTTCTACATGCAGTTCGCGGGTGTGTCCGTCGGCATCCTTCCGTCCGTAGTCATAGACGCGATAGGTGATGTCGCTGGTTTGCTGAATCTCGGCCAACAAATTGCCTGCTCCGATTGCGTGCAACCGACCGGCTGGCAGGAAGAAACAGTCGCCCTTGTGGCTTTCGTATGTGGCCATGACGTCGGCAAAGAGGTTCTCCCCTTCCTGCACTTCGGAGAGGGCCATGCGTTCGTATTCCTCAGGTGTAATGGCTCGCTTCAGACCGGTGTGTATCTTGGCGCCCTTTTCAGTCTCGATGATGTACCACATTTCGGTCTTTCCTGGGCAGTTGTGGCGTTTGTGGGCCAGTTCGTCGTTGGGGTGGACTTGTATGCTGAGGTCCTTCTCCGAATCGATGATTTTCACGAGCAGGGGAAATTGACTGCCGTGACGCTGATAGACATGATGCCCGACCAGATTGGAACGATACTTGTCGATAAGCTGGTATAGCGTAAGCCCTACGTCGGGGTCGTTGTCGATGCCGCGGTTGGCACATACGCTTTCGTGGCCGGGCACACCGCTGATTTCCCAGCTTTCACCAATGTGCTGGATGTCGGTGTCGATTCCCTTGAACGGGGCAATCTTATGGCCTCCCCAAATGACGGTCTTCAAATAGGGGTTGAACTTATAAGGCTTCATCTTCCGTTTGTAAACTTTTTTCAGTACTCTCGTTCCAAATCTCCCAACTTGCCAGCGCTTGCAGGCGGAGCATCTCTAATCCGTTCTTCACAGTTGCTCCTTGTTGTGCCCCAAGTTTCATGAAGAGGGTTTCCTCGGGGTTGTAAACGAGGTCGTAGAGCAGGTGGTCGGGAGTGAGAGCTGTATAGGGTAGGCGGGGGGCTTCCTCGATGCGGGGGAACATGCCCACGGGCGAGCAGTTGACAATGACTTGATAGGTGTCCATCAGCTCTGGTGTCACCTCCTCATAGGTGAGTGCGTCTGGTCTTCTGGACCGGCTGACATAGGTCCATTCGATACCCAGTTGGGTGAGAACGTAGCATATTGCTTTTGATGCACCTCCCGTTCCGAGAACCAGTGCGTTGCGATGCTTTTCTGAAAGTAAAGGTTTAATACTCTCAGCGAAACCTATGGCATCAGAGTTAAACCCCTTCAGTATGGGCTTCCCATCTTTGTCGTGGCGGATGCGGATGACGTTGACCGACCCAATCTTGCGTGCCTCTTCGGCAATGTCGTCGAGCAGGGGCATGATGGCCTGTTTGTGGGGTATGGTACAGTTTAGCCCTTTGAGCTCAGGGTTCTCTCTGACCAACTGAAGGAGCATCCTTGCGTCGGCAATCTCGTAATTGTCATAGGTCGCATTGATACCCTCCCGGGCAAATTTCTCGTTGAAGAATTTCCGGCTGAAACTGTGTCCGAGCGGATATCCGATGAGTCCGTATTTGTCCATATTATTTACTTGCCAAGTACATGGTGCAAATGCCGAAAGTGAAACGTTTCCAAGTGACGAACTGATAGCCAGCCCGCTGTATGATGCCCTCCATGACCTCGCCTTGGGGGAATGCCTGAACGCTGTCGGTCAGGTACTTGTATGCCTTCACATCGCGGCTGAAAAGCATGCCCAGTAAGGGTATGACCAGATGGGAATAGAGCCAGAAGAGATGCTTCATGGGGAAGGAGTCTGGCGAGGCCAGTTCCAGGAGGAGCAGGTGGCCTCCTGGTTTCAGCACGCGCAGTATTTCCTTCAGGCCTTTGTCGAGGTCTTCGAAATTTCGAGCGCCATAGGCCACGGTAACGGCATCAAACGTGTCGTTGGCAAATGACATGTGCGTGCAATCCTCGTTCTGAAACACAATAGTGCGCTCCAGCCTAAGTTGGTTGACCTTGTGGGCTGCAAATTCCATCATCTCCTTGCTTATATCGGCTCCTATGACCCGACGGGGGGACAGCCGTTTTGCTGCCAAGATGGCAAAGTCGCCCGTGCCCGTGGCAATGTCGAGTATGGTCTGCGGGGCAAAGGGCTTCAGGGAGTCGATGGCTCGGTTGCGCCAAAGGCGGTCGATGCCCAGCGAGAGGGTATGGTTCATGCGATCGTAGGCGGGTGCGATATTGTTGAACATCCGCTCCACCTGCACACTTTTTCGCTCCTGCTTGTTGTAGGGTTTTATGAGTTCCTGCTGGTAAGCCATGCGGTTACGTTCTTCTGGATGCGTTGTTCCAGGTTGCCCTCGGTGTCTGCAGGTACGAATTTCTCACCAATGATGTGTTCGTAGAGTTCGATGTACCGTTCGCTCACGCTCTGTGCGTATTCGTCCGTGATTTCGGGCATCACCTGGCCAGGCTGGTTCATGAAGTTGTGCTCTATAAGCCACTGACGCACGAACTCTTTCGAGAGTTGGCGCTGGGGTTCACCCTTCAGGAAGCGCTCCTCATAGCCATCGGCATAGAAGTAGCGGCTGGAGTCGGGCGTGTGGATTTCGTCAATGAGGATGACCTTGCCGTCGCGCTTGCCGAACTCGTATTTTGTATCGACAAGTATGAGTCCCTTCTTCTGGGCAATCTCCGTTCCGCGCTGGAAGAGCAGACGGGTGTAGCGAACCATTGTCTCCCAGTCCTCCTTGCTGACCAGTCCCTGACGGATGATTTCCTCGGCCGAGATATTCTCGTCGTGCCCCTCTTCGGCCTTTGTGGTAGGAGTGATGATGGGCTCGGGGAAACATTCATTCTCACGCATCCCATCAGGCAGCTTCACACCGCACAACTCGCGACAGCCCTGTTTGTACTCACGCCAGGCAGAACCTGTCAGATAGCCGCGGATAATCATCTCCACTCGGAAACCTTCTGCCTTCACACCCACAGTCACCATAGGGTCGGGGGTGGCCAGCTTCCAGTTGGGGACGATATCGGAAGTGGCATCCAGGAACGATGCTGCAATCTGGTTGAGCACCTGGCCCTTGTAGGGGATGCCTTTTGGCAGGATGACATCGAAGGCCGAGATGCGATCGGTGGCAACCATCACCATGAGGTCGTCATTAATGTTATACACATCGCGTACCTTTCCGTGGTACACACTCTTCTGCCCGGGCAGATTCAGATTAGTTTTTGTCAGTGCGTTCATATGCTTCAACAATTTTGGTGACAAGCCGATGGCGTACGATATCACCCTTGTCCATCTCGATGAACGAGATTCCCTTGATGCCCTTGAGCACTTGTAGGGCATTAAGCAGGCCCGACTGTGTGGAGTGGGGGAGGTCTATTTGGGTAATGTCGCCGGTGATAATCATTTTCGTGTTCATGCCCATGCGCGTGAGGAACATCTTCAACTGTGGAACGGTCGTGTTCTGAGCCTCGTCAAGGATGACGACGGCATCGTTTAGCGTGCGGCCGCGCATGAAGGCCAGTGGGGCTATCTGTATGACCTTCTGGTCCATCATCTCCTGCAGCTTCGTGACGGGTATCATGTCCTCCAGTGCATCGTACAAGGGTTGCAGGTAGGGGTCAATCTTGTCTTTCATGTCACCCGGAAGAAACCCGAGTTTCTCACCTGCTTCTACGGCTGGACGGGAGAGGATGATGCGACGGATCTCCTTTTGTTTTAAGGCCCGTACGGCAAGGGCTATGCTGGTGTAGGTCTTTCCGCTTCCGGCAGGGCCTACGGCAAAGAGCATGTCGTCGGTTTGAAATGCATCGACCAGGCGTTGTTGGTTCTTGCTCCGTGCAGTGATGGGGCGTCCTGTGGTGCTATAGACAATGATGCCTTGCGAAGCCTCACGGTTAGTTTTTTCGCCACGGAGGATGTTTAGGATTTCCTCTTCCGTAAGGCTGTTGTAGGTGAGGCAATGCTGACGCATAAGGCTCACTTTCTCTTCAAAGTCGGCAATCAGGGATTCGTCACCCATGACATGCATGACATTTCCCCTGGCCACAATGCGCAACTTGGGGTAGAGGGCCTTTACCATCTGCAGGTTGGAATTGCCCGCCCCATAGAAGATGACAGGCTCAATGTCGTCCAGAACGATGTGCTTTTCTATCATGTATTTTACTTTTCGGCGCAAAGATACAAATAATTTTTTAACTTTCAACTTTCATCTTTCAACTTTATATTGTAACTTTGCGAGTGAAATGCGAAGACTAAAGAAGAATATCTACTATGGGGCCTGTGCTGCCACCTTTTTGGTGCTGGCTATTGTTCGGCAATGTGGGCGAGAAGACTCTCCTTTGTCTGAACACAGACCTCTGGAGGTTGAAGCCGAAGCGACAGCACCTTTGCAGCTCAAGAACAGGGCGCTGCATCCCATTCGCAGTGTGCATAGCTATGTAGAATGCTTCCCAGATGTGCAGGATGTGCAGATTGCTGCCGCGCGTCGCTGGGGCGTACGTCCAGTCCGTAATCGTGAACAGGCAGAGGAACGTAAGGACGAACTCGTTTTCGTGGGCAGTAATCCCTATTACGTCATTGATAAGGGCATGTCGAGCAGCATTCCCTATCTGGTGCCCCGGGCTTCGCTGTTGCTTCAAGACATAGGACGTAACTATCTTGATTCGCTTTTCGTAAAAGGGGTTCCCCTCCATCAGGTCATTGTCACCAGTGTGCTCAGGAGTGAGGAGGATGTGGCTCGACTCATGCAGAAAAACGGAAATGCCAGTGAACAGAGTTGCCATCGTTTCGGCACCACCTTCGATATCTGTTACAACCGTTACAGCACAGTTTCTCCTCCAGGCGAAAAGCGAAGGGCCGTCACTAACGATACACTTAAATATGTGCTCTCCGAGGTCCTTCGTGACCTTCGGCAAGAAGGTCGTTGTTTCATCAAGTATGAGGTGAAGCAAGGTTGTTTCCACATTACTACGAGGTGATGTTTTTAACATCTTATGTTAAGTCTCATGTAGGGGAGATAATCTTTTTTTTTTATTCCACGAATTAAACCTTTTTTCTCGTGTAAGGTCATAAAGTTGTGCACACCCAAGAACTCTATGACTAACCTTTTAAACCTTTAACAATTATGAAAAAGATTATGATTCTCGCCCTCGTGGCAATGACAGGTTTGAGTGCTTTTGCTCAGCGTCCCACTCAGGAGGAAATGCAGGCTCGCCGTGCTGAAATGATTGAGAAACAAGCCGATCGCTTAGCCAAGGACATGGACTTAAAAGACGATGCCAAGACGCAGTTCGTGGCCACCTTTAAGGCCTATCAGCAGGAATTGGCAGGCACACAACAGAATCGCCGCAATGCCGAACCTCGTGGCGAACGTGGCCAGCAGAGCGACAAGAAAAAACTGACCGACGAGGAGGCACAGAAGCAGGTGCAGGAGTATTTCGACCGTCAAGAGCGCCAATTGGCTCAGCAACAGGCTCGACTGGAGATTGAGAAGAAGTATCTGGCCGAATTCCAGAAGACACTCACGCCTCAGCAATTGGTGAAAATTTTCCATCAGCAGCGCATGCAGTCCCGTCAGGGCGGTCAGAATTTCCGTCAAGGTGGCTTCGGCGGTCCTCAGGGTGCTAATCGTCAAGGAGGCTTCGGCGGTGGTCAGCCCGGTGGCGGTTTTGGTGGCGACTTTTAACCCGCCAGAACAAGTACTGAATCTACATTATTAATTTATTTGTGCACTCGAGTGCATGCGATGACAACGGAATTTAAGTGTTTCGTTGTCATCTTTTTGTTTCATGAATTATTATTAAGGTGGATTTTTTTGCTGTTAAATTTCCACTTATTAATTAAATGTATTAACTTTGTCCTCGTATGTCTAATTACATGTGAATAAAACATCATGGGAAGAGTTTTGATTATTGGCGCAGGTGGTGTTGCCACCGTTGCTGCCCACAAAGTGTGTCAGAAGCCTGACGTGTTCAAAGAGTTGATGATTGCCAGTCGTACTAAGAGCAAGTGTGATGCATTGGCAGATGTCCTCAACCAGAAGTATGGTACTCATGTGCAAACGGCTCAGGTGGATGCCGACAGCGTTGAAGAACTGGTGAAACTACTCTCGGCCTATAAACCTGATATTGTGATGAACCTAGCCCTTCCTTATCAAGACCTTACCATCATGGAAGCATGCTTGCAGACGGGCTGTAACTATCTTGATACGGCCAACTACGAGCCCAAGGATGAGGCTCACTTCGAGTATTCTTGGCAGTGGGCCTATCGCGAACGTTTCGAGAAAGCGGGACTTACGGCCATATTGGGTTGCGGGTTTGACCCGGGCGTAACGAGCATCTATACGGCCTATGCAGCCAAACATTATTTCGACGAGATTCATTATCTAGATATCGTTGATTGCAATGCAGGCAATCATCACAAAGCATTTGCTACAAACTTTAACCCTGAAATCAACATCCGCGAAATCACTCAGAAAGGCCTCTATTGGGAAAATGGAAAATGGGTGGAGACCGAGCCTATGGAGATTCACCAGACGCTTTATTATCCTAATATCGGTCCAAAGGAAAGTTATTTGCTCCATCATGAGGAGATAGAAAGTCTTGTAATTAACTATCCTACCATTCGGCGTGCTCGTTTCTGGATGACCTTCGGACAGCA
>DGUV01000045.1 GCA_002395775.1 Prevotellaceae bacterium UBA4301
ATCAGGACACCCCGACACCCTCCCGACACCCCGACACCCTCCCGACACCCCCCGCCATACGCGCGCGGGTACATTATATATCAATATATAGTGAAAATGCCTAAATCATTGATATTTAAGCATTTAGCAAAATACGGCAAAATCTTAATTTGTAAATAATTGTAAATCAATACATTAGAAAAAAGTTTGAAAAAAAACAAAAAATAATTGCAAAAATACTTTGTTAGTTTGAAAAAAAGCCGTAACTTTGTCCCCGAAAGCAGTACAAAAAAGGACTGCAAAAGTAAAAAAAATGTTTAACTCACTCAAAATTAAAAAGTTATGGCTAACAAAAAGAATTTCAATGAGATTTGCAGCAGCGCAGCAGCGCAGCAAGTGACGAACCGCACTGCCCTTAACAATGCGGCAAAGGGAGCACGCGAAGACCTTAAAGAACGTAGTAATATGTATTACGTTAATGTTCTTAACCGCATGGCACGCAAAAACGAATATATGGATAATATTAACGTGCGAGACCTGCAGCGCATGTACTGCGCAGTAAGCGGGGAGCGTGAATTTTCACTCCGCATGTTTACCCCCGATTTTCTCGGCCGTCCCTGCTATCTCTGCAAATATAAAGGAGAGCACACAGCTGCAGAGCTGCAGCACGGGGAAATTGTCACGGACAAAGGTAACGAATTACGCCTATCCGCGACCAATTCAAACGCCCTTATAATGTATCGCGCCATTACTAAAAGCGAATGCGGTTATGTCACTGCGTTCCGTGCTGTGCTTGCACCATTTGCAGCAGAGCAGGACAAAGCAGAGCGCGCAGCGCAGAGAGCAGCGGAGAGCAAAGCAAGGAGAGCAGAGCGCGCAGCCATTAAAGCGCAGCAGCAGCAAGCGCGCGCAGACTATAATAACGGCAAAATTACTATAGAGCAATTTGCCGTTATCATGGCAAAAACTGCGTAATATAGCAGTATAAGGGGAGCACGGAGCGCACGGGGGATCGTTACCCCCGTCCCCTGCAAACAAAGCGAGTTACCCGCTTGATAGGTAGTTACCTTTGTCGCTTGCTTGCTTGATTTAGAGCAGCGCGACAATACGCGGAGCATGATTTTATTGCTCGAGAGCAGCACAAAGGTACCGGTCTTTGACAAACAAAAAGCACTTTTAGAAACGGGTACAAATATAGTGCTATCCTGCAGAGTTATTGCAGCAGAATTTTGTGCTATGCGCAAAAAGTATGCACCCCGATTTTAGGGGCAAAGGGGACACGGGAACGTACCTTACAAGTTCTATCTATTTGCATTTGATACGGGGTGCAAAAGGTGTGTAATAAAATACGCGGTGGAGAAAGTGTATCTATCGCAAAATGATACAGCCCCTATAGGGTGACAGGCTATAGGGTGAAGTCTGCGAATACCGGACTATAAACAGAAGAGGTATGGCTCAGCCTATCAGGGAGAAGAGGAGTGCGCGGTAAAACGTGTGCGGTTAGTAATGTGTATGGCGCGATGAAGTAAGCACGAGCGGAAACTATACACAGGTCAAAAACATCTCGAAGTAACCAAAATGGGCCAAGAAAAGACTATCAACGTACTATGCCGTCACGTATGAGGGCGCACATGGTACGAACGAAGGAGGAGTGCATGGCAACATGGAAGGCTATGGGCGTATGCTATCAGCGTATGCAAGTGGGTTCGACTCCCACCACTTCTACTATTGAGACAATTCATAATTCATAATTCATAATTCACAATTCAAAATTCAAAAAAAATGAAAAACTACATTTGGGTAGTAACAGAACATCGCACTATCAATGGCGATATAACTGTGAGCACGAACCATTACTATCGTGCAGAGAGTGAAGACAAGGCCAAGGCCAAGTACGAAGCACTATGCGACAAGTACGAAGGAAGGATAAACCTGGCGTGTACCTACGACGACAACTTCAGCTCTATTGAGGAAATCGACGGAGAGGAACTGCGCTCATCGTTCCGCGACTATGAGCACACGGGCAAGGCCAAGGGACGCACTCACTATGAAGTAGAAATCGGACCCGAAATTATCAAATAACCTATCTGCCTATGGGAGAACCCTGTAAAATCATCGAGTTTCGCCCTGCCCATGTGCAGGAGCGGGACAGTCGCACCTATCAGGAGAGCGACGTAAAACAAATTCTCTATGCCTTCGCCCGTGACTATGAGCACAGGCGAAAGATAGAACCGCCTATGCGAGCCGATGCGCTCCGAAAATTTATCAATTCAGCATTTAATTTTGACGTAAAATGAAAACAACAAAAACAACAAGAACTATCCTTGTCGCCACTATCCTTTTCGTGGCGGCTCTCGCCCTGCTTACAGGAGTAGAGGAGAATCCAGTGCAGGCAATCTATGCCCTGCCCATGCTTTGTGTGTCGTGCGTTTTGTTTCGCCGCGTAGAGCGCGAATCAGAACGCAACGAAAAGAATCTCTCTGACTCCTCCGTAATGGGGAGGACTGCGCACTATCAGGACGCAGCATAATCTATCCGTGTGGGGCGGCTCTATCTGTGGGGCCGCTCCGCTCAAAATCATTCAAAAGCAACTCAAAAAATTCAAAATTCAAAATTATGGCAACTAAAAAGAACATGGCAAGCACCGCCAAGAAGCGTGCAACTATCATCGCTATGGCCGCTATCGCAGGGGCAAGTGTATCACAGACAAGTGCAGCCGCACGTCAGGCCCTGGCCGACATGCGCGAGGAAATGGGCAAGGACACCCACGTCTATTCCGTGCAATATACATGGGACCCGTTCGACGGACTCTATGCCTGAACACGAATTACTAACACTCAAAATCACTATTGCGATGTTGTACTATCAATTCAACGGCTACGAGGGTTTCAAGGAAATCTTCGGCATACAGGAACATGGAAACGGTGTGAAGAGTCGCCGCAACAAGATACTATTGGCTCTGCTGACGAGCCGCGAGTTTGTCAACGCAGTGCGCACTACGGCGTGGAACAAAGGCCAGCGCACAGTCCGCGCCTTCATGGAGCGGTTTTATACTCTGAAGTCTATGGCCGACATGCGCCAGCTTGTGCTGGACGCTATGCACACGGAGGTCTATCCGCTGGGCAACTACGACGGCTATACGACCGACTGCTATCTCCTCTATGACAAGGAACAGCGTGGCTGCCTCTATCGGCTGAAGTCGATGCAGTATGAGGTGATGGACGGCGGTCTGTGCTTCGACGGCGACTTCAAGGCCGTGCGCTATCGCAACCGCGAGAATGACAAGATTTACAAGATGAAGGCCGGTAAGTTCATGCGCCGACTCATCGACGAGAATCCGTTTGGCGCTATCCTGCCCGAGCAGGTGAAGGTGTGGATGTGCGAGGACTTCACGGAGCGGTGGATTGCCTACGCCCGCGGCAAGTGTACGGGCTTCCACCTGCATGTGGGTGGCGAGTTGGAGGACTTCGAGACTATCTACGACGACGACATCATCTTTGCCTATTCGCCCAAATCTAAGGCACAGCAGGGACTCGGTGCCGACGACAAGAACGGGCTGTGGATTGCACTGGAACTATTGGCCGAGCGCGACGTGCTGAAGTGTGCCTTCTTCGTGGGTGAGGAAGTGGGATGCGTGGGCTCGCGTCAGGCCGACATGGACTTCTTCAAGGACGTGCTCTATTGCATCGAACCTGACCGCAGGAACGGTGGCGACCTCATTACGGAAATCTCTGGGCCTATCTGCTCGCAGGACTTCGTGGATGCGCTGGGCTATGAGCAGTTCGGCTATGAGCCTACCGACGGGCTGATGACCGACGTGGAAACGCTATGCGAGAACGGGGTGGGGGTGAGTTGCATCAACATATCGTGCGGCTACTACAACCCCCACACCGACCAGGAGTGTACCGTGTGGAGCGAACTGAAGAACGCACTGGACTTCGCACGGCACATCTGCGCGACGCTGATCGACCGCTATCCGCATGAGTACACGGACGCATGGAGCGCGTGGGACGATGGCTGGTACGGCTTCGGACGGAGGCGCAAGCGCAAGGCATCGTCCTATACGGCCTTCGACGAGGATATGGACTATGAAACAATGGACTCTATCTTGCGCTACGAGACGCACCTGACCTTCGAGGAGGTGGCGAAGGACTATGCCGGACACTTCGTGACGCAAGACGTGGACGTGCTGCGCTGCATCTATGACGACGTGAAAGCCTATTGTGTGAAGGACGCACAGGAAGAACTGCCGCAACTGAACTTTCAAGGAGAAGCATAACCCCTAACCACTATGCAAGCATTATCTGACATTCTTATCGCCATGACTATCTACGCCGCTGTGTGGGTAGTCATTTTTGGCTACAAGGAACACTCTAAAAATTGTTAAATGTGTGTGACAAATCGGGGCATTTTGCCCTAACATCAACCTATCAAAAATTCAAAACTGTTATGAGCAAGAAAATCTATTTCGTCGGAAAGAAGGTGGACGGCGACATCACTATGGTGCCCTTCAGGGCATATCCCACCTTCGAGAGCGCAATGAAAAGCATCTATGAACACAAGCCCGACGATCGCAGGCTGGAGCAGACGGAACTGAAGAACGAGTTCCGCGTGCTGGATGCACAAGGCAACTATATCCACACAATCGCTATCTGTGACGTATGGATGGCAGAAAAGTAATAACCAACTAAAACGACATACAACTATGGCAATCAAGAATATGACTTTGGACCGCCTGTCGGACAGACTGGTGGAAGTGTTCAGTAACGCGGCTATGACCGCAGAGTATAACGAAGAGGGTCATCACTCTATCTGCTTCGGATGGGACGGCTCAGGGCTTTCGCCCCTGTCCCGCGCCGCCTATCTCGATGCTTTCGGCAAGGAGATGGTCGCACAGGCTGAGGAGGTGGCACGCGCCATCGTGGAGGACAGGCAGCAGCGGTTTGAGCAGTCGGCCTATAAGGGCTACACGATGCTGGCCGACGAGCATGTGATGAACGGACAGCCGGCACCCGTTGCAGGCAGTTTCGTGTGGGCACTGGACTCGGGACTGAAGTGCGAGGGTGGTCTGCCCCATGCTATCTCGAACATGGAGTACATGGTGTATGAGCGCGAGAATAGCGACGAGAAGGAACTGAAGCCAAGGTTGGTGAAAGTGACGAGGGTGTTCACGCTCTCGGAGGAGGACTTCGACCCTATCAGCGAGCAGAAGAGTGCCGAGGTGCTGGAGGGCATCGTGAAGCAACTGACGGAGGGTGACTATGGCTCTGCCAGCGACGACGTGACGGACGAGGAGTGCAGCACCTTTGGCGACTATGGCAAGCTGGTGGAGTGGAAGCAGCGCACGTTCTATACGCTGGGCGTGGCTATCGCATGCGGCGACCGCTGGTATATCGTTGATACCGAGGGCTATAGTTACAGCCGATATATTCTCGTACCGCTGACGTGGAACACAATGTTTGAAAAGGTGCTGACGGCTATCCGTGAGCGCAACAACGAGCGTAACCGCCAGGAACAGGAACGGCAGGAACGTGAGTATAAGGATAGGCTGGAGGCATACCGTAAGAAGTGTGAGAAATGGGAGCATCTGATGGAACCTATTGCGTCCTATACCAAGGCGCGTGAGGAAGCCAACCATGTACTCTACGAGGCTGACCAGAAATTGCGTGGCATCTATGGCAAGGAGCGCAAGAAGGCACTGGAGAAGGAAAAGAAGGCCTTCGACCAGGCGCAGCGCAAGGAGCAGAATGTGAGGAAGAAGAACATTCTTGCTATGGTGCAGACGGCGTTCCCTGGTGTGAAGTTCTCGCTGAAAGTGCATCATGGATGGGGTGGTGACTGGGAACTGACGTGGTGGGACGGACCTACGGAGGAGGAATTTGCGGAAAAGACCGACCTCGACATCTTCGTGACCTATCACGACTGTTTCGACGGCATGACGGATTCTTCCTATACGACAAAGGAGGAACATACGGACTTCGCCATGAAGTTTATGGGTGGCACGGCGGGTGACATTCGCATAAGCCGCGAGATGAGCGAGGCGAAGAAAGCCGAATTGACGGAGAAACTGAAGGCTATCGTGCCGGACATCGTGGACGATGAGCCGTATGACTTCGAGGGCAAGGCCGAGGAGGTGGCGCAGCACTTCGGACGCTTCGAGCGTGAACTCTTCGGACACTACAACTACCGCGAGTATGCCCAGACCATCGTGCATCGCATCTTCTGCCACACGAGTTTTGTGGAGCAGACCGAAACGCCTACCGTACCCCCGACGGGTACGGACGGCGACGAAACAACAACAGAAAACAACAACTCAAAATCATCTACAACTATGGCAAAGAAGAACATGACCCAGAACGAGAGTGCTAACACAGTGAACAACCAGGCTATTGCTTCTATCAAGGTGGCCGAGGACAGCGTGCCCATGACAGCAGAGAACTACTTCGCAGGACTGCCGGAGGTGCAGTTCTCCACCTATAAGACCAAGCGCGGCGACACGGCCCCTCAGATTATCGGCTTCGGCGGCGAGGATGACCCGCGCTGGAAGACGCACAAGGATGCAGGGCACAAGTACGTGAGTGCATCCTACCGCCGCGACCTGAACGGCAACAAGGTCTATATCCTGCTGTTCGGTGTCCGCTACATGGACGTAGCCAAGGCACTGGCAGGAGCCTACAACACCGCCGACGTGGATGCCTGGCGCCGCGCCGAGGATGCTTGCATGGCTATCTATGAGCAAGCCCAGCGCGACGGCAAGGCCCGCTGGGAGGAGAAAAAGCAGCAGTGGGCAGAGAAGAAGGCCGAACGTCAGGCAGCCAAGACTGCCGAGGAGCAGGCCAAGAAGTGCTATACGAAGGAGGACGTGGCCGCTATGCTGAAGAACGTGCTGGCCGGCGGCGATGTGCCAGAGGATATCAAGCGTCTCTTAGCCGCTTGAAGTGAAAAGTGAAAAATGCGGGGCGGCTCTATTCATGGGGTCGCTCCGCTCAAAATTAAATCAAAAATTATACGACTATGGCAACATTTATCAGACTGAAAGAACGGAAGGGCGGCGCAAGCGTCATTCTGCAAGTGGAACAGATTGCTTCTATCCGCGACATGCAATCGGACCAGGCGGTAGCCGACAACCGCGAATGGCGCTACACCTGCATCGTATGTGGCGGACGCTCCTACGAGGTGAAGGAGACCGAGAGTGAGATACTTGAGAAAATCGGTATTTCATTACCAGAACCTAAGAAGCTCATCGACAAGGAGCATCTGTTGCAAGAGACTATTGCGCTGCTGTCGTCGGACCTCTACAACACCATGTATCAGAGCGACCGCTTCGGCGGGTGGGGTGATGTGTGTGACGCTATCATTGAGTATGCCAAGCAGTTTGAGAAGGAACTGGACTGGCAAGTGGATGATGAGCGCGACTACATGACGGAACTTGAAGCGTTCGAGAACAAGGTAATGAAGGAACTGAATTTAATCGACTAAACTACGGAAATCGACGAGCAGGGTGAACCTGTCATGGAGGGGCTGGTCATTCAGGTGGACAGCATGGACGGCGGCTCTATCCACGAGTATGTACGGGACGGAATCACATGGAAGGAAAACAACTAAAACAACAAGACTATGAAATCAGAACAACTTCATCAAGTGAGAGAGGCGTGCAAGGAGCAGTTGCTCGACACACTGATGACGCTGGTGCGTGAGAACGGCGACGACTATAACGACTATTACCGTGACGAACACGGCATAGAGGAAGACGAGGGCTACACCATCGTAAAGGTGCTTGACATTGCCAGCTTCGGATGCGCCTTTGCCCTGCCTTTGAAATGGGTGGATGGCATTGAAGGCGACATAGACCCTACGGTGGCTGATTTGTCGGACGAGTTCGGGCACCACGCTTTCTGGTCGCTCTATATCGAGCGTGACGAGACGGGTTATGAAACGCTGATGCTCTATCAGTTCTTCAACGGCGGTGTGAACTGGCAGGGTGACATGGCTGAACCTGACCACCAGCCGGCATCGGAAATGTCGCTGGCGGAACTGGACTATCTGACACAGGCTATCTACTGGCACCTGCGCAGGGATGTGGAGAAAGTGAATGAGTAATAACAAGGATTTAACGGATTAAGCGGATTGAATTATGAATACAAGAAACGATTGGGAGGGCACCCTGCAAATGGCTAACGAGGACTTGAAGCAGTACGGGATGGAGATTATCGTCCGCCCCGACGGGCCGGGCATGGAGGTGGACGACGATTATCACACCGTGTTCATCAAGGACGGCGACGAGGAAGAGGTGTTCGCCGACAACTACTATGAGCGTGAGTTGGGCGAGGTGGTGAACGAAGCCTGGGCACACGCCAGGGCGAAGGCAAAGGCAAAACAGCCGCAGGTGGTGTGGGAGTTCAACGAGCAGGCGTTCATCGAGCATTATTGCCCTATGGAAGGCGGCAATGACTATCTCGGTTGGATTGACGACATCTGCAAGTTGCTCGACGGCGAGGCAGAGCCGGGCGATGCTGCCAGCACGGGAGAGTATGCAGGACTGACGGAGGCGGAACTGCGGAAGGAACTGAAGCGCCTGACGGCTATCGTGCTACATCAAGCGGTGGACAGATATGTGGAACAAAACTATTAAAATAAGAAACGACTATGACAGTATTGGAACAAAGATTCATGGAGCGGGTGCCAAACCTGCTGGGCGACATCGCAGAGTCGCTGGAAACTATCGCCAAGGCCAAGCCGCCGCAGAAGGTGTGGGTGGTGACGTTCCTGAACGACTACGAGTGGGGACTTAACTTGTCGGTGAATGTGTTTGGAACGGAAGAGGAAGCCCGCAAGTGTCTGGACAAGGAATGGCAGACGCTGACCGCATCGGAGGAATACGACGAGGTGGTGAGCAATAAGAACGATGATGACTTCCTCTTCGAGGACCACTGCGCCAACAGAGCTTACGGAGAGATTAAGGAGAAGGAAGTTGTGTTATCAGCATGAAATTCTTACACGGGAATCACTGAAATCACGGAAAAAGAAGAATCTTTGCATCGTGAAACTATCCCGCAGTGGCACCGACCTATGCCTTTGATGGCACTGCGGGAACTATTATGTTGCTAAACATAACTTTTGAATTTTTGAGTGAACGGGCTGCTGCGTTGTGAAGCGCGGCAGTCTTTTTTAAGAGAAGACCTACCCAGCCCTCCCGTAATGGAGGGCTATAAAATACAAATAACCCTAAACATATACGCCTATGGAAATTCAAGGACAGACGTACACTTTTCGCCCACTGCGGGAAATGTGTGAAACGGACAGCACATCCGTCGATGTACTCAACGACTGGATGCGTGAGGCGCAGGTGATGGACTATACCAACTACTACACCTATATCGTGTTCCTGACCCCTGCGGGCTTCAAGGCCTGCTATGCCAACGACCCGGACAATAGCTGGAAATTCTGAGCCTATGACAACGAAAGATATCAACTCAGCACTGCTGGTCGGAAAGGTGGTGGTGCTGAAGGACGACCCGCTGCTGTGTATCGTCCCGGACCTGTGGGGCGAGCTGGTGGTGGTGAGCCGAGGGAAGGAACCCTTCGACACCCGGCCGGCTACACGGGCCGATAAGCGCAAAGCGGTCATCTATAATCCATAATTCACAATTCAAAATTCATAATTGGAGGACACAACTATGACACAGAAGGAACTGAACAGCAAAATTGCTATGTCGCTGCTGATGCAGGCGGCATGGGTGTGGGAAACCTGCACACAGAATGTCCACGAGGGCGAGTTCAAACTGAGCGAAGTGGTGCAGGGGCACAAGGGACGCAACCGCACCAATGCGAAGCCGGGCATGGTATTCGTGGACCTGGTATGGTGTGAATACTGGAATGTGTTCAATACGGACGGACACATCGAGGGCCTGACCTACAACGCCAAGACCTACGAGGCGGTGATGGAGTTCGGAACATTCCGATGCGCCTACCACATGGCCAACGTATTCTCCGTGGCCTTGGCGTTCTGCCGCATGAACGGCTGCAGCGCCATGATGAACAAGACAGTGTTCGGCTATAAGGACGGCGAACGCTGGTGCCGGCTGCCGGAGAAAGTGTCTCCAAAGTCCGCACCGAGGAAGGTCACACAGAAAGCACAGAAAGCACAGAAAGTTTCTGCTATTTCTGCGGGACAAAAAGAAATGACCCTTGCGGATAAGTTGCGGGCTGCGCTCCGTGAGCGGCTGGCAGCGTAACCAATCAACCGAGATAAACAAAACGAATAACAACGATAACAGATTACGACTATGGCACAGAACATTAGAACACAGCAGCAACCAACCGACTCCCATTGGTTTGTGATTGACGGACGGGATTGTTTCATCCCTTGGAACTGGGAGGTTAAAGTCAACCTCACTGCGATGCAGTATATCACTCCGTGGGGCGATGGTAAGGAGGAGTGGACACAGAGCGACTGGCCTACACTGAACGAGATGAAGGCTGCCGGCATGGATGTGAAGCTGGGTCATCCCTATCAGGAGTACGACATCGACTTCCCCGAACGCTTCCGCCGTCTTACTCCGAAGAAGGCACGTGAGGTGGTGGCAGAGTTTGCCGAGCACGGATTCCATGTGACGCTCGATGCTGTCATGCACAATTATGCCGCATGGAAGGCCGACTTCAAGAGCGGCTATCGTGGCGAAGACTTCCACCTGTTCACACCCTGCGGCTGTAACCCGCTTTCCTTCCGCGCCACTACCCTGCACCCGTCGTGCGAGGACTGGCAGACAACATATATGTGTTAACCCCCCCCAAAAAAAGATTACGATTATGAAGAAGATTCAGATTGAATACAAGGGTGTGAAATATCCGGCACGCGTGATTGACCTGTCGGCAGTGAGTGGCTTCTATACGGAGCCTGTGACGGTGGCGGGCTGGGAGTTGTCGGAAGCGCTGGGCACCGACCTCGAAGAGGTGGACAGTGAGGTTTCGCAGATTGACAACGGCATCTACTACTACACGGACAGCGGTGTGATGGAGGCGAACCTGACGGACGCAGAGCTGATATGGCTGGTGGCGAAGAACACCGACATCGAGCAGGAGATGACCGACCAGCACTATTACAACCTGATGCGTCTCTGCGAAGCGGAGATTGGCAAGGCGCACGAATGCGGTGTCATCCGCTGCAATGCAGAGTGCTACGAGATGGGCGGCGACTATTCCGCCTACATCTACGGCGATGGGTACAACGTCAGCCTGTATCACGGAAAGAGCGCCCGCGAATGTTGCCTGGTGATGCTTGCCACGCTGACCACCCTGGCGCATAACAATGAGCACTTCATTGGTGCGCTGTCGGATGGCGAACCCGCCGACCCTGCCACGACTACACCCGCCGACGACCCCGCACAGGATGTCTATGCCGAGTACAGCGCGGACATGCGCAAGGCGGTGGCCTATATCAACGAGCAGTTAGAGCCGGAGGACAAGGCTATCATCTGCGCCAAGGTGGATAAGAACTTCAAGCAGCACATGAACCCCGCCTATGGCATCGACGACGGCAAGATTACCGACCTGCTTGGTGAGTACGGCATGGACCACGACCTCCCGGAAGGGTGGTGGGAAGAAGAGTGCGACTTGGACGACATCGTGCTGCTGATTGACTTCGAGGGATAAGCGCACACAGATAACACAGAAAGATTTCACGAATTATGAAACATTATTATTTCTGCAACACCCACATGGGGTTCGCCTCTGGGTGCCAAGTGATACCTATCCGGAAAGGCGACAACATACAAAAGATTGCCGAGACTTGGATGAAGAGCAACGGTTACAAGTCATGTTATGTGTACGACATGAATCACAACTTTATGTGGAACTACACATTATAAAAATTCTCTAATTCTTGATAATTATGGAACAGAAAGATTTTAATCGCCTCTCTATCGAGGCCAATAACAAACTGCTGGGTGCGGTTTGTGACGCTATGAAGGAATTGCAGGGTGAGCAGCGCTTTACCGGCGCCGTGATAGAGAACGACCTGCTGGCACATCTGCTGCCCGTGCAGATTATGGGCGGCAAACGGTTGGCAGAGCACGACCGTGCCAAGATGAAGTATGAGCACATGAGCCTGAACGAACTGTTTGCCGCGCTCTACAGCGTCATGCAGACCTATCACCACTATGGAGCGTGCAAGGGACGCGAACTGAAGGGGCTGTGCTGGCGCATCGACGACCACGATGTATTTGCCATCATCCTGAAGGACTGCGCCCTAAATATGGAACACAGCATCACGGACGAGGACCACGACACATTCCCCAAGGGACGCCTGTTCTGCATCGGCTATGACCCCGACATCGACTGCAACGACCCTGGCGGCGAGTTCTACGGGCACTATGAGGAGTCACTGAGCTTCTGTGCTGAGTTCAAGGACGAAGATGATAGCGTGGAGTGCCGCGACGTGGCACTCTGCAACGTATGGCACCACAAGGAGCTGCTGCGCGACCTGTTGGCCGAGCTGGACGTTATCGCCGACATGGCCAACAAGGATTCTCAACTCTCAACTCTCAAATTATGAACATCGTTATCACTGGCTGCTTCAACACATCAGCCATCGACGGCTATGGCCGTCAGGCCGTGCGCTCGATGATTGCGCACAGCGGACACAAGGTTTGCTCGGAACTGAGCCGCAAGACGGACTACCTCTGCATCGGCACCGCCAACGTGCCGGGCAGGGGAGTGGGACCGGCCAAACTACAAAAAGCGAAGGCTATGGGCATCCCCGTGGTCACGCTGGACCAGTTGCAGGCGGTGCTCGACGCCGCATAAGGGATGGGCTTCGCCCAGAAATCGAACAAAATCTAATTCAGAATCTAACAAAACTGAAATCACTATGGATAAGGAAACAAAAGCATTGTGCGACGAGATGTGTGCCCTGATGGGCCACAAGTCATGGACAAAGGTTGGCAGCCCCTGTACAGGCAAGTGGGCCGGTACGACGGACTATTCCCTGCGATGGGAGGACGGGCAGGAAATGTTTGTCAACAATGGTATGTACGGATTCAAAAGCCGTTTGACAGAGGCGGTGGAGGGGCTGAAGCGTTGCCGCAGTGCCGAGCACCAACGTGCCGTCATGGAGGTGCTGCGCGAGTGGCAGGCATCCGATGCACGGCTCTCGCAGGAGCACGGCGTGAAGGGCTATGACATCCTCGGATTGGTGGAAGAGGACGGTGGCAGTTGCGGACAGATATGGTGGGGACTACGCCTGAAGGTGGGCGACCGCGTGTTTGACCACATCGAGACGGGGCTGTGGTTGTATATGAGTGAGAGTGCCGATGCCGTCCGCAAGGATATGGAGAGTAAGAAAGGCGTGCCCGTATGGACGGCAGGAGCTGTGCAGGAAGTGGACTATATCTTCCACGGCGTAGGCTTTAACTCGCAGGACGAACTCTATAAGGGTAGCGACTACTGCCAACGTAAGTTCTACCCTCTGCCAGCGGCGGCGTAGGGTAATGGGGTTGCTTCGCCCAGAAATCGAACAAAATCTAATTCAAAATCAAACAAAAACTCAATCACTATGGAACACATCATCCTGCAGTATCAGGTGCCCCGCCGCGAGTACGGGCTGGGGAACTACTGCAAGACCACCTTCGAGGTGCGCACACTGGAGCATACGATTGACCCTGCGAAGCCCTTCCGCGACAACCTCGACGATGCCTTTGCCATCGCCTGTGAGCGAGGGGCCGACCCTAACAAAAACGTCCGCTGGCGCATGGCGGAGTGAACAACGGATTAAACAGACTAACACCAAAACTCAAAAATACTATGAACTTATTTACGAATAACCCCGATTTCTATCCTACACCCAAGGAGGTTATCGAGCAGATGATGATGGGCGAAGACGTGGCTGGCAAAATTATTCTGGAACCGAGTGCTGGCAGTGGCAACATCGTTGACTGGCTGAAGGAGAACGGTGCGGCGGAGGTGATTGCCTGCGAGAACGACCCGCATTGTAGGAAACTATTGGCTGACAAGTGTCGGCTGGTGGCTGACGACTTCCTGACGGTAACGAGCGAGCAGGTGAGTCACGTGGATATGATTGTGATGAATCCGCCTTTCTCGAAGGGCGCCGAGCATATCCTTCACGCTTTCGAGATTGCACCTCCGGGATGTGTAGTGATTGCACTATGCAACGATGACAGTGTGAGTGAATATCACAGCTACAGCCGCAACAAAATCCTGTACGAAAACATACAGCTCTATGGCTACACGGAGTGTCTGGGCAAGGTGTTTGAGACCGCCGAGCGCAAGACGAGCGTGGAGGTGGCGCTGGTAAAGCTCTATAAGGAGGGCACAGGCGAAGAGGAATGGCAGGACTATATGTTCAGCCAGCAGGACGAGGACGTGCTGAACATGAATGATACCGAAGGTCTGGTACAGCACAATGTTGTACGCGAAATGGTGAACCGCTACATGAGTGCCGTGAAGATGTTTAACGAGGTGATGGAGATGACGCAGCGCATCAATGATACGGCACGGGCAACGGATGGAAAGCATGATACACCACCTATTGAGTTTCGTGCCGTAGAGTCTCGTGATGGTCGTGCAACTACCGTCTCTCGCGAGGAGTACAAGAAGGAACTGAAGAAATACTATTGGCGCACCATCTTCCAGATGCTGAAGATGGGGAAGTATGAGACACAATCGCTGCGTGAGCAGATGAACCGCTTTGTGGAGAAACAGGTGAACGTGCCTTTCACGATGGGTAACATCTACAGGGTGCTCGACATGATTGTGCAGACTCACGGGCAGCGGATGCACAAAGCGCTGATTGAGGCCTTCGAGCACATCTGTTCTTTCAGTGCTGAGAACTCCACGGCTGGCGAGACATGGAAGACGAATGCGAACTACATGGTCAACCGCAAGTTTATCATTCCCTGTATGTGCGACGGCTACGACTGGGAATATACGGGGACTTCGGCATGGAGCATGGCGAAAAAGAGGGTAGGGCGCGAGTATGTGAAAGTCAGCGGTTCCAGTGTAGAGAAGATGTGCGATGTCTGCAAGGCGTTGTGCTATCTGACTGGGCGCGACTACAACGAGATTTCTTCACTGCCAGGTGGTTATGGTGGCCAGCGTGCCGCATGGAACACTTGGTTTATCTGGGGCTTCTTCCGCTGCAAGGCGTTCAAGAAGGGCACTATGCACTTCGAGTTCCTGGACGAGGACGTGTGGTATAAGTTCAATGCCGAAGTTGCCAAGACAAAGGGCTGGACACTGCCCAAGAAGGGCGACGGTTGGCAGCAGTCTCCATCGAAACTTATTCCCCGCATCGACAAGGGCGACCTATTCCGCTGTAAGAAGGATGTGAAATACAGTGATGGAACAATGGCGTACCGCAAGGATATGGTGTACCGTTCCGAACGGGAACATGGTTATTCCTTGGGTTTTATTACCAACGAGAGCGGAAACGCAAACCACGCATGGCCTATCTATCAGGACAAGGGCAAAGGCGTTGACGACTGGCGCGATTTCTTCGAGAAAGTGGCTTAATGCCCTGTGAGATTTTGAAAAGATTTTGTATAATTTTCCACGGGAAGGACGGAAATTGTTTCTGTTATTTCTGTTGTTTCCGTGGGACAAAAAAACTAAAGAACTATGGAATCGACAATTAAAGTGAAGGCAACGAGAAGCGAGTGGAACATTATCGCCAGTTTCTTCTGTGTGAAACGCTGCTATGATAGCGTGTACGATGGTGTAAGAAAGAGAGACGGTGAGAGTGTGTTTCTCTACAAGATAGACCTACGACATGCTGAGGAAGTCGGACGGCTACGCGGCACCTATACCGCCAAAGGGCTGGTAAAGAAACTGACTCCAGAACACCCATATATCAGAACGGGATATGTGGATGACATTATAGATAACCTTGGCACTATCACTAAACTCTTCGGCAATGACCTTGGCTTTAAGCGACTACTAATGGAAAAATTACAAACGGCATAAACTATGACACGTAAACAAATTCAACAACAGATTGCCGCCTTCACGGGCGACTGGAAGACAGCGGCAAGGAAAGCGAAGGTGTTTGATGAGAACTGTTACGTTCCGCTTTCGCAGGTGACAAATATAGAATTGTCCTTCGGGCACTGCACACGCAACGGCATCAGGCAAGTGACCCACGATACGCTTCACTTCCACTATACCACACGGGATAAAGAGAAATACTGCTTCTCTATCCTGGATTGAATGTGAGATTTTGAAAAGATTTTGTATAATTTCTGGGCGAAGCCCACTAAAACAAAAACGACTATGAATAAAGCAACATTTTTCCCTGGTGTCAAAGCAACTTGCGAGGATTGTCAACACTTTGGATGTACTGGCTACCACAGTTACTATTGTTCACATAAAGAGCGCGATGCGGGACCTTTCGACACCATTTGTGAGTGCTACATCGACCGTAGGACAGGAGAGAGAATTAACCAATAACAAAAACGATTATGGCATGGAATTACTTTTTTTTAGACAATGGAGGTCGGGAAATGAAGTTGTCTGATGGAAAAAAATGGAGAAGGACATCGAGAGAGATGCACTATTGTGTCACTCTCGAAGAAGCTGTAATAGAGGCAAAGCAACTGACCTTTGGTAAGCAAATCGAAATAAGTAGGAGGTATGGTTTCCTTCCACCAATTGTTGTAGTGGAGCCAGACGGCAGCTTACACGACAATAATGGTAATCCTATTCGTCTGTATGACAGAAACGGAAATAAACTATAAATGGAAATAATATGGCTAAGTTGGCCGAGTATTTACAATCACAGTGGCTATGACACAAGACTTAATCAAAGAGGGTTATGACTTACTCTCCCAAGCACGAGAAAAAATGATCACCGCTATTACAGATGTAGTGGAGGCGAAAGGTAGTATCGAGTATTACGACCGCATAGAGTTTGGCAATGAACTACGTGTTATCAAGTACAACGAGGACAAAAATCTTTTCATGTTTGATGATTGTGATAACGAGTTGGTTGCCGTTGATAAATTAACGGCCGACGACCTATATGACATCTGCTTACAACTAACCCACTAAATTTAAAACTATGGAAGAAAAACTTATTATTGAGGATTTGAGTGAACTTCTTCTTCTGGACAGGCTTCTTGACAAGTGGAAGGATTGCGCAAGGCGTGCAGATAATGACTTTCACACGGGTTACAAGCTGCATGACAGAATAAGGAAAGTGTTACACGTTAAGCTAAAAAAAGAATAAAACGATTATGGATTACATAAATAGAGAGCACCAGGCTGCACAGTATATTATCGAGGATCTGGCAGCACAGGTTGAGAGAGAAAATAGACTATGTTTAACAAAAATTGAAAACCAGCATGAACAAGGAACAACGAAAACGCCTGAATGAACTTATAGAACAGGTTGAAGGCATCGCAACGGAAATACAAGAGATGGCCGAAGAAGAACAGGAGAAGTATGATAACATACCGGACAATCTGAATGAAAGCGAACGTGCCATGTCTATACAGGAGGCCGCGGATAACCTGCAGGAAGCGTCTGGCGACCTTACGAACTGGTGCGACGATACACGGTGCAATCTTGAACTGTAAATGTTTAACTTTTAAAAAGAAGAACTATGGTTGAAAATTGGATTCTTGCAATCATTATGATCCTTGCCGCAATGAAATGCGGTGTAAAGTGATGGATTATGGATGGGGTTTACGGACTTACACTTATGTCACCCGATGGTAGGGAGCAACGCACACTCGCATGGCTTCCTACCGACGAGGTGCGACAGAACTTCTATGAGAAAGCCCGACGGAACGGGATAAGTATAGTGAAAAGTGAAAAGTTAAAAGTGAAGAATGAAAAGTAAGATCTACACCATCGACGTACAAGTGGACGGCGAATGGAAGGAATGGAACGGCATAGACTATGCCGAAGCCGTGCCGCAGGAAAAGGCGGAGATGCGTAGCCAGATGCGCCTGCTGAAGAGCAACGGCTACAAGGCACGTCGCCGCTGTGTGAGAGAAGCAAACATTGAGTTTTTAACCGTTAAAAGAAATATCGCATGACAGAAAACTGGTTTATTGCAATTTTGTTGTTACTTTGCTGGATGAAAGGAAAGCAAACAAGAAAAGACTATGGCACAACTGACTTACGGAGTAATTCGCGGCGAGCGGGCATTTGACGCTTACTGCCAGCGTCGCTGGAAACAGCGGGCGAGGTTCTGCGAGAGCTTTGCACACATCGAGGACGTGACGGTGGAACGCTTCTATGAGAAGTCGCCCACTGACGACGGCTACACAGAGTATTTCCTGATGACTATGCCCACCAACCGCGACACGGGTCTATGCTGGCACAACGACATCGCCACGATGGTGAAAAGGGAAATCAGTGAAGGAACAGTAAAATTGATTAAGTGAAAACTTATGGGAAAGATTAAAGACAAACTTTATTTCAAGTTCTTTGCTCCAGGAGCAAATGAAGAACTTACCTGCATGGTGAGAGTGGAGGACGTTGACGTTGACGAACCATATTGTTGGCGATGCCACAATGTGTTCGTTGATAATTTGAACTACGGGGTTTCCGTTTGGGGTAACATTGACGCAGACAATCGCCCTACGGACGAGAACCTGAGCGTTCAAGTAAATTATATTGACGGTAGGATTGATTACATCAAGGATATTGAAATCATTAAATAGTAAAATTGGCTATGGACTTTAACCCAAAATTTCACGCAGTCATCAAGGGATGGGATGCCCTGAACCGCTACTGCGAGCGTCGTTGGAAGGAGCAGCCTCGCTTCTGTGAACATTTCGCCCGTATCGGCAATGAAGTGCATATCCAAAAGATTGAGGCGAAAGCCCCGACGGATGAGTATTGGACAGCTTATTTCCTGCTTGTTCTTCCCAGCCAGTCCGGGCGCTTTGTATGGCCGGAAAATGTGTATGAGAATATCAACAACGGAACAATTAAACCCATGAAAGTATGAACATCTACAAATTCATCGACCGCCTTCAGGAACGCGCAGCGGAGCTGGAGCCGGAAGCCGAAATCCTCGTGGAGGACGAGGACGGCACACTCTATGACTTCACCATCGAGGACACGGAGGAAGCCTTCGACGGCTTCGACACGTTCTACCCCGCCGGGCTGAAGATTGTGAAACATGCTGAATAATTGTGCATTGTGCATTATGAATTATGAATTAAAAAATGAGACCTATGAATGACATCATGGAAATGTGTATGATAACGGCCCTGTTTGGGGCATTGTATCTGTTGGCTGTAGTCAATAACAGGAGAATGACCTCCAGCAGGAGGGCTTAGAATATGTTCTGCAACACAGAATGGCAAATAAAACGTCAAAGCGCTTGTCTATATCGAGATAAAACACGAAATTTGCAAACGCTACAACAAGTAATCACAGTTTAAGACCCCGGACTGATCGGTTAAACAGTTAAACATTATGGCAAACGTATTTTGCATTACCTATGGCGGACGTGCCAACAACGGGAACACCTACATTCCCTACAAGGCAATAGCACACACAGCAGAAGAGGCTATTGCAGTCATCAACACCTGGAAGACCTACGGCAGGAAGACATCGACGGACTGCATCGTGGTGAACGAGCGGACGGCAGAGAAAATCCGCGACCTGTTCCGCGACGGCTTCGGCACCGATCCCAGAGGTGTGCCTCGCACCTACGCCGGCTTCCGCACCACCGGCTGCGGAGCGTGGGATATTGTTTTCCATCCGGCCCTGGCCGACACTATCGAGGAGCATGAACGCATCTACAACGAGCGTCGCGAGGCAGCGCGTAAGGAGCGTCTGCGACTGGCAGAGGAAGCCAAGCAGCGCCGCATGGCAGAACTCATGGAGCCGAAAAAGGGCTGGTGGCATGTGGAACTCGAACTGACAATATATGTATTCGCCAGTCATGGCAACGACTATTTTGAGGACACTACCTTCGAGGGCAATGTGATTGCCAACAGTGGGGCTGATGCCTATGACAAGGCTCGCAACTACATCAGGGAACACCCCGAAGAACTTGAAACGAGCCGTATGAGACACCGTGGTGACTGGGGTGTGTTGCAATCATGTGCAGAAATGACCTCCAAGGGCTACGACTGCACCTTCCTCGGCGTAAAGACCGACGATGGATACAGCGTGGAGAAGTGGGAAGAGTGGAAACGCAATGGTGAAATCTAAAAGAAAGGAGGACTTGTTATGGCATACTTGAATAAGGAACAATACGCTTATCGCCGCGAGAGTGCGGAGCGTAGGAATGCCGACAATGAGGTGGTGGCCGTTGAGCACGGGATGACGGAGGAACAGGCGGGACTCATCTCCGACCTGTGCCGTCTGCGTCACGAACTGCACACAAACATGGACGCCGTGACGCGCTCCGATGACCTGCGCATCAAGGCGCAACTGGTGGTGGCTAATGCTGCCATCAAGGAAAGCGGACTGACGCCAGTCCCCTGCATCCCGACGGGCGATGGCGACTATATCGACATCGACGACATCGACGAGCTGCTGGAGATTGAAGACTGGCCGGAGTCGGGCACCGATGAATGGCAGGAGAAGTGGAACGAGGAATACTCCCGCATCTATGATGAACTGGAGCAACTGAACTCGGACATCGAGAAGTACCTTGCCGAAATTGACCGGCAGTATGGTACGGCATGGTGTCCGAGCGGAGCTTTGAGAATCTTCTGATTATGACCTACAAACTATCCATGCTCTCTGAACTGGCACCGATGTCGGTGGAGAGAACCATAGAGGCGCAGAATGACCAAGAGGCTATTGCGGCGGCTGAGCATGTATCCGATGCGGTGCCCGTACTCATCTGCATGGACCTCTATGACGAGATTGGCAAATTGGTAAAACACTGGTAAAACCATAACAACTATGAAAGAAAGTATCATCAGTCTGTGTGTAGTCATCTTCCTCGTTATCCTCTGTGTGGCATCCTGCTCCGCCGGCGGCGAGGACAGCACGGGCGAGAACTGGATTCTGGCCATCATCCTGCTATTGGCGTGGCTGAAGGGGAAGTGAGGCGCGAATGAAAATTCCGTAACACTGCACGCAAACAGAAATTTGTGTGCAGTGTTACGGGAATTTGAGTGCAGTATAAATTGAACGAATAAAACGAATAATAGCAAGAAAGTATTATGGGAAAGCTCAAAGATAAACTGATTGCCTTACTGAATAATCGCGATGCGATTACGGAGGAAGGAATAAGGCAATTTCTGGAAACATACTATCAAGAGTGTGGATTAAAACCATACGACGGCAGTGTGTATGTAGGAATAATGAAAGGGCATTGGCAAAGTCGAAATAGATTGACCATCTATAAGACGGATTGTCCCAAGCTCCCAAGCAACAGTCTGCGCATCCGTATGTCCGGGTATGGCATTGGTGACAAGGCTATGTTCTACAGCATCGACGGCATTGAGTTTAATTCTTTGACCCGTGAAGATGAGCGCGAGGTAAAAATCTGGCAGGACCTTAACGACGGGATTGTAGGAAAAATGTATCACTAAAACAAATAACGACTATGAAACTATTTGAGCAACTGGACGTACATCCCAATGAGTTGGCAACGGTCTGCTTTGGGTCGTAAAAAATGAATAATGACAAATAAAATCTGAAACAACTATGAAGAAGTTATTGACAATCGCGCTGATGCTGTTAGCGGTGCTGACAGCAAGCGCACAGGGAGTGTGGAATGTTTCGCATCGTGAGGCCGACCCTATGAAGGGGCAGGAAGCCAAGGATGTGTATATTTATGATGTCGCAGGAGTTGGCTCTATGGTTATCTGGGACTGGGATAAAGCGGATTTCCGGCTTATCACCGAGAAAGGAATGTTCAGGACGTGGGTTTCTTCTGGTTCTGTATTTGTTCCGGTCAAGGCAGGATTTTACGACGAACAAGGGAATATGCAGAAAATGGTGACAGTGCATCTCCTGCCAGAGGATAATCACATGGGGCAATACATAGCGACCGCCGATTACTATATGTTCGGGCGAAAGGACATCCGCAAAATCATAAAGTACTTAAAATCGGGGAAGGGTTACGTGCGATTTGTGGTCGAAAGGTACAACGGAACGGATTTCGACATGAAGGTGACACCATATAATCAATGACATTACCTATATACATAACGTGCGTGTGCGCGTGAAAGCACACCATAGTTTTCATAACTATAGTGATTTTGAGTTTTGCCGTCCTTCGCTGTGATAGCGAGGGGCGGTTTTTGTTTTAGGGCTCGGCTGCGTTTTGTCCCCGTTCAGCAACTCCCAAGGGGTAGGAATAGCCACGTGAAAAGTCTTTTTGGGGGCTCTCCTGCGGAGAGTGGTTGCGGAGTGCGAAAAGCTGTTGTGTTGGCTGAAAGGGAAGTGAAGAGTGAAAAATCGCAAGCGCAGTGGTTACACTATCATCTGGATGCCCATGATGTTTTGCACCTGGAATGCGACGGAGGTTTTGCTTCCGTCGCGTTCTACGTTACAGAGGTAGGTGTCCTCAGTGGCTTGGACGAAAGCGCGGCTCTGGTCGCGGAAGGTGAGAAGGAGGTGGGATGTTGTGCGCTCCAGGGAGAGAAGGTCGTTCCATACGGACAGGTCGCGGTCGTCGGCTTCGCATGTGACGGTGACGGTATGGAGGCGGCCTGCGGTACTGTCAGACTCGTCATCCTTGGCTTTGCCTGTCTTGCGCATGATGGGGATGAGTGTGGCGCCAGTCGTGGCGGCTTGAAGGCCGATGGTGATTGCGTTGGTGAGGTTAGGGGAGAAGAGGTCGGCTTCTATGGTGGGCGTAAGTTGCCAGGTGGCTGTGCTGGGGAAGAAATCGGTGACGGGGATGGCGGTGATAGCCATCACGTCATCGAGGATAAATTCTTTGCAGTTGTTCATATCTTTTTTGCGACAAAATCGCAAAATACAGGGAAAAAATCAAGGGCAGGGAATCTTTGTGGGGACACCGCAAAGCGCACTAAGGGCATAGCAAGGGCAAGATGGCATCATAGGCTATCTGCCCGATGTAGCCTTGAAGGTAGGCGGCATCCTCAGTACCTTGCGGAACGCGGTAATAGGAGAGAATGGCATCCTGCAGGTGATCGGTCTCGTGCATGAAGCTGTTGAGGAACTGAGCAGGATGAGTGACGGGCGAGACGACCATGACAGACATGCGTGTCCAGGGCGCGTTCCACACGAAGGCTTTGTTGGGACGGTGGAGGGTGTGCCATGCTTTTTCGATTTCCTGCTCAGGACAACCGAACTCACGGAGAATGGGGCCGAGCTGTGAGAAGTCGGAAGGGGTGGCATCGTAATAAGCGAGGATGCCCCAGTGGGAGTCTATGTCGAGATAATCCCTTATCATTTACGATTTGCCAATTTGCAATTTACTATTTATTTACGATTTGATTATTTGACGATTTACTTGCGGTTGGTAATTTGTAAATCGTCAAATCGTAAATCTATATCATGTCTTCCCAATAAGGGATATATTTTGGGCCGAGGCCGCAAAGGTCGGACATCCAGCGGTCGAAGATATAGCCTTCGGCCTTGTCGATGTCATCTATGTAGTCGCGGATGGCGAGGGCGTGATGCTTGGCATCTGGGACGCTGGAGCCGAGTTGGTCGGACTTTACCATATTGGCGACAAACACGTGGTCGTAGAGGACGTTGTTTTTCAACTCTACGCCGTTTGTTTTGAGGAGGTTCTCTACTTCCTCGCGCGTCATTGGCGTGATGGCTTGCGGTTTCCCGTCTGGTCCTGCTTTCTTCATAAGGGACACGGCGTAGTCGCAGAGTGGCTTTGAAAAGTGGTGGCCGTACTGAGCAAGGTACTTGCGCAGCGGTTCCGGCATGATGTCGTATTGGCGGAGATTTTCCATAGTTGTTTTATTTGGGCTGCGATGTCATCGCAGCATACATGACGATGATTGAGAAAAGTGGAGGGGGCGGCGGCGATGCGCCGCCCGCTCCGGGGAGGGAGAGGCCCGACGGAGAACCGCCGGGCACGGTGCTCAACCGCTGGGGCTTAGTAGCCGCGACGGTCACCGTAGCCGGTGTAAGCCGGGTTCTCGCGGTACATGCCGCCTTCGCGGTAGTTGCCGCCGCCGTAGTTCATGCCACCGCCGTAGTTGCGATAGCCTACGTTACCATTCCAGCCCATGCCGTAGCCGCCACGATAGCGGCCACCACGCTCCTGCAGTTGCTGAAGCTCGGGCATGTGTTCGGCCATCTTCTCCCAGAGGTCACAAACCGCTTCCTTGGCAGCCTGTGCCTTCTCGACGAGTTCCTGCTTGTCGTGCTCGTCGCGAAATTCTATACCGAAAATCATAGTCGTAAGGGGTGTTTAGTCGGATTCCCGTTTGCCTTTTGATGAGGAGCCTGAAATCTTTTTGTTCAGATCCTGCATCATGGACATCATGGTGTTCATCGTGTTCACCACGTCACCCATCTGACCCTTCAGGTTGGCGATGTCCTGCTTCTGCTCTTCCTCCTCCTTATAGCGGGGATTAAGCGACATCAGGAACTCCTTTCCTTTCACCAGCACTGCCTCGTGATAGGGGTTTTCCTCGATGTGCTTACGGCTCTTCTGCATCATGGAATCGACGGCAGGCAACATTCCCTCGGTAGTGCAACTGATGGTGGTCTGCCCGTTGTTGTATGTGGCAGATGAAGCGGTTGGAGTCAGGTTCGAGAACGGAATGTCCTCATTACCTACGCGGGCAACTACCTCCACGACGGGTTGCATCATGTTGGTGCCGGCATAGATGCCAGGGGTTGCTCCAGGTGTCTGCGTCATGTACATGGGCTTGGGTTCGGGTTTGTTCACCACCGTTGCGATGGTGAGTTGCGGTTCGGTGCCACCCTCCTGAAGGATGTAGATGGGCGAGCCTTGTTTTAGGCTTTGGAAATCCATTTGTTATTGCTTTTTGTTTGTTAATACTATCCCGCCGCTGATGCGACGGGCACAGTGGCTGTCAGACCACGGTGCGACTCATCAGCTGGAGGATGCCGTTCTCCGCATCGTTGAATACGAGGAAGACTCCAGTGCCGCCGATGAGGTCAGCCACGGTTACTGCAGTTCCATCGAAGAGGGTGAGCGCACGGGTCGTACCGTTCCGCGTCAAGGTGACGGGCAGCGTTGGTGTCGTGCCCGTCGGGATGGAATCGGCGATACGCACCGTGAAGTAGCCAACGGGAGGAAGCGGACGGCGATACGAACCGAGAGCGAGGTCAACCGTCGCAGTGCCTACGGTAGTGTTGCTCGTGCGCAGGTAGGGAATCCCGTTGATATTGGTTGGTATATTAGCATAACATCCCATAGCTCATTCCTCCTTTCTTAGAAACCGAAATTACCGTAGCCGCCGGGGTATCCGCCGAACATGCCGTTGGGGTAGATGCCTCCGCTGACATAGGGCGTAGCGTTGACGGCCACGAGGTTCGGGTACTGCACGTTGACGGTATTAGGCAGCTTGCACTTGATGTCGTCAACCTCCTTGTTGAGTGCGGCGAGTTGTGCGTTGACCGGAGCCATTGTCTGACCCACCACACCGGCGATGTACTGGTTCTGGTTAAGTTGGGAGATTTCGCCTGCCAACTGCGTGTTCTTCTCACGCGCGGCATCGAGTTTGTCCTGTAGCGCCTGAGTCTGCATGGCGTCGAGCTTGGCGAGGACAGCCTGCGTGTTGCGGTTGGCACCATCGGTGAGGGCGTAGGTTTGCTGGCAGGTGGCGAGTTCGTCCTTGCCTGCGTTGAGCGCCATCTGTGTCTGGATGCCGGAGAGGCCGCGCTCTACGCCGTTGAAGCCCTGATTCAGGCCCATCTGTACGCCGTTGAAGCCGCTGTTCATGCCTTGCTGCAGTTCGCTGGTCTGCTGCGCGATAGCATACTTGTTGTCGCAGCAACATTGACAGAGTTGCTGGCTTAGGGCAGCGTTGCCGCTCTGGATGGCGTTGATGATTTGCAGCGGAGTCATGCCCTGCTGTGCAGCGATTGAAGCGAGCGAAGACTGGATGAGCTGGATGCCGCTGTTGACGAGGTTGAAGTCCTGGCCGAGCATCGTCGAGAGGGTTTGTGTAGCCGTGCGGCTTTGTTCGCCCTGACTGGTCACAGCCTGCATAATCAGGTCGCGGCCATTGTTGCCGTTGATTTGACTGGAGAGGAAGGCTGCACCGCTGCCGCCGCCCATGCCGTCACCATTGCCATACCAGCCGAACATGCGAGCGAGAATGCCCATTGCGAACAACTCGGTGATGTTGTTCATGTTCATGGCATTCCAACCATAGCCGCCTCCGAAACCTCCGAAGCCTCCCATGCCGCCATTCATGGCTGCACCGAGCATGAAGGGCACGACACCGTTACCGAAAGCGCCGCCTCCATTACCGCCGTTCGTGTCGGGAATGGAAAATACTTTCATGTCACTCATAATTGTGATGTGTTTGTGTTGTGGGTAAAAATGTGAATAATCTCGCGGGTCTTATTGAAGAACCCGGCGGCAAAATTACGCACTCATTCCACTGACACAAAGACAATTACATGAGAGCACACGAAGACAACACTTCATCCCCGAAGCACCCGTTTCAACATACTGCTATACAGGAGTTTTGAGATGGTTTACAATGTTGTACACCTGTCTATCGCTGATTCCATAACGCTGGGATAGTGTCAAGAAGATTACCTTTCTATTCCGCTCTGTGCGCGACATTTCAACATAGTCTCGATACAAGTCACAATACTTGTAATCTTCCAGTTTTACGCCCGAATACTTCAGCTTTTGAAGCAATTCTTTGTTAAATTCAATAATTTCTGCACGTATCATAGCTCTCTTTTGAAAAATAATAACTACATTTGCAATCTCTTACCTACACGCTGACAAAATAATCTGCCAATCGCGGATGAACGAGGATTATAGCCCCCGACCATCTGCGATTGGCAGATAGCGTGTAAGAAGGTAAGAGAGCTTTACGTGCAGGTCGGGGACTTTTTTGTGTCCTGTCCCCAAAGGAATTTATCTGCAAGATAAAGTCTCTTGAATGTTCGGTCAAGGGCAGAGGTATCGCAAAGTAGCCTCGACCCCAAACAGAACCCCCTGGCTTCATGGCGAGGGGTTTTGTTTTATTGTTTGGCTTGGATTATTCAGGTTCAGCAACTCCCATGTGGTAGGAGCAGCCATGTGAGATTTCTTTTTGGGGGTGCTCCTGCGTGTGGAGTTCACGGAGTTGCTGCTGAAGAGCAAGGATATAGCGCTCCTTGTCAGCAAGCTGGTCGCGAAGTGCAGTTACGGTTTCGTCCTTTGTGGTCAGTTCACGCTTTAGCGATTCTATGGTTTCTTCTTTTGCGGCGAGGGCGGCGTTGACAAGGCTTGAATGGTCTGGTGAGTTTACCATATCGGAAAAGCCAGCTGGTGCGTCGGTGTCGGAATGTGTTGCTGAGGGTTGCAAATCTGCTGTGAGCATCACGTCACTATCGCCACGAAGCCATGCTGGGTTGAACACGTTGTCGAATGCAGAATTGACTTTTCTTAGTGTTTCTTGTTTCACTTTTTTTATTCTGCCATTTAACACTCGAGAGATGGTAGCCTCAAATAGTCCTGAACGACGGGCTACATCTGCCTGGTTGTGAGCTTCGGTGTTGGCATAAATCCAATCAAGCATCTGCTTGAAAATTTCATTCTCTTTTGTTTGCATAGCTGTAAATATATTAAAAAATGTTAATACTTGTTTTTGCTTGCACCACTTCTCACTTATTCTTCTTATCTTTGTAATCCCGAAATAAATAAATTAAGGTTTCTTTATGTCGGGAAAACAGGAAGGGTCTGTAGGCGCAACAAGGTACGTCTTTCAGCGGAAAGCGTAGTGCCGCCGATGCTAATTTTTTGAAATCTCCACTGCAAAGGTAAGGCTTTTTCCTGTATTTTGAATATAATATGTGTTAATAAATAAAGCAAAAAAAATGCAAGAACGAGTAACAAGACAAGAACTGAGGGATATGCGTGTCGGTCAGACGCGCATCTTTACGCTGGCGGACAAGAAGAAAATTGCGTCGGCAAGGGTGCAGGCCAACCAACTGAAGAACGAGGAAGACTTGGACTTTGAGGTGAAGGCCGACTATTCGTCGGCCTCGGTCAGTGTGACAAGGACGAAATGATGGACCTATTACATAATACCAATGAAACTGAAACGCTATCTAAGGAATTTATGGCTTGCCCTGATGGGGTGGAATCCGTATCAGGTGGAACTGGCGGAAACGAAACGGCATCTGGATGACGCAAAAGTCGATGCCCATCGCTGGACTGACGTGGCCAAGAAGGCTACGGACAGTTTGGTCAGGAAAGAGCAGGAGGTGAAAAATTACCAAAACCTGACGGAAAACTTGCGCCAGCGCATCACGGATAAGGACATAGAAATAGACCGACGCAAGCGAGATTACGCAAACGCCATCGACACACTGCGTGAGCAACATCGTCTTGAACGTGAAGAGCTGAAGCAGAAAAACCAGAATCTTCGCGATGACCTCGATGCCACATTGGAAGAGCTTCAAAAGGTTAACCACGACATGGGCAGGGAGATGATGAATACGAACCTACTGGCGAAGACTAATGCCGCATTGAACGACCTCTGCCAAGCGATGCGTTCGGCGGATGTGGAGAAGATGAAGGCGGTGGCGGAGTATCTGGACTGGAGCAATCTATTGTTGCAGGTCGCGCAGTTGCATCTCGTCGTTTTGCGCAGAAACCTGGAGTTGGAAGAAAGGCTTAATCACAAGTAATCCAGACGGGCAACGTCCGCGATGGAATCGTGGGGCAATAAACGAAATATAGTTATTCAATAATACGAAACGAAACAATGAAAAAGATTTATGTAAAACTTGGAGCGGTGGCAGCGGTGCTGCTGATGGTTTTCTGCCTGATGGCGTGTGAGGAATCTGTGCCGTCTGAGGTGGGGCCCAGAGAGGCTGTGGTGGCTGGTGGCTACGACAGCGAGGTGTATGCAAAGAAGCTGAACATCGGCAAACATGCGTATATTGTGGTGTACACGACGTGCGATGGGCAACCTGGGCACACGGTGCTTCAGTGCGGAAAAAACCATTGCTTCCTGCGTCATAGTCCCGACTGCCCATGTCAGAAGGCAGGGCACCAGGATGCGTCCATCATTGAGGATGAAGCCACTGAGAGTACGGATCCTTTTGACTGGTAGTTCTATGATTTACGCACGACTTCTGAGCATGACGCTCATTCCGTTGGCGGCAGTGTATTATCTGCTGTGCGTGCTCCAGCTCTTCGGGGTAATCCGCTTCACCAAGGCTGACATCCGATTTCCCCGTGTATTGATACCGTTTTATTATTTTATCTATTCATCAACTAAAAACAAAAAGAAATGAAACCATTTGAAATCAAGAGAGGCCACATTGTTGGCATCATCGTCGGTGCCCTCGTTATCTTCATGCTCTTCCTGTTGCAGGGAGCCTTCGAGGATTGCGACAAATCTAAAATCTATGTCAACCAGTACCCCTATACGGGCAACTACGCCGTGTGGACCGATGGTGGACTGCAGCAGCAGTGGTGGGGCAACATCTACGAGTATCACAAGACATCGCAAGTGGAGTTCACCGGCGTAGAGAAGAACGAGGAGGGATATGTGGCAGTTGGCGACAATCCCGGTGCAGCCGTCACCTTCAACGATAAAGGCAAGGGATTCATCATCGGCTCGCTGCGTGTGGTGTTGCCTACGGATGCCGGCCACATGTCGAAGATACAGCAGGACTTCGGCTCGGAACAGGCGCTGATTTCCGCGCTTATCCGTCCCACGCTCTACAAGGTTGTCACCTCGTGTGGCCCGCTCATGTCCTCGTTGGAGAGTGTCAGCGAGACCCGCACCGACCTTATCCAGTACATCACCGACCAGCTCAACGACGGCGTGTATAAAACCAAGATGCACAAGATGACGGTCATCAACGAACTGACGGGCGACAGCGACATCGTGGCAAAGGCCGAACTGATTATGGACAGCAACGCCCCCGGCGGCTACAAGCGGCAGGAGGTCAGTCCCTTCTCACAGTACGGCATTGTCTGCAACCTCGTCAGCATCACCGACATCAAGTACGACAAGATGACGCAGGACCAGATTGACGCACAGAAAGCCGCTAACCTGGCACAGGTGACATCGAAGACCAAGAGTCTTGAAGCCATCCAGAAGACCATCCTCGTGACGGAACAGGGCAAGCAGGCCGCCGAGACTGCCAAGTGGGAGCAGGAGAAGGAGAAGGCCAAGGCCGTGACCAAGGCAGAACAGGAGTTTGAGGTGGCCCGGCTGGAAGCCGCCCGTGCCGAGGAAGTAGCCAAGCGTGTCAAGGCAGAGGGCGAAGCCAAGGCCGCTGCCAACCGCGCCCTCGTCAGTGCCGGACTCACGCCACTGGAACGCGCCACCATCGAGAAGGAGACAGCCATCGGCATCGCACACGAACTGGCGCAGAGCCAAGTTCGCTGGGTGCCTGAAATAATCATGGGCAACGGTGCTGGCAGTGGCAGCGCGATGGATGCCGTCGGCCTGAACATGATGCTGCAGGTGGTGGAGCGGATGAATAAGAAATAGTGTCCACGCGCTTATCCGTGTGGAGGTTCTCGGATGACAGCCGGAAAGACGGCAGGCTGTGCGGAAAGGAGTAAAAGCGCCGGACGCGCAGCCACATGGGAGTGAAAGACCCGTAAATGGGCAACGGGCAAGTAAGATTGGCGCTGAGCGGTGGTTCGATTCCACACACTCCCACAAAAGAAAGAAAGGATATGATAGAACTTGATACTATATATAATATGGATTGCTTGGAGGGGATGAAGATGATTCCTGACGGGATGGCGGACGCGGTAATCTGCGATCTGCCATACGGGGTGTTGCATCGGAACAACCCGAATGCGCAATGGGACAGGATGATTCCGATGGAGCCGCTGTGGGAGCAGTACAAGCGGATTACGAAGCCCAATGCTGCCATCGTGCTCTTCGCCCAAGGGATGTTCACGGCACAGCTGATGATGAGCAATCCGAAGATGTGGAGGTATAATCTGGTGTGGGACAAAGGGCGTGCTACGGGTTTTCTCAATGCCAACCGAATGCCGCTGCGTTATCACGAAGACATCTGTGTGTTCTATCAGAAGTTACCAACCTACAATCCTCAGATGGAAGATTTGAACGGACGTGAGCCTAATCATCCGCAAGGTCACGGCGACCATGTGGAAAAGAACTCATGCTATGGGAAGGTGGGACGCATCAATCCGACATACGAAGACAAGAAACATCCGCGCTCCATTATCACTGTGAAGGCTGTGCATTGTAACGAGGAGCAGTTTCACCCCACCCAGAAGCCCGTTGACCTGCTCCGCTATCTCATTCGCACCTATACCAATTCGGGGGGGGGGTAGTATTGGACAACTGCATGGGCAGTGGCACGACTGCCATCGCCTGTCTGAAGGAAAAGAGGCACTACGTCGGCTTCGAGCTGAACAAGGAATATTACGACAAGGCGCAGGAGCGCATAGAACGGGAACGACAACAGTTGACGCTGTTTTAGGACGATGAACAAACAAGACAAACATATACCGAAGAATATCTCCCTGGTGGATGTGATGCGGATGAACGGTTACGAACCGGCCCACATGCCTAAGAAGGCAGGTGCGAGGGTGCTGTACCATTGTCCGTTCCATCATCCCGATACAAATCCGTCGTTCAGTGTGGAGCAGCAGGCCGATGGCGGCCATGATGCGCCTGGTTGGATTTGTGGCGGTTGCAACAAGGCGGGATATGGTGCCATTGCGCTGCAGGCGGCGCTGATGGGACTGGACCACACGTCGCTGACGGGCGAACAGATGCAGAAGGTATGCCAGCGCTTAGTGGACGATCACAATGTAGAGATTGAGGGGACGGCACCGACGACACCGGAACAACGCACGACGGTGGTGAAGGCACAGTCCGACTGCGACTATGACCTGACACCGTGGACGGCGGAGCATCTGCGGGCGCTGGGCTTCACGGTGAAGTTGGCTACCGTGCAGGGCGAGGACGGCGAGCAGGTGACACGTTTCTCGCAGCCCGATGCCGACGGCCTATGGCACTCGCCCGACGGCAACCCCGAACCGCTATACCGTTGCTCGCTGGATCGCGAATACTGGCGGGGCAGGGGAGAGGCACGCACTGCTGCAGAGTGGGGCGAGGTGGTGGAACGTGAGTTCAGGACCTATCCCGTAGATACGTTCGTCACGGCAGCCACGGAGCCGAAGCAGGGTGGCAAGATTTCCCTCTGCATCAAGAGCCGTCCGTCATACCCCATCTTTGTCATGCCATACGAATGGGGTGTGAAGAAGTACGAGCCGAGGAGCAAGACTGGCAACAAATGGTACTGGCACAGCAAGGAAGATGTGGGGACGAAGGTATATGGCAGCCGGACGGCGATGGCTGCGCTGGAAGCCTTCGGCGGCAGAATCGCCGAGCACACGGGAGAGCAAGGTGGAAGCCCTTGGTGGGCTGACGTGCAGAAGGACTTGCGGCATCCGCTGGTGAAGATAATAGGGAAGGATGAGAAGGGCGATGCACGCACATATTATAAGATGAAGCGTCTGTGCCTGTGCTCTGGGCCGAGGGATGCGATGCAGATGTGGGCAGCGACGGACGCACACGTCCTATGGCTACACAATGAGTTGGCCGGCATACACGACGGCGTGCTTGACGAATGGCTTAGGGCGTTGCTGGTGAGAATGACACAGGTGGCGGTGGATGTGTATGTGTGCTATGACCTGGACCAGACGGGTGTGGCTTGCAGCGGAAGCATTGCGCTTGAAAACGCTAACGTGCATTGGGTGAGGTTGCCAAGGGAGATGGCAGAACCTGTCGGCAAAACCGACGGGCACAGTGGCAAACCCCTGAAGGATGTGACGGACTTCGTGACGCATTTCCCGCAGATACAGAAGCGGTTTGCGCCGGACTTGCGCAAGGCAAACCCATCGGAAGCACTGATGCGACTGCTGAAGAATGCGTTGACGATGCAGTTTTGGATTGACAAGGCGACGACGAAGAAGACACGCGAGGGCGACGAGAAGGAAAAGAACGTGCGCTATGTATTGAGCGTGGCGAACCTCCTGCAGTTCCTCGACGCGAAGGGCATACGCTGTCACGGCGACGAGCGCGGACAACGTGCGTTCTACCAACTCTCTTTCCACAACACATACCGCTACCTTGACACCTCGCGGACGGGCAGCCAACTGGAGGCCGTGAGCCGCACGGCGATGCTCGACTGGATAGATGCACACATCAGCGAGGAGGATGCGCCCTTCAAGGCCAACCTCGTCAACACCATCTTCACGGGCAAGGGGCTCGACCTAAGGACGATGAGCACGATGCCCCCGACATCCATCAACGAACATTCGTGGGGCGAGACGTTCGACCATTTCTTCTTCGAGAACACAGCGGTGCGCGTCGATAAGGACGGCATCAAGGCTGTGGCATACGAACAGTTGGCGTGGGTGACGAACGAGGAAGCCATCATGCCGGGCGAGTTCCAAGAAATGAAACAATCGTGGCGTATCGTCATCAATCCTAAATATGAAACTGAGCGGAAGCGGCACGAAGAGATAAGCAAGCAATGCACCACGCCCGCCATGCGAGCCGCCGAGAACCTGCGCTGGAAAAACTACGAGAACCTGTGGAAGTACAGGCTCATCATGGACAAACCCTTTGATGAGATGCCGATGCACTTCCAGTTCGTGTATAACACCTGTCGCATCTTCTGGGAGAAAGAATCGTTTGGCGAGACGCTGACAGCCGTGGAGCGGCAGATGCAGGACATGCACTTCATTAACAAGGCACACGCTGTGGGCTATGCCATCACGCGGCACAGGAGCCTTGCCAGCCAACAGACTGTTCACATGACCGACTATAGCGTGACGGACGAGAACAAAGCCAGTGGACGCAACGGCAAGACTGCCTTCATTGACCTGATGGCACTTGTGCGCCCGTCGTCGGCCAACGTCGCCGGCAAGAGCATGAAGAATATCTCGATGGAGGTTCTGTTCGGCTCTGTAGTGGCCGGCCTGCACACCCTCGTCTGTGTCGATGAACTTCCCAACAACTTCAACGTGGAGGACATCTACAACATCGGCACGAAGATAGTTTGCAAGACACTCTACAAGCAGCCCATCACACTGACGGGCGACGAGGTGCCGAAGGTGTTCCTCACGTCAAACAAACCTTTCGACCGCTCGTCAGGCTCTACCAAGGGACGTATCTATCCCTGCTACACCTCTGACTACTACCATGCCGCCACAGACGATGGACGTTGGCTCGACCACGCTCCGAAGGACGACTTCCAGGAGAAGTACGGTGTGGCCGAGGTGGCCCGCAACCTGCCACCCGCGTTGCTCAACGAGGTGCAGAACCTGCTGCTGGCCTTTGCACAGTTCTATCTGCAGCACCCCAACGAGGTCATCCTGCCGCCCACCGAGGCGCGCAGCCTGCGCCGCGAACTCTACGCCATGACCAAGGACGGCGGCCTGACCGACTGGATGCTGCAATACTTCGAGGATGTGCCCGACAATCCGCGTATTGGTCAGCCCATCCCGCCGCAGGAGATGGCCATCAGCCTCTTGGACAGCGAGGGAGAGGCGGTCACTTACGAGACAATCGAGAAGACCAAGAAGCGCATCGCAAAGTACCTGAAGCCCTGCCTGAACCGCATGGGCATCGTCATGGACCCCGACGTGGTACTGACTACGGCATCGTACCGCCGTCATGGTGGCCGACAGATGCGGGCATGGATGACCCAACTCGACGGCCTCGGTCGCCCGCTGGAGAAGATGGTGAAGAACCAATATCGCCGCGAGGTCAGCACCGGCGAGCGTCTGCCGAGGGAACTGAGCAACCACGTTTTTGTGCATTACTTCTACCGCAACAGGCCGGGTGAAGTGCCGACAAAGCCTTACACGCAGGGAAAGGAATATGAAGAGGGATATGTGCAGGCAGCTCCGGAGAAGGACCCGGAGGCCAGGGCCAATGAGGTCTTGGAATAATGAAATATTGCAAGGTGAAGAAGAGAAAGGTCATAGTCATCCGCCGTTCGTGCCTCACGGGGCGTGTGGTATGGGTGTACCAGGGTACGTCGCATGAGGCAGCACGCAAAGCCTACTGGCGGGCCTGCCGGAAAGAAGTGGAACGTGTGCGGAAGTGGGAAGAGGAGGTTCGCCGCCGACAGGCCCACTATGCCAAGCTGCTGGCCGACATGTTGGCTGAGTTGCCTATAGATGCAACGCTGTCGCCCGAGCAACAGGGGGCTGCCAAGGAGCTACAACGGCAGGCTCAAGAACAGACGGAGTGTGATCGTGAGTTTTACGACCACATCATGGAGATGAACCGCCGTCGCGATGAGGACAGAAAAATACGACAGAGGATGAAGAAATGAAATTATGCGAATGGATATTATGTTTAATCGGGTTTATAACAATATAAGGGAAAAATACAGCCATGAGTAAGCAGAATTTTATTATTGCTGAGGGTGAGGTTACTGAGGCATTGGGCGGTGACCGTTTCCGTGTGGAGTTGGACAACGGTGTGAGCATCCTTGGAATGCTCAGCGGCAAAATGCGGCAGCGGCACATCCGCATCATGCCAGGCGACCGAGTGAATGTAGAGTTGTCCCTCTACGATCTCACAAAGGGACGCATCAGTTATCGGTATAACGTCAACAGATAACCGACATGATGAAGAAATATGTATTTACCAACGAAATCATAATAAAACGATGAACAACGAAGTACTTCAATCCATTGCCCTCGTCATGGGCATTGTCACCTACGCAGCGATGACCTTTATGGCTGCGTTCGCATTTGTCCGGCTACGAAATCAGTCCAACGACCTTCTGGTGCTGAAGGTGGAACTCTTCAAGGTGTACTCTATGCTTTCCGCCACAAAGGTGAAAGAGCAATTCGCAGAGGTGGAGAAATTGAGGAAACTCCTCCCCCACCTGGTAAAACGAGAAAAATTCGCCGAAGCAGCCAAGGTGAAGGAGCTCATCGAGCAACAGGAGGAAGCAGCTATGAAGGCCCTGAAATGGCTCAATGAGACCTTTGGCGACAACGCGGGAATCAATGTAACCAAAATCTCATTATAACTATGGGACAGAAGAAACTGAAAATCTACATCTCGGGCAAGATTGCCCACATGGACCTCGACGAGCGCCGCCGGAGGTTCAAGATGGCAGCCGACTACTGGCAACTGAAAGGCTACGACGTGTTCAACCCTTTCGAGAATGGGCTGTCTCAGGAGGCGGACTGGCATGAGCACATGAGGGTCGATATTCGCGCACTTGTGGACTGCGACATCATCTATATGCTCAGCGGATGGGAGCACTCCAAAGGGGCGAAGCTGGAGTTGGACGTAGCCAGCAGTTGCGGCATCCCTGTATGGTTTGAAACAAACAACAGAGAGTCATGATATACGAAGAGAATTATCCCGAAATCTGGTACAGCTAAAAAACGTGATATATGACCGTACACCGATTCATGTCAGAGGCAGAGTATGAATGCCTCATTAGCGGCGGCAAGCTGATGAACGCCACCGACCATGCACGGGAGCGGGGACAGCGGACGGATGCCGTGGGCTTCTGCTTCTTTACGGAGCCGCCCGAAGAGGCGATACATTGGCTCTCGGGCTGCTGCTACCCCGACTGGTGCGTGACGATGGAGGTGCCCGACACACTGCTCCGCCCTGCCACCGCCACCTACCGCGACCCGAAGAAGGACGACCTGATGAAGGGACCCATCTTTAGCGGCAACCGCCCCACGATGCAGAAGCGGGAGTGGTGCTGCACGCAGTATGGCCTGGCCGACGGGGTGAAGGTGATTGCCGTCACGCAGAAGTATAAGGTGAGTGCTGAGATACGGCGATTGCTGCAACGGATGGGGATGATGCCCTGAGATTTTTTTCAGGCCACGAATTGAAAGAATTGCACGAATTGATATGGCAGCAATGAGCAACCCGACACATAGCACTACCCCACTTCCTGCTCTCCCCAAGAGCTGGAGCGAGCTCACCTGGCAGCAGCTCACCGACTGCTGGACGGTGAAGATGCGCTTTGGCGGCAACTCCGACGTGGCGCGGGCGGCGGCACTGCTCACCCTCTGCGGACTGACGGTGCGGCACGATTCCGGCGCGTCGTTCAGCCGGCAGACTGGCGAAGCCACCTACTCCCTGAAGGGCAAGGATGGGCGGTTCTTCACGGTGACGGCAAGAGAACTGGCCCACCTCGCCCGCCATGCCCTCACCTGGTTCGACTTCCCCTACGGCGATCCGGGCGAGAAGGAGGAGCGCGACGAGCAGGGCAAGGTCACGAAGGAACGGCGCGAGGCAGTCAGCGGGTACGTCAGCGGCTTCCGCGACGCGATGGAGCTGCCCATCGACAAATGCACAATTTACAATGCAGGGTTCATAATTCCCGGCGAGAAGCGCAAGTGGTGGCAGAGACTTTCAACTCTCAACTCTCAACTCTCAACTAAGGTGTTCTCCCTCCCACAGGTGGCAATGAACAACCTCACCTGGCAGCAATACCGCTCCCTGCAAGCCATCGCCCCCCAGCTCTTTCAGGAGGGCAACACCGACGGACAGGTGCTCCACCTGCAAGCCCAGTTCCTCGCCCACTGCCTCGTGCCACGCTCCTTCGCCCTGCTCGACACCAGCGGCGGCAGCATCCGCCTCCGTCCCCACTGGGAGTTTCGCTACAATGCCGAACAAGCCGATGGGCTGGCCCGGTGGTGGGAAAGGCGGCTCTCTCAGAGTAATCAGAGTAATCGGGATACTCAGATTTCTACCCTCTTCCACATCTGCTTCCAGTGCTACCAGACTGCCATCCAGTATTACTCCCACGTCTATCCCCTCCTCTTCCAGGACAGCGGCAAGAGCGACCCCCTGCGCGACGCCCTCACCGGCGAGGTGGGCACCATCAACATCGTGATGAAGTACGCCGGATATGCCGAGCAGCAGCAGGTGTATGACTCGAACCTCCCTTTCGTCCTCGACATCCTGAACACGATGACCAAGGAGGCCAAGGAGATAGAGAAAATGAATAGTAAGATTAAGAAGAAATAATAGCCTCAATAAAAAGCTCAACATTATGTTAATCATGTTCACATCACGCTGCCACATGGGGTGTCCGCACTGTATGCAGGATGCGAAACACTGACCATAAGAATTAATGAATATTTATTGCATAAATAGATTCCCGCATGGGATATTATTAACTTAATTATTACAACTATGAAATGGAAAGAACTTGACTGGAAGGTGCGCGGCATCATTGGTATTGTCGCCGTCGCAGCTGTGTTGTTCGGCTTGGCCATGCTGTCCTCGCTGACGTAAAACGAATGGAGAGAGGGGCTCGCTCCTCTCTCCTTAACCCTCAAATTAGGATGAAAGAAATTGAAAAAAGGGCTGCTGAATGTTTGAAAGCGGCAAGGAAGATGTACAAAGAGGCGTATGACATGGAATTGTCTGAGTCCGAGAGTCAGCAATTACTTCAGAATCTTATTTCATATATTGCTTATGATGATGTAATCCCCCACATGGGTAATATTGAGGCAGATATGGCAAATATGAAAGCTGTAAAAGCGTATATAAATAAGCAGGTGTAGCAAGATATACTCCACCAACCGTCCCAACATGCAGGAGTTTCTTGGAGCCTTGCAGCCCTTCTGGCGCGACCTTCAGCAAGAGCGTGGCAGGTACCGTATGGAGATGCAGTCAAAGAAGCGGGAGCGGGACTATGCCGAATGGGAACGCACCCGTGCCACCAAGGAGCAGATAAAGAAGATGATTGAGGAAGGCAAGTTGCGCAACCCGGAGAAGTGGGTGGCTATCTTAGGACTTAATTTTGAGGAATAGAAAAAATCCATAATGCTTATGAAACTGATTACAAACATCATCGAGAGAGTGAAGCTGCGTGAAAGGCGCAGGAGTAGCGAACGTGTGAAGGAGGATTTCCAGATAACGGAGCGAGACGGCGAGATATGGCTTACCTTTGCCGGGTGCCCCATCCTCCCCTCATCCATGCTGAAGGAAGACCCGATAGCAACTCTTACAAGGGTTAGGGAATTGCACATGAACGACAAGTATTAACTTTATAAATCAAGTAAGCTATGACAATATTTTTAAACATCATCCAATCCGTTTTGCTTATCGGTTTGGTCATCATCATTACGATTGAAACGAAGAACCTTCTTCGTGCATCTAAGGCTGTTGATATGCTTGAAGGGCTCACTGACAACTATTTTGAGGAGTTGGAAAAGGTGCAAAGGATTGCCAAACACTTCCGTGAAATAGAGGATGAGGTGCTTAAAAAGTTGCACAGTGAGAATCTCAACCATGCCAACGAGGAAGAATAAACCCGTAAGGGAAGTAATACAATTAATTCACATCACTATGAAATGGAAAGAACTTGACTGGAAGGTGCGCGGCATCATTCTTATACTTATCTATTGCTTTTGATTACACATTAACTATAAAATAACTATGGCAGCAATAGACAAACTGTATGTTCATTCATACTATGAGTATGATGACTTAAGGAGATGGGCGATTGCTTATTATCCTGAGCTGTTGTTCTACTTCTATGATATTATAATGACTTATCAGCAATGGAAAATCAACAGTAATGCTTACGCAAAAATACACATTGCTATTGCCAAGAGGGACTATGAGAAGATAGGAATAGAAAGTCGTGCGGTGGAAAACCTTATTAAACACTATAAGGAATCTGTTGGCTATGATTGTCCAAGAGAACAAGCTGAGGAGGAAGCATTTTCAATTATAGATGCCTACCATAAGACGGCAAGAGATTGGGAGGATTCATATACTTGCCCAGTATTGAACACTCCATTTGAAGTAGATAAGAAACTCTTATGGATTTGTCCAGTTCCTTGTGTTAGAAAGTATCTTGAGGAACAATGCGGATATAAGACTCGTTGGTATCACAAATTGTTTTGGAGAGGTAAAAAACATTTTTAATAAAGTCAATTATTAATGGATAAAATCAAGAACTGATGAAATCATACACAGACATAGAACAAAGCAAGAAACTTGCAGAGATACTGCCACTTGAGAGTGCAGATATGGCTTGGTGCAATAACTCTATAAAAGGGGTTAATTATACAGATAAATTCTCCGCTAATCTTTACACCGTAAAAGAAATGCAAGACGTATTTAACGAAGCACTCCACGGATGGGATAAATATTGGGAACTTATTCCTTGTTGGAGTCTTGTGACATTGTTTAGTTTAATTAAAGATAAATGTGGATATTTTGAATTTGTTTATCTCAAACGAACCTCTGATGGTAGGGCGAATCTGTTGGAAGATGTTTATAGACTTTCAACCGATATATATGATGTGTATAATAAAGAAGCAGTTGATGCTTGCTACGAAATAATATTAAAGTTGCATGAACTAAACTTATTGTAATATGGAACTTAAAGATTATACAGCCGAAGAGTTAAAAGCCGAACTCAAAAGAAGAACTGAAATCGCCAAGGCGCAGAAAGCGGAAGAAATGAAGACTGCGTTGCGGTGTAGGAATTGCAGGCATTGTGCTCCTAATCCCAAGTGGCCCATCCAGTACCAGTGTATGGTAAGGACATGGGGCAAGAAATACCCTCGGCACTATTGTGTGAACCTTTCTAATAAAGCATGTGATAAATTTGAACGAAAGGATAATAAACTATGACTATTGTACTTTGAGGCGCAAAAGTAAAATAACTAAAATCTTATTGTAACTATGAATACAGAAGAAAAAGCAAGAGCCTATGATGAAGCTCTTGAAAGGGCCAGGGAGGCAAAGCAGAATACCGAAAGTGCCGTCACAATAGGTGTACTTGAGGAGGTATTTCCCCAGCTTGCCGAGGACTATGATGAAAGGATAAGGAAAAACATCAAGATTGCTCTTATGAGTGTGGAAGAAGAACTTGCAGACTTTTATTATACACACCACACTTCGCAAGAAGAACTTCTCACTTGGCTTGAAAAGCAAGGTGAACCGAAATCCTACTGGAAACCAACTAAGGAACAATACGAAGCCTTAGATTATGCCTATAATAGTTGCTCCGATACTGAAAAAGGTAACTATTATGAAGGTGTTTTGGAGACCTTGATAGAAGATTTGCATAGGTTTGAAAAGCAAGGTAATCCTGCTGATAAGGTCGAGCCAAAGTTCCATGTAGGTGATTGGATTATATCGAACAAAGCTCACGAAGATTATCGTGTTTGTAAAATTACTGATATTAAGAATGGCTATTATACAATCGAGTCTATATATGGATATAAAGGCTATAATCACTTCAATGTGTTTGAGGAATCCTATAGACTTTGGTCTATCGAAGACGCAAAGGTTGGCGATGTGCTTGTTTATGAAGATGAAATTTCACTATATAAGCACGATATAAAGAATTGCACTAAACAAGAAACAACCTTTGGCGGTTTTGTTTATTATTGTTGCTATGATGGTAAAAGATTTATAACGGATAGTCTTTATTCCCTAACAGAACAAGATAAAATGGATATTCATCCAGCCACTAAAGAACAGCGTGAACTTCTATTCTCAAAGATGAAGGAATCAGGATATGAATGGGATGCAAAGGAGTCGAAGAAAATTGTAGAAAAACATTCTTGGAAACCTGGTGACATTGTTAGACTCAAAGATGACAATGGAAAGAGATGGCAGATAGCAAAAGCAGCTGACCCTGAAAATTATGAAGAATGGTTTATTTCCGAAATACGAGAGAGTGGTATTGCAGGAGGTTGGGTTTCAACCTATATACTCGATACTGATTATGTGTTTGTAGAAAATCCCGCAGATGATGCAGCACTACTTGTAAAGAAAGAGTTCGAGAAGGTTAAAAGTGCTGTAAGTGACTGTAAAGAGGAAACAAGTTGGAGTGAAGAGGACGATAGGACACTGGGCTATCTATTGGCCGTACTTGAAGACGGCATCCCGACCGACTCCGGTAAGATGGGAAAGATTGTCGATTGGCTAAGAACACTTAAACAAAGAATAGGAGGATAGAATTATGGATTACACTTTAGTACAATACGCATGTGACAACTGTGGCGCACTGACGGAAGTGTTAGACCCAGACCAGCCATTACCAAAAGGATGGACGTATGGCAATGGCCTTCACGTTCATTATTGCCCAAAATGTTCAAAATAAAAGAATTATGATGACAAAAAGGGATAACAGTATTTATGCTGCCGCAAGAAAGCATAGCAGTAATTGTGACGGCAGAACGTCTTTTATGTGTGGCGCAAGATGGGCGGATAAACACCCAAACGCTGTGAGTATGGCTTATCTTCAAAGTTGGTATCAGGCTTCAGTTGACGAAACCAAAGAGCCAATCTGGACTGATAAGCATATAGAAGAATTGTTTAACGATTTTTACTTAATACCTAAAGCATAAAGTTATGGAAGCAAAAGATTTAATGATTGGGGATTGGGTGTGTTATAGCAGGCCTAACAACTACTGCACAAAGGTAGAAGGAATCAATCGTACATCAGATGGTGAGTTGGATTATATAAGATGTCATCGTGACCCTAATGATAGGCTTAGTGAGAAACAAAGATATGAAGATTTTGCCTTAGATATTCTTAGCTTTATTCCCCTCACTCCAGAGATTCTTGAAAAGAACGGTTGGGTTTACAACAACGAAGATGAAAAGTTCTTTCCGCAAACGTGGGTTGGTGGTGGATTGATGCTTCAGGGTACAGACGATTGTGGCTATCGCATTGTTGTCACTTCTGACTATGACGATGAAGATACCAATAACACTCCGTTTATTATCCTCTACGTCCACGAATTACAACACGCATTGAGGTTGCGTAGAATTAAAAAAGAAATAGTTTTATAATTTATGGATGCACCAGAGAAGATTTATTTTACTTCAGTTGAAGATGGTTTACATTATTATACAGAAGAAATACCATTTGAACGAGAATATATTGAATATACCCGTACCGATGCTTTTATTGAGAAGGTTTGTGATGCGTATTGTAAAGTTTGTGGACACTATCCTCATACAGTACCCATTCACATCTGTAGGCATGATTGCGACTATTTTAGTAACTTCAAAAAGGCAATGAAAGGAAAATAAGAGTATGGAAAAAGAAGTTAAAGATGTCACCCAAGTAATGATGGAGTACTATGGAGAAGAGCTTCCATTTAATGATGGAAGAACAAAATCCGCTTATTACTTCTTCTCTGCCGGTAGAGCTTTTGAACTTAAAAAGATAGAAGAGGAGCGGAAACAGCACCTAACTGATTTGCTTGACGCCTACCAGAAAGGCAAGCGGAAGGCAGTAGAAGCGCAAATGGACGAAATTGGGAATCAGCTTGCCGCTAAAATATTTGAATTAGGTGATAAGTTTCATTGGGGTTTCGGGCCAGGTATTGAAGAACACCAACCGACTCTCACGGAGCTGGACATCCTTAAGCGTCAGAGGGAAGTACTCAATGAACTACTGCCCAAGTACACGGGTAAGACGTTAGACAACGTATTAGTAAACATTGAAGCGAGAATCAAGGAGGAGGAAAAATGAAGTTACAACATTTATCCCGGATAGAGATAGCCGTTCGTTGTATCCTCGTGGTGATTGCATTACCATTCGCCCTTGTATGCCATCTATGTCGTCTAATCTCGCGTCCCTTTGAATTTGTGGTAGATAAAATAGCAATATTTGCCTGGTGGATAGGCAATAGCTTGCTAAAACAATCCGACGAGGTAAGGAATGGCAGTGTGAGAAATGAGTATGGTATAAGAAGATATACTGCCTCATTTGCGTGGAAGGAATTAAAACGAGGAGTAAACTTAAAATAAAATGGAACTATGAAGTATATTGATTCAGAGAAAATAACAGCCAAGATTGATGGAATCATCGACGGGCTAAAACGTAACTGCACCCCCGACCCAATGGGCACGACAGAAGAATGCCTGGTTGCTGCCGAGATTGAGGCACTGGAGCTTGTAAAGAGTGCCATCGAAGAGATGAAGCAGGAAGAACCGACACCTCCGGGCATCGAAGAGGAAAGTCAGAGGAAAGGCTGGCTCGACTACGGACTAATGATGAGCGAGATTGGATTGCACCGATACAATGCGATACACCGCATCAAGGCGCACAAGGAAGAGTTCGACCCTCTCACCATTCCAAACCTCTATCATGTCGCAGAATATTATAAGGCTGTTGGCGAAGAGGTGGTCTGCTGCTGTTTGCAAGCATACGGCAAGGATTTTATCTTCACACAGGATGAAGTCAAGGAAATCATAGATAAGGAGGGCAAGCAATGACTGCCAAGACCTTTGAGCAGGAATGCAGGGTGGGCCGCTTTGCCTTCGATCCCAACCGCTCGTTTGAGCAGCGGTGCGAGATAGTGAGGCGCACAGCCATCGCCACCGACATGACCTACGAAGAAAGACTGGCAGCACAACGCCGCCGGTATGGACTATAACAATTAAAACATCAAGGAACTATGACAATTAATTACGAAAACATTCATCAAGCCATCGCAGCACTAAACCAGTGCGTGAAAGAGAACGAGAACAAGCAGACGGACACGGGAGCCATCAGAGTGAGCGACCTTTGCGCAGATGTGTCCTACTTCTTATGCAAGGTTAGACAAGATTATAAATATTGGCAAGAGACGAAGGACGGGAAGATGCACGTCTATGTTTTCAACAACAGCAACGACGAAATCATTGCCGACCTTTGGACGTGCAGCGTGCCCGATGTTGACGAGCGCATTGTGATATGGAAAGATGGCGCACACCATCACTATGAGGTGGTACATCGCATCTATGGTGCCAATGCTGAAGAAAAGGTCGGAACGTGGAATATCTATGTCAACCCATTAAAGAAACCAAAGAAATGAAAATCGAAATTGACTACAACGGAGCCTTTGCCGTGTGCCGAATTGAACCGATGGAAGAGCCGGGCAAGATGGTGAACTTCAACGAAGCCGACACCAAGAGTCAGACCTATGCACTCAGCGCATTTCAGACTATCAAGGAACATTGGCAACGCGAGCAACGGCTGGCACGATTCAAGAACCTGCCCGTGATACACGTCAAGCGAGAGATTGAAGTTCATATCAATAATTTCAACCAACTTCAGGAATTGGCGAAAGAAGGTGTCATCGCTGAATGGTCGTTTGATATGTCGCGGACTCCTACACTCAGCGTGAAGATGTCAGACAACCACACCATCGTCGAAGATAACGGCTGGCTCATTCAAGACACCGAAGGCCGTTGGTGGGGCATGGATAACGGCTACCACCGTATGCTGGAGGAATATCAGAAAATCGTCATCGAGCGGTAGCCAAATTCTTCACTCTTCACTCTTTTAATTCGTGCCCATTCGTGGCGATTCGTGTTAAAACAAAAAATCAAGGAACTATGAGCGAGAAAGAAAAAGACAATCTGCTGAAAGACGCAGTAGCCGCCATTGGCGTAATCAAGGCACAATTTGATGCTGAAGTCATCAGGGACTACGAGGTACTGCCACTTGTGAACATGAACACGGGCGAAGATATAGGCTTCGGGGTTAAATTGCAACTAAGTACCCGATATGACTACGATGAGGAATTGCTGACCGAGTGGAAGAGGTTGCTGAAGGCTGACGATTGGTATGTCAGCGTGAAATGGAATCGGTTTCACATCACATTCAAGTTGAGATATAAGAAGGAGAAATAACAATAACAACCACTAAACTATGAACGACTTCAAACCAATATGTATGACAGAGGAGTTCTGGGCTAACAGCCAATTCTCCATTGCCCGTTATTATGGGCAAATCAAGGTGGGCGGCCACCGTTATGTAATCGTGAACAAAGAAGGCAAGGACATATTCCAATGCTCCATTGAGGCTGAGAAGGCAGGGCGCGACAAAGCCATTGAACCTGGAGAACCCTGCGACCTTTGCCGTGAGGACTTTGTAAAGTATTACCGTAAGCTGGGACGTGACAAATTCCTGGCGGTGCTGTATAGTCACCCTCACGCAGATGATAAAGAGCTTAAAGTTATCTATGAGCAGGCGATAAAAACAAAATAAACGTAAAAAATATGGTGAATAAATGCACCATAAAAATTGTAAGTTATGAATGAACTACAAACACAAATGTTGAGAGAGTTGGCAATTAGTTACATCAACGGATGGCTTAAAGATGTTCCCTTCAAGGTTGAGCACAAGGTGACAAAGAAGCCCGCAAACGTGAAGGTGATAATCGAAGTGTCGAAGGAACAAATGGACGAAATGATTAAGGCTGGGTTAAAGACGGATATGGCATTATGAGCAGAAAGAAACTATCCGATATGACCCCCATCGAGCGCGTTGACCAGCGCATGAAAGGAATGTCTTGGGAGGAGGCAGAAGACGTAGGCGTGGAAATACTTGCACGATGCCTATCTTTCCATGTGCATGTGCGCGAAGATGGGGAGGAATACATCGACAATCTTCTAAAACGCATTTTCGGACGCGCTATAAAATGGACGGAAGAACATAGTTATACACTCGCTATGGCGAGGGTTGGACTGAAATTAAAAACGATAAAGGAGGCAAAAATTAATGAGAATAAATAATTAAAGTAACTATGGCAGCAACAGATTACATCATCGTGACGGGATTCGCCAATGCCTATCTCGCCAAGAAAAAGAAACCCACCAAGCACGGCCATCAGACCATGAGCCAAGACCGCCGACCTATCACCGAGGGCGAAATGATTGGACTCTCTGAGTTTTATCTGCGCAACTATTGTGACGAACACAACACCGACACCGTGGTAATCACCGACGGCGACAAGCCCATCTTCAAGATGGTGCTGATAGATAAAGGCAAGGAGGACTGACGTATGAAAGCCTCGGAATGCAAATGCTGCAAATGTGGCGCACAGGCAGTGGCCTTTTGGCCCGTCATCGACCCCGACATCCCCAGCCACCCCTACTGCCGCAAATGCTTAGACAGGGAGAAACTGAAAGCCATTACTACCATCTTCGGCGTCAAAGAAGGCAGAGACATCTTCGACGCATGGAATAATAAAAAACAATAAATAATAAGGCGATATGAGACTAAAACACATTACATTCACTGGCGTAGATGCCCGTACCGACATCGAGCGACTGAAGAAGATTCAAGAGTGTTGGCCGTTGGCAGAGTTCGGCGTGCTGACGAGCTACCACTGGTATGAGAACGGCAACCGATATATCAATCCGCAGTTCCTTTGCAATCTGTGGGGACAGAGGCTGAACCTTGCTTTGCACGTATGCGGCCGTGCAGCTTCTGACGCAGCGGACGGGTATTGGTATAGACTCTGTAAGCATTTAAATTATTGCCTTGGACTGTTCAAACGCGTTCAACTGAACATAGCCAACCGGGCTGATATCCCGTATAGGCTTGCAAGCACGCCCTATAATCATACCGAGGTTATTATCCAGCAGAGAGGCATTCATGACATCGAATTTTATGAGCGAAGCAAGTGGGTGAATACATCTATCCTGCTTGATGCCTCTGGCGGACAGGGTATAAATACTCCCATTGAAATCCTCAAATGTGACGGTAAGGTTGGTTATGCCGGCGGCATCAACGCGGAGAACGTGGCCGACAAACTGCGCTACCTCTTTGAGAACGTCCGCCACGGTGAGTTCTGGATTGACATGGAGAGCGGCGTGCGCACCGACGACTGGCTGGACCTCGACAAGGTGGAGCGCGTGCTCCGCATCTGCGATGAAGTGATAAAGAAGTATAAGGAGGACTGAGAAAACAAAAGCAAAACAGCCAAAAACGCCAGTACAATTAAGTCTAAATTTTTAACATGAAAAATAATATAACTCTACTATACATCGACCTCTTCTGCGGGGCGGGCGGCACGTCAAGCGGCGTGGAGTATGCCCGTGTGGATGGCAGGAAGTGCGCCGAGGTGATAGCATGCGTCAACCACGACAAGAACGCAATACTCTCACACCAGGCCAACCATCCGCACACGCTCCACTTCACTGAGGACATCCGCACGCTGGAGCTGACCCCGATGTTGAATCACCTACGGAAGATGAAAGAAAAATACCCCGAAGCGAAGGTGGTGCTGTGGGCATCACTGGAATGTACCAATTTCTCAAAAGCCAAGGGCGGACAGCCACGCGACGCCGACAGCCGCACGCTGGCCGAGCATCTGTTTCGCTACATTGAAGTACTTGACACAGACTATATCCAGATTGAGAATGTGGAGGAGTTCATGTGCTGGGGCGCACTCGACGAGAACGGCAAGCCCGTGAGCAAGGACCAAGGCAGCGACTACCTGAGGTGGGTGAAGAACGTATGCGAATACGGCTACAACTTCGACTGGCGCATCCTGAACGCCGCCGACTTTGGGGCCTACACCTCGCGCAAGCGGTTCTTCGGGCAGTTCGCCAAGAAGGGACTTCCGATAGCCTTCCCCGAACAGACCTACGCCAAGAACGGTGACGAGGGCGGCATGTTCCGCATGTACCACAAGTGGAAGGCTGTGCGCGACGTGCTCGACCTCGACGACGACGGCGAGAGCATCTTCACCCGCAAGAAGCCCCTCTGCGAGAAGACGCTGGAGCGCATCTATGCAGGGCTGGTGAAGTTCGTAGCCGGAGGCAAGAAGCAGCACGAGGCATGGATATTGAAGTACAACTCCATGAATCGGCAGAACCACCACAACGCACCCTCTATTGACGAGCCGTGTCCCACGGTGGCCTGCCAGAACCGCCTCGGACTGGTGAAGTGCCAGTTCCTCTCGAAGCAGTTCAGCGGCGACCCGGAGAGCAAGAACATCGACATCGAGCAGCCGGCCGGCACCGTGACCACCATCGACCACCACGCCTTCGTGACGGCTTACTACGGGAACGGCTACAACTCATCGGTTGACGCACCTGCACCCACCGTGACCACGAAGGACAGGATTTCTCTGGTGAGCACGAAGTTCATCGCCAACGAATATAGCGGCGGCGGTCAGCTCTCCAGCATTGAACAGCCGAACCCCGCCGTGCTCACTACGCCAAAACAGAAAATTGTTACCTGCAAGCCGTGGGTGATGAGCACCGACTTCAATAATGTCGGAAGATCTATCGATGGGCCGGCACCAGTCATAACAGCATGTCACAAGTATCATTACTTGATGAATCCTCAGTTTGCATCAGCAGGCGGCTCTGTCGAAAAACCTTGTTTTACGCTCATTGCGCGTATGGATAAGATGCCGCCCTACCTCATTACCACCAAGGAAGGCGCGGTGGGCATCGCCATCTACGAGAGCGACAGTCCCTGGACACGAAAGGTGAAGGAGTTCATGGCCGCCTATGGCATCATCGACATCTGTATGCGTATGCTCAACATCGGCGAACTGAAACGCATCATGGGCTTCCCCACCGACTATGTGCTGGTAGGCACCCAGGCCGAGCAGAAGAAGTACATCGGCAATGCCGTGGAAGTGAACATGAGCCGTGTGCTCTGCGAGGCACTGAGCAAGAAACTGAAGAATATAAACAAATAAAAACAACAAACAATGAAAACAATTACATCAACCTGGTTCGAGTGCAAGGTGCGCTACGACCAAACGCAGGAGAACGGCCTGCAGAAGAAAGTGACAGAACAGTACGTCGTCGAAGCCCTCTCGTTCAGCGAAGCAGAGACACGTTTCATTGAGGAAATGAAACAATACTTCAGTGGCGAGTTTGAAGTAACCGACGTAAAGAAGGCCGCCTACAAGGAAATTATCCTCATGTCTGACGTTGCCAAGAAATTCCAAAACGAAGTGGAGGAAATGACTCGTGCATTCCAGAAAGGAGATTTCCTGGTGGCAAAGAAAGTATTTCACCGCCCCTTGGAGCAGCAGAACAACTCCGACTCCCGCTGGTTCAAGGCCAAGCTCGCCTTCATTACGCTCGACGATAAGACTGCCAAGGAGAAGCGCACCAGCGTGACCTACCTCGTGCAGGCAACCTCGCTCGACAATGCCGTGCAGAACATCAACGTCGCCATGCAAGGCACGATGATTGACTATGAGAAGTCGAACATCAGCGAGACAAAAATCCTCGACGTGTATCTCCACAAAGCACCCTCCTCCGACAATGAGCAAGCATAAAGACCTTCACCCCTGGCTCGACTACTTCGAGATGCTGCATCAGTACGAGCAGCAGGGTTTTCTCGAAATGAAGCAGGACAAGCATGAGGCATACGTGACCCGTGCTGCCCTGCACGCCATGACCCCCGGCGACAACCCAGTGCAACAAATCGAGATCGATATACCTGAAACGGTGCGCCGCCTCCGCGCCTATGCCGCCTACCTGCCACCTCGGTCAGGATGGGACTACAACAACGCCCCTTTCGCCCTCCATGTCGTGCAGGAAGAACCACCCCACGACCTGCTCTACACCCTCCTGCTCACCCGCAGACGCCGCTGGTTCTCCCCCTGGAAGAAGAGCGACTGCATCGAAGTAATCAGCTACAATGACAAAACAACGAAATAACGTAATGACGAAAGAAAAGAACGCTCCCACCTTTGCCGAGTTCTGGAATCTCTATGCTCTGAAGCGCGACAAGATAGCCGCCGAGCGGGCATGGAACCGTCTCCCCGCTAAAGACAAGCAAGCCGCAATCAACGGCATTGACCGCTATTGTGAGGACTGCAAGAAACGCGGCATCAGCCGCATGTATGCTCAAGGGTATCTTAACCACAGGCGTTGGGAGGACGAGCCAGAGGAGGATATATCTGCAAAAACAGCCGGAACGCCACAGCCGCCCCTGCAGGCAGCCGATGCGTTCGACCAGATGGAAACATGGTAAACCGACGAAATCTTGGCATAACAAATAACGACATGACGAAAACAGAGACTATCCCCACATTCTACCGCGTGCTACCCGACCTTCGGAACGCGCCGCTCGACGATCACCTGCTGCATGGCTACGAGTCCATACACGACTACCGCCGTGCCCTGCTCGCCCTTGTCCGCCATTGGCGCGACCGCGTGGGAGAGGCGGTCGATGAACGGCACGGTCACCTCCGCATTCGCTTCTGCGACACTCCCGGCGTTCGTCCAGACGAAGCATGGCTGCCACGTTTTCTTCTTGAACCCACGGTCATGCCAGCCCACCTTCGCCCCAGTCCAGCCGACCCAGCTACGGAGGAATTGGACCACGCCTTCGGTTTCGACTGACCTTGCCACCGAGCCTCGCGCTACTCCGCGAGAAAAATGCAAAAAGCCGCTATCCTTACGGACGGCGGCCTTTTGCATTAACTAACTTAAAAACCCATGAAGAACGTAAAGTGCTACGATACTATTTCTTGACCTTGCGGGCGCGGTTGGGGTGCGATGTCACGGCAGGCTCCACATCGTCAACCTCTGTGGCTTTGCCCAGGTCCACCATCGTCCGGTTGGGGCAATCCAACCGACCACAAAGGAAAGGGCGCAGGGCGGTCATCATTCTACCATTGCGGGCCACGTCGTATTCCAGTTGTCGTACTTTCTCATCCATGTTGTTTAGGCGTTCCCGCAACTCGTTGTTCTCGCGGCGCATCTCCTCACGGTCGGTTACCAGGTGGTCGCGCGTTTCTTTCAACTTGCCGATGTAATTCTGCTGGTCGGCCAGGGCCTGTTGATAGACATCCTGTACCGACTGCATGGCGTCGGCGTCGGCCTTTCGCCTTGCTGCGCGTAGGGTGAAAATGCTGGCCAGTCCTCCGCTGGTAATGGCACTCAGAAGCGCCGTGATAATGATTTCGGTCATAGTCTTTGCGTTATTACGTTATATCGCAATATCGAAATATCGCCCACAAAAATCAAGGGCAGCCTACCCCTCCAGCGCCAGTGTCACTGTGAAGTCCACATGCGGCATCTGCTGTTTTGTCTTGTCGTAGATGCTGACGCTGTTCTTGGCGGGCTTTACGATGACGGGAACAAACATGTCTCTGCCGTCGCGCCGGTAGCGCATCCACCACTGCTTGCGCTTACCGCTCAGGAACTCCATTGTCCACCAGTCGGCCCACTCGCGGGTAACGTAGCCGCTGGACATCTGCCACGACCGTCTGCCGTCGGTGCCGAAGGCCATCAGACTTCGGCTGGGGCGGAACGTAGGTTGTTCCACGCGAGCATATTGTGTGACGTTCACGTCTATTTCCATAGTCTCCTTCGTCATGCCGCTGCATGTTTCGATGGCTCCGCGACGGTTGATGAAGAGAAAGTCTGTGTATGGAATGCTATCGCGTAGTACAATCGGTGCATGGGAGGCGGGGCTGTCGGGTGAGCCGTTTTCGTGAGCATAGAACACACATTGCGTCCCGTTGTTGCTCACATCCACCCAGGATGTGATGCTCTGGCTGCCAACCCGTTCAGGTGTGCTTGTCGGCTTTGTGCTGGCGTCTCCGTCGCGCTGGTTCGTATTTTCCAGATGAGAGGCGTCGGCATCCGCTTCGTCCACGATGTTGCTGCGTTCCCATTCCGTGAGCCACCCAATCATGCACCTCCCCCCTGGTATGTTCGTGTTCCCGTTCTGGTCAACACACTGCGTGACAGTGAACACGCCGCCGTCATCGCTGGACAAATACTCAGTGCTAATCCGCAGGTAATATGTGCGGTATTTTCTAATCCCATTTGCATCGAAGTCGCTCCCTCCGCTTGGGGTGAATACTCCAGATGCAGCGGATTCTGCAGCATTGTTCGCCGCTTCAACCTCCTTGGCAAATGTATAGTCGCTCCATATTGCCCGGAGGGCAGAGCCAATATCAATGCTGACTTCAGTCTGTCCTCCAGCATCGGCCCGGAAGCTGCCCACTATATTGTTGTCATATAAAACCTCGATATGTACGATTGTGAACGGACTGCTTTCAGGCCATTCCAGCCCATGAATGCCTATCACTACGGGTGAGCCGGCAAAATATGTCTTGTCGTCGCCGAACATCCCTGAAATCGTTACTATGTTTTGTGCCATACAGTGTCTATACTGCGATGTAATCGCTTTTTAGATGTACATAATATCCATTTCAACCATTCCCAGTCCCGTCTTGTTGCTTACGGTGTATTGCATTTTCAGAATAAAACCTGTAATGTCACCCACGTTGACACGTACCGTTTTATCAATGGAGAGCAGCTGCGCCATCCCTATGGGAACTTTCCTCCTGGCGATGCGTGCATTCCTCATCCAATAGCTGTATTCCTTGTAGAATTTGTCACACAAGCCCCGGCCGCGCAGATTCGGCGTTGTGATGTCAAGATAGCGCGGATTGTCTTTTACACTTATTGGCTGTATATTCTCCGTGCTATCGGCATAGTACATTACCTGTAGTTCCTGCAGGAGCGAAGACCTGCTCTCCGATGTGTCAATATCTATCATCAAGGCGTAAGCCTCATGGTCATACGAAGATGCAAAACCCATGGAAAAACCATTGAAATATGTTGCATAGTTTTCCATTTCACTTGGGGTCAAGACGTCCCCGTTATTTTTGATTGGAGTGAACAACACGTCGTGGGCTTTGCCTTTGTTGTCGAGTAGAGAGTATATAATGCCATACAGTGTAAAGTAACCATCTTCGTTTACGTCCCAGCCTTTTGCACGCATGACCGTCCCTGATATCTTTGGGCGATTCAGTAAATCCGCGTTGGAGCCTTCAAACATTTCAGTCATTGTCTCTGCCGCTTCGGCCTTGGTCTCAACGGTCCTGTATTCAGGTCTGTTCGGATCGAAGTTCGGGTTGAGTTTTTCTGCCCGGAGCTTAAGGGAGAAACGTCCCTGTGACACATCCGTTCCACCACTCACGGTAACTGGCCCTCCATTGGAGTATGCCAGTTTCTGCAGATTAAGTAGCGTCTGCGCCCTCTCTCTGGAACTGTCAGTTTCTATGAGTAGGTTATAATGATTAGTGTCCCATTCAAGAATTTGCTCGATGCTCTTTCCCTGTAGGTCGTTGATGTATTGTTGACGCATGATGCCTGGCATCAATGGAGATTGGTCCTTAGTAGCTCCAGCCATGAGCAAAGTGTGGGATTTTCCCGTATTGTCGGTAACGGCCGGAAGGAAAAATCCTGTCATATAAGTGCTGGATGAGCGGGTGGTAAGACTAAAGTGTGTATCAGGGAACATGGCAGACATTGCCTCCACCGCGTCAGCAGGACTGGTACAGACACGCTTATAGCCAGTCGCCCCGTCATAGTCCCACTCGTTCCCGTAGCTGTCACAGGTGTCCGGGTGTACAATTGCCCCGTTCCCGGGAACGATTTCCCACGCATCATTCTCTTCGCCGTCATCCTGATCTTCATAATATCTCACATGGGCATCGCTTCCGCTTCCGCGCATGATGCCAAAGCACAGGCCGGGGTCCGCCTCGTCGAATGGAGTGCCGCCGTTGCTTATAGCGTAGTTGTCAAGCATACGGATCTGGAATCCTTCGCTAAGGAATATTTCGAGCTTGCCAGATATCGTATAGTTACTTGCAATGTCCATTCCTGCATACACGGTTTCGTTCGTAAGTTCCTGAGGCTGGTAGGTTGCCCTGGCAAAAGTTCCTATCTTTTGCGCAGCGCCTGACGGTGCTTTCAGATCGCTGTCGAACAGCGAAGCGTATGTCCCATTAATTTCGTTCATTATAACTGGTGCAGCCACACACTGTATTTCCTCGACGGTTTCATCCGCTCCGGAACAGTCGCCGTCCTCGGCATCCATAAACCCTGCCCACTCGAACAGAGATGGGAAAAGTACATCTTCATCCTCATCGACCTGTACACCATAGGCATTTCCGTTCACCGGAGTGACATAGCATGTCTTGTTAAAGGCAGAAACCTGCGAATTGATAATATCATAGTCCGCATCAAGGTTCCATTTTGAGTAATCGTGCTTGTCGGTTGTGTCCTTCCATATCTTTGCACTTCGGACGAACAAGTCGGCAAACCCCTTATAATAGAAGCTCGTGCTGTCGCTTCCCTTCCCGTATGTCATGCGGAAACCGCGTATGTTATTCTCTTGTTTAATCGCAGGGAGGACATCGCAGTTAATGTGCTGTACATCGCTATTTCGGAGTATGTTGCGAAGCAGAACTATGCGAACTGTTGAATAATCACTATCGAAAATAAGGCGTATGCCGAACATTGACTTCATGGCGTTGACAATCTCGCTTATCTCCACATTTGGGTAGTTTTCCCCCGTAGCATAAGCGAGGTAGGCAGAGTATCCGCCTGTTTCCTCCTCATGCTCATCTTTTATAAGTTCAAACTGCAACCCACCTTCAAACGGGAAGGATGGAATATTGGATTGTGCTGTTGCAATCCGGCACTCAACAGATCCAAAATTTTGAATGACACTGCCCCTCTCTTTTAAAACCAAATCTCGCAACAGTGCCTTGCCTATTATTTCTTCGTCCGCAAGAACCTGCTTCCCTGCATTTTCCCATCCAGCTACAGGCAGATAACCACCGGCACGGCCTGACCCGGTTTGAATAAGTGGCAAATAAAACTGACCATATCGTCCAACCTTCTTTCTCGGAGTGGCATGGCTGTCCATCTCGTCATCTTCATACTCATCCTCAATCTCTTCGTAGTGGCAACCGTAGTTAAGCATAAATACACGTCGCAGGTCTTCCACGTTCAGGGCCTGATTTTCTGCGACGTGTATTCCAAGGTCTTTGAAAAGTCTGTCAACAAAATGCAGCAGATAGAAATTGGGCGAGTTGTTGAAACGTGTCTGGCGATCTCCGCCATCAGTGGTTGCGGTTCCATGTGCAAGACGAATGGTATAGCCACGACCGGCAACTTCCTCCGACTGTCCATCCGTAATTTTCGTTGCCTTTAATGGATAGCAGATGTTGATATTACAGAACGGATGCCCTGCATCGTAGGGCATCTGGACATTAGTATAATCCTTATTTTCAGCGATACCATTGCTGTCATATATATTTCCATGGCTTTTCACAAGTTTCGGCCAGCGTTGAGCGTAAGGGGTTCTTACCCATTCGTCATACTTCCCTACACTAAAATAACAAAAATATCCGTCCAGCCCTTCATGGTGATGATTCTTTGCCACATACGCAGCAAGGCCATCAAGCCTAAATACTCCGCATGGTCTTTTGATTCCTACGACTCTTTTACGGTTCAGTGCCACGCCAATTACCACGTCGCCGACGCTCACCTCCCTGGCTTTTGTACCCTTAATCATTTCATCGAAAGTCTTATTGCCGCTCTCAAACCTTACGTCAACATTACCGTTCTCATCCACGTCAACTTCATCGTCCAGCATGAGATAACCCATATAAAGCGGTAAGCCTTCCACCCACAGCCGTGCCTTTCGTTTGTTGATTTGATCGTGCAGACGGGATCCATGCAGATCACCGCTGGTACCGAAGATGTGGACATTGGCAGGAATATTCAGAGAAAAGCTATGCGACCATACATCTCCGCTGGCGAATATCTCACTGGTGTCGGTGATGGTGATGCTGGCATCCTCAGGCAGCCAGGCGTACTTACTTCCCGTTCCTTCGCGGTCGAATATCTCGAGAGAAAGATGTTCCATATACGAATTAGTCGTTATTCTTTCATGCCGATATACATTATCGGCACAGAACAAATTTATCTCACCAATGTTCGCCGGTCAAGGGCAGAGGCTTGCCCTTGACCGGCACCCACTTCGTCGCTTATTTTGCATTTAAAAAAAGAATGCCACGCACATCACCAGTTCACTATATAGCCCCATCCGCAATCAGTATCACGCCCAACTCCAACAACTCTTACAACGATTTGTCTGTGTACATAGCGAATGGCGCCAAAATCAAGGTGTGGTCTGGACGCGCGGGTATTGGTATGGTGGATAGCACATATCAGGAGTGGACACTGAAAGGACGCAACAGAAGATTGGCGGAAAGTGGGAAGCCCTACACTATCTATGCCCGCCTCTCAAAGTCCGACAATAGCAATGCCTACCTGGTATTTGCGCCGATGGAGATGAGAGGGTCGAAGTGGACGGACAAATACCCATGCGTAACCACCGACGGCGAGAGCAGGGATTATTACGGCACAATAGACCCTGACAACTGGTATGTCCGCATGGGGGAGGTCAGTCTTCCAGAAAACAACCTGCGTACCGTGAACCTTGACACGGGAATACTTGGCACAGACGAGTACAACAAGGAATGGAGCCTTGACCCCGACTCTCTGCCGCTGCGCGTGGAAATACGAAGTGAGGGCATGGATGCAGGCGTTCCATACCTGAGATGGGGGGGGAGTATCATTCTTAGTCCGGTTCTGATAAAAGGATTTGACGAGGCAGCAACTACGAGTGTTGACCGCTGGATGATTACAAGGAATACCGGCAATACAAACACGGACAACCAGTGGAACGCAAGTAAGGCTAATGGATTTACAGATAGCATAGAGCTGAAGCATGAGGCTGGCAGTTCCGGAACCGACGACTTCTCGGCCTCTGTTTCTGCAACATTCTATATATCAGCATGCGTTGCCGACGAGTCGGAGATTACCGGTTTTTCCACAATTGCCACAGGCACCATTACTATAATTGCCGAGACAAAGGAAAAATTCGAGATTGAACTATCCTCGGGGACCGTAAGCTACGACGACACCTCTGGAAGATATATCCCGGAAAACAATATCAACATCTTTATCCGCTCTATTGCCCAGGACGGAAGTGTATTCTATATTAATGAGGCATGGTTCAGGACGGCCGGCCTTGCACTTTTCTATGATCCCGTTGACAGCGAGGATAGTAGCGATGACACTCCGCTTGTTTTCTCCGGCGCAACCACCGGAAAAGCAGTTCTTCCTATCACCGCATTTGCATCTCGGAAGAGTCTTAATGTACATCTGGTTGTCAATAATACAAATGTGGAACTTGCAATTGTGACCGTCAATTTCATTCCGGCAACACGAGACATACATTATTATACGACAAGCGAAACAAAGGATCTGAATGAAGGCGGTGTTGGAATGGGCGCGGAGCTTGTGTACTGGAACCCGGACCAGTCTTTCTTTTCCAACGAAGAAAGCGCATACTTCTTTAACGAGTTCCGCCCTTACATGTGGCGCAAGACGCTACAATATCCCATTCTAATCGACGGGACGATAGACGATATCGGGGATCATTACGAGGATGCCATCTTGCCAGATGGAGTCAAAGAGACAGAAGCTCCACACGTCATCGGTGTGTATGGTGAGACGGGCGTGAACTACATCTGCCAGACGGAGAAGGACTACATCGCCATAGACACGGCGACTGACAAGGGAGAGTTTGGCGGCTCCATCAGATTCTATACCGACAACGGCGGTGTCCGCGCTGCCTTCCCATGCTATTGCCGGGTGTATAAGCGGACGGGTGACACGCGAACACTGCTCTTCAACGGTGCAAACCTTGCTATCTTCTCCATGCCCTACAGGGAGATTGAGAGTTCGGTTGATGTAGTGGAGCTGTTCGCAGCATCAAGTATCAACGCCTCCAATCCTGACGAGATGGTGGACACCTACCTCATCAAGAAGGAGATTCCACTTATCAAGGCGGCAAAGGGAGACAAGGGTGACAAGGGAGACAAGGGGCTTGCTGGCCCCGTTGTCCGCGTGCATCAGAATGTCATTCCTAATGGCATGAACTTCTTTGACGGGACTGAGACTGCCGTCGCCGTGAGATATAAAGACTACATCGTTGTTGGCTATCCGCAGAGTTTGGTACAGAGCGGCTACATGGCGTATGAGTGCATCTACGGGTTCCATTATCAGAGCGACAGCGACTTGGACTTGGCGGCTACTTTCCTGACACCTGGGGAATTGACTCAATATCTCACAACAACGGGCAGTGGGACGCTTGCCGGAGACCTGAATCTGACACGCGCTCCGTTCCAGCCCATCTCTGTCAATGCGCTCAGCGCATTCTTCACCTACCTCATTGCCCAGAATGCCTACATACGGATGCTCACAGGCTCTAACTTTGTGATTACGGACAACCTCGGAACTGTCCTCGCCGGAATGGGCAACCGTGTGGACGGCGATGGCAAACAGTATTATCTGTGGAGCGGTGGGCAGGATGCCGACAGCGCCACCTTCAAGGTGTTTGCCGATGGCACGGTGGATGCAATGAAAGGAAATTTTAGCGGTTTTGTTACCCATAAGACTACTATTCTTCATGAGTTTAATATAAAAGACTTTACGAAGAGGGAAGTTAGTGCATGGACGGGGGAATATGAGAATACTATACAATATAAAAATCTTGGACAAAGTTTTGCCTTTTATGCGACACCAGATGGGAATCAATATTATTATAGCGGTTCTGGAACATTATATAAAGGCGATGTATATGTATTCCCAACGGGGTACGGGTATTTAGACGATGGTTTACCAGTAGAAGATTATGCAGACTTTAATGGTCAAGTTTCAGGAGACTTCTATATAAACCTTCCATTCTTTATACCCCTATCAAATGATATTTATGGGCGTTCTCAATATATGTCTTGGTTTCCATCGAAAGAGAATAATGTGTCCTACAATGGACTTGGATTATATAGAAATTTCAAATCGGACATAACTGCTTCATACGGTGGGTCATCTAATGTAGGAACAATGTTATATGACGAAACTTATCATACGGCCGATGGAGAGAATGTACTTAATAATCCCGATTGGATTCATTACCTAAACAAATTTATTGGGGAAATGGCTAATGATGCACGGGAATTGCTCGGAACTAAAATAACATTGTCTTTTTATGGTGCATCTGCATATACAGGAAGTTCAACCGTAAAGGGCGGCCCAGCATTATATATTCGTGGAATTTATGAGGAAGTTGAAAATGCGAACACCATAAACAATGTAAATCCAGAAGAAGCATACTTTGTCGGCGACCCAATTCCGACGACGGATTATATAACTCTTGAATGTAAGGAGTTTGACGATAATGGCACTAAAATTATTGCATGGTCTATTTCTTCAACTACTCGTGGCTACTATGATAGATATACTCTTGGGCTTGACGACATAACTACATGACACTATGGACTACAATGAGATTAACTTTCACAAGATTAATAGGCGGCCAGTAACGGACACAACCTACCAGATTGCCGCTGAAGAGTGGAATGCGCTTGGCACAGAGGTGTCCGAACACAAGGACATGCTTGACACAATGGGAGACCTACAGGATGTATCAGAGCTGACGTATCAGGACATTATAGACGTTTGCGGGTTTTAACATGGAGAAGAAGTTATACATATTAGGAAGTCACAACTCATGGAGTTACCTGCCACCCCAAAAACGGTGGCAGAGGATGATTGCTTTCACGGCCCGGTGTCAGAACCTGGCTATTGGAGCGCAGTATGCACATGGTGTCCGTTGCTTCGACCTCCGTCTGAAGTCCATAGGCGGTGAGCCGCATGTCGTGCATAATGCTTTTGACTATGGCACACTGTATGACATACAGGGGAGTCTCCAATGGCTTGACTACAAGGGGGACACCGTTGTCCGCGTTGTGCATGATGTACGCAGCCGGAAGGATTGCACGGCGGAGTCGAGGAAGCTCTTTGCGCAATGGTGCAAGGCGCTTGAAGAGTCTTATCCGAACATCACATTCTGGTTTGGCCGCAACCTCTACAACTGGGAGGTTGACTACGACTTCGCCTACAAGCCGTCCTGCGAAGAGAGATATGCCTCCGTATGCTCTCCAAGGATTCTTGATGACTGGTGCCCCCTTCTATACGCGAGATTTAACAACAAGAAGATTCGCGAGAGAGGGACGGATATGGATATTCTATTAATGGATTTTGTTGAGGTGTGAGGTCATGGGAGATACAAGTGGACATCGTTTTCTTGGAAAAATCAGTCTCGGATGGCTGTGGAGCAGGATAACTACCCTGCTTGAAGATAAGTCGGACAAGAAGAATCAGTTTATAGCGAATGGTTCTTCCACCTTGCCGACGAAGACAATACAGATAGACACGCCATCTGGCCCGTCGAGTGCTACGTTTATCATGGACACAGCGGTTGACAACGCATTTGGCGCGGCAAATGAGGATTCTGCTATCCCGACATGTTCCAATGTAGTCAACTATGTAGCAGGTGCCATACAGACGGCACAGGTAGGTGCTACCACATTCCACGGGACACTGACATCACCTTCACAGTTAAGCAACCTCACTTCATATAAGGCAGGATGGTACTGGGCAGTTGGGACAGCAGGAACTTATGCTGGCAAGGTCTGTGAGGCGGGAGATTTTGTGTTCTGTATCTCGGACTATTCCCTCCTGTACAATGAGAATGATTTCTCGGTTGTGCAGAATAACATCGACATTACGAACTTCACGGCCAAGAGAACGGCAAGTATTCCCTTTGGGAAGGTGGATTCTACATCTACGGCTACTGTATTCACCGCTACGGTGGCAGGGATAACTAAACTTGAAGATGGTGTGTGCTGTTACCTTACCAATGATGTGGTGACAAGTGCAAGTGGGTTTACACTGAACATCAACGGACTTGGGGCAAAGCCTGTATATACCAACCTTGCTGATGCTACAAGGGACACCACCATCTTCAACAAGGCATATACCATGCTCTTTGTCTATAACAGCACAAGAGTGAGTGGTGGGTGCTGGGACTGTTACAGGGGATATGACAGCAACACCAATACCATCGGCTACCAACTTAGGACTAACAATGGTATTCTTAAGACCACTGATGCCTTCAGGTATTACAAGGTGCTCTTTACCTCTGCGGACAACACTCATTGGGTTCCTTCAAGTGTGGATTCTACCAACAATGCCACATCTGCAAAGGCTGTGAACCAGAGGCCAATCAACCCATTCGGCCCTATTGTGTACTGCCATTCCACCTCTGCATTTGCCGCCAATGCCGATGTGACTGCCACTGCTATATGGCAACAGTATGCCATCACTCTTGGCTACTCTTTCAACAGAACTGGTGCTGCCCTTGCCCTCACAACAAAGGCGCCTGTCTATATCAAGTGTACCCCACAGAGTGATGGTAGTGCAATCATAGATGCTGATACTCCCTATGTGCAGACATTGCCCTCAACTGAGGATGGTAAGATATACATCTATTTTGGTATAGCCTATAGTGCTACTGCCGTGGAGCTTCGCATGGAGCATCCTGTGTTTTACTACAAGGGAGGTGCCATAAGGGTGTGGGTCAACCAGGCACAGGCGGTAGGGAAGGTAGAACTTGAAAAGTACAACTCAGATGCAACAGAGTCAAGCGAAGGCACTCCTGCTAATGGACAGACTGATGTCAAGGTTGACAATGTTTCCATTGGCACAGTCGTCACCTCCTATGCACCAGGTACAGCGCAACGGCCCTATGTGGCTCCCTCATGGTATGCCCTGAATACTAAACTTTCGGGCAAACAAGACACCATATCCGACTTGAATGAAATCCGCAGTGGTGCAAGCAAGGGTTCTACTGCCATACAGCCAACGGACATTAGGGATGAGTTAGACCCAGGTGGCAATGGAGAGATAGCAGATAGTGCCGCTATTGCTGCATACATAGAGGGAAAGGCTCCAACCAAGCCAACAACATCTACTGACAATGCTATCGCGAGATATGATGGCACATCTGGAAATTTACAGAATAGTGGTGTGACTATTAATGATAGTAACCATGTAAGTGCTGCCAAGTTTATAACGAGTGGAGGGAATGCTAACCAAGTAGTACTTGGTAATGGTAACTTAGCTAATGCTTCAGAGCTTACACAATATGAAGCGTATCTTGCGTGGGGAGGCAAAAACTTTGCTGGGAACTATGGCCCAATTGATGCTGCTTTAGTTGCTGAGCTTGGGGCACCCCGAACTATGTTCGCCAAAGCTGCAGGCATTGTTGTCGCATATTCTACTGATGGTGGGGAAACTTGGCTTGACTATGAGGCCACAGATGATGCGAAGGTCGGATTGTTCTCCTCTGGTAGAAACTTTTACATCGGGAAGAGTTCAACAGCAGGAGGTAGCTCTACCGATTATATGCTCCGTGTGACACTTCACACAAGTGCCGCTGGAATATATACCGTCTTAAATAAGTTTATCATCTTTGTCGGAACAAATGGTTCTACTGGCTGTTATTGTACTATTCGTTGCAGAACCCAGCAGAACTATGAGAATAATGTAGATACATGGGTTACACGAGCAGACCAAGTTCCTATCACAGGTTGGACTGGATATAATGTCATTAATATTGTCGGGACTGCTACCTATGGTAATACTAAAGGCTCACAATATGGTGAGTGGCAATTTATATTCGGATGCACAGGCTATTCTGGTAGTTCATCAGGACTATATATCTATAAAATATTTGGATACGGAGGAGTAGGTTGGGCAACTCCTTCCACTATGGCAAAGACTGGTCATATATATGCTTTTGATGCCTCTCAAAATGCCACATTTCCTGCACAAGTTCAAGCCACTTCATTCAAGAAAACAGGTGGCACATCTTCCCAGTTCCTAAAGGCAGATGGAAGTGTTGACAATAACACTTACCTGACGGCTCAGGACATAAGTGGCAAGGCAGATAAGAGTGCCCAGTCTGTCACATCTGTTTCCAACAACGAGACTTACAACATTGTAGAAGGCAAGAAGGTCACTATTGCAACAAATGGAGGAACCTCAGATGTAGATGTGGTTCAATTGGGGAGTGTCAAAGGTGCTCCTTCCGCAACATCAAGTGCCGCTGCCAAGGAGATACCCACATGGCAAGGAGTCAAGGAGTATGTACAAACTAATTCCCCTGCACCTACAGCAGGTGATGGTATAAGCATTAGTGGTTCTACGATAAGCCTGAAGACAGCATCCACAAGTGAGGTGGGAGGCATAAAGAGTGTCAGCGTTGATGTAGAACCGAACATCTACAAAGTGACAGTCGATGCTTCGGAGCAGACGGCAGAAGTGCCTATCCCTAATGCTTCGGCAAACAAGACAGGTGTGCTGACTAAGGAGGACTTCGCTACGTTCAGTGGGAAGCAGGATGCCTTGACTTTTGACCCTGCCCCCACAATCAACAGCACCCGCCCTGTCACTTCTGGAGGTGTGTATGAGGCCCTTGAACAGAAGGCAGACAAGACCAGCACATACACGAAGACTGAGGTCAACAACCTTGTGAGCACCATCCATAATGATGTGATTATAGGTGCTCTCCCATCCACGGGTGTTGCCAATAAGATTTACAGGGTTCCTGGCACTAACTCTTATGCTGACTATGCTTGGGACGGGACCCAGTTTGTGAAGCTGGCAGAGTTTGAGGGAAGCATATTTGTGCAACTTACCGAGGCGCAGTATGATGCCCTGTCTGACACGGAGAAGAATAATGGAACATGGTATTTTATTGAGGAAGAGTAATGATATACATTGGAGATAAGGCAATAGGCGCGATTGAGCACCTTAAACAAGGGATGGCATTTGTCTATCACCTGGGCAAACTTGTATGGTCGAAAATTCGCAGCTGCTACGCTTCTGGGGTGTGGCGTAATGACTTTCCCTGGACAAACGATGATTGTTGGAACAACGGATAAAACTAAAGGCTATGGCTAAGAACTATTTTCATGGAGAAATAACCAGTGCGGAAACGGATTGGGCTGTAGGGGACGCCAGTACCAATAACCTGCCTTGCAGTGGAGAGAGTGTACAGAGATATATTAAGGAAAGGCTTGCAAGCCTACAGTCAGGACTTGCCACTAAACCCAGCTATGGTGAGTTTACTGGTACGATGCTTAACTTCTATGCGCAGGAGGGAGATACTACACCCTTGTTCAATATCAGCCTGAGTTCCACTCTTTATGTAATCACTATAACCAATGACCTCGGCAACAGTTTTTATGTCCTTACCAGTGAAACTGAAAGGTTGATGACCATTTCAGCCACCACACAGGAAGGCAGGATAGGCTCGGAAACCTATACCGATGTCAATGAAGACTACAATTATATTGTTGCCATAGATTCGGGCAATGGATATGTCCAGAGATATGAGGGAGAACTTGCACATGGAGGTACGGCAACTTTTGACATCCGTCCCTTTATTTCAACAGGCAGCAACCGTGTGAGGGTAACTGTTACTGGTCAGACTTCAAACACCACGAAAACTAATGTCTATACTGCCATTGTCACCTCCCTTTCCCTCACAGTTACCCATACATGGAATACTCCGTGGATTCAGGGTAGCGATTATGTTATCAACAACATCCGTTTTGCAGGCAATGTTCCCAAAACAGTTCATATTGCCGTCGATGGCACGGAGGTGGTGACTGAGAGCTATTCTTCCAACACTTCCTATACCACTACTGCTACTACCCTGACCATAGACAGCAGTGACTTCCCCCTTACCACGGGGATTCATGCTATCCATATATGGTTGAGTAGTGATGATGTGGTTCTCTCTGGATATACTTACAATATCATGTGTATAGAGACCAGTGATGTCGGCAGTGTGGCCCTTGTATGTATCAACAATGTGGCAGAGGCAGCTGTGAACTTCACCACTTCTCCTGTCTTCTCCTATGCCACCTACAACACAACCTCGGTGCTTGTTAATATTACCCTTACAGATGCAAACGCAGGCAAGACTACAAGCATCATTACTGACCAGTTGCTTACCGTGGCCAATGCAGAGACACAATATACCTATACCCTTTCACTTGACTATGATAGCGAAGCCTCAAGTGGCCTGAGCCTAAATGTCTCAGCAGAAGCAACAGACAACACAGAAGAGACCACAATTCCCGTTGACAACTCTCATGCCTACATAGCTACTCCAGACGCATGGTTCTATATGCGGCCGGGACTTCGGGACAACAGTGAAGAGAACAGGGAAAACTTCGTCAACATTGTGAATGGAGATGAGTATGAGGCGACATGGACAGGGTTTACCTTTACGCGCGATGCCTGGTACAGAGACCTTCGCGGGTTCTATTCCCTTGTAGTTCCAGCTGGCACCCATGTCAGTGTGCCCATATATCTCATACCTAACCTTGAAGACTCAGTATGGACTGGCTACACACTTGAGATGATGCTTCAGAGTGGCTACCCATCGGACTATGACTCTCCCATACTTTCCATTTCCAATGGGACTGAGGGCCTGAAGGTGTACCCGACATCCATAGAGATAACCAACTCTGCCAACCAGTCAAAGACGGTTCAGTATAAAGAGAATACCATCACCCATCTTACTGTTGTGTGGCAGCGCAACTATGCAGGTAAGAATGATGGCGCCCACCACCTGTGTACTGTATATATCAATGGTGTAAACAATATTACATTCGCCTATGACGGTGGGGCAACATGGGGACATGGCGAACTGGAAATTGGGCAGAACTTTACAGATACCTATCTCTATATGGCAAGAGCCTATAACAAGGCACTTGAAGGAGACCAGGTTAAGAACAACTATCTCAATGCCATGATAGACGGGGCAGAGTTTATAAGGAGTGAGGTTGCTGCCAAGAATGATATTGTAGATGGTACGGCTGTTTCCTATGACCTTGTTAAGAGGGCAGGATTCAATACCATGGTTGTGGAAATGACAAGCGGCAATCTGCCCAGTGTGCTTAACCAAGGTGCGGGCATGTCAAACCTTCGCTTTGAGTATGCCAAGCATCCTGAGTGGAATGTCTATATTACAGATGCTCCTATTGACGGTCAGGGCACAACTTCTATGATGTACTACCGTTGGAACCTCAGATGGAAACTTGCCAAGGCAGATGCTTCAAAGGGTACTCCTGCGAGTATCTGGCACTATTCAGAGGCAAGCGGTCTGGCAGACACCACAAGGACTGGTTGGTTTGATGGAGAGAACAACCATCCGAAGGTTCAGAAAATTGTGGCCAAGACCAACTATGCTTCTTCCATGCAGGGACATAAGATGGGTGCCTGCGGCCTCTACAATGACTTGGCAGCACAGTTGGGACTGTTCAGCGAGAATACTATCCCATCAAGTGCAAGAGCTGCCATTTATCAGCATCCCTTCTTTGGTTTCCAGTACAACAGCAATGACGGCAGTTACACTTTCATCGGACTGTTCACGGTGGGCCCTGATAAGGGGGATAAGGGAACCTTCGACTTTGACACTGATGCCTATTCTTCCCTTCTTAGCCTTGAAGGTCCTAACCATGCTCCCTTGGGCACGCGGTTCCTCACTCCTTGGCTGAGTAGCAATGTTACATACAGTGCAAGCGGGGAGAAGGCTGTCAAGGAGAAGATTCTCTTCAATGGAGAACAGGGCTGGGAAGTATCTGTGGCAGGTGACTATGGCACAGATGAGACTTCAGATGAGAGTGCTATCCTTGCCTTGGCAACAAGTGAGTGGAAGCCCTCTTATGACTTTGTGTTCTACAACTCTCCCTATGTAGTTCCTCTGGGCAGTACGGGCTATGCAAGTATAGGGGCCTTGAACAGTGATATTGAGAACTTCCGTAAGGGAACTTCCACCATAGTCCTAAATGGAAGGACTGTCACCATCAGTAACCAGCTTGTACAGGTATATGACTCCTCCTATAATCTATACGGCTTCGCCAATGGCATCTATGTCAGCTGTAGCCATAACATAAAGACCTACCTTAGTCTTACAGGTTCTCCCACGCAGGCAGAAATCATTGCCGCGAGAGGAGCAAACTTTGCCGCTAATGTGGAGAGTGATGGGCACTTTAGCAAAGACTGGCTGGTGTATCACTGGTGCTATTGTGTGAGGTATGGTGTCTCAGATAACTTTGCAAAGAACAGTTATCCTGTCAAGTATAAACTAACAGATAATGGGGGTCTCTGGGCATGGAGAGAAGATGACATGGACACCCTTTTTAAGACGGATAACAATGGCAACCAGACTAAGCCCTATGACATAGAACATGGGGACACGGTAGCAGGTGTGGAGATATTCCAGGGAGGCAACAGTGCCCTGTGGGTTTTGGTGCGTGAGTTCCTTCAGACCGAGATTCAGAGCATGATGTCAAGGATGACTGCGGCCATAAGTGCCATGGCTGCTTCATTGGGTATTGCCATAGGCAACACCTGGCAGCATGAGTTCAACCTTATAGACTACTATTTCTGGAAGCAGTCTGCCCAATACTTTGGAATAAACGGATATAACTTTGACCGAGAGTTTAAGTATATAGTACCTTGGGTTGAGGATGCTGCTGCTACCTATAATAATGTGGCTCCCCTGACACAGGCTCTTGGAGACCAGTACGAATGTGAGAGGGAATGGGTGACAAAGCGACTGGCCTATATCTATGCCAAGTATCGCCTCACTGGCATGTCGGGTGATACCAGAGGGTTTGGCAATGCAGAGTTCACACTTGCACAGAGCTTTACCTTCAACCTTACTCCTGCCATCAATTACTACCCCGTAGTGTCTCTGGCCAGTGCTAACTACCCCGCCACTGCCACCAAAATCATGGCAGGTGAGACAGTCAGTGTCACTGTCCCCACGGGTGGAGATACCACGAACTATCTGCATGGGATGAATTATCTCAGGGACCTCGGAGACTTGTCTGGTATGCTTCTTGGCAACCGTGGTGGGGATGCCTCTGTGGGCATTACTTTCAGCGTGTCGTCAGATAGGTTACAGACACTTACTGTGGGCAAGGAATCAGGCACAGTTACCTTCAACGCTGTGGAGATAACCTTGTCCAACTGCTATTCCCTCCTTACTGTGGACGCAAGGAATGTAGTCAGCCTTAACCGGAATATTGACTTACGCACTTGCCCCAGAATCCGTGAGGTATATCTTTCGGGCACATCCATTCCATCCCTCAATCTTGCCAAGGGTTCAAGGATTGAGACTCTGACCCTGCCTGCCACATTGCAGTCCCTGTACCTGAACACACTTCCCAGACTTTCCACCCTGACCACAGAGGGTACAACCAATATTCAGAGATTCTACCTTGCAGACTGTCCCAATGTCAATGTGACTGACCTCTTCTGGGACCTGCTTGGCAATATCATGGCAGCAAGGGAGAATGGCAGCACACTGGTCTATTACATCACAGCCTTGGGACTTGACATTACTGCTACGGTACAGCAGATGGATGTCCTGGCATCATTCTTCGCCTCTCTGGAAGAAACTCCGGCCCTGTACGGATATGTGGGCTATACGGAAGAGGGAGATGTGTATAACCTGTTCTCAGGGTTGCCCTCTCTGAGCGGAAGGCTTGACTGGGGATATATCCAAAATCAAGACATGTTTGCCCGGTTCAACCTTAATGTCTCACTGTATTACATCAAATTTAAGGACCCCGTGATGCACAAGATTTGCATGGAGAGGTACCAGTCGGATGATACGAACATTACTGTCACGTCTTCACTGGCGGATTCCGATGCTCAGGAAGAAACACTTATTGCACAGGGGAAGCTGTATTCTCGCTACGATGAGTACGATGAGAATGACAGTTGGGTATCTACTACCTTCCTTGGAGCATTTTTGGCAGAATCTGCATTGACTCCAACAGGCAGATTCGCAACCCTACAAGATACAACTTACCAGACCCTTGTAACCTCTTTTGACGAGTTACAGTATTTTACAAATATTACCAGTCTGGGTTCCACTGCATCTGAAGCAACATTTAGAGGATGTACAAATCTTAAATCTGTAAAACTACCCCCAAGTCTGACAGTGATGGGGTATTCCTTCATGGGTTGCTCTTCTTTAGAGGCGATAGAGATTCCCGATAGCCTTGGTTCTATTGGGCAAGGCGCATTTCAATCTTGTACTTCACTTAAAAGTGTTAAATTTGGCACAGGACTAACCTTTGTCACTATGTATGCTTTCTATCAGTGTACGTCGTTGGAAAGAGTTGATGTTCCCAGCATTGAGGATTGGGTAAAAATAAGTTGGGGTGGAGAAGCCAACGGGTCTAATCCTCTACAATATGCAAAGCATTTATATGTCGGAGGAGAAGAACTAACAGAGTTTATATGTCCTTCTACAAAAAACGGTATTAATCAGGCAAGTTTTGTTAACTGTCTGGGGCTGACAAATGTCGTGCTTCACGACAATGTTACAGAAATTAATGTTGGAGCTTTTAGTGGATGCTCAAATATTCATTCCATTTCACTGGGAACGGGCCTTACTCACATACGAGATAGGGCTTTTGTATCCTGCACTTCAATAAGACATATTTATATTAGTGATATAGGAGCGTGGAGCAGAATATCCTATGGTGGCAATTCAAGTGTATTTGGCAATACAGCGACATCTAAACACTTATACTTGAACGGAGAGGAAATTTTTGATTTGGTGATTCCTGAAGGAATGACATCTTGCTATAGTTATCTTCTTCAACACTATGAATCCCTTACATCAGTTAAATTCCCTGATAGTTTACAGACAACTGGGTCATATAGTCTTAGATACTTAACTGCTTGCGAGAAAATTGTACTCGGAACAGGCATTACCTCTATTAACAATCAATATTCCATAGGTCGTGATTGCCCCTCTCTTAACTATTTTATTATTAAGGCAGTAACGCCTCCCTCTTGTGGCTCAACCAGCATATCATATGTACGTTCGGATTGTACTATATATGTCCCAGAGGCAAGTTTATCAGCTTACCAAGGTGCTTCAAACTGGGCGGCAAAGAAGAACCAAATGGTGGGAGCAACATTTGAAGAAGAGAATGGTACTATTTATGTGAAAGTAAACGGGAATAAAGTTAATATAGGTGACGGAGAATACTTAACGGCTTAATTCATATAACTATGACAATAGACACAATAACTTATGACTACACCTTAATCAAGGCAGATGAAGGCAAGGTGTTCAGGAGAAAGGGAACGGAAGAAATCTTTGGGGAGGAGATAGCACTTGGCTACTCCTACTACATTGATGGTGTTAAACTCGATGAGCCTCACAAGGACGTTCCAGAGGACTTTGAAGAGATTGACATTCCAGAGGGGTACTGCCCAGAGGAAGAAAGTGAAGATAATGAAGAATATGTCGAATTTGAAAATATTGAAGACAATGAAGTACAATCGTGATTTAAGGAACAAGGTGGGTATGGTGCTTGCCTTTGTGTTGGGAGTGTTGTTCAGTGGCCTTGGTATGATGGTCATGGCCCTGAGGGAGCAGTGGCAGAGCAAGAAAGGTGGGTTTCAGATAGAGGCTGACGACCTCTACAGGTACTCCCTATGCTCTGGTGCCGGGGCAGTGGTCAATGCGCTGGTTCTGTATCTTATTATGAAGTGAATAGTGAAACGGTAAGTCAAGCATAGAAAGAATTATGAAAGCTGTTTTACTATTGTTAATAATATACGCCGCCGTCATATTCGGGCGGTTTGTATGTTCGGAGTGGAAATTCAATAAAAAAAAGAAATAGGCAATGAAACTTTCTGAAAATTTTACATTGGAGGAATTGTACGCCTCCAGCACGGCAGCGAGGAAGGGCATTGACAACTATCCCTCGCCTATTGTACAGCAGAACCTACAGATGCTCGCGAAGAAGGTGTTGCAACCCATACGCAATGCCTATGGGCATCCCATCAAGGTAACATCGGGCTATCGTTGCGCTGCATTGAATAAGGCCGTTAACGGGTCAAAGACAAGCCAGCACCTTACAGGCTGCGCCGCAGACATCAAGTGTACGCATACAAGCAAGGCATATCTATTCCGCCTTATTCTCCGCCTTATTCGTGAGAAGAAAATTGTCGTGGGCCAACTTATTTGGGAATACGGTAATGTGGATGAGCCTTCATGGATTCATGTCAGTCTTCCGATGGCCACGAAGAAGAATCAGGTTCTATACTTATACAAGTAGGAAGATGAAAAAAGGAGACAAGAAAGGACTGCTGTTTACAGTGTTGTGCGTAATTATCATTGCCCTGCTGTGCTGCTCATGCAAGGCAAGTATGTAATGAACGCAAAGAGGGCAATAACTACCGTGTGATGGCACTGGATTCATTTTGGAAGTCTGCTGAATGTCGAGCGCAAGGAAGTTATTGTCCTCGTATTTTTTGTGGCCATTGCCGTGAAATGACCGCCATAGGTCAGGTTGATGGGCCCACATAGCGCAATGTCGGGCAGAATAATGGCCGTGTCGTTTTGCTGGACGTTTTTCAGTGTCAGGCGGTCGGGAAAAGGGTTCTTCTTCAACCATGTTGATGCCAGAGGCGATCGCTTCTCCGAGCAGTCGCAGACGAGCATGAGGTGACGGATGGTGTTCAGTATGCCCTTCCCGTCACGCGTAGGGTATTGTTGTTCCATCATCCTGCGCACCACCGCAGCGGCGGCATCGGGAAGCGAGGGTGTCACCATCAGCATCTCCACTTCGCTGTAGCGCGTCAGCAGCGGCGGCAGCAGTTCGGCAAGAGAGAGGTCGCCATAGCCGTGCCATAGCGTCGTGCCGCTCTCACCGAGGATATGGCGCAAAGCCAGCAGGTGTTTCGGTGTGCAGCAAGGTTCAATCAAGTGCATTGTTCAATCGTGAATTATGAATTGTGAATTAAAAATTATAAATCAACAAAGCCCAGGCCGCTGTGTGTGCCTGGGCTTCGCTATGTGTACAGACCAATCGCTTAGTCCGTGATGGTAATGTTGTCGCTGGTGTCGTCAACAAGCGCAGCAGATTCTGGATCGGCCTCCTTGGTGATGGTTCCGTACCATTTCACCTCTGGATAGAGCTGGTAACTGTTCACTACTTGGAAGGTCTGTCCGTGGTCGTCACCGCGTGCCGCACCTGTGTCACTCGTGACGGTGAACTCGGAGTCGCCGAAGGGGTTACCGACGACGAGCCATTCAGCACCATCCTCGGCGATGTTGCCGGTCGGGAAGAATACGAGGTACTTACCGTCCATGTTGCTCAGAATGCGGCCGACGTAGGCCATGTCGTCGGTGTTCTTCTCCACGCGGCCAGTGCCGGTGACTGTCCAGCCCTTGCCGCCGCCGTTGTCCTCAGAAGTTACTTGACCAGTCTGGCCCTTGAACTCGATGCGGAATCCTTTCAGAGCGGTTGCAGGTGTTCCTGTAGTTCCGCCAGCAGGTGTGATGACGTACTGGTTCTTGGCATCGTTCACACCGATGGTGGTGATGTGGTCGCTATCCAGTGGCACTACCATGCAGTAGTTGGAAAGACCTGCTGGGTTCTCCTTGCAGCCTGCTGCCGAGGAGATTACGTTTTTAAGAATGCAAGCCATATCTGTTTGTGTGTTATTTGTGTTAGTGTTGTGACTGTTTTTTCGTTTGTTGCGATTCGGTCGCAACCTCAAATCAGAGGGCGGCGGCCAGGCGGCGATATGGACCCAGCCGCCGCGCACCTCCGATAGCGCTTAGTCCTTCTCGTAGTAGGTCTTGCCAGACTCTACCTCGGTGTCCTCAGTCAGAGAATACACGTCGCCGCTCTTCTCATACCAGCCCTGCTCAGCGGGGTTGCCAGAGGGGTTCTCTACGGCTGTGTAGGTGGGAGTCTCGGCGCTGCCGCCACCTTCGTTGCCGTTCTCAGGCACTTCCTCGGTGAAGCGGGCCTGCAGGTCAACAACGCCACCCGTGAAGGTGTAGTTGTAGGTTTCTGTCTTGCCACCGTCGCTCCAGCCGATGAAGACGTAGCCCGTCTTCGGAGTGGCCTTCACGGTGATGACATCGCCCTCGTCGTAGAGGTCCTTCTGTCCGCTGGTGATAGCCACCGTGCCCATCTTCTCGTTCGCGCTTGTTGCGGTGAAGATGTTGGCGATGTAGTCGCCTACAGGCAGATCGGTGTAGGTGTTCACGGCATCGTTGGTTGCGAACACCTCCGGACTGAAGTCGCGGATGCGGACAGTGGCACGACCGTTGGCCTGGTAGTCGAAGACGCGGAGGTCCTTGTTCACCTGGCCGATGCTGATGAGTGCGGCATTCTCGCGGTTGTCACACAGGAACTCGATGTTCCCCTCCAGGGTTGCGATGAGCTGTCCGCCCTTACCCATAGCGGAGTTGGTCTTCAGCACCACGTTAGGCATTTCGGCGAACTTCCAGCCGGCCTGCAGCACGGTGGGAGCAATCTGTGGATAGGTGAGCATGTAGCCCTTCACGGCCTTGCGGCAGAACTCGTCAGAGGCGTAGATGAAGATTGTCCGCTCAGGTTTCTTCAGCGCAGCGGAAAGGCCGCCGTAGAAGGTTGTGAGCAGTTCGTAAACCTGGTCAGCCTCCAGTCCGGCGATGTCGCCAGTCTCAATGAGGTTGCCGTTCTGCTTGCTGATGGTGCCGTCGGTACGGCGCTTGGCGATGATGGTATAGACACCATCGAAAAGGGCGAGGCCGTTCCTTACAGCGTTCTCCTGACTCTCCTCCAACTTGCGGTTGGCGAGGCTGCCGAAGAAGAAGTTGGCACGGGTGTCCTCGGCGAGGCGACCCGAAAGTTCGTTCAGCAGGAAGGTGGTGTGCTCTGCGCTCTCGGCTACGTTAGTCACATCGAAGGGTCCCTTCTCAGTATAACGCTCGATGGAGTCGGCAGTGTGGAGATAAATCTTCTCCACCTTGGCGGGGTTGTCAACGAACTTGCCCAGTTCGCTGTCCTTCACGTTGCCGACGACGTAGGGGCGGGCCTGAAGACCCTTGCGGTTGAAGAGGTAACAGGTGTCGATGTTCTCCACATCGGTTGTCACCTTCACGCCCAGGTCCTCAAACATGGAGTCGGTGAGCAGGTAGGCCTTGGCTACCAGCTCGGGGTGGATCTGTTCCTTGACGGAAGTGATCTGTGCTACAGAAAGTGCGTAAGCCATAATTGTGTTTGTGTGTTAAGGGGTGAATACTTGTGTTTGTGTCGTGTGTTTCTTTCTGATTATTCGGAGTCCTCTGATTACTCGGAATACTCCGAAAACTCTGATACTGCGAAGATACTGATAGTGCCTTCTTGGGTCAAGGGCAAGTAGCAGAGGCAACTACTCCCCCGCCCTTTACGGGAGGGGCCGGGGGAGAGCCTGCTATTTCTTCTGCATAGCGCGGATTTCCTTGTAGGTCATGCCGCTCTTGATGCGCTGCTTCTGCTTCGGAGCTTCGCCCGTGCCGTTGTCTGCAGGAACGCCGGCCTGTGCATTGACCATCGGAGCGGGTTTCTCACTGAGTTCCTTCACCTCGGCCTTCAGTTCGGCTGCCTGCTTTGTCAGTTTCTCGATGAGCGAATCCTTCTCGGCGAGGGCTGCGTCCTTGGCGGCGATGGTGGCGACGTGCTCGGCAATCGTCTTGTCGCGCTCCGCGATGGTGGCCTTGCCTTCCTCGATGGCAGCGTTGACGGTCTCGATGGTGGCCTCACGCTCAGCGATGGTGGCGTTGGCCTGGTCGCGCTCGTCCTTGATGCCTTCCAGTGTGGCGAGGTTTTCCTTCAGCGTGGCAATCTCCTTGTCGCGCTCGGCAATGAGTGCTTCGGCAGCGGCCAGTGCTTCCGCCTGTCCTGCGGATTCCTCCTGTGCGGGGGCTTCCCCCTGCACCGGAGTTTCCTCCTCAGCGGGTTTCTCTTCGACAGCGGGTGCTTCAGTCACGGGTGCTTCCTCGGCAGGCTGTTCCGTTGCAGGAGCCTGTTCCTCCTGCTGGGCTGCTGGCTGCTCGGCAACCTCAGCGGCCTTCTTCTCTTGTTCTGTCATAGCGGTATTGTTTGGGGTGGTGTTTCCGATTTCAACTGTTTCCGGACCAAATATGGAGTCCACGCTTTTCTTCACGTGTCCTTTATCGACAATGACCGTGGCTCCGGCATTGGCAGCGACGGCTCCTTTCTGCTGTTCACTCAGCGTCGCCATGTCTTGCTGCTCTTCGGGCTCTCCGCCTTCTGTAGGTTCGTCAATGACGGTTGCTTCTCTGGCTGTCTTCAGGCTTCCGCCCGCCAGGTCGAACACGGCTTGGATGGCGCGGTTGTAGTCGCCCACTTCATCCACCAGCGCACCCATCACCTCGTCGGCATCGAAGGTCTTGCCCGTCAGGTGTTCCTCCTTCACAAGCGGCCGGTTCTGGCGCACCGTTTCGCGGAACTCCTCGCCCAGCCTGTCCAGTTCGGCTTGCAGTTTCTCCGTCTTGCCATCTACCGCCTCGCGGTATTCTGCATTCTTGTCGGGCGAGGTCACGCTCACCAGTTCGATGTAGCGGTAGCCGTCCTGATCCACTGTGTTGTGCGGCACGCCCCAGAAGGCGCACATTGTGCCAATACATCCCATCGTGTTGCGCCCGTTCATCACGATAGTTCGGTCGCACAGCGCAGCCACCAACTGACCCGCCGAACAACATATGCCATCCACCCACGCCACAGTCGGTTTCCCCTTCTCGCGGCAGTCGGCAATTGCCTGTTCGTAGTCGATGCGGGCCGAAGCAGCACCGCCCGGCGTGTTGATGATGAAGATGTGTCCCTTCACCTGCGGAATGGTGTTGGCATACATAATCTGGTCGCGATGGTCTTTCGAGCCATACGAGCATCCGTCGCCGTCGCGCGTCACCGGTCCGTCGATGGCCACCACGTTCACAATTTCGTCGTCGTCAGCCAGTTCCTCGTCGCGCCAGTACAGATGATTCTCAATCCTGTGGATATTGCCCACATAGAGTTTATCCTGAAACCCTCCCTTAGCCGACTTGCTCCCCTTCAGCGAGAGGAAGAAACCTTGCTTCTTCTCTCCCTCGAAGTCCTTGCCCGTCAGCCACGCGGCACGGATGGCTTCGGCAAATCGCTGCGCGATGCCTACCTCCAGGTCGTAGAAGGTTTCGGTGAAATACGTTCTTGAAATCATATTCTTGTCAGTGTTTGTGTTGTTTTTCCGCAATTTATAATCCGTTGCGCCGTGGGTCAAGGGCAAACGTGCTTCGCAAGTGAAGAGTGAAAAATCTGAGTTTCTTATATTCGTGCAATTCGTGGTTAAAACTAATTGTGCTCCGTGGTTCGGTGCGTCATCGGAAAAGCCGTGAACAGTTTCCTATTCCGTTGCCTGCACGCCTCTTTCCGTCTCCGTGCTTCTGCTGCACAGGCACAAGCCTTGTCCTTCGCCTCCTGTTCTTCACGCGCACGCACGTTATTATATATAGGTGTACCCACGGCTGCCTCGCCCAGCGCGTCCAGGTTCTCCTCGATGAACTGACACGCCATCGCCATCGCCTGCTGCGCGTCCGTCATGCTGTCGCGCCGGGCCAGTTTCATATCCTTCTGCGAACTGGCGGTAGCGTATGTCCCGGAACCTGTAAGCAGGGCTGTCTGCGTAATAGTCGTCCGTCGGCTCTCCACATAGAAAGCCAGGGCTGTGCGCAAGAGACTCAGCAACTCCTCAGCGACGGAATCGCTGAGCACCGAACCATCGCCGCTGCCACTTTGCTCGGCGGTTTCGCCGCCGAGATTCGCCCACTCCACCACCGCCTTCAGCAGTTTTGCTCCCACCCTCGGCTTCAAGTACGTGTCCTGACAGAAGCGAATATCCCTCACCAACTGCACATACGCCATCCGCTCCCCTTTAATGTCTAAGTATTCGTTCAGCACCCGTGCCGTCTGGAAGAGCAAGCCCTTGTGCAGGTAGAAAGCATCCGCCTCGCTCCACAGTTCCGTGAACTGCTTTGTCCCCTTCGCGTCCGCTTCCAGAAACAGCAGCAGCGAATCGACCGCCCGTCCGGCACTCATGTAGGCATCCTTTACCACTCTCTCCATCCTCTTCTCGTCGGCAGACTCGTAGCCGTCGGCGGAAACCATGTTCATGCCGCCGCCCTCGTTGAAGTTCACTGTCAGCATTCCTGCCTTGTGCGAGAGCATCTTGTAAAACTCAATCTGCTGGCAGATGCGGATAAGCCGTATTGTCAGCATATCCTCGTCGGACACCTTCTGTTCGCCCTCGGCAGCACCCTCATACGTCTCTCGGTAGCGGCCCTGCTGAATTTGCTCTAAGCGTTCCGTCACATCGGCATGAGCCAACTGAGGGTCTTGTCTCGCTTTGCCCGTGGGCCGCACGGTCGTGGCCGTAATGTCCGTATATTTACTGCGAAGCCTGTCGTACTCCGTGAGCAAGTGCTGGTACAACCCGTCGCCTAACAGCGGCACCAACGCCACCGCCTCTTCCTCCTCGATATACCCGAAGAGTTGTTGCGGCCTGTCCCACCGTGCCGTTGGCATCAGACTGATAATCTCGTTTTGTGTGGTAATCAGCATAGTCGTTATGTTTTGTCTGCAATATCGGTATTCCGGGCCTCGCGGTCAAGGGCAAAGAAAAAGGCCACGCAATGCGCAGCCCTTCTCAAAAAATGTAAATTGTAAATCGTCAAATCGTAAATGGGTTAGTATCTTTCCCCATACCTGTTCAGGGTTTTCTTTCCTCTGTCATAGCTGTCCACCAGTCCGTCCTTGCCATAGACGTTGAAGACGCCACGGATGCCCTCGTCGAGGGCGCGTTGCAGGAGGTCGCTCTGTCGGTCGATACTTGTCTGCAAGGCTGCCATCTGCTCGGCACTCATGCCCGACCCATAGGTCTCATTAGCCCCATTAGCCCCATAGTCCTCCATGATTTCATCGAGGTTGCCATCTGCAAAGGCTCTCACTCCCCTACCCCTGCGACGTGTGGCGGCGATGCGTCCGCCGCCGCTCAGGGTCTGTATGACGTGCCATATCTCGGCCTCGTTCATCGTGATTTGGCGGGTGGTGCCGGCGTCGATAATCATCTCACGGCCTGCCTCCCCTGCAAGGTGAAACTCAGGACCGTTGGTGAGGTGGGTCCGTGGGTTGCGCCCCATGTAGCGGGCGCGGTAGGTCTTTCCGTCGGCAGCATCCACGTTGTACTGCCGGCCAACCTGTAAGGAAGCCGGGTCCGTAAATTCGTTGACGTTGCCCTCGGCGTAGGTAAGCATGCCGGTAGTGAGTCTGCCAGCGTTAGCCCCACTTGCACCGGTGGCCTGCGCAATCTGACTTTTCGACTTGGCTATCTTGGATGCAGCCAGGCCCATCAGCCCTCCAAGCAAACCGGTAAAGGCTGCGAATACTATCGAGCCGCCAATGGGTCCCAACTCCTTATAAATTTTGCCCAATACGCCAGGCAGGTCTGCCGCCGCTTGACCTTGTTGCTGCGACAAACTAACCGTCAGCGATGTAATTGCGGCCTGTCCTGCGGTCTGCACGGCAATCATACCGAACTTCTGTGCAGCACTCAGATTGTCGTTACTCATGGCTTGGTAAGCAATGCCGTAGAGGTTGGCGGCCTGTGTCATCTTGGCGAATGCAGACTGTGTGCTGGCGGTGATTTTCTGATTCGTATCCTCGGTCTTCTGGCGCATCTTTTCCTGCCCTCCGTTATAGGTTTGCACCCACTGCACGTAACGCTCGAAGGATGCGGGGTCGGCATCAGATACAGAGGGAGGAAGTCCAATGTCGCCCGTGCGCTCACCTCCACTGCCTGTTACGCCTCCAGATTCCAGCCCCATGCCGGTTCCTGACGAGGTGTCTATACCTTCGCCGCCTTTGGCTTGACCTCCAATCTTTTCTGTGAGGCCCAGTATCGCCCGCGTGTTTGCCAGCGTGGCATCCGTATTCGCATCCACGCTCGCGTTCTGCAGCATGGCATTCAACTGATCCGTGATGGTTTCGCTCATCCTCATGTTGATGTCGTCCATCACCTTTTTCCAGGCTTCTGCCTGTGCATTATGGCGTTCTATCTCACGCTGTCGTTCCAGGGCCTCAAATTCATCAAGATACTCATAATGAGCCGTAGCCTTGCTGGTTCCGGCATTGTCTATGATTACATACGTGCCGGCACCTGGTCCGCCTTTGCCCGTTAAGTTCAGTTTTGCCAGTTCATTATAGTACTCCGCATCCCCCGCATGGCTCGCCTCGAAGACGCTTTGCAGGGAAGAGGTAAGCAGACCAGCCCATTCGCGCAGCGCTGTGTAGAGGCGGTTCTGCGACTCCTCCATCTGGTTGGCGATGGCCACGCGCTGCTCTTCCAGCTTCTTCAGTTCCTCCGTCTTGGCCAGGTTCAGCGAGCGGCGCAGGTGCTCGGCATCCTCCAACCGGCCTTCGGCTTTCAGTTGCGCTATGCGCTCCTCGCCAATCTGGCGCATACGGTTGTAGTAGGTCATCTGCATGGCCAGCCGCACCTGCATCTGCTTGATGGCAAGCCGATCGGCCACGCGCTCGCTGGCCTGTCCAGCACCTATCAGACTGTTGGCCCGCTTAACCTGGTCCTCGGCCAGTCCCAGTCGGCTCAGTGCCTTCTCGAAGCCGTCGCGTCGGCTCTGCGTCTGTCCCTCTGCGATGTCGGCCCACCAGATGTCGGTCTGCTTCTTGATGAGCGACGCCTCCTTCTTGATGGCGTTCTGTATCTCGTCGTAGGCCGTGCGCAGTTGCGCCATGAGTGCCTGCTGCATCTGGGTGTCCCCACGGATGGCGTCGGCCCAGGCCTGCATGCCTTGCTCGCCCATGTGGCGCATCACCTCCTCGATGGTCGTTGAGTAGGCGTGCTCTGCCTCGCCCAGCATGAAGGCCGTGCGCTTCAGTTCCTCGGCAGCCTGTCGGCTGTTGAAGTCGCTCATGTCGGCGTTCTCGCGCATCAGGCGGTTGCGTTCGGCGGTCATGTCGGCCGTCAGTATGCCCATCGTCACCAGGTTCTCGCGCAGGTTGCGCGTGATACCGTCGTAGGGCCGTTCCTTCTCGATGATGTCGCGGATAGCCTTCATCTGCGTGGTCACGGCCTGCTGCTGCTTCAGGTAGTCGCGCTCGATGCCTTTGTCCAGTTTGCCGAAGATGCTGCGCATCTCTGCCTCGCTGTGCTTGCCGATGTCGTAGATGAACTTCACCGTCTTGCCGATGGTCTTCTGTATGAAGTCGGCGGTGTCGCCCGTGCGTTCGCTGAGAATGTCGAAGATGGCTTGCTGTTCCTCTTCCGTCACCTCGCCGCTCTTCCGTGCATAGAGTTTCTGCAACTCCGCCCTGCGCTGGTGCCATTCCATTTCGTTGGCCAGCGTGCGGTTCTTCATCTCGGCCTCCGTGATACCCTCCTCCGTGGCTGCCTCCTGAATGCGCGTCTTGCGCTCCGTGTAGTAGGCATCCAGTTCGTTCAGGTACGCACTCCACTCGTCCTTGATGGTCTTCTCGCGCTTCTTGCGACCCGTCGGGTCCATCCAGTCGCCGGTGTTCGTGAGGTGTTTCTCATGCAGCGCATCCTGTATTTTCAGACGCTCGGTGTTGTACCACTCAATCGCATCCCGCGTCGTCTTGATGTTGTTGCGTGTGGCTTCGGTGATGAATTTGGCATCCTCGGAGAGTACCGCCTGCACGTCGGCACCATTCGCCAACGCCCGCACACGCTCCAGCATCTCCTTGCGGCGCGAGACGAGGGCATCGGCATCCCAGTCCTGATAGGGAGAGGTCACGCGGTTGTAGGAGCCGTAGGGGTTGGTGCCACCGCCACCGCCGTTTCCGCCGGAGCCGTTGCCTCCTGCCTGTGGTGTGTAGAGATTGCCAGCCTCTTTGAGCAAGGCGTCACGCTGTTTGTTGATGCCGTTGATGCGCCGTCGTGAGTCTTTGACAAACTGCTCGTAAGCCTTCTTTTCGTCCTCGTTCCGCAGGTCGTAGTAGGTGGGTGCGGCGGCAATCATGCCTTCCAGCGTGTCGGCTTGTTTCAGCAGGTCGGCAGCGGCCTTCTTTCGCGCTTCGCCTGTTGCCTTGACGTAGCCACTCTCCAGCTTGCGGTAGGTTTTGACGCTTTCGTCGTACTGCTCTCCCAACTCCTTCTGCGATTCCTTGCGGTCAACGGACAGCTGTGCATTGAACTGCGATTCCACGTCCTTCACCTGTTGCTCCACGTTCATGTACTCCTTGCGGTAGTTCATCACAAGTTTGAGCAGGTTGGCTCCGTAGGCGTTGATGCGCTGCTTGCCGTTGTAACCTTTTTCCAAGATATTCAGACCGGCATTAGCCAGTGCTTTCTCCACCTGGTCGGCAGTCATCTTCTCGGCCTGTGCCAGCTCAGTGATTTGTTTCAGTAGTTCGGCGCCCGCCGTTTCGTCGTTCGTCCACACCTCTCTGCCGTTGATGGTGCTCTTCGTGCGCTTGGCACCGCGTAGGGCTTGACTGAGTGCGCCGTAGGCTTCGTCGCGACCGGCACCCCCTTCCTCCTCCACACGACTGATGGCGGCTTCCCTGCGTTTCAGTGTGATAGTCTCACGTATCTTGGCATTGATGAGTTCTCGCGCATTGGCCAGTTCCTGGGCCGATGAAATCTCGCTGAGCATGAATCCCAGATACTCGCCATACATCTTGTTGATGGCGCGTATGCTGTTGGTGTGCTTGTCGTTGGCGCTGCGCAGCTCGTCTTCGGCCATCTTCAAGTCGTCCTCGGCCTTCTTCAGCCGTTCGGCGCTCTCCTTCGAGCCGTTCATTTCCTTGCGGGCCTTCTCCAGTGCGGCGCGTGCTGCCTCCACTTTCTTCTTGGCTTCGTCGATGGAGGCCGATGCCTGATCCACGGCTTTGAACTGGTCGTTCACCGCTTTCTCCGACCGCACGATTTCCGCAGCCCATTTGCCCAGTTCCTTTTGCACGTCTATGATGGCTTTCTTCCATTCCACCAGCTTATATACGATGACGGCGATAGCTGTGGCTGCCAACCCCATCACATTCTGCTTCATGGCGGCATCCATCTTGCGCCACTCCAAGGCACCTGCGGCGAGGGCTCTGTTGGTCAGACCGAGATGGAAGAGCAGCGCTTTCAGTCCTGTCAGCACGGGCGTGAAGAAACCCGTTGCCGATGCGCGTGCCTTGTTCAGCGCAACGGGGATTGAAGCCAGTGCCTGACCCAAACCTATCTTTAGCGTACCGAAAGTAAGAGTAAACCAAATGATGGTGGACTTCATGGGTCCCGTCAGCAGGTCGATGATGGTACGCAATCCATCTATGATAGTCCCTAAAAACCTCTGTGCTTGGTCCCCTACAAACATTTCCTCCACCTGGTTCTTCAACCTCTCCCACTTCGCAGCCGTCGTTTCGTTCATGTTGTTGAACTCATTCGCCAGTGCCGTGTTCTCACGGTAGGCTTCCGAGGCGATGCCGAGTTGCTTCTCCAGTTCGTCCACGTTCTGCGAGAGCAGACCGAAGACGATGCCGGCGCGGGCTCCCTGCTGTTCGAGGTCTTTCATCACCTCGCGCATGGTGGCGTTCTTGCCCAGCATGGCTTCCACGTTGTCGGCCATAGCGTTCATGCCCTCCTCTGTCGAGGTGTCGATGTGCTGGATGTTGTCGCGCATCTTTTGGAAGATGAGCACCATCTGCTCCATCGGTGCCAGGCTCTTCAGGTACTTCTCCGTCACGCCGATGCTGTTGGCGATGGCGAAGGAGTTGTTCTTGATGGCAGGAATCATACGCGAGAGTGCTGTTGCCGACATCTCCACGCGACCGCCCAGCGCATCAATCGTACTGCCGAGGGCAGCAATCTGGTCAATGCTGATACCCGCCTGGGCACCCACGGCACCGACGCGACTCACGAAGTCGGTGATAGGTCCGGCAGCAGAAGCCGAGTTGGCACGCAGGGCGATGATGGTAGAACCCACCTTCTCCAGCGTCTCACGCACATCGCCACCGTTTTTCTCCAAGTCGCCCGTGGCATTTGCTATCTTGATAATCGTGCGGGCGCTCTCGTTACCCAGTTCGGGCAAAGCAACAATCAGTTGGTCCGCAGCCTCGGTGAAGCCCTGCACCTGCTCCTGCGTCTTCAGACCGACAGAACCGGCCAGCGATGACAGCTCCATGAGTTGCGTGAGCGTAGTTCTGGTGTCCAACTTCGCCAGGTTTCCACTCAGCCGTCCCACCTCGTCAGCGGTGAAGCCCGTGGTCTTACGCACCTCACCCATCTTGTCCGAGAGTGTCATCAGGTCGCCCATCGCCTGAGAAAGTTTCTGCATCGCCACGGCAGCACCGACGTACAGACCCACGTAGGTCTTCAGTCGGCTCCACGCCTTGTCGAAGGCAGAGGCAGTGCCCTTACTTTGGGCTTGCAGTTCCTTCATGCGCTGGTCGGCGTTTTTCGCGCCCTCTGCAATGTCATCATAAGCCTCTGCGAGTTCTTCCGCCTTCTTGGTGTGTCCATCCATCCGTGCCTGGTCGATACGTCGTCCGAGGGCATCGAGTTCCTGACGGGCACGACCGATGGCGGCCTTCAGTGTATCGACGCTCGTCACGTTCTTGGGGTTGCTGAGCACGTCCATCATCTGCTTGCCACTCATGCTGCCGGCACCCAGTTCCGTGCGCACGGCTTGCAGTTGGCGCACCAACTTCTGATACGCCGCTTCCTCCTCTGCTGTGCCGCGCTTTGCCTTCGCCACCTTGTCGGCCAGCGTCTGCTCCGCACGTTTCAGTTCCTCGGTGCTCGCCGCCCACCCCGTCTTGGTGGTCAGCGCCTGTTCCTCCATCGCCTTGTCTGCCAACTCCTCGGCTTCGGCGAGGGACATCACTTCACCGCGTAACTCCTGCGACTGCTGTTTCAGTTCCTCGATACGCTTGTTCAGTTTGCCGATGGCTTGTTCGTTCTCCATCCATTCGGCTGAGCCGGCCTTCAAGGTCTTGTTCTGCTGCTCCAGCACCTCTACGGACTTCTTCAGGCTCTCCTCGCTCTGGTTCTGCGCCTGAGCCAGTTCGATGACAGCCTCCTGTTCCTTCAGTCGTGTGTCGGCGGCGTTCTCAGCCAGTTCTTGCTCGGCCTGCTTCTGCTTTTGTAGCGATTCCGTCAGGTCGTCGTGCTGTCGCTCCAGGGCTTCGAGTTTCTGTTCCTCTTCGCCCAGATTCATGTTCCCACGCGCCTTGTTCAATGCATCGGTGGCTTCCTGTTCCTTCTTCTGCGCTTCGGTGTATGCTTCTTCTGCCTCTTTCAGTGCCTTGGTAGGACCTTCGGCGGCGATCTTTGCCTCGTTGAGCTTTGTCTGCGCCTCGGCGAGCTGCTGCTGAACCTCGGCTTTCTGCTGGTCGGTAGAGACGGATTGTTGCTGCGCCTCCAACTCTTTCAGCTTCGCCTCCAGTTCTCCCACCTTTTTAGCTGCCTCCCATGTGGCATCGGAGAACTTGTTGGTTTCCTCGCGTTGCTTTTGCAGGGCCGTCTCAGCCGCCATAGTCTTGCTCATGGCTTGCGACTCGGCATCCTCCAACGCCTCGATAGAGCCGACCAACTGCTGCTGTGCCGCCAACTGCTCCTTCGTCTTGGCAATATCCTGCTCGATCCATGCCGTGTTTGTCTTAGCAATTTGCAGTGCGCCCTCAGCGCGTTCACGGTCGGCAGTAGCCTGTTGCTTGGAACGCTCAGCCAATATCTCACGCCATCGTGCTTCGTCTGCATCAGCCGCCGCCGCCCTCTTCCGTGCATCCTCCACGGTGACAATCTCCCCTGCCAGCCGCTTCTCGGTCTGGGAGAGAGAGTCGAAGCGTTTTGTGACGGTATTGAGTTGTGCCTGATACTGCTTCCACTCGTCGGAGCCATACGCCGTGAGGTCGCTGAGTTCCTTCAGCGACTGCTTGGCCGACGAGAGTTCCGACACACTGACACGTCCGCCCTGCTCGATGGTCTGCACCAGCCCGTCGAAGTCCTGCCGCGCCTTCACCAGGTTCTTATCCAAGGCCGTGATGAGTGCTTCCATCTCCTGCCAGCCCTGCGACCCGCGCTCCATGCGGCTCTGCTGTAACTGCGCCGCATTGCGTGCCGCCTTGCTGAGTGCAGCCGACATCTTCTCGACCGAGCCCTGCCCACGGTTGAACTGGATGATGGCTTCGTCCAGCGCCTTCACGCCTCGCATGAGGTTGCGCTGGGCATCGCCCCACTGCTTCGCCTCCTTAGTGGCGGATTTCAGTTGGGCTTCCATCTTTGCCAAGTCCTCGGTGGGGAGGTTGGCTTTTCTGCCCTCCTCCAACTTCTGCCGCAGTTGCGTCATCTGGTCGTTGGCTTCCTTGGCTTTCTGACGTATGCTGTCGATGGCTGCATTGGCTTTGCCCGCATCGGCCTTAAACTGAATACTGGTGATTTCGTGTCGTGTCGCCATATATCGAATATGTGTATGTTATGTGTCTTAGAATCGCCGCTGGTCGGTCTCCGGCTCCAGGAGCATACGGTTCACAGTGTCGGCGGCAGCCTTGTTGTCGCCCATCGCATAGGCCATGTACGTCAGACCCACGAAGGAGAAGTGACGGCGCAGCATGGTGGAGAACTTGCGGGCTTGGGTGCGCATCTCCGTGACGACGTGCGGACGCGCCTTTCGCCGTCGTCCGTCGGGCATGGTGATGGGTTGCCACTTCGGACCAGGAATGTTCGGAGGCAGTTGCTTGAACGGTTCGCCCCTTCCCACAGCCAGTTCCACGAATTTGGCGTAATACTGATAGCGAGCCTCGAACACCTGCGCATCGCCGCCGCTCACTGCCCACGTCTTCCATGCCAGCGAGCGGAGCAGCGTACCCTTGTGCGCCCCCTTGCTCTCGATGCCCTGTCGCTTCACGTTCTCGCGCGAGTTCTTCAGTCCGATTTCGGGCAATTTCTCTATCCACCGCATAACGCGCTCATCGCGCCAGTCGAAGTGGAAAAGCAGCAAGTCGTCGCCGTAGCGGTCGGGTCCCTGCCAATCTCTGAGTAGTGATACAGCCATGTGTGCTCTTGTTAAACAGAAAGATTATAAGTCATCCGTGTTTGGCAAAACCCTTCCGTGTTTTCTGTGCTTCCTGTGTGACCTCATTCTCTGATGTTGGTGGTTCCGAGTTCATCAGCCTGACCGTCACTTCTGCGAGGCAGTGCTGCCAGCGCAGTTTCAGCTCGCCGCCCTCGCGCTCGATGATGTCGATGCGTTTGTAGAGTTCCGTCTCCAGCATCTGCACCGAGCCGCTGCCGTAGAGCGGCAGACGTGGCTTTTGGAGTTCCAGTTCGCAGTTGTAGATGAACCGTGTTGCCTGCCGCGCTGCCTTCGCGTGTGCCTCGCGGATGCGGGAGGCGAGGGCGCGGTAGTAGGCGGTGGTCTGAGCAGTCGGATTATTCTGAGTATTCGGAGTACTCTGATTACTCGGAGTATTCCGATTACTCTGACCGCCCCGGGTCATCAGCTCGAGCACGGCCTGTGCTGCCAGTTCGGCATCGTCCGGCTCTGGTGTGAACGGTGCTTCGGGAATGCCCTCGATGCGGAGGGGCTGCGGTGCGGCATCGGCCTTCGGCTCGTTGCCGTACGTTTTGCGACGGAAGAATGAGAACATATCGGTGTGTGCTTTTTGTCTGCAAGATACTCCGACCGACACGCGAAATCAAGGGCAAGCGCAAAACCAAAGGCACTCAGTCTTTGCTCCCGCGCTTGCCCTTGACCTCGCGGCTCTCATGGGCTATCTTGTGACCAAAAACATAGACACGAAAGACTATGGCGAAGAATAAGAATGGCGGTGGCATACCCGTACATCGTCCGAAGGACATGAATGAGTTCAGGAATCTCAATCAGGAACTCAACCAAAGGCGATACATCGCCATCGACGCACTGCGACCGGGACTGCTACACAGCATTACGCTGGGCGACCGCGACACGTCGGAGACACAGGCACAGGACATGGCAACCTGTATGGGCGGCAGGGGCACCATCAGCAACGGCCCTCTGGCAAAGGTAGCATGGAGTTTCGATAGCAGCGAGAAGACGCCCACCACCATCAGCAAGGACGGCAAACCGCTGGGACGCGGCTACATCAAATGGGGCGCGGGCGACAACCTGCCCTCACAGATTTACGCGCTCTCGAAGGCACTGCCATACACTGCGGCTCCGCTCCGCTATCTCTCCGACCTCGCCACGGGACTGGGCGTGAGGATGATGTATCAGTTTGAGGATGAAACGATGTGTCTCTACGAACATGCCGGCTACCGCATCCTGCAACGCATAGAAGCACTGAAGAAGGACGAGCCGCAGGACACCTACGGCGGCGACTTCGCCAAGGAACCCGACACGCAGCGCATTGTGCCCATCGGCGAACTGGACAAGGAGAAACGTCCCGACCCGCTGCTACGTGGAATAGGCATCGACTACTGGCGCGATGCTTACCGCGAATGGCAGCGCACATGGGAGGGCGAGGACACCACCTACGCCGACAGCACGCCGCGACACATACCCGGACTGCGCGAGTTTCTGGAGAACAACGACCTCGACCTGAACTTCCTGCAGTGCATGAAGGAGGACCAGATGTTTGACCTCTACTTCCCCACGGTGGGCTTCGAGCGCGGACGGCGCGGACAGTGGGACCCACGAATCGTGCGCATCGGTTTCCTCAGCATCGTGCATGGCGGCATACGGTATGAAGTGATGAACGAGTACCGGCACATTCAGAACATCTACTTCGGGGAGAAGTTCCGAGGCAACACCCTGACGGAGGGACACACCGTGAGCGGAAGGGATGAGGACGTGGTGATGTACCCCGTGGCGGAAGCGACGCGCAGACTGGAGGAGTGGCGCTACCAGGTGGAGTCGAACCAGCGCACACACATTAAAAACCGCCCCGTATGGGTGACATGCCCTATCTACTACGGCACACAAAACTACTACCAGCAGCCCGACTGGTGGAGCATCATCCTCTCCAAGGCTTATGACTTCTCTTCAACCATCCTCTTTGACAAGGCCAAGCAGCGTGAGAACTCAACCTCGTGGGGAAAAATCATCTATATCTCGCTTGACTACCTCAATATGATTTTTGCCGATAAAGGCATTGAGGGCGACAAGGAAGAGCAGGAGAAGTTCATCGACGAACTGGACCAGAATGTAGAGCAGTTCCTGCAGCAGCGCGAGAACAACGGTAAGATGATGCGCCAGTTCATGTGGCTGGGACAGGATGAGAAGGAACACCACAACATCGAGATTGTGGATGTGGCACAGACAAAGAGCGACGTGACCAAGGCCGGCAAGGAGGAGCTGGAACTCTCCACCTCACCCATCTTCCTTGCCTTCGGCGTTGACCCACGCGACATCGGAGTGCCGATGGTCAGTGCCTCCAACGGCGGCACGGCACTCCGAGAGATACGCCTGATGAAGCAGCAACTGCTCAACGTGCGCCAACGTGCCTACCTCCGTTTCCTCCGCGATGTCTGCACCTTCAACCGCTACGACCGCCATTGCCGCCCCGTGGTGATGCAACAGACGTTCACGACGCTGGATGCCTCGAAGACAGGGACGAAGGAAACCGTGGCCGGAGAAGGAGCGTGATGATAGTTAAGAGTTAAGAGATGAAAGGAAACATAATGTAATGCACTTATATGTATAATGTTTTTGGATGCGGGCCGCTGTGAAGCGTTCCGCATTTTATTGTTTCTGTGCTTTCTGTGAGACATTAACAACAAATTTGCACTTCTTACATAAAAAATATGCACCGATTTACACGGATTATCACAAATTATACTTATCTTTGCATCGTCAAACCTCTGTGAGGACAGAATCACCCCACACAATCATAACTAATTCGACCGCAAAAGCGTCGGGCTACGATAAGGACCCCGAAAGTCACACAGAGGACTTGACAACGCTTCGTGCGGTCGAATTGTTTTATATATGTTTATGTTATGGCTAAGTGAACTATATGGTCGCATCGGTCAAATCCTGCACGAGCATGGTGACATGCAGGTGGTGCGCTTTCAGGACTTGCATATTGACGGCAGCCTGATAAACCGAGGTTCCGGGTTTATGGGATTCGACAACACGAACTTCTACATTCACCAGAGCAACCTTGTTGATAACAACGGGTTCGGCAAGACGGTTGCCTCACGGAAGAGGTTTGTCATCGACCCCTTCGGAAATGGCGAACGTGACGAAAGCAGATATTGAGTTATGAGACTAAGAACTGCAAGAAAGATATGCAAGTACATGGGGCACGGCTATCCCATCAACAACATAGGAAGGCTTCAAGAAGCCGTCCGTGTGTGGGAAAAGGCTTGTAGGAGATTCAAACATTTCAAGAGGAACGTAAAAATGAGAAAAGAATCATGGGGGAAAGACTATAACCAAAAAAGATATGAAACAGAAATTCAAAATTGATGATATTGTCAAGTACAATGGGAACATCTACCAGATTGTAGGACTCAAGATGAATAAACAAAATCTCATCTACGATGTCAAATGTCTGAAGAACAACTTCCCCGATGAGCCTGTTGTATCATCCATCGGCTCTTGCGCACAAGACAAAATGGAGTTGGTGGATTTCAATGAGCCGACCGAAAAGCAGCAATGGATTGAGAAGGCTTGCAGTTGGCTGTTAAACAACATCAGGTATTATGCGACAAATGCACTTGGAGCGGAATACCTAATTGAGGACTTCAAGAAGCACATGGAGGACTGACCAATGCCTTTGAATGAAAGAATGTTGCCGTTGGGCAAGACGAAGACGGTACGCACGGGCGACTGGCTCTACACGCTGGAAGTGGTGGACTGGAACGACAAGTCGAAGTGCAACGTGTGGCAGGAGAAGTCCAAGCGGTACTCACCCGCACAAAGTATCAACACCTATCAACTTGTGGAAGCCATGAAGGAAAACGACGAATGGGAACACGCGAGGAGGATGGCAAAACGAATAAAAGAAAAGGAGGAATAACTATGAACATCATCAATTTCTTTAAGTCGCTGAAAAGGAAGCGCGAGGCAAAATGCGAGGGCGTTCCGTATCAGAAGCGCATGTGGTACAATTACCGGGCCATGCTGCCAAAAGACACCCTTGCCGAAAAATCCTTCATTGAAATCTTTGATGCGGATGGTCGTTATATCAACTGCCCCGGCATTGGTGGCACTGTTATATACAACGACAAAGGGCGAAGATACTTGTATGAGGTTATCGGGTTCGATAACGATTCATGGAACCGCGATTGGTTGTATGAGGGCGATTGGATTAACCCGATTGTGAGATATGTCGGAAAACAGAAGGAGGAAACGCATGACCAAGAATGAAGAAACCATCCTGTACAACCTTGTCAAGACGTTGCAGGAATATGAAAATGACTGCATTAGGCAGATAGCATTTATGAACGAACATAAGTTTGAGATTGAGCGCGAAGCCGTCCGATATAAGCAACTGGCGTACAACCATAGTTGGCTGGAGGTGGCAAGAGTTATTGATAAAATCAAAAAGTTGGAGGAATAGTGTATGGAGTATTGTGAATTTTTTTTCGGAAATTTTTGGCACTGGATTGGTGGCTTGTTTTACCTCGCCGTAATATTCAATGTTCCATTGATATGGATAGGGAAATCGAAAAAGAGCAAGGAGGAATAACTATGGCAAGAACTGAGACATTCTATTTCGACAACTTCGACAACTGCGTGGAACTGCATCGCCACGACCGCACGACGGCTAACAGATTGGCTGATAACAAGGGACAGGCTCTCGGTACGTTCATCGCCATGCTGGTGAATGAACTGGACCGCCTCGGAAATGGTGAGGCGTTAAGTGTGACAATAACAAAAGGATTGTGAACTATGGCATTACGCACATTTATGATTCAGGAGGCTATCTGCTGCCTTCAAGAAGCAGCGGATAATCTAAAGAGACCTCCAGTCCACATGTTCGACCAGTATAATGCTGTAGAGAAGATTATTGAAGAATTAAGAAATGAACTGCGAAAGGAGGAATGACCTATGAGTTATATTGCAAGACAGCCTAACGGACTGCTGTGCCGGTTCTCAACTATGGTGGAAGCCCTGTCGCGCCTGTTCCCCGACGTCGGCTTTGCCTATGCCGCCGCCGACGAGGACAAAGGGGCGCGGACCATCAAGGGAGTGTTCCGCGACGGCGCATTCGACGGCACCGAGGAGCACCGCACACCAGCTGCCTTCGACATCTGCTGGGAACTGTTCCCTGAGAGCAAGGCGGAGTGGCATCAGCTGCCCGGCGGAATGTGGGAATTGAACGAGGAGGAGGACTGAGCAATGAAAGCAAACGAATTGATGACTGGATTCCTTGCGTATTTCAACTGCTTCGACGGAAGCAAGATTGTTGTGCGCGTGACTGGCTTCAAGGACGGAATCGTGTATGGCGATTCGGAGAAGGGTTCGCATTGGTGTAATATTACGAATGCAGAGCCTATCCCCCTCACGCCGGAGATTCTTGCAAGATTGGGCTGCTTCACGGTTGAGGAAGTGCCGAAATACGACGACACCTATACGGATGACGAATATACTGCCACGATGAAATTCACTGATGCCAGGAAGTGTGAGGTGGAAATCCAATACAATACATATTGGAAAAAATTGAGGGCGTTCAATTTCGACCCTCGCAATAGACTTCAGTTTACCAGTATAGAAACGCATATTGAGTATGTTCACGAGTTGCAGCATATACTAAGAGTGCTAAAAGTTGATAAAGAGTTAGAACTGTTAAATTAAAGGAGAACCGCCCCATGAACAATGCAAATAAGTACTCATTACAGAAAGCAAAGTCGCTTGACGATTTGGCTACACGTATTTGCGGCTTTGGCTATTACACCCATCACAATGACGACCGCGACCACCCCATCCCCAAGGAGGCTGTGAAGGAATACATGGAAGTGGGTGCTGCGTTCCAGATGAAGGAAACAGAACCAAAACTGCAAAAACTGAAGAGGTTGGCAGATGCGATGTACACGGCAGCACAGCTCCTGACTACCGACGCTTCGCATCTACGAAAGGCGATGGAGGAATATCATCAATTTATCATCTACGAATTATAACGGGAGAACTGACTATGCTGAAACCACAAGACATAATGATTGGCGACTACCTGCTGGCTGACGGGAAGGTGATACAGGTGGCAGCTGTGCATCAGAAGAAGGTGGGCTATCACGAGCGTCACGACAGACTGACGTGGGTACGTCTCGACCAACTGGAGTATATCAAGATTACGCCTGAGACGCTGCGGGCTTTCGGGTTTGAGAAGAAGGAAGAATGGGATGATTGGGACTACGAAAATGCGTGGGAGTTCAGCACCGATACGCTTACCTATGAAGAGGGAAGCCCATTCGCCCTGTCATGGAATGGAGAAGAAGACGAAAGGAGTTACAGAGTCGTTACTCGCGGCTATGGAGAAACTGCGTTCTTCCCACACGATGCCATCAGCGAATTACAGCATTTCTTCTATGAGTACACAGGCGGGAACGTGATGCCGATAAAGTATGTTAAACCATAAAATACAACCCTATGTTTACAAAAGTGCAAATTTATAGCGGGCGGGAAGAATGCTGCTTCGACGATATAAGGAAAAGCAAGAAGCCGGAAATTCTCATCAATACTGAACAGATAACTTCACTTGGTCCAATAACCGATTGGGGATTCTGTGAAGGACATGAGGATTATCCTTATAGAGTTCTGAAAATGACAGGTGGCAAAAGTTATCTATGCGTGGCGGAAAGTGCCAACGAATTAGAAATGGAATTACTAAAACAAAAGGAGAAATAACATTATGCCAGACATCATCAAGAGAACAATCAAATTTCGCGGATTCAACCGCAAAAACAACCAGTGGATCTACGGCTTCTACCTGCAGAACCGTGGCGCCCATTTCGTTTGTCCCGACGAGCTCGCCACGGGAAGGTCGTGGGAAGACTATGAGATTGATCCCGAAACGCTGGGGCAGTACACTGGGTTGACAACGGGATGGGGAGATGAGGTGTACGAGGGAGATATTATTGGTATCGATGGCTCACCTGAGTTGGGTATAAGACTCGTGGTGTTCTATGAGGAATCTTTCAATGTAGCCACTTGTCAAGATTACAGTTATCTACTAAAAGGCGTTCACCCCTACTTTAATGACTATACACACATGACTTGCCTGAACGAGTGGTCAAGCACAGGGCTGGTTCGTGTTATTGGAAACATCCACGAAAATCCGGAACAATTAATCGAAAAATAAAATAATTATGGCAAGAGTATTTAAGTTTATGGCAGGCGATCTGGTGCGCCTGAAAGAAAGTGACGGAACACTTACGGCACTAATCGAGAATGGCAGAAAGGAATATAGGGAACATCTGACCGTCGTGTTCTGCTACTGGAATGGCTATTGTTGTTGCTATGTAGTCAACACAGGCGCTGACGACATCTGCTTAATCTGTGATGAAGACTCATTGGAACTGGAAGAAAGACCGACTATGCCACCAGAAGAAGTACAGCCGGAGTGTGCCAAGGAGAGCTACTTCCTCGGCTACGTCTTTCGCATTAAAAATCGCCTCGTGGCAGCAGAGGGACTGGAGAAAGCCATCAAACTGTTCCGTAGTCATCCGTCGCATCAATTCGATACCATTGATGCCATCACCTTGCTGGCCCGAGACCTCGCACTGATACAGAACGGAAAGGAGGAATAACCCTATGATACAAGACTTGACACGCACGGACTTGGTGCGCCTGATTCGCGGATGCGAGCCGGGCATGGAACACGTCGGTATGCTGCAGCAACATGGCCTGGGCATGTATGTCGGCGGCATGAACGACCATTGGGAATGGACGGATAAGGAGAGTGACCACTGGAATGATGTCAGCGAAGAAGAACTGTGGCAACTCTACCTCACCATCACCAACGATGACCGCGACGAATATGCACCGCCGCAGGTGTATGTCGTGATGCAGGGCGACGAGTATGACAAGGAACCGAAGGCTATCTTCACCGCCGAAGCCGCTGCCGAGCGGTACAAGGATGCGGAAGGCGATGTGGAATTGCTGATAGAGCCCTTCGACCTCAATCCGCATTTCGAGGAGCGCGAAAAGGTGTGGAAGGCTTCTCTATGTCCTGCAACGATGGAACTGGAACTGTCTCCGCTATGGGGCGATGAGCACTTGATTGGGTACATACGGCGTTACGGCGACTGGCTTGTCGCATGGTTCATGGCTACAAATCGCAGGGAGGCAACTGCAAAGGCTAATGAGGTGTTCGGCACCGTCACACGCGGCAGGGAGCAAGGCAAGTTCTGCTACCTCAATCAGGAAATATACCTGCCCGACCGACAGTACCCCTACACCAAGAAGTACCCGTACTACGACGTGGCAAGCGGAAAGATAGTCATGGGCGACTTCGGTGCCGTGCTTATCCCGAAGAGTGAGGCCCTCCTGCCCGACGGCACACCGAACCCCGACCTCTTTATCCTGCTCGACCGACACTTTGTGGAACGAAAAGACTAAGCCTTATGAAGACAATTCCCATGAATGCCACAAACGGCGAGACGTTTCCGCGCATCTGGAAGACGGCACAGCATGGCACGTTCGACGGGCTCAACCCCGACGACCCTTACCTGGAGCAGTGCCGTTGGTGGCTCGAACGATTTGAGTGCATCGTCATCTTCACTCGCGACGTTGGCTACCACACGTCAGGATGGTGGAAGAACCCAGACTACGAACGGTGCTATCACCTCTCCATATCCTTCCCCGGTGGCATGAAACGCTCACGTCTGGAGTTTGTCATCAAGCAACTCTTTGGCGACGACCGACGGTGGCTATGGTGCGAGGGACCATATTCGGATGTTGGCCGACAGTGTGGCGTGTTCCACTACCGCCTGTTCTGCGACCCTGCGTGGAAACCACTGAAACCCCGTGGCGAAGTCTATACGCGAGAGTTTACAGAAGCAGGCTGGAAGAGCTTTTCCGAATTGCATCAATTATAAAACAAAACTCACGAATAAGACCTATGACACCAGACATCATCATCAAAGGCAAGGCCCTCTACACCACGAAGGGGGCGGCACGGGAGTACGGACGCATAGGCTGCAACTTCTACACGGGTTGTCCCCATGAATGCACCTATTGTTACTTGAAGCGAGGTGCGCCATCGAAGCAGCTGGGCGGGAATAAGGTGCGGCTAAAGGCGTGCTTCAAGAACGAACAACATGCCGCCGAAATTCTGCTGAACGAAATGGACAAGCATCTGGAGGCTTGCCGCAAGCATGGAATCTTTTTATCATTTACCACAGATCCGATGATAGAAGAAACACGTCGCCTGACTGTCTCGGCAATTTATGATGCCATACCCCGAATTATTCCCGTATGGGTGCTAACGAAGGATGCCACTTTTATCCACGACGTGCCCATAATGACAGCTCTTAATAATATCTATCGGGACAAACGGCCAAGCATCCACTTCGGTTTCACGCTCACAGGTCACGACGAGATGGAACCGCGTGCGAGCACCAACGACAACCGAATCATGGCGATGCGACGGATGAACCTTATGGGTTTCTCCACCTTCGCCAGCATCGAGCCTGTCATCACATGGGAGGCAGCCTGGAGGTTGGTACGCCAGACGCTCCCGTGGTGCGACCACTACAAGCTCGGACTGCGCAGCGGTGCGAAGAAGGACTACTACGACATCGCTGAGAGCGGTGCTGCCATCGAGCGCATTGTGCGGCTGGTGGAATGCTTCGGCAAGACCATCTACCTGAAGGAGAGCACCCGCCGACTGCTGCAACAATACTTCCAGCCTGGTGCCTACGAAGCCTTCCTCTCGCACACCGTGGATATGGATGGGAAGCGGATTGAATTGCAAACACGAATTACTCACGAATTGAACGAATAAACTATGGCAGAAATCATTAACATCCCCAACCTCGGCGAGGCAAGGCTTCCGCTGAATGAGTACGACAAGATGCGAGACCGCATCCGGGAACTGGAGGAGGAAAACAAACGGCTGACGGAGATGCTCGACCATGTTTGCGACGAGAACAAGGTGCGGGTGCGTCGGCAGATCATCAGGACGACAGAACTGACCTTCAATCCCCGTGCCTGCGGTATGCAGGAAATCATCGAGGACAAAATGGTGAACATGGAGGACATCACCGATGAACTGGACGAGAAACTCCGTGCTCTCGAAAAGGAGTGCAAGGAGAAGTGCGAGGCATTGGAAAGTGAGAACAAGAGTCTCAATAAGGCACTCGAACAATGTCAGTTCATGAAAATAGAACTGGCGCAAGCAGTGGACCGTCTGAAACAGCGCGGATGGTGGAGCAGGTTGTGGAACAGATAAAACCTACAAGCATTATGAAGAAGATAATGTTCAAAGACCGCTACGGACTGACGAATGCGGTGCTGGAAAAGAGGAAGACGATGACGCGGAGGGTGGAGCGTATAGACTTCTATCCAGGCAGTACGGAAGAACAAATAGAGAAGTTCTGCAAGCGCAGGGTGACAGACACAAAGGGGAGACAAGTGTGGGAGGGCTTTGATAACAAGGGAAATTGGATCGCTCAACTTATCTCTCACTATGCGATTGGCGAAGAGGTGGCAGTGGCGCAGTCGTACGGATCTATTGTGGAGCAAGACCCAGAAAACGATTACGGCAACTACTACGTCAAGCAGTTCCGTTACGCTCCCGGCTGGACGAACAAGATGTTTGTCCGCGCCGACCTCATGCCCCATCGCATCCGCATCACCGGCATCCGCGTGGAACGGTTGCAGAACATCAGCGACGAGGACTGTGCAAGGGAGGGGATTGTTCCTGCCGTTTTCCGGCAATGGCACAAACAGGCGTTGACCGACTTCTCGCCACAGAAATACACAGATCACCGCGTTTGGACACTGGAGAAATTCAGAGATGGTATCGAAAACCCCTGGGAAGGCAGTGAGCCAGGCGAATATATGGCAGAGACGGCACAAGTGGCCTTCGCCGTACTCATCAACAAGATAAGCGGAAAGGGCACATGGGAGCGGAACCCGTGGGTGTTCGTCTATGAGTTTGAACTGGTGAAATAAAACAACGAATTAAAACGAAAAAGAACTATGCTCATAAAACTCACAAGCAAATGCACAATGATGTGTCCGCACTGCATGGAGGACGCACAGCCCGAAGGTCTGATGATGACGCTCGACACGTTCAAGCAGGCCGTGAGGTTCGGCACATACATCGGCAACGGACACTTCGTCTTGTCGGGCGGCGAACCGACGGAGAACGAGCACATCGTGGAAATGTGCGAATGGCTCGACATAGCTACAAGCTGCAACTTCACCATCGTGTCAAACGGCATGTGGCTGAAGGACGAGACGAAACGGCAGCGCATGGACTGGATTACTCGGCTGCACCACTACCTCGGTATGCAGGTCTATACGCACCGACAGTGGTACCGGGACTACGACTACGTGGTGAGCCACCGCCACGAATACGAGCAGTACCGCAAGGTTATCGTGGACATCGACGACACTATCTTCATGCAGGACCTCGGACGGGCGCGAACCAACCCCGAAGCACAGCGCGAGGTGGAGCGCAACCCGCACTTCATGTCGTGCCTGGTCTCCACGCTGACGGCCATCCAGATAGCCGAGCCGCAGATGTTCGGCATTACGATGATGCTGCACCGCAAGTTCTGCAAGCCGTCGGTCGATTGCGAGGGCAACGTCCACATGTCCGAGAGCCGTCTATGCCCATCGGTGGGCAACGTGAACACCGACAACTTCGCCGACATCTGGCAGCGGATGCGAGCTTTCCGTCCGTGCGGCCACTGCAAGCAGTACAAGAAATTCATGGAAAGCGAGCGCCCCGACATCGCCGCCGCAAGGAGGGTGATGGGAGTGTGAATAATGTAACGAATAGAACCTATGAAAGAATCAAAATCAGTGAAGTGTGGCATGGGCATCGCCCAGGCTTACCACGAAATTATGAAGGTGGACGAGCCGACCTTCTGCAACTTCAATGGCGTGTACCTCTACGGCGGTTGCAAGACACCGCCACATGAGTGCGCCGATAAACAGACGATGCGCACGATGCTTGCAGGGATGGCATTGCCCAAGTGCATCGAGACCGTCAACCAGGTGCTGCTCGCCGGTGGCAAGGTGGAAGCCAAGACCACCGCAGAGGCAGCCGCACAAATGGCAGTGACATTCACCGACGCATTGCTGAGGGAACTGAACAAGGAGAAGGAAGGAGAAACAAGTCATGAATAAAATTGAAGAGATACGTCTGCGAAGCCGTGTGTGTGAACAGGTGACAGAATGGGCAGAAGGTTTCCGTGTGAGCGAAGATGAAATCTGGGATGCCCTGCGCGACTTTGCGGAATACCGGATTGCCCTGCGGATTTCTGAATTTGCAAATTCCGGCAAGGCAAGCGTGGATGATATGTGCAAGGCCATGCGACCCTTGGCTGTAGAGAAAGAAGGAAACCACGAATTTCACGGATTATGAAAAAAAACCTACTCTACCTGATGGCTTCGGCTATGGTTGGGATGGCAGATGCCGCAGAGCATCGGCACATGCCAGATGTACCGCCGCCTCCCAAACGCACTTGCAAGGACTGCTACTTCTACATGGGTGGCACATATTGCAAGCAAGTGAAACATCACGTAAACAAACATACACTTGCCAACGGGTGTGTATATTTCAAGGAGAAATAATTATGGCACAGAGAAAAGTAGCATTGAAAGTAGGCGACCGTTTCCAGTAGGCATGGACGGGCTGAAAGGAACCGATGTGGTTCAAGGTGCTGGCAATAGACCGTGAGGGCAACCGCCTCCATGTGGCGTGTTACAGTCCCCGTGGGTATGGTTGGGAAGAAACTTGGGACGACCTCGATGTGACGGAAAACGCATTCAGTATTGGTGAATATAAAATGATGGAAGTATGACACAGGAAGAAATTGAAGACAGAATGGAGGTGTGCCCTTGGAGAGAACGTCCACGAGGGTATGGTTATGTCTGTACAAGGTATCATGGCACTTTTGTCCCATGTGACGGCCGTTGTTCATGGGTTGTAGATTATCCGAAGTTAAAAGAATTAGAAGCAAGAAAGGAGAATAAACTATGATAACAATCAAATTCCGTGGCAAGGATATTGAGACTGGCGAATGGATATACGGCGACCTTATTCAACGTCTGGGCTATTATCCTGCCATTCTCACCACATACCCTACGGACGAGGGCAAGGTGGGATATGCAGAAAGGGCGGTAAAGGAAGATACCGTAGGTCAGTTCTCCACCTTCCGAGACAAGAATGGAAAGGAAATCTACGCCGGCGACATCATCAGAGCGGGCGAGGAAAAGACCTTGCTCGAAGTGCGCTTTGTGCGTGGTGTGTTTGCATTCCTGTGGAACGGCGACCTCGATGACGAATTTCCCTGCAACGCTCCTACGCAGGAATGGGCAGAGGTGGTCGGCAATATCCATGACAATCCGAAACTCCTTAAACGACATTAAGCGTATGGCAAAGCATCAGTATCATTGCGAGGAGTGCGGCAAGCACCTCTTTGACAGCGAGAAGGATGGCGGCGCGGCTGGCGTAGAGGCACAGCAGAAGGGCTTTGTGTTCAAGATGCCGATACTCTTTGGCATCGAGGGCTGCCACTTCTTCTGTTCAAAGGACTGCTGGAACAAGTGGCTCAACAGCCACACCACCGAGCAGGAGCGTGCCGACGGCAACCGCTCCGCCCGTGAGATAAGGCAGCGCATGGAGGCCGACAAACCGAAACTCATAGAGGGCTTGCAGCGCATACAGCGAGCCTTTGAGATAGCGAGAAATCGCCGAAAGAAGTAAGATAACTTAAAAGGAATACGATTATGGAAAAAGTATATTCATTCACTCAAAGCGTGATGAACGGCACGGTGACGATGGAAACCAGCGTGGCGATCTTTGCCACACGCGAACTGGCCGAGCAGACACTGGCCGACATCAAGGCTGACAACGCCAAGCGCGACCTCGGTGGACTGCGCGTCCGCTATGGCAAGATACAGGAAACTGACGTGTATGAAAACAAGGAAGAGATTCCATTCTATCAATTCAAAGGATAAGGCGATATGAAAGAAGTAACATTGTATGGCGGCACGATTGACAGCTGCCTGAAGGATTTAAGGGAAATGGCCGCTGCCGACGAGAGCGGCGAGGTGTTGAAGGCCGTGTTCAACGACAAGTACCTGCTTTCGACCGATAGCGACGACGATGCCTATCTGCGCATCACGGGCAAGACAAAGGCCGAAAACGACGAGTACTTGAGGAAGTGGAAGGAGGACTACGAAGCCAAGTGGAAGGCGCACAAGGCACGCATCCCCGAGCTGACGGAGCACTACCGCAAGGTGGCTCGCGGCGTGATCATAGAGAGCGAACTGGAGTATTGGGACAAGATAGTGCCCATCCGTCTCGGCGACCTCTACCGTGGCATGGAGCTTGACCAGGTGCTCGACTGCGCCAGGGTGATGCGCGACGAGACGCTGAGCCGCATAGAGCGACTGCGCAAGGCTTACAAGATTTTCAACGATGCCGGTCACAGCGGCATGTCGGCGGGGCTGACGATGGTGATGCTGCGCCGCTTCTGTCCCGACGGCAACGAACTGGCCGATGACTGCAACGAGTTCCGCTACGACCCCGGCCACAAGACGAAACTGTACGTCAGCCGCGACGGTGACGGCAAGCTGCTCCTGCACTTTGCCTATCCGCATTGGGGCGACAATCACGACTTCCGCAGCCCGAACCAAGTGGAGCTGAACCCGCTGCTGTTCCCCGAGGTGAAGCCCGGCAGCAGAGTGGAGTACATCGCAGGAAAGGTCTTTGACACAATCAGATAAGGAGAACTGACCTATGAAAGTGTTATCAGGAAGAGTTTCTTGCAAGCATTGTGGCGCAAATCTCGAATACAATTCCAATGATATTGAGGTAGATTGTGCAAGGCCTGAAGATTGGAATAGCGCACTTAGATACATTACTTGCCCATTATGTAAACATCGAATATATTTTTAGACTAATTCACGCCGCAAGGCATGGTATTAACGAATTAAAAACAAATTTGGCGATATGAAAATGAAACGAGAGATTTGCACGAAATGCAAACACTGTCTTTCTTGTATGTGCGGCGACGAGTTCGAGGATTGCTTCATCAAGAATCCGAACTTGAAGCGAACAATTACCACCATCGTAATTAAAAACAAGGCGCAAGAATAAATAAATTAAAAGGAATACGATTATGAGACAAAGACTATTATTTGAAGGTGAGCTGAGCGACGTGACGCTGGAGAATGTATTTCCGACGCTAATCAGCAAGGCTGTTGAGACCGATGATGACGTATTTCTACGCTGGAACGGTGCGACAATCAGGGTAGAACCAACGGACACCATCGACACGCTGATGCAGAAGTACGACAAGGAGATAAGACTTGTTGGATTGGCCAACAAGATGGAAATGCCTGCAGACGGACGCGACAAGCACCTCTACCGTATTAAGAACCGACTCGCAGAGTTCTACATCGTGGCACACTCGTTTGATGAAGCGGCTGACGAAATGAAGAAGCGGCTCGACAAGGCCAACTACGGTTTTACCTCGTACCGCACTGTGCCAAGCATTGACGATGTGGCCGTGCAGCATTTCTACAACGAGAAGCAGTCATTCAGCGACGGCAACGCAAACTTAATCATTGTGGAGGACTGACCAAATGAACAATTTTTTTATTTCTTCAGCAAAGAAGGACGAAGCCGTTGAAAACTTTGCCAAAAGCAAGAGGGAGGAATTAGAAAAGATGATTCCTGGCTTTGTCGATGACAGGAAAATTACTGATATTGTGCTGAACTTTTACGAGAGAGGAATAAGGGACGGCGTGCAAATGATGCTGGAGCGTATGACGGATATTATTGCGGCAAGAAACGCAACTCATGTCTCAGCCCAAATGTCAGAGGCATCGGCGAGTGGTAAGTTAAATGATGCTTTTAACGAGAAAAACAAGGAGGATTGGTGATGAAAGAAAGACCGATTTTTGAGAGCAAAGAACCGAACAAGAACCTTGTCGAACTGAACGATGATGACAAGAAGGTAGTAACCAAAGCACTGAAAGATCTAATCCAGTCCGCTGGTTTTCTTCTCGACAGGGTGTCGAAGGACACACTGACGGAGGAAATGCGTGAGACGTTGACAAGCCTGATAGCGACCTATAGTCGCGACGGGCTGCGACCGCTGGGCTTCCAAGACCAGGCAACAAAAGACCACGACGACCTGGTGCGCAAACTACGCAATGCCAACATGGATAATGAGGAACTGCGCCAGCAGCTCGGTCAAAAAGTGTCGCTGGAGGACTTACGGGAGAAGATGAAGACAATCGCCCGCGCTTTCCGCGAATGGGGCGACTATCACGGCTTCGGCTACATCAGTGACATCCACTTTGACAATTTCGGGTGTCTGCAGGGCAACATGAACCTATCGACGCACATTTCAGGTTGTAGGGCGGAAGATTTACGGAAGATGGGATTTGAACTGACCGACGACCGCGACGGCGAAGCGATGTTTGCCACTGACGAAAACTTCAAGTTGCTGCGGAAGATGATACGCGACAATTTTGGTCCCGATGCCAGCATGTCCTATGGCAAGATAGACATGCACAGCTTCGGTGACGAGAGGCCGCACATGAGAGAGGTGGAGGTCTATCTGCGTGACCTCGACGTGATGCAGCCTTGGATTGATGAGTATTTGGAGCGCAGAAAGCAGTCGTTCGACAAGGAACGTAACAAAAACAAGCAGGAGGACTGATGTATGAGAGCACCGAGACTATTCATCTGCCGCGACAAGAACACGCAGGGCTGTCTGCCTGGGCGATTGCGCATCTTTATCGGGCAGAAACCGACGTTGAACGAACGGGGCGAGTGGCGCAACTACTCCGCTTCGCCCGAGGACTTCAAGGTAGCCATTCCGCGAGAGATGTACCCCGACATCAAAGACGGCGGCTATATGGCCTACGACTACGAGTATGAGGTTGACCAGCACGAAATGAGCGACCTGCACTACACGCTGTCGTGCTGTAAGCGGAGCATGTGTGATGTGACAGCTCTTGACAGCGAGGCCGAAGCCACCCGCAAGTTCAAGCAGCACGAAACGGCACTCATCCGCATGATTAACCGCAACCTGGAGTATCTGCAACCAAAGATTAAGGAGGACTGACACGATGCAGAAACTATTCAAGCGATTACTTGACCTGCTGAATATCCACCCCGACGAGAACCAGCGGTGGACGCTATCTACTCTGTTTATCGTCGGACTGCTGGATGCCTACGTCGGACCTGCTATCTCGAAGGCATGGGTGACGGAACTGCCTGCAGAATGGCTCGCGTTCCAGTCGCTTGTCTATTCCGTGGTCGGACTGTTTATCGGCATGATATGGAAAGGCTGGGTGCGCCGCAAGGCTATCCAGTGGTTCACGGTGCTCTGCATCATCGAGTCGGTAGCAGGCTTTTGCGTCGGCATGTGGCTCTGCTTCGTGGAGTACAACGTGTGGGTGCTGGCCATCGCCTGCCTACTCTACGGCACGCTGGTGTCGGAGTTCATTGGCAAGTGCCTGATGACGTTCCGACCGAAGCTGTGGAACGAGCACGAACGCGAGGTCTATGACAACAACAACGACGTGGTGTGCGGCATCTACTGCATCGCCGGCTACGTCTGCGCCCTGCTGTTCATGCCCTCGCTAAAGGTGGCCATGTTCATCTGGGGTCTGTGCTGCGCCATCGACAACATCGGCTGGCTGGTAGTGTATCATAGGAACAAGGATAAATTTACGGAGGACTGACCCAATGGATACGAGACAGCAGAAGAATGAAATGGTGTCGAGCGATGAGTGGTACACTCCGAAATGGATTATCGACGAATTGGGGCCTTTCGACCTGGACCCGTGTGCGCCGATGGAGCCGCCCTACCCTATTGCCCCACTGAGCTATAACAAGGAGCAAGACGGGCTGGCACATGAATGGCCTTCCACGGCAGTCGTATGGATGAACCCGCCTTACAGCAGGGCACCGCTTCGGGCCTTTGTGGAGAAGTTGTCAAGGCACGGAAACGGCATGGCATTGTTGGTGAACCGGCAAGACAATCTCTTGTTTCAGGATATCATCTTCCCGACGGCAGCCTCCATGTTGTTCATGCGTCACAGGGTGAAGTTCCTGCGTCCAGACGGCACCAGCGGATCACCGTTTTTCGGATCATGCCTCGTAGCATGGGGCCACGAATGTGACCAACGGTTGCGAAATTGTGGAATAGAAGGAAAGTATGTGGTATTAAACGAATAAACTATAAGAGACAACTATGGGAGAAAAAAACATGAACCCCGCAGGACTTGGCAGCAAACTATACTTTTGCCGTGCCGAGGACCTTGAAAAGAATCCGAATACGCCGATGCAGGAGGTGGAACTGACACCGCACGTCGGCGACATCGCCTTTGCGGAATGGTACGAACCACAGGAGGGCGAGGATGGTCGGAGCAATAAGGGAGGATTCCCGACGACTTTCACGGCAACCATCGAACCTACACCCGAACAAAATAAACTCTTCCGCCGCCTGATGCAGGGGCAAGGGCGGTTGCCACGACGTAGGAAGAAAAAGTTGATGAACCGCGTGCTTAGTCGCGAAAAAATATGCCGCGTAATTGCACGATTCACTGTGCGCCCGATGTTCGACAAGAACGATGCGCTTGACCTCACGGTGCAGGTGATGTTCAACGACAAGGCGCACGGCTTGGAGACAATCATCATCAACGAAGCGGAATACCACACCGCCTACCTCTGCCTGAAACGGATTGAGAAGAAATATGGGAAGTATATTGAGACGTTGAAGAAATGAAGTACCCATCATGCGCATCGGACTTGTTGACATCGACGGGCACGCGAAGAAGAAGAAATGGGGTGCGACGGTTTATCCGAACCTTGCGCTGTGCAAGATCGCACGGTGGCACAGGCAGCAGGACGACGAGGTGGAGTGGGCTGTGCCGTTCCTTCACTACGACGTGGTGTATATGGCGAAGGTGTTCAACTTCTCGCCCGACGACCTGACCTACTACGATGCCGACCGCATCGTGCGGGGTGGCACGGGCTACGACATCCACAGCCAACTACCCGAAGAAATCGACCGGCTGCAACCCGACTACTCCATCTACCCCAACCTCCCGAAGGATACCGCCTACGGGTTCCTCACCCGTGGCTGCCCGAACAAATGTCCGTGGTGCGTCGTGCCGAGGAAGGAGGGGCGCATCCGTCCCTATATGGACTGCGACGAGATTGCCATCGAGGGACGCACGAAGCTGGTGCTGATGGATAACAACATCCTTGCGGCTGGAGACTATGCCATTGAGCAGCTGGAGAAAATCATCCATCGTGGCTACCGTGTGGACTTCAACCAAGCCCTCGATGCCCGACTGGTCGATGACCGCTTTGCCCGCCTGCTGGCACAGGTCAAGTGGATAGACCGGCGCATCCGTTTCGGTTGCGACACGCACGGGCAGATTGCCGAGTGCGAACGGGCCATCAGCCTAATCAACGGCTACGGCTACCGTGGCGAATACTTCCTCTACACGATGATAGGCGGCAAGAGTGACTTTCGTGAGTCATACGAGCGGACACACTACTGGTGGCTACGCAACCACGAACAGCGCGAGAAGCACCTACCCAACATCTACCCCTACGCCCAGCCCTACCGTGACCCCGACAATCCACACAGGCCCATTCCCGAATGGCAGAAGGACATGGCGCATTGGTGCAACAAACATCAGATATTCCAGATTTCGGAGTTTAAGGACTTCGAGCCTCGCAAAGGTTTTAAGTGCGAGTGGTATGTGAAGAATTTGATGTAAAAAAACCGGCAAATGCTTTGGTAACTCAAAATAAAGTTGTACCTTTGTGCCATCAGTTACGGAACCACACCGAGGAAATGGTGTTCCCGAACGTCCTTAAAGGTTGGGTCTTCGCGTCGGACTCTGAAGACAGCGCCTGCGCATCCGACATAAAATAAACACCGGCAGGATCGGGGCAAATAGGTAAATAGCCATTTCGCAGCGCAGATAGAGGGGCGAGCCGTCAGGCCCGCCCCTCGCTTTGTTTTGCCGTCAGGTTGTGAACTTCACTTCACAACCAGCACCCAGTCGTTGGCCAGCACGTCTTGCTGCGACGGGTTCCATCCGCTTTGGATGGTGTTTTGTGCAGTCTTCAGACAGATGCAGCCGCCAGCATAAATCTCGCCGCCGTTGTTGTCGGCAATCTCCTTCAGTGCTGGGTCGTGACACCACTCGCTCTTGACCATCGCTTCTGGTTTCAGCCAAAGCCACATGCCTTTACCATTCCATCCCTGACGCGCCACCTTGAAGCCCCGCTTCAGTGCAGCGACTGCCTGTCCGAACGTGCCTGTTTCTCCTTCTTGCAGGAGTTCCGAATCTGTTGCTCCACAAACAAAGCAGGTTTCCATATCGCCGCGTGTGAATGTCGTGCCGTCCCATTCGGGGTCGTTCTCTCTTTTCGATTTTTCTACGGCGACGAGATACTTCTCAGCCATTTCGTCTAAGTTTACCATAATTGCAGATGTTTAATTTGTATGAACATATTGGGTTAAATCTATTGCTTATGTGGGTGTGAATGCCAAGTTCCCGAACCTTCCTCGGAGTCGTCCACCCACCTTGTGCTTGCTCTCGGCACATTCCTTGATGCCGATGATTAGGTCGTCGAAGGCATCGGTGATGGTGGTGCGCTGGCGCTTATCTCCCCCTATGCCTTCTTCCGAGGTCAGTTTCTCTGCACCTTTGTACTTGCGGAAGGTGCCAGGCACGACGGCTGTGTTTTCGAGTGCTGCCCGAAGATAGACGCAGCGGCCCGACTCGCGGTTGATGAATACGGAGGGCGATGCCTGTCCCGCGAAGCAGTCGTTGATGTACTGGTACTTGCGTTCGTGTCGCCACGACGTGAACTCGGCGCGGGTCACATTGAAGCCGTAACTGGTCAGTTCGTCGGTCACTACGACATCGAAGCGCGACTGTTCCGACTCTTCCAGAGCGTAGGCTTTGCTGGCTCCCTGCTTGATGCTGCTGGCGACGTAGAAAATGACTTCCTTGCAGCCACGGCGCAAGAAGGGACGGTAATACTGTGCAAAGAGTTTCGACAGTCCGCGCAGACGCACGCCGTCCTGCACGAAGAACTCCTTCATCACCAGTAGCGACGGTTTGCCTTGGAATATGCGCGTCTGTCCTACTACGAAGCAGTTGATGTCTGAATTGGCATCCAGTGCTATACGCAGGGGTTCTTTGTAGTCGAGGTCGAGGTCCAGACTGCAATCTTCGCCGTCGTGCTGCAACTGGTCCCACTCCAGCGATTCCGTCTCGAAGTCTGTAGGCCACCGCTGTCCGTCGAGCGCACGTCCTTTGATGCGGGTGCTGTACTTGTCGAACACGAGGTCGGTGATTTCTTCGCTGACGTAGGTGTTGAGTTCTGAGAAGTTGCAGTAGAAGCCGTCCTTTGCCGAACCGCGAGGCTGATTGAGGATTTGCAGGCGGAAGAGCAGGTCGGGCAACTCGCGCTGCATCTGCCGAATCCACGCTTCTCCTCCCAACAAGGCAGCATTCTCGATGCTGGAGAACCGCCAGAAGGTCTCCGACTGTGTGCGCAGGGCGTAGAGTTTGCGCAGGTAGGCATCGCTTTGTGCGAGTTTTGCCGCGAGGTTGGTATGGTGCTCCTTGTCGTAGAGTTCCGCATACCTCACCTCTGCCATCATTTCCTCTATCTTTCGGTTGACATCTGTGGTCTCATATTCTGCTTCTTTTTCCCACAGACATTCGCGTGCGTTCAGTCCGGCATCGCTCACCCAGAGTTGCGAGAGCCACTTGTTGTTCATCTTCGGGTCGGTGCCGTAACCCCATCGCTTCTGCTCTGTCTTGCGGAAAGACTTCGGCAGAAAGTCGCCGCGCAGGGTGGGTAGCACTTCCTCCTTCACGCGCTGCCACGGCATATACTTCGTCTCGTCTCCCATAATGGCCGCAAGGTTCAGGCCGTTGGCACTACCCTTCACCGCCAGCGAAATCATCTGCCAGACAAAGCCGTTGGCAAACGATACGCAGTTCTCCCACACCCTCGGTTTTGCCAGCGGCGTAGGCCATCTGAGACGGGCAGGCGGACGGCCAAGGAAGTAAAGCATACCCTCTACGAAACCCAGCAGGTTCATCACCTTCAGCACGTTGGGCATCGTGCGCGTGTAGTTCTGCTTGGCACTGGCTCCGCAGAAACCGCCCATCATGCGGGCCAGTCCGGTGGTCACGTCAGCCATGTTGAAGGCCAGGAATGCCGACTTACCCGTACCGCGCCCTGCCAATACCTTCGTGGAGCGCGAACCGAAGTTGCGCACTTTCTTCTGCCACGGAGCCATATACACCGTGTTGCGCCCGTCGCCCTGGTAGTCGATGTATTCACCCTCCTCGTCGCAGTCATCGTCGCTGGGGCCGGGCTTGTAGTCCTCCACGTTGGGGAGCATCCGCGACTCAAACAGGTCGCTGCTGTTGTTGGGGTTACTGCCTATCCTTGACATAGTTTCTGATTACTCCGGTTGTTCTGAATACTCGGGTGCCTGCTCCCCTCCCTCCACGGGAGGGGTTGGGGGTGGGTCTGCCTTTCCCCTTGCCACCATCACCTCCACCATTTTCTCGATGCGCACCTCCTTCTCGTCCACATAGCCGCCGTACTTCGCCATGATGCGCTTCATCTCCTGGTCGTCCACATCCTCTTTCGTGTCGTCCGCGTCCTTGACGCTGGTCGTCACCACAGGTGGCAGGAACGCCATCTTGCTCATGTCTATGCGCTCTTCTTCCGGCTTATCCAGCTGTGCCACCTCCATCAGGCGTTTGCTGCCCTTGTCGAGGGCGTTCACGTTGTCCGTCTCCATACCGATGCGCATCATCTTGTCGGCGGCGGCGCGTACCTTCGCTTCGTCTATGCGGCGGCTGGGCGGCGCGATGTGCTCCACCACGAAGTCGAACAGAAACTTATCTTTTTGCGCCATGCGCCACTCGGAGTAAATATCAGCCCCCTTGCCCTTCACCAGTTGCTTGAACATGGCGAAGGGGTCCAGTGTAATAGGGTTCTTTACCCACTGCCAATACACGTGCTGCACCCGTGCGAGGCGTTCCTTGTGTTCGCGCCGTATGTCGAGGTCGGCAATCGGCACCCCCTGCTCGAAGTGCATCAGTGCCCCCGTCATCAGCTTCTGCGATATGGTTACTGTTTCTTCTGCCATATTACCTTTCTTACAATTCGTTTAATTCGTGAAATTCGTGGTAGAAAAATGTCCGCGTAATCCGTGGTTATACTTCTTCCGCTTCCGCCCACCCTGTGTCGGGCTTCCATCCGTCCTTCTCCTGCAAGTACATCACCCGCTGAGAGCCGAGGTAGTGCCAGCGGAAGCCGTGTCCCAGCAGCAGCCGCTCCGCCATCGGCCACGGGTCGCCCCAGTCGATTGTTGCCCGCAGTCCCATCGCGTCGCGCAGTTGTCCGGCATCCATCACCTCCACGCCGATAGCGAAGCCCGGCATGGGTAACCACCGCTCTATGAATCCCATCACCGCTGCCTCCGCGTTTTCCTCCACCGCGTCGATGTCCGTCACCTTCTTCGGTGCTTTCTCTTCTTGTTCCTGTTCTGCCATAGTTCCGATTATTCCGATTACTCACACCTTCCTGTATTCCTTCGTCGCATCAAAACTTGGGCACGCCTTGTTAGCGAAGTCCCGGTGCCCGTGTATCTCCGCCTGGGGGTAGAGTTTGCGCAGGTCGAGCAGCAGCGAGAGCAGTGCCGCCTTCTGTAGGTCGGTTCGCGTGTCCTTCGGTGTCTTGCCATCGGGAGCCACGCCACCCACATACACCACGCCGATGCTGTTAGCGTTGTGCCCCGTGCAGTGCGCTCCGCTGATGTCCACGTCGCGCCCTTCGTGTACCGTGCCGTCGCGATACACCACATAGTGATACCCGATGTCCGACCATCCCTGCAGCTTGTGCCACTGCCGTATGTCCGCCACCGTGTAGTCGCGGTACTCCGGCGTCGCCGTGCAATGCACGATAATCTCCTTGATGTTGCGTCGGCTCTTCTTCAGTCCCAGTGCCGACTTCGCCACACCCGGCAGCAGTTTTGCCAACGTAGCAGGCCCGACGATGCCGTCATCCTTCAGTCCGTGCTCCCGCTGAAACTCCCTGACGCGCTCCGTCGTCAGCGGTCCCCAGATGCCGTCGGGGTACAGCCGCAAAGTCTTCTGTATCTGCCGTACCACCTCTCCCCTACTCCCTTGCTTGTATAGTGTTGCCATAATTCTTCAGTTATAACCGTTTGATGAATTTCAGTTGATAACCGTCGCGGATATGCACGATGCCTGGATATTGCCGTTGCAGGAAGTCCCATGCACGGGTGCTGTGGCGGTGCCACATCGAGACGGGATGCACTCGCTCGCCCGAAGGCAGCAGGTAGAAATCTGCCCGCAGTCTGTCTATCAGTTCATAGTTGGCGGCCCGATAGATAGTTCCGTTGTTCCCCGCCGTGGTGTCGGCGTATGAGATGAGTACCTTCACCTCCGGGTGAGCCAAGCGCATGTAGTGGTGGAAGAGCGAAAGAGTGATGGTCTCGCTGAACTTCGGCATCGTATCGGACAACCACATGCGGTCGAACTCACGCACCTCTTCAGGTCGGTACTCGCCCTTTATCTTCGGGCGTATGCCGTAGCCGCATTGCAGCGCACCTTCTACCCTTCCATGATAGATGACCAGCAGCGACACGAAAGAGTTCTGCGTCACCTTGTGCGAATAGTGATGCTGGCAGATGATTCTGTCTGCCTCTGCTTTCTCGCACTCGATGATGCGGATACCCTTCTCCGGTACCTCGTAGCCGATGCAACGGCCAGCGAGGTCGTAGATGGGCACTTTCTTATATCGCTTCCTTGCCATAGGCTTACTGAGTTAAAAGTGAAGAGTGAAGAATGCGCCAAGCAGCGTGAACACCAGCGCACCGAAAAGAAATCTTTTCATTGTCGTTTTTGTGTTTTGATTGTTAATACTCGGCTTGTTGCCGTTATGCTACATCTTAATCAGCGACTGCACGTTCCGTGGTATCGGTTTCTCTCTGCCTATGTCAATCACTATGCGGTTGCTCCACTTCTCGCAGTGCATCCGCGCGTTCACCCTCATGTCAGGCTCCAGCCCGCAACTGTTCACTTCCCTACCGTCGGCATAGATGTTTACAAACCTTCGTCCGCAAGTCATGCAATTCTTATCCATAGTCGTTGTTTTTAATGTCCCACAGTCATCGGCTTTGCCGCTTTGCTCGTCAAAGAAATCGCAGGAATACGCGGATGCTTAATTCGTATAATTCGTGCAATTCGTGGTTAAGAGAAATCAATCCGTGTATCCGTGGTTCAGTCCTCAATGTACAAATCCTCGTTCACGCACAGATTCAGCGGTTCCTCCCTCGTGAACTGCACCATCACCCCGTACCACCCATCCTCTTTCGGATCAGTGCTCACGAAATCAATCATCGCATTGTCCAGGTCAATCCGTGCAAAGTCCCCGTCGATGTTCTCCGCCATCTCCTTCTCGTGCTTGTCGAGCAGCCACGCCAAGAACTGCTGGCAGTGATACCACGCCTCTTCCCTCGCCTCTGCCGCCGCCTCGCCGTCAGCCATCGCCCTGGCCCTCACAAAGAAATACACTGGGTATGTCCGCTCGGGCCGCGTGATTGTACCGCCGCCCTCCACCACGCTTTCCATCATCACCATCGGCGAAAACTTAGGCATGATACCCTTAGCCATCTCCACCAACCCGCCCTGCGAGTCAGTGAGGTAAAACCGCTTGTTCCCGTTCGTCGGGTTATCCAGCATCGGTTTATACGTCTTGCACCATTGGCGCACAATACTGTGAAATGTCATAGTCGTGTCTGTGTTTTATCTGTTTATCCCTGTTTGTCGTCCTGTTTATCCGGGTTTATTTCTACTCCGAAGTGTTCCGCCGCAGCCACCACCTTCTCATCCTTCAGCGCACTATCCAGCGGTTCCAGCATCAGGTACTCCTTCCAGTTCATCTCCCATTGCTCGATGCGCTTCTCTCTGGCTTCTCCCTCCTTGCCACGTCGCAGGTCGATAAGCCACTTCCGCAGTTCCCTGCGTCTCGCCTTTTGCTCCGAGGTCAGTTCAGTTGGATTACTCTGACTACTCTGATTGCTCTGAGTATTCCGATCACTCTGCCCACCATCCACAACATAAGCATTCCCCAGTGCATCGACGCCCACACGCCCGTCGCGGACGAGCTTCTCCCACTCTGCATCCAGTTCCTTATAAATCCCCTTCAGCGTACTGTCAATCTTCGTCGCCTTCCGTGCCCATGCTGCCCTCGCATCCGGCTTCGCATTAACATCCTCCATCAAGAGGCGCATCTTCTCCCGTGCTTCGTCCAATTCCCGCAGCATCCCCCACACAGCCCCTGCCCGCTCCTGCGTACCCTTCGGCAAAAGATAAGCGTACTGGTCGATGTGCTTTGGGCGTGCAGGCAAAAGACCCACCCCCGACCCCTCCCGTGGAGGGAGGGGAGTAGATACCTTTGCGGTTAGTGTGCCCTGCGATTCCGTCGCAGGGTTATTCTTTTGTCCCGCAAAAATATCCTTCTGTGTTTTACTCGGTTTATCGTTTTGTTTGTTCGGGTTTATCGCTCCCTGTTCGCCAGCCCCATTGTGATTTGTGCATTGTGAATTGTGCATTGCAGAAAGCTCATCCGTGAGTTTTCTCACCGCCCGCCACGCGCTCTTCACCCACAACTGGCTCGGCAGCCACGTCTCCGTCACCGCCATCAGCGCCGTCAGCAGCACAGCCCCCTCGTGCGCCGCCTCGCAGTCCTCCCTCTCCCACCTTCCACTCATCATCATCAGGTTCTGCGCCTTCGCCATCGGCCTGTCCGTCAGCGCCAGCAGCCGCTCACCGGAAGAGCACAACCACTCTCCCACCCTCTTGCGGTACGCCTCGCGCTCCACGTCGGTCATATCCCCGTAGGGTTTCAGGTATTCACCCGTTGTCAGTTTCTTAATCATAAAGCCTTCAGTGTTTAGTTATAAACAGATTGATACTCTCGACCTCCGCACAAAAGCCTATCCTTATCAGGCTTATCGCCAAACCAGTAGTTGTCGCAGTAATACCCAGCCAACGCATCCATAACAGAAGGTGCGCTTATACTGACAGCCCCTCCGTCATCGCTGACATCCATCTCGCGTTTCGACTTTTTTAACCTCCGGCAATTCCAGCAGGAAGGCTTAAAAGGTATGCGGTATTTTCTGTGGCTCATGTCCGTGTAATCCGTTGTTTTTATGTCCCGCAGAAACCGCAGAAACATGTAGATATTGGAATCTGTGCAATCTGCGAAATCTTAGTTATAAAACCTTTCTGCGCTCTCCATTTCTCTGCGGTAACTCTATTTTTTCACTATTCACTCTTCACTTGCGCAGCGTCCCTGTATATCTTCGCCAATTCGTCCGGCAGCAGGTCTCTCTTCAACATCTCCTTGGCCTGTGCTCCCAGCGCACTATTGAGCAACTGCCACAGCAGCAGATGGTCTTCGTCGGTCATACGCTCCAGGGTCTGCGGTTTGTCGTTGATTCTGCACGCCAGGCTCATGTTGTTGTTCTTCCCGAAAAACGTCATGCTGAACTGCAGTCTCACCCGCTCCCGCTTCTTTTGAAATTTCTCCCTGTCAATCTGTTTCATAATCGTAAGTTTTATTTTTAATTTTTATTCTTCATTCCTCACTCTTCATTCTTCACTCAGAAGGCTTTCACTTGTGCAATCATCCTCTCCAGTTCCCTCTTCTTCTCCATTATCGGCCCAAGCTCCAAACGCGACGCACCATGGTTCCACTCCCGGAAGTCCGGACAACCGTCCAACGACCCGAACGTCTCCATGTAATCACAGGTGTAATCGTACCACCGCATCAGTTCCTCCTCCGGCAGGTCGCCCGTCAGGTCCTCAATCATCGTCTGCATCCCGAAGGCATAGTCCCCGAACATACACGTGTTGCAGAACTTATCCACGAAATACGTGTCCCGGTCGTCATACCTCGGCAGTCCATGTTTCTCCGCAAACAGATTCACAATCTCCACCGCCGCCGCACGCAGACCCTCAATGGCCCTCAGTGCCAAGTCATGCCTCTTTTCCTTCTCAGTCACCATTATATTTTCACTTTTCATTTCCAAATTTTCAACTCTCCACTCGGCCCGTAGGGGCGCTTGGCTTGTTCAAGAACTCTCAACTACCTTTCGTCCCCGCTCCCGTCAACCACTCCCCTACTCTTCCTATCTGCCAACTTCGCCAGATTCTCCCCCGCCACATCCTCCAACGCCCAGCCCATCACACGGCACAGTCCACTGAGTTGCCACAGCACATCACCCGCCTCCTTCCGAAGTTCCGTGATTTCCTCGTCCGTCATCACATGGCGGCTTTCCGTCAGCAGACTGTTGCGGTCAATCGCAGCCTCCTGTTTCCTGATGGCCTTCGCTACCTTTCCCGCAAACTCGCCCACCTCACCCACGAGGTTCAGCATCATGTAAGAGAAGTTCCGGCACGACGGCAAACACGTTCCCATCGCCCGCTGTTGATACTCGTTCAGTTCCATATTTTGTTTTTTCGTGCAATATACATGTACCGGGTTTCAAGGTCAAGGGCAAACAAAACGAGAGGTGCTAACTGCGCTCGGCGAAGCCAAGGGCGGACATCAAGCACAAAAGTGGAAAACCGAGGTGTAAACTTCGCTCAACGAAGCCAAGGGTGTCCTCATTATATGTTTTACAACATGTACCGCACATTTTTGCGGTTACAAAGTTGTGCGGTTGCAAAATTCTTCATACCTTTGCAGCAGCTACAACAGAAAACCATCATTATGGTATATTCTAATTTCTCCCTCGTCGGGGACAATGTGCTGTATTGTGCGTCGTTGATTGTGTATTTGTGCAACCATGCAACCGCACAACTACACATTCACACAACCGTCCGTTTTGGCGGTCGCGCGGTCACATACCCACACGGTCGTGCAGTCGGGCAATCGTGCAGTTATGTAAATAACATACAGCACACTGGCAAAAATGCACAGTTGCGCGGTTGCACAACCGCAGGAATGCACATTTTCCATAATGTACGAATAAGCAACCATACAACCGCACAACCACAGAGATGCAAAGTTGCAGAGAAACACAATCGTGTAGTCGCACGTTCACGCAGCCAAGTAATTACACAACCACACAACCGCGTAGCTCTGCGACCACATAACCGCACATTCGCAGAAACCATACATTATTATAAAAATATAAAGCTACAACAACATGAGTAAGAAGAAAGAAACCCGCCTCCGGCACATCGTGGCCGTGAGCAACAACAAGGGTGGGGCAGGAAAAACCACCACAGTACTGAACCTGGCGTCGGCCATCATGCGGCGCGGCTACCGCGTACTGGTCATCGACACCGACCCACAGTGCAACCTCTCCCTCTCCGTGGGGTGGGACACGCAGCGCGAGGGTACGCGCACCGAACCTGGCGAACCCACCATCTTCAATGCCATCTGCCTCGGGCAGAACATCCCCGTCTATCGCAACGACATCGGACTCTACTACACGCCATCCTCGCCACGTATGGAGGATGCCGATGTACACCTCAACTCCGCCGACGTCACCGACCCCGTTCGCGTGCTGAAGTCACTCTTCGCCGAACCTATCGACGACCACACCGGCGAAGGTCTCACGGAGTGGGAGAGCAGTTTCGACTTCATCTTCATCGACACCCAGCCCGCCATGTCGCGCGTCACGGTCAATGTTATCTGCGCCGCCGACGGCATCATCATCCCCGTGGAACTGGAACCCCTGGCCGTCGATGGCTACGTCAAGACAATCGGCAAAATTCTGAAGATAAAGAAAGTCAGCAATCCCACGCTGCAAATCCATGGCGTGCTGCTCACAAAGAAGGATGCCCGGCTCAACTCTGCCAAGAGCTTAGAGGAAATGCTTCGCGAAGAGGGCGACGTATTCCAGACAACCATCTCCCGTACCAACGATGTGCCCAGTTCTCAGGACCGCGACTTCGACCCCCAACCCGGCGTCTGTCACGACATCTTCTCCTACCGCCACGGACGCAGCCGTGCAGCCGAAGACTTCATCCTGCTCGCCACCGAATACCTCAAAAGGTGGGGAAAGTAAAACAACCGTGCGGCTGTGTAATTATGCAGTTGTGCGGTTGCAGAATAAAAAAACACGAAATATCGAAATGCCGAAATAACGTAATAATAAAAGAACATGAAGAAGAAAGAACAACCCCGCCGCCGTTCCCTCAACGACCGCCTCGATGCCGAACTTGCCAGTGCCGAAAGCATCCCCGTGGCAGGCATCAATAACGAAAATCCACCTCAGTCTCCAACAACCGAAACGCCATCGCCCATGCCTTCGCAAGACGGTGGGGCAGAGGAATCTTCATCGCCTTCAGCAGCGGTATCTACCACCTCCCCGCAAGGGAGGGCAGGGGAGGGCCTGCTGCCTACCAAGAAAGCCACCACCATCATGCCCAAGGAAGTGTTCATCGCCCTGCAACGCTACTGCACCGTCACCGACACCCCCAAGCACCGCGCCCTCTACCTCTTCATCGTCGAAGGCCTGCACCGTGCCGGGCAAATCTCCGACGCCGACGCCCAGCACTTCCGCGACATGGCCGCCCTGCTCACCACAACCTACGAAAAGAAATAGTCAATTAGAATTAGACAATCATGCAACAATTCAGACACGACTACACCAAGGTTAGCGAGGCTCTGGAAAGCCTCTATTCTGCCACGCGGCTCATCGCCAACGAATGTTACGATGCCGCCCTACAGCGCATTAACGAAGCCCGCACCACCCTCGGCGAATACCTCGCCCAGGACAACATGTTCCCCGACAACGATGTGTTCGACGGATGGATACGCCACAGCGAAGCCCAGGCCGAACTCGAAGCTCTGCGCAGCAGGGTAGGGAACACCCCTCGCAGAGCGCCTGTCGGTCCGCCAGACGGAGCCGCCGCCTTCCCAGCTCCGAAGGTTGAGCGTCACGGCCAAATCGACCGCCGCTATCTCGAACAGGTGAAGGACGGTGCCGACCCGTCCAATCCCCTCTACGGAAAGATCGCCGTTATGTCCGGCACCTATGAGCAGATTAACATGGAGCGTGACCAAGTGGCCGAAGCCATCCAGCGCCTCGGTGCCAAACTCAACCGCAGCGTCTCGCGCACCATGCAGGTGTTCGTCATGGGCAACAAGGTCGGACCCTCCAAACTCTCCGAGGTGGAATCTCTCCGCGCCGAAGGCCGCGACATCCGCATCATCAGCCAATTGGAATTTAAGGAAATCTGCAACAAGTACCTGAAGGACTAAACAGCGAATTGCCGACAAATCAAACCACCGCCAGCCAGCCACCGCGCCGACTGGCGGTTTTCTTTTGCCTACCAGAGTAGAGTAGGGTATAGACTTCCCGTCGTAATAAAATCCCCCATTTGTCGAAAACTACCCGAAAAGTTACGACCGTCCCGTTTTGTCGAAAATGTTACCACCCCATCGCAGATGCGATACATACGCGCACGTAACCTCCGCGCACGCGTCGCGAGGAATGCCCCGATTTGTCGAAAAAGTTATCACGCCTCATACCCCCCTGAACTATAACCTCTAACCCATAACCTTTCATCAGCAGGGTAGGGAAGGGGGTAGGGGGATAGGTCGGGTCGTAACAATAAAACAGGTTTCCTTCTTAAAATTAAAAACTCAAAAAAAATCTTTCTGATTCTTATTTAAGTATATAAAGAAATGAATACGAAAGAGAAGCATACAAGAGAAGAGTCTATAAGAAAGAGTATATAGGCACCTAAAGCAAAGCACAACCATTTGAAATACAATAAAATACAAAAATATTTTTCGACAAATACGGGGGAATCCTCGACAAATACGGGGATTTCTTCGACAAACGTGGGGTAGGTTTCGACAAATCGGGGCGTTTGTTTCGACAGACATGGGAATACAACAAAGCCGATTTCGACAGATTCGGGATGCTTTCGTCAAACACGTGGCGATTTTCGACAAATCGGGGATGTGCTTATATTACAGCGCTTTCGACAAATTCGGGATAGTCGGTTTCGACAAATCGGGACACTCCGCAGCCTTCTGTTTTTCGGCAAATCGCCCCTCTCTGTTCGACAAATCGGAACACTAATTTCGACAAATCGGGACACTCGATTTTATAAATTATTGATATTCAAAGAAAGATTTTTTTAAAAAAGTTTGCACATTTCAGAATAAATCGTTTACTTTGCACTCGATAGCTACAACAATATTTTCACTATGGTACGAAAGCCAAAGAAACAGGCTGCCGACATCGTTTTCGACAAAGACGGGAAAACCCTTTCCACGCAGCCCAACCAGATTACCGACCTGCGCATGACACCAACGCTCTACTCAGAACGGGCAATGGACGAACTCGTATGGTCGCTCCAACCCTTTTATGCCGCCGCCAAGCGGCGCGAGAACCATCAGCAGCAGGCCACGCAGCTCATGCTTCCCTTCAACACCGAGGATGCCTACCTCGTCACTGCCGACCGTGCCAACAAGGTGCAGCAGGAGGGTGACTTTGTGGCCACCATCCGCTTCCGCGACCTCCCCGGCATCACGCCCAAGCACTACGGCGAAGTGCGCGAGATGCTGAAGAACCTCGTCAAGATCGTAGCCGAGGTGCATACTGACGACGGCGTGCTCACTACCAGTCTGATGGACGTCATCGAGGAATACGAGCAGCAGGAAATCACTGACCCCAAGACAGGGGAGAAGCGCACCGTCCGGGGCAACAGCCTGAAGCGCAACGAGGTGAAGATACGCATCCGCCGCGAAATCCTGCAGCACAACTTCTTCCTCACCGACCAGGGCTACACCCAGTTCTACTTCCCTGCCACCCGTCATACCAAGACCGCCACCGCCAACCGCCTCTACAAGTGGCTCTCCAAGTGGCGCGGCATCAAGAAAGACGAGATGCAGGAACTCACCGGGCAGTTGCCCGACGGCACCACACGCACCATTGGGCGCATCACCTTCCGCGCCGACTACATGGAAGTACGCGACGTCTGCGGCCTCTTCCATTCCAAAGATGGCAAAGTTATCAACGGTGAAGAAGTGGAAACTCTGGCAGCCAAGGCCGCCAAGGCTGACGGTAAGGCATGGGACAAACTCCCCAAGAGCGATCAGAAGCAATACATCGACCGCGCCGCCGACCGCGCCCGCGAGAAGTACGCATACTACTCCGAGTTTGCCAAGCGCTATCTCGCACAGGCAAAGAAAGAGCTCGACGACCTCTCTGCCCGTGAGATTGCCGACTTCACCTTCGACTACCGCGCCATCTTTGCCGACGGACGACAGAAAGGTAAAGTACCCATGCAAGTGGAATTTACCCTCACTATCTTCGACCTCGGGCGCGAACTCTACAAGGACAAGGAAACGGCCGCCAAGGAAATAGAAATCAAACGTCTCATGCAGGAACGTCTTGCCCTCACCGCCCGACAGTCGGGCGATTTCATCCGCCGCCTCCAACCAGGCGACCACGACATACTGCTGCAGAAACTCCAGCAGATTGTCGATGACAACACTGCCGCCCCCAAGGACAACGTACAACATTGGGCCGTCCGATGCCTTAACAATTTCTTCGAGAAGGAACTGCCCCTGCAGCGCGGCTCCGCCCCTTCCGAGGAAGTCAAGGACACTCCGGTATCTGCCCCCGATAATTATTCAGATATGGAAACCTTTTAGCTACAACTATGGAACAGCAACCGAACGCATACGAACAATGGTTCTCTGCCGCCGTGCAGCGTGCCGGTGGGGAGCAAGAAGCCACAGCCCCCACACGCTTCCACATACAGTTCCCCAAGTCAGACCCCACTAAAATCCTGTGGGCCGGACTGCGCACCATCTTGGGTACCGACACTGCCAAGTGGCTGCCCTGCTATGTTGATGTGGCCCGGTGGCTACATGACAATCAGAGTCGTGGTCTCATCTGTGTCGGACCATGCGGGGTGGGGAAGACCCTCATTTGCACCCGTATTTTGCCCATCCTCTTCTCCCAGTACTTCGGCGTGGGGTGCCGTTTGCTCACTGCTGTGGAGATGAACGCCCAGATAGACACGCTTCTCGAATACTGTCAGCCCGGCCACATCATCATTATCGACGATCTGGGCACCGAGGCCCCAGAGGCCTTTGTCAAGTATAACCGACGCCACCCGTTCTGCGAACTCGTTGACCGCGCCGAGCACACAGGCACACTGCTCATCATCACCACCAACCTCCGCACCAATATGCAACGCCTCTCCAAGGACGGTCCCCACGGTCATCATGGCGACCCTGCGCCGCACCGCATCCCCTCCATCGAGGAACGATACGGCCTTCGTACCCTCGACCGTCTTCGCGCCACCACCAAGGTAGTTGTTTTCAAGGGTGAGAGTATGCGCACGTAACGCGTTTCACGCGCCTCTGCCATTCCCTCCGCATGGCTTCCGCGTACACATCATCGGTCCCAGTCTTTTCGCAGAACGCCTCTATCATGCTTATGGCTGGGTATTTCTTGCCCCCGTGCATGCGGGCATACTCCTGGTTAAACTCCTCCACCGCAGCCCAGAACTCGCGCTTAAGCAGTACCAGCAACGCCACCGCCTGCCGCCTACCCAGACTTACGTTCAGCGTCCACGGTCTGAGAACCCCGTTCCGTGTCAGGCACATCTTCGGGCACTCGATGGGCACGAATGCCTTCAGTCCTTCCTTGTTCACTCCATACATACGTTCCGTGACCACAGCGTCCAGCGCCAGTCCAGCCTCTATGCAGTTCTTCCGCTTGTCCGACATGGCATTCCCCACCACACCAGGCTCCAGCGTGTCATCCGTCGTTTCCATCCTAAGCACCTCTCTTGCGCCCTCCAAATGCTGCACGCTCACCACGCGCTGTTCCCTGATCCAAGACTCACCTCCCAGTTCCCATTGCATCCACCCGTGCATGTAGTTCGTCATCCGCAGCCACACCACCGCAGGTAACTTGTAACTCCTTACTGACATACACAAACACAATTTAGTTGCACGGTACAAATATACGCAATTTATTTTGAAATCCATGCCAACCCGTGCCAATTTTTCTCTCGTCCATAAAACCCCAAATAGTCCATTGTTTTACATACCTTTGAAGTCTATGGCTGATTTTTAACCAGTTGATAATCAGTGCCAAAATGCCTAATTTGTGCGCTCCTTGTCCATAAAGGCCCAAAATCGCCCAAACTTTTCTCTCTTAAATAAATTCATTTAAACTGTTACATACATACGACAAATTCCCCAAACCCCAATATATATATAAATAGGAAATTAAAATAAGAAAAGAAGTTGATAATTAAATAGTTATAGTATATAATATATTTATTGTTGATTACTTTTCAATAAAAAATTATTGCAAAAATATCTTAGTTACTTCAAATTTACCGCACTTTTCTCCGAAAACCGCTGAAAATCAAATACTTATGCGGTAACTTTTTTCGGCCGCCGATTCAAGAGAAAAAATTTTTCGTCACCGAAACCTCCTAATATTCAACACGTTACCAGACTTTTGCGCCACTTCACGAAATCGTCGCGCCAATTAAAGTGAGCACACCCATTGTCCGTGTCGTTAAATCTCCGTATCTTTGCAGTGCGAAAGCATAGCGGTGCAGTTTCCCATCCACCCTAAAACGCAGGATGCCCCACCACCATCTCCCCCCCTGCGTCTGCGCCGCTTTACATAGGCTGCTTTCATAGTGCCTCGCCACCGCCCCCTGTTGTAGCTTTCATCGGGCGGTGGCCTTTTTGTTACTACCCGATGCAAGCAGAGGGCTGCAACCACACTCGGCTTCCGCCCTCTCTCGTTCCTCTAATCGTCTCTTGCCCTTGCTTCCAACACCCCTTCTGCCTTATTTTCGCAGTAAAACCACAGCGTATGAACCATTACGACCCACTTTACGACGTCGTGCCCTACCTTCCCGATATGGACGACCTCACCCCCGAGGAACGTCGGGATGTCTGCACCCGGTCATGCCTCTACGGCTGTCTCACTTATGTCGTAGCCGCCATCCTGTTCATCTTGCTTTGCGCCTGCCTCACCGGCTGTAAGACCAAGACCGTACTGGTCGAGACCGTCCGCACCGACACCCTCACTATCACACGTCTCCAGCGCGACAGCATCATGCTCCATGACAGCATCTACGTCCACGAGCATCAGCGCGGCGACACCGTGTTTCTCGAAGTCAACCGCTGGCACACCCAGTACCGCGACCGCTGGCATCACGACTCCATCTACATCGCCACCCACGACACCATCCCACGTCCCTATCCCGTGGAGAAGTTCGTGGAAAAGAAACTCACCCGCTGGCAGCAAGCCCGCCTCCATCTCGCCAACATCATGCTCATCGCCCTCGCCCTCGCCGCCGCCGTCTGGCTGCTGAAGAAACGCGCCTGGTGGCTCAGACTTTTTAAGTGAAAAGTGAAAAATCTAAATTTCCGTGATTTCCTTTATTCCTGCGTGCCATAAAAATGAAAACATTAGCTTTATCCGAACTGCGCCGCGTCGCCGAGCGCAGCCAAATGGTAAATCGTAAATTACCAAATGGTAAATACGAGCAGGTCGCCGAGCGCATCCCCTTCCGCGTCTGGTATGTAGCCGCCTCCAACGGCGACTGCATCCTGGGCGAAGAGTGCGTCACCCTCGCCGTATATACCGATGGCCCCGGTGCCTACCCCTCACGTCTCGTGCAGTTCACCGCCAGCGGACAGACACGCCGCCTCCGCGACAGCTGCATCCTCCGCGCCGACGACTTCATCCTAAGAGTATAGCCCCATCCCAACCTCCCCGTAATGGGAGGCTTTCCTATCCCCAATGAAACTATAATTCAATGACAACAAAAACAAATCCCTTCACCGCGCAGCCACTCCCTTCTATCACGGAGGGCTGGGGAGGGGTCTTTAATTTTATGAACAACTCCCGTCCATCTGACTACAAGCAGCACTTCATCGCCCAAGTGGTGAAGCGCTCCGGCATCTGCCGCGCCACCGTCGAGCAGGTCCTGCCTGCCGTATTCGACGAAATCCGCTACCAGCTCACCGAGGGTAGCGGCTGCGTACCCGTCGAGTCCTTCGGCACCTTCGCCCTCATCGACATCCCCGAGCGTCAGCGCCTCTACACCTACAAGCGCGACACCCCCGAGCTGCGCACCCTGCCGCCCACACAGCGCCTGAAGTTCGCCCCCACCCGCAACCTGCGCCGCGAAATCGAGGCCCACCGCTTCGACCCCACCCGCCGCTCCTTCGTCCACGACCCCCACGACCCACCCCTGCGCAAGAAGAAAGGGCTCCGCTACCAGCCTAACCAGAAAGGCATCCACCTCGTCCGCCTGCCCAAGGAAGTTGAAAGTTCTTAGACGAACCAAGCGGCATAGCCGAGCGGAAAGTTGAAAGTTGCGTGCCGTAATTGTGTGAGAAAAGAGCCTCCATCCTGCCAAATGCAGTAACAAAACACCCTGAAAGCAGTGACAAAACAACCCGTAGGGCAAAACATCCCATTTTGTCACACATCTTTAACGACATTTAACTAAGATAGGCTCCGGCACCGACACCGACCCCCTCGCACCCTGAGCATCCTCTCACACAGAAACCACGGAAACCACAGAAATAATTTCCGGGGGACAAAGCCACGCACCCGCAGCCCACCGGCCACACCGCGCCGATGGGCTGTTTCCTTGCAACCCCTAACCATTATGAATTATGAATTGTGCATTGTGGATTGAAATATGACCACAGATTACACAGATTTCACGGATTTTTCCACAGCCAATGAAAATAATTCGGGATTTGTTTGGAGAGTTTGAAAAAAAACCATACCTTTGTGCCGAAATTCTAAACCAAAGCTACAACATGGAACAGAAAGTACAAGTATCATCCGATGTCCTCTATCAGTATCTCAAGGAACGTGACTTCACTATCTCCCTGCTTGCAGGAAGGATGGGCGTGAGCGTCGGCATCGTCAATGGGTGTTTCCGCCACAAACCGAACCGCCTGGGCACACCGCTCAAATTCTCTGCCGCCAATCTGGAGAAACTGAACGCAGTTCTTCCGCAGATAGCCGATGACTTGCGACAGGCTGTCCTCACCTTTGGCAGCGAACAGACTTATAGCAGCACTCGCGGTGTGGACTATGACCCTGCACTCATTGAACCTATCAGGCGCGGCATTTCCAAATACTTTAAACTCAACACCTTTTGTGAGCGAGTGTTGAACTGGAAGGTCGGGAAGAAAGAGTCCATCCTTTGCCAGCCAGCATCCAAGGCATACGGACATATCACTCAGGACGACGTGAACCGCATCAACATGGAACTCCTCTCCGTGGCCGGTGTGCTCAGTTCCTACGAGGTGATTCCTGACGACACCGATGCAACAAACCCCGATGCACAAGACGATAAACCCATCAAAACCAATAAGAAAGGTACGCGCACAGGCGACACCCTCCCTACAGGGGAGGGCAGGGGAGGGGCTGAGTGGGACGACACCAGCCTGGACCTCTGGGGCCGCTATACCCGCTTTCACCGCCTCTTCCCCGACGGGCTGATAGCCTTCAGCGTGAACGACGGCTTCACCGTCTGCGAAGACGATGCCCGTCTGCTCGCCCGTGTCGATACCACCCTGCAGCCCTACACCGACCCCACCACCGGCCACGTCACCCTCTACATGGATGCCGCCAAGTGGCGGCAGATGCGCCGCGCCTGGGACGATGGCGACGAGATGGTAGCCGAAACGCCGATGTACCCCGCAGTGTAAGGACTTTTTTTGTCCCGCAGAAATAAAAGAAATGAAGGAAATTCTCTTTTGCGTCGCAAAAGCCTTTCTGCTATTTCTACGGGAAATAAAAAATACTCTTTCAGCGTGAAATATCCAGCATCATAGTGTTTTCGTAGAAAGAAAACATATCATTCTTTTCAGCCCGCAAACTGTTTTCCCGCAGTTTTCGGGCTTTGCTTTTTATGGTCGGCCACCCCGATAAAACACGTTTTCAACCGACCCTTCCTTTCTCAAAACACTTTCTATTCGCGAAGAAGACCCCGCGCCTCGCTCGGCTGGTCGGGTGGGTGCGCTGGGTGTGCTGCCGTCGCTAATATGCCCGACACCCTCCCGCCATCATCAG
>DGUV01000097.1 GCA_002395775.1 Prevotellaceae bacterium UBA4301
CCAATGCCTCCGTTCGCATCCTCGTTGCCATGAGCATCCCCCGAGGTGAACACTCCGTGCAGGCTGTGAAGGACGGACACCATTTTGCCAACAACGGCTACCTCATCAACAAGGACGCCGTGAAGGACAGCACCCTGTACAATTTCGTGAAGAACGTGGCAGGTGTCTTTCTGTGGGACTCCACGACAGTGGTGCTTCACGGCCGCGTGGTGGGCGGCGACATCCAAGGCTTGAAACCGCTGGGGCGCTCATTGTCGAAGAACAACCTGGGCGACTCGCTGAAAATCGTCATGCAACTGGAGGGCGACAACACCTCGTGGCTCATCCGCAAGCAGAATGACGAGACGGTGAAGAGCGCCGACTACACAGTGACATTTGGCATGGATAAAGGTGACACCACCCAAGTGAACGTCACCCGCCACACACTGACCATCCGTCCCGACAAGAAGACGGGCGAATATGAGGTGACACTGCATCCTGCCAAGTACAAGGTCATCGAAGTCTCTGCCCAAGGTTACGCCACCCTCTTCCAGCAGGGCAAGGTGGGCGAGACGCTCGACCTCACGTTCAATGTCAAGGGTGACACCTGCGTGTACAACCGCATCTACCACGCTGTTCCCGACGTGGATGTGAAGCAGTTCAACCCCCGCGACGAGCAGTATTTCGGCACCAAGCAAATCACTTCGACCGACAATATCGGCAGTCATTACGACATCGCAACGTGGTACTACCGCAAACTGGAGAACGGCGACAGCATCGCCACCTACGCTTTCGAATACCCTGTGTTCATGGCTGGCACGCCTTACGGCTGGATTCTTCAGGCATGTGAGAAATACTATTGGAACAACGAGCCGAGCAACCAGGTGGACATTGTCAACCTGAACGGCGGGCGCGTGACCATCCAGAACGCCATGCTGAGCAAGAACGAGCAGACAACGGTGGAACTGGACGAGAACGGCGGCGGCAGTTATGTCTTCACACCCGACAGCAAGAACTTCCTGCTCACGGGCAAGCCGGCATTGAAGAACGTGTCCATCACCCTGGAGTATGACAACAGTTTCTTCGACATCAAACCCCTCAATGGCAAGATAATGAGCGGCTATGTGATGGCATCCACGCCCAAGAAGGATGGGCACAAGGAGGTGATGGCCGGCGTGCCCCACCTGTTCGAGATACTACGCGACCCGCCGGGCACCGGCTCGTCGGCATATATAGAGGAAGGTTCCAAACTGAGTTACGGCTATACGTTCAACCTGAATGCCTCGGCAGGTATCAAGTTCGCACTGAACAAAGGTGAGAATGCCAATATCTACAACGGCACCGTTATTGTGCCTCCGTCTCTGACTGGTGGACCCGGTACAGAAGCCGGCACCATCACGGAGACCACCAAGAAGAATGTGTTTGGCATCGATGCCATCACCAATTTCGGCACCAGTTGGACTTACAGTTACAACTTCGACGTGACGGAACGCATCCAGACCCGCACAGGCCAGAGGTGGATAGGTCCGAAAGCAGACCTCTTCATCGGCATGACCGACGAGGTGGTGGTGGAAGATGCCATCGCCGTGCGCGTCATCCCAGAGAAACTCTATCAACTGCTGAGGACTCACGAGGGCGGCAGTTTCGAGGCAAAGGACGCTTTAGGCAACAAAGCCACCATCAAGGTGCCCACCGGCACCATGAAGGTGCTTGCCCAGGGCACCGACCCCGACGGCAACCCCCTCTATCTTGTCCGCGACGAAGTGATGGCAGTCGGTCCACGTCTGCAGAGCACCTTCATCCACTCGCAACACTACATCGAAACCGAACTGCTGCCTGACCTCATCAAACTCCGCAACTCCATGCTGCTGCCTAAGGGTACCAGCACCGACTATGCCCAGCAGTTGGCGGACAAAAAGGGCTACACCACCTACATCAGCAATGTGGATGAGAACAATGAACTCTATGGCTTCGATTATACCATCATATCCCCCAAGGACAACAACATCTACACGGGTGACAGCATCAGCGCCCTGAACAAGACCGTGGAGCGGTGGATCGGTTTCCTGGCAAAGAACGAGATGGATAAACTGAGCGTGACGCCTAACGACCTGGTGAAGCGCTACTCGGTGGATGGCGGTGCCGCGTCTGTCCAGTATAGCGAGAGTTTCTCGGTGAGCGACAATGAATCGCGCTATCTGCATTATCCCGGCATCGACGACTTGAGCCAGGTGCTTGGCGCAGGCATAGGCGTGCTGAAGACTTTTGTGGCGTCGTGCAAGCATTGGTTTGAGGTCAACGGGCAAAATGTGGACCACGACCCTGTTAAAAATGCTAACGACAATAGCGGTACTAAAATGGAGATGCTCACTGGCGGCACATACCTGCAGTTGGAAATCAAGCCTGCCATGTCTCTGAATGTGCACGACCAGAACTCGATGTCGAAGACCAACAGCAAGAAGTTTGGCTTCACGTTGGAACTGGCTAACTGGTCGAGCCTGACGGTGGATGCCTACTGCACGAGCAGTGCCTACACGGTGGACACCACCGCCACTGCCTACAACAAAATCTCTTACGAGATGCTGGAGAAGGTGCGCTCGGGCAGTCTGGGCAGCAACCCGTTGACATACGTGGGTTATAACGAGAGGGTATATTCGAGTTTCGTCTTCCGCACCCGTGGCGGTGTGACCAACCAACCCTATGAGGAGGAACGCACGACGAAGTGGTACCAGCCTGGCACAGTCATCGACGTGGCGACCATTCCTATTGACAAGCCCCGCATCTGGGTTGAAGAACCCGTGAAGAGCAACGTGCCTTTCGACCAGCCGGCACGCTTCATACTGCACTTTGCCAACGAGACGGACTATCCCGACCAAGCCCAAAGGGAAGGGTTCATCTACTTCCTGTCGTCAAGCAGCAACCCCAACGGTGCCAAAGTCTTTGTGGAAGGAACACCTATCAACTCTCAAGGCATAACCATCCTGCTCTTCCCCACCCGCGACAAGGATAATAACGTCATGGTCTACACCAAGGAAATAGAGGTGTACCCTGGCACGGAGTTCGACTACAACGACCTGACCCTGTGCATCATGGATCCGAATGATCTCAGCCACGTCTTCTCCACCAAATTCTCAGCCCACTTCGTGCCCACTGCGGGCAAGGTGAGCATCAGTTCTCCCGGCAACAACTGGGTGATGAACACCGAGAGCCCTTACGACGGTAAACGACAGGGGTGGTATATGCCAGTGCGCATCGATGGCTTCAACACCAACGACCGTGGCTTCGACCACATCGAACTGCAGTATAAACTCTCGACCCAGGGCGACAAAGATTGGGTGAGCGTATGCTCCTACTACGCCGACAACGCACTGCGGGAAAAGGCGAGCGGCGTGACCGACACCATTCCTAACAACGGAACCATCATTGCCAAGTTCTACGGCGAGGTGGATCCCGTGGAGCAGTATTATGACCTGCGGGCAGTAAGTTACTGCCGCCACGGCAATGGATTCCTGACCGGCACCTCACCCGTGCTGAAGGGAATCAAGGACACGCGCCTGCCAGAACTCTTCGGCACACCCGAACCGGTGAACGGCATCTTGAACATCGGCGACGACCTGAAAATTACTTTCTCGGAACCCATTGCGGGCAACTACCTGAGCAAGATCAACAACTTCGAACTGTTAGGCTCGCCCTCCAACAACGACATTTCCACCTCGACATCGCTCACCTTCAATGGGAATCAGTCGATAGCCCTTTCCCAGGGAAGCCGAAACTTGTCAAACAAGAGTTTCACCGTGGATCTGATGCTGAATCCCTCGACGGACAAGGGGGATATGGTCGTGTTCTCGCACGGTGGCTTGGAGAATGGCGTGATGTTCGGACTGACTGCCGACCGCCACTTGATGGCAAAGGTGAACAACCAGACCGCTGTGTCGGACAGCATCGTCAGTTTCAACAACCTGTTGCATGAAGTGGCATACGTGCTCGACCAAAGCGGCACGGACATGACGGTCACGTTCTTCGACGGCAACAACAAGATAGGCAGCAAGGAACTGACAGGCAAGTACGAGAACAGCGGCTACCTGTATCTGGGCATCAATTTCTCAGACGAAAACCTGATGTACAAGGGCGACATGCTGGAATTCCGTCTGTGGAACCGCGCCATGACATCGTCTGAACTTGATGAATATGGCAAGAAACAGTTGACGGGCTACGAGAGCGGGCTCATGGACTACTACCGGCTGAACGAGGGAACAGGTATGGTAAGTTATGACCGCGCCTCTGGCAGCAGCGACCTTATCCTGTCGGGCACCACATGGAAACGCCCTGCGGGCATCTCCATGAAACTGGACGGCAAGCAGGGCATGCGCCTGAAGCCTGACAAGTTCATGCGCTCCAAACTGCACGACTACACGCTGATGTTCTGGTTCCGCACTACGGACAATAATGCCACCCTCTTCTCCAATGGTCCTGCCACCGACGAGGGAGCTGCCGACCAAATCAATATCGGCATTGCAAACTCCGCCCTCTATGTGCGCTCAGCAGGTTGGCAGAAGAATACCAACGCCTTAGTCAACAACGGCGAGTGGCATCACTTCATCCTGACGGTGTCGCGCTCACGCAACGTGGCAAGCATCTATGTTGACCAGAACCTGGTCGATGTCTTTGCAGCCGACAACCTGGCAGGCATCTCGGGCGACCACATCGCACTGGGTGCCACCTACATGGACAAGAACACGCCGACCGACGTGATGACCGGCAACATCGACGAGGTGAGCATGTTCGAGAGCGTGCTGCCCGTGAAACTCCTCAACGAGTTCGCCTACCACACCCCGATGGGCACGGAAAGTTCGCTCATGGCTTACCTGGACTTCGGACGTTCGGTGCGGCAGGACGACAACACCATGCGTCTGGAGCCTACAGGCATCAGCCTTAAACGCTACAAGGACAACCAGGGAAACACCGTGGAACGCCGCGACACACTCATCAGCAGCATCGGCCCCGCCTTCGTGGACCGCAACATCTATGCACCGATGGCGAGCAACACGCAGTTGGAGAACCTGAATTTCAGTTACGTTGCCAACGACAACCAACTGCTCGTGAACATCAAGGAACCTCCCTACACCATCGAGAAGACCAATGTCTATCTCACTGTGAAGGAAGTGCCCGACTTGCAGGGCAACTTGATGGCAAGCCCCATCACGATGAACGTCTATGTCTATCGCAATCCGCTGAGATGGAGTGTGCCTCAATTCAACAAGAACCTGACCTACGGTGAGGGCGTGACCTTTGAGGCAACCATCTATAACCTGAGTGGCGAACGACAGAGTTACGAACTGAAGAACTTGCCCGTATGGATCACCGCTTCGCAAACCAGCGGCGTCATCAACTCGCTGAGCGAACAGACCATCACCTTCACGGTTTCTCCTTATATTAATATAGGTACGTACAACGAACAGATTGACTTGATTGGCGGCAACAACATGTCGGAGCCGCTGTCGTTGACCCTGAACGTGCGCGGCGATGAGCCAGAGTGGGTCGTCGATAACAAACGGAAGCAGAACAGCCAGACCATGATGATGGTGGTGCGAGTGAAGGTTGACGGTGTGGTGGCTGACTCTCCGGAGGACATCGTGGGTGTGTTCAACGAGAACCTCGAGACACTGGGAGTGGCACACATCGATACTGACAATACAGCCAATGCCAACGAGGCACTTGCCTACCTGACCATCTACGGGAATGACGAGGAGCCGCTACACTTCAAGTTCTTCGACGCATCGACAGGAAACATCCACACGCTGAAGGAATCAGAAAATGCACTGTTCACCTTTAAGAAGAATGCCATCGTGGGCAGCGCCAGCAACCCTGTCGTCTTGGTCAATGAGTTCTATGATATGCAGACAATCAAACTGAAGAAGGGATGGAATTGGGTAAGTTTCAACGTGATACCGGATAAAAGCACCACTGTGGGAGATTTCCTGAACAGTTCCACCATCTGGGAAGCAGGCGATAAAATCATGACGGTCAACGGCACCGCCACGGAGCAATACACCTGCAATCCTGACAAAACCGCTCCACACGGCTATAAGTGGGATGACGAAGACCTGCCCATCAACATCAACCCCACCATGATGTATCAGGTCTATTCGATGAGTGACAAGACCATCTACCTTGAAGGATACAATGCAGATTTCCTCCCTGTGACTGTACACAAGGACTGGAACCGCCTGGGCTACACGCAAAACATCAACCTGCCGCTGGCACAAGCCATGAACGCCTATGCCGACGAGGCGAGCGAGGGCGACGTGGTGAAGTCGCAGGATGCGTTCGCCGTAGCAACAATGACTGCCAACGGCATCATCTGGAAGGGTGACCTGAAGTATATGGAGGCTGGCAAGGGCTATATGCTGAAACGGCTCGCCGCCGACAGCGTCTCGTTCTACTACCCGAGTTACTACACCGACAGCCGCTACCAGAATGTAGCCAAGGCACCTCGCAGGGCGGTGAACTCTGCCACGACCATGAACATCGTGGCGAGCGTCAGCGGTGTTGAAGTGAAGGAAGGCGACAAACTGGTGGCATACCTCGGCAGTGAGCGGATGGATGAAGTGGTGGCTGACGAGGAGCAGATCTACTACCTGAACATCGGCACCGACACCCAGAACGCTGAGACCATCCACTTTGTGATGGAACGCGACGGCGAGCCTGTCGTCACGGCGCAAAGCGGCATACGCTATGAGGCAAACAAGGTGATCGGAACGCCCAACGAACCGACCCTCATCAACTTCGTCTCACTTGACACGATGCCACAAGACGGCAAGTGGTACACCATCTCGGGCATCCTGCTGCCTGAGAAACCAACGCAAGCCGGACTGTACATCTACAACGGGAAGGTTCTCATGATTAAGTGACAGACAACAACTGATTTTCAACTCAACTTTCGCAAGTGTAAAATAGACCCACAGATTGCTCAGATTACACGGATTTACTGAAGATTCAGAAATTAATTACACAGATTGCTTCAAAAGCCCCGCAAGGCTTTGTCTGTGGAATTTTTGAAAAAATCTGCGTAATAACCAAAGCATACGAAGAAGAACCTTCAGCTCGCCCGTAGGGCAACTTGCCACAAGCAAGTGCGTAGCCAATCTGTACAATCTGTAATCTGTGGTGTAAAGGAACGTACGAAACTTCAATGATTTCAAGAATATGAAGACAAAGTTATTATTACTGAGCATGGCGATGGGACTCATGACATGGGGATGTTCGTCGGGCGACGACACGGAAACGGAACGTGTCACGGCGGAAGGCTCGGATGCCCGCCCCACCTGGCAGATGCCCAACTATGACCTCTACGAACAACTCATGGTGGTTGAGGTGCAGTTGCCGGACGGGCTGCAGAACTACGCCTCGGCGAACGACCTGATGTGCGCCTCTATCGGCGGAGAAGTGCGTGGCGTGACCGCTCCCAAGCAGGTGGATGGCGGCTGGCAGTTCCCCCTCATCGTGGCTTCGAACAATGCCGGCGCGAACGTCCAGTTGTCATACTATTGCGATGCGCTGCACCGCATCTTCACCACCGACTGGACCACGTTCGACGCCTCTGTCGCGCCAACCGGCACCGGAGGCATCTACGAACCGTCATTCGGCGACTTCGAGTGAACCCGAATCGGTCATTGATTCATGGCAGATTGGGATGAATGGAACAACAGTTCGGTATAAGAGAACTCTCTTTCGGAGGTTCTTTTTACTGGTTCTTGCTGTGCAAGTGCTTCGCGATGACGCGGGCTTTAGAAAAAACAACCTAAATTCCGCAGTACTTTAGTTTAACCATCTTTATAAAATCCTGAGCAACAAAAAGTTGCTCAGGATTTTGCCAT
>DGUV01000087.1 GCA_002395775.1 Prevotellaceae bacterium UBA4301
GGGTCTTCATCTGCAGCACGGGGGCATTGTCGTTCCGGAAGTGATAGTAGGTGCGCTGCCAGAGGTCGGTCTTCGGAGCAGTGGTGATGCGTATGGTATCATTCGTGATTTCACACTTCGCAGGCTCCCGCGTCCATTGGAGGCTGCTCAAATCGATGTGGCCGCTATCAGAGAGTGCTGCCTTAACGTTGTCTACGAAATCCATAGTCGTTTGCTGTTTGTTTTGCTGTCCACATGCCGTCAGCATGAGACCAGTGCATAATAATGAGAATAGTTGCTTTTTCATATTTGTTTTTATTGCGCGCTAAATTGAAATTTACCTATTTGCCAACTTGACATTTGCCTTGGCGCAATTTTTCAATTCGTGGATTTGGGGTTCCCTGATAATAGTGATTCTTGTCGAAAGCAAATGACTGTGCTGCAACAAAATCATAACCACAAATGAATGAGGCAATATCAACGCCAGTCATTAGCGAATCACGGTAATACACGTGGCTACCATCGTGCGAATAATTGGTATCCTTGTTATTGTCTGATACATAATCCTCATGTAAATAATGGGATGGAAATATCTCAAATGTCTTCGGATTGGCTCTCGGCAACAGGCGATTTTCATAGTAAACATGCTTGCTGTCGGCATACCAGTCACGATAACGCTCTACTTTATGGATGGTAGCAAAGTCAGTACCTTTAGGCATGGCCATCAGATTTGGATTATATACCGTCTTTCCATCCGTGTGAAATGCGTTGCACATTCCTTCTTCCATATTCTTGTGCTGCAATGTGTTGAGGTCTCGTATTAATGAACCATAAGCCTCGTAATATACACGGTGCTTGTCTTGACCATAGTGATATTGTCCTTTCAATACAGCGAAAGACGTTGGGTCTGCTCCTTCTACTATGTTGTTTTTGTAATAGACACACTTGGCATCAATTGCATAAAATGCATTTAGTGCCTTAAACGTGCGGTAATCTCCTACAGACACAGCTTTTTTTTCTGCAAGGACATCGATATCTAGATAATAGACATGAAGATTATCCACTGCCCAATTATTGTCTATCTGTCTGAAATTACCCATATTTGCAACATGGAGAGGCTGGTGTTCCATGTAGTAATCATGGGCATCATGAGCAAGATTTGAAATGTCGCCATCTGGTACGACAAAAGTGGCAGGCTCTGCTCCCTCTATCATACAGTCATTAAACCATACATGGTGCATGTCAGTTGCATAATCTTCGCCCAGGATTTTGAATGTACTTGGGTCAGCTCCTTCCAATCTCTCATACCCATAATAAACATGGTTAACATCTAATGCGTACGTTTCGTTTAGGCGTTTATAAGTCGAAGAATCATAGCCTTCAGGTTTCCTTTCCGCGTATGCACTTGATGCGAGTGTTACAAATAGGTAGAAAACAGCCACGGGTATCAATGGGTACAAATAGAACAACCACATCATTCCCACTTTTTTGGAGAACTTAAACCATAGCCTTATTAATGGGAACAGATAAATAGGGTATAGCCAGATGATCAGCGTTGCACCCCAACGGCAAATCTCGTCGATAGAGGAGTGGATTGGTGCATCCCAGAAGAATATGGACACGAAGAAACCTATTGGCCACAACAATAGCGTTAGAAGCATAAACCAGACAAAGGTTTTCTGGAGAGCCGTAGGCTGTTCTCCCAAAATACGAGCAGTCAGTCCTTTAGAGTTATTTTCCTGTTCCATCTTCATTTCGTTTTATCATTATTGCTAATAACCTGGAATCTACTTGCTTGAAGCCGTGATAATTGGAATGCTAAATTCCGATTTCTATTGCTGCATGATTAATGGTTGGGCTATACGGTCAAATTCATCAATTGGGATAGGTCTAAAACTGCGGACAAGTGCGACGACATCCACTTGCCGGATGAGAACGTAGGTAAAATCTTCGAGACGGACGGTGATGTTGCAGAAATCTTCATAACTCCATCTCTGTTCGACAATGGTATGTCCTTCTGTCAATTTGTCGGATATCAGGTAATAGGCATGAATGCAGACATGCCAATCCTTGAAAATAACTTTCTCCAAATAAAACTTTTCTCCATCCCGAAAGACAATCTCGCTTTTCAGGAGTTTACCTTCCTGCATGATTCTTCTGGGCTTCCTTTGTCTCTTATCGACAACGATGGCTACGATAACTAAAATAGCCAAAACAAACAGAAATAACAGAACACCACTCATACAAACGTATTTATCAGCTATGTCTTATTGTTCCTGAAGCCCGTCAGTGTTAGCCTTGCCCAGGATGACGTTGACCAGGGCCGTGACGTCGGCTATGGTGATGGTGTGGTCTTCGTTGACGTCGGCGGCATTGTGGTCGTACTGGTAGGGGACTGCGTTGTCCTTACCCAGGATGATGTTGACCAGAGCCGTGACGTCGGCAATGGTAACCTGACCGTCGCGATTGACGTCGCCACGCGGAACGACGGTAATGTGGAAGAGGAAATGGGCGGTGAGACGCCGCGTGCCGGTGTTCACCACCCAAGCTTGGCGCACGGTGGCGGTGTCGCCCACGGCAACGCCTGAGGGCATGTTGCCAATGCTGAACTCGCCGCCTTCGTTCTGGGGGGCAAATTCGGAATAGAAGCGGCTGTCGGCGCCCCAGTTGGTAAGGGCCCCGTCGGAGCGGAACCAGTGGCCGTAACCGTTGGCCGTCGAGCCGCTGCTGAGGAGGGTGCCGTCGGGGCTGACGGCGTAGAACATGGCCTGCCCCTGTGCCGGGCCTTCAGCGTTCCAGCCAACAATGGCGCTGATGAGTTCTGTGCCCGCCGTGTAGCCCAGGGCCGACATTTCTGCCTCTCGAATGGGCTGGAGAACGGGCAGGTAGGACGAACTTATCGGCAGACGGATGTCGTAATGGAAAACGGTTTCAATGTCGGTCTCGCCCGTGTCGCCAGGTTCGCTACCCATGATGTAGGAGCCCTTGTAGTCGGTGCCGGTGAGGGTAAACTGGTAGGGCCACTGGTCGTCGTTGGCATAGGACTCGTCCCACAGGTGCTGGACGTAGCTACTGGGGGCGGGACTGACCACGAGCCAGAGGCGGAGGGTGTTGGCAGGGACGGTCATGCTGATGTCTTCAGTCGCCTGACCCGTACCGGTGCAGTGGCGCATGCCGTCGTTGAAGTAGCGACGAGTGCCGTCGCGCAACAGGGCCACATATCCTACACGGAAACCGCGGGCAGAAGAGCTGACGGCGGGGTTGTACTTGCTGCGGCCAGAGCTGGCCCACTGCGAGGCTTCGTTGAGATAGCGGGCGGGGTCGTTAGTGGCAAGGGCCGAACCTGGGGAAAGGGCTGTGAAGGAGGTGGTAACAACGGTGCCGGCCGAGGGAACGGAGAGTTCGATGACATTGAAGCCCGTGGACTGCGGAGCGCTGGAGTAGGCCACTTGATAGCGATTCGTGGCCACCCTGACACAACTGTAACTGAAGTCGCCGATGTAGGATTCGCGGTGAGGGGAACATACGTCGAAGTCCCAGGTGACGCAGCGCAGGGCATAGTCGAAATAGAGACGGTAGAGGTCATCGACAGAAAGCGACTTGAGGTCCATGAACACCTGATTGAAGTCCTTGACCGCAGTCTCGCGGTGGTTCCAGACCTGGGCTATGGTCTGAAGGTCGGCATAGTGCTGGCAGAGGTAGTAGAAAAACCAGTAGGACTGGTAGCGGTGCCACTCATGGGTGAAGGCCAGGTTGTGGCTGTTGCGGAAGACGCCCATACTCTGGTCAAACATGAGTTCGGGGTAGGACTGGTTGGCCTGCCACTGGGCCGTCTGCTCCCATGTGACGGAACCGTTGCCCACCGCCCCGTGGAATCCGGTCTGTATGTTCGGCAGGGCTCCGTGGTTTGAGTCCTCGGCATAACACATGTAGTGGAACGAATGGCCCACCTCATGCGCCACACTGTGACCTACGGGATGGCAGGTGGAGGGGCTGAGCCACAGGGCTGGGACTTGGAAGTCGTAGCCTCCGCCATAGCATATCCATTCGGTGCTGTGGTTGAGGAGAATCATTACCTTGTACTTCGAGAGATTTGACGTGGCGACATCGACGAAGCCCAGCGTGGAACACTCCAGTTGATAGAAGGCTTCGGCCTTTGAGAGGAGGTCTTCGATGTCAACATAATAGTCGCTGCCGGAGGACAGCCGATGGGGAGGTATGGAGCCGTAGCCCTTGTCCCAGAAGACGATGACATTGTCCGACTCCAGGGAGCGCGACTTGGACCATGTGTAGCGGTTCTGTGCATCGGTTTCGGCATAGAGCAACGTGTCCGAGGCATTGAAGTTGCGCCATTCGGCAGGAAGATAGACCGTCTTTTGGGCCGAAAGAGTGCTGCATAGCAGCAACATCAGCAGGAGGATGAGTGGCATAGGGAAAGAGGTGTTTTTTTGTGGTTACGCCTGCAAAGTTAGTGAAAGTTGAGGAAAGGAGCAACGAGTTCCATCAAATAAGTTTGGCATTTTGCTCACTTATTACGAACTTTGACACTTCGTGTCGAAGATACTCGCGCTCGACATAAAAAATAAACGGGTTTATTTTGTTCTGTCCTCGCTTATTCGTATCTTTGTCCCCTGCAAGTATCGTCTTATGAAGAAATTCGCCATTTTTGTATCGGGCAGCGGCAGCAACTGCGAGAACCTGATTCGTCACTTCGAGGGGCACCCCACGGCGCGCCCCGCCGTGGTGGTGAGCAACCGCAGCGATGCCTATGCCCTGGTGAGGGCACAGCGACTGGGCGTGCCCACCGAGGTTGTGACTAAGGCCCAACTGGCCGACCCCAGTGTGATGCTCCCCCTGCTCAGGGGGTACGGCGTGGACTGGGTGGTGCTGGCGGGATTCCTGCCCCTTGTGCCCGACTACCTGATTGAGGCCTACGAGCGGCGCATCGTGAACCTCCACCCTGCCTTGCTGCCGAAATTCGGGGGTAAGGGCATGTGGGGCCACCACGTGCACGAGGCCGTGAAGGCTGCGAGGGAGAGGGTGACGGGCATGACGGTGCACTATGTGACGCCCGTGTGCGACGGGGGGGAGGTGATTGCCCAGTTCAGCGTGGAGCTGGACCCCAACGACTCGGTGGACGACATTGCCCAGAAGGAGCACGAACTGGAGATGAAGCATTTCCCCGGCGTGATTGAGCAGTTGCTAAATGGCAGGTGACCCGATGGAAAGGTTGCTCGGAAAGACGCTGGAGGAGTTGCAGGGGGTGGCCGCGGAATGCGGGCTACCGCGATTTGCTGCCGCACAGATGGCGCAGTGGCTCTATGTGAAGGGCGCCACCAGCGTGGAGGAGATGACCAACATATCGAAACTGGGACGGCAACGGCTGGCCCAGCGCTACGAGGTGGGGCGCATGGCGCACACCCTGTGCCAGACGTCGAAGGACGGAACGCGCAAATATCTGTTCCCGACGAGCACGGGGGGCAGCGTGGAGTCGGTGTTCATCCCCGATGGCGACCGCGCCACGCTGTGCGTGTCGAGCCAGGTGGGCTGCAAGATGGGGTGCCGCTTTTGCATGACGGGCCGCCAGGGCTTTGAAGGACAGCTGACGGCGGGCGACATCCTGAACCAAATCTATTCCCTGCCGGAACGGGACAGGCTGACCAATGTGGTGCTGATGGGACAGGGCGAACCGCTGGACAACCTGGACAGCGTGTTGCGCGCCACGGGACTGCTGACGGCCCCCTACGGACTGGCATGGAGCCCGCGCCGCATCACGGTGAGCACCGTGGGACTGCGCAAGGGCATGGACCGACTGCTGGCCGAGAGCCAGTGCCACGTGGCCGTGTCGCTGCACTCGCCCTTCCCCGAGGAGCGCGCTGCCATGATGCCTGCCGAACGGAGTTTTTCGCTGGAGGAGTTCCTGCCCCGACTGGCTCGGGAGGACTGGACGGGACAGCGGAGACTTTCGTTTGAGTACATCGTCTTCGAAGGGTTGAACGACACGGAACGACATGCCCGCGAACTGGTGAGACTGCTGGCCCCGATGGAGTGCAGGGTCAACCTTATACGTTTCCACGCCATCCCTGACTCGCCCTTCCACGGCGCTGGGGAGGAGACCATGATACGCTTGCGCGACTATCTGACCCGCCACGGCGTGACATGCACCATACGCGCCAGCCGTGGGGAGGACATCATGGCTGCCTGCGGACTGCTGAACACTCAAAGTAAGAAAGAAAGTACAGAATCATGAATATGACAAAAGGATTTCCCTCCTTTAGGAGGGGCATGGGGATGGGGCTTCTGCTGCTCTTGCTGCTGTTGGCCACTTCCTGTAAGGACGGTCATCTGGCCACCCCCACGGCCAGCGGAAGGCCCTATGAGGTGCTGGTGGTGATGGACAAACAGACGTGGGAGGCCCCCGTGGGACGCGCCCTCTTCGGGGTGCTGGACACCGACATCCCAGGACTGCCCCAACCGGAGCGGTCATTCCACATCTCACAGGTGGCTCCGCGCGACATGAACCGCACGCTGCGCATCTTCCGCAACATCATCGAGGTGGAAATCAACCCGTCCATCTATACCCAAACGCGCATGAAATTCTCGCGCAACGTCTATGCCCAGGACCAGGTGATTCTGCGCATCAGGAGCAACTCGGAAGAGTCGTTCATCCAGTATGTGGGCGAACACCGCCAGGATATCATCGACTTCTTCACGCGCATGGAGATGAACCGCCTGTGCCGCGACCTGAGCCGCAAATACTCGAAACTGACCTTCGACCTGGCCAAGGAAATCTTTGGCTGCGAACTGCGTGCTCCCGAGGAACTGAAGAACTTCAAGCGTGGCAAGGATTTCATGTGGACCACCAACAACACGGCCACGGGCATGGTGAGCATCATGATGTACGCCTATCCCTATGAGGGACCGGAGACGTTCAACAAACGATACATCCTGCACAAGCGCGACTCGGTGCTGCGCATCAACATGCCCGGAAGCGACCCCGACATGTTCATGCAGACCGACACGGCATTCACCGACGTGCGCCCCATCGTGGTCCATCACAAATATGCCATGGAGGCTCGCGGACTATGGTACATGCGCAACGACGGCATGGGAGGCCCCTTCGTGAGCCACTCGCGCGTGGACACCGAGAACAACCGCGTGGTGGTGGTGGAGGGATTTGTCTTTGCTCCCGAGAAGATGAAGCGCGGACTCATGCGCCGCATGGAGGGCTCGCTCTACATGCTGCTGCTGCCCGAAGAGCAACAAAGCGAAATTGAGACGAACCTGGAGGAAGAGAAAGAAGAAAAAGAAGAGAAAAAAGAATAATACACGAAAAGACATATGGAAGACAAACGCATCAGAATCGGCATCACACAAGGTGACACCAACGGCATCGGCTACGAAATCATCCTGAAGACCTTTGCCGAGCCCACCATCTTGGAACTCTGCACGCCCATCGTCTATGGCAATCCGCGCATTGCCACATACCATCGCAAGGGCATGAACCTGACCACCAACTTCATGTCGGTGCAGGACGCCAGTGACGCTCAGCCCGACAAACTGAACATGGTGGTCATCGACGACCAGGAAGTGAAAATCGACCTGGGACAGCCCTCGGCCGAAGCCGGACAACAGGCGCTAAAGTCACTTGAGCGGGCCCTGAAGGACTATCGCGACGGGAAAATCGACGCCATCGTCACCGCCCCCATCAACAAGCACACCATACAGAACGACCATTTCCGCTTCCCCGGTCACACGGAATACATACAAAGCAAGGCCGGAAACGGCGAAGAGGCGCTGATGGTGCTTATGAACGAACAGATTCGCGTGGCACTGGTCACCACACACCTGCCCATCAGCCAAGTGGCTCAGGCCATCACTGAGGAACGCCTAATGACCAAGCTGCGCATCCTGCACCGCTCGTTGCGCCGCGACTTTGCCATCGATGCACCGCGCATCGCCGTGCTGGCCCTGAACCCACATGCCAGCGACAACGGGCTCATCGGACACGAGGAACAGGACATCATCATCCCCACACTGGAGAAAGCCACCGAAGAGGGAATGGGCGTGTTCGGCCCCTACCCTGCCGACGGATTCTTCGGCACACGGGCCTATGAGCACTTCGACGCCGTGCTGGCCATGTACCACGACCAAGGACTGACTGCTTTCAAGGCTCTGGCCATGGACGACGGCGTGAACTACACCGCCGGACTTCCCATCGTGCGCACCAGCCCCGACCACGGCACGGCCTACGACATTGCCGGCAAGGGTGTGGCCAACGAAAACTCGTTCCGTCAAGCCATCTATGTGGCCACCGACGTGTGGCGCAACCGCCAGCGCTACGACGAAGCAGGTAGCAACCCCCTGCCCAAACTCTACCAAGAGCGTCGCGAAGACGAGCGCCGACCGCCCCGCAAACCCATCGAGTAAAAGAAGGGAGACATGCCAGCCAAGTATCGCAACCTGTTTCTGCTCATCGGCGTGGTGGCCATCGTCATCATGCTCGCCAGTTTCGACATGTCGTGGGCCGACCTCTATAAGAACGTCCGCCGCGCCGGCATCTGGTTTCCGGCAGTGGTCGTATTGTGGGTGCCCATCTACATGATGAACGCCCTGGCATGGCGCATCATCATCCACGACGGCGAGGCCGAGCGCGTCAGTTTCTGGCGCATACTGAAACTCACCATCTCGGGCTACGCGCTCAACTACGTCACCCCCGTAGGCCTGCTCGGCGGCGAGCCTTATCGCATCATGGAGCTCACTCCCTTTGTGGGCAAGGCCAAAGCTGCTAGCAGCGTCATTCTCTACGCCATGATGCACATCTTCTCGCACTTCTGGTTCTGGCTCTTTGGCGTGGTAGTCTTCTTTGTGCGCTATGGCCACGAAATGACCTGGCCCCTGGCCGTCATGTTCTCGCTCGTGTGCCTTTTCTGTCTGCTTGCCATCTACTTCTTCCTCAATGGCTACCGCAACGGATTGGCCATGCGCACACTGCGCATCCTCTCACACCTGCCCTTCGTGGGACACCGTTGCGCCCAAATGGCCGAGCACCACGCCGAAGGACTGCAAAAGGTGGACCAACAGATTGCCGCCCTCCACCAACAACGAAGGCGCACCTTCTACCTCAGCCTCGGCCTCGAACTCCTGGCGCGTCTGGTAGGCTGTCTCGAGATTCTGTTCATTCTGTTCATCTTTACGCCCGACATCTCTTTCTGGGACTGCGTGCTGATGCAGGCGTTCATCTCGCTGTTTGCCAACCTCTTCTTCTTCATACCCATGCAGATGGGCACGCGCGAGGGCGGACTGGCACTGGTGACCGACGGCATGCACATGCACGGAGCCTACGGAGTGCTCACAGGCCTCATCACCCGTCTGCGCGAACTCATCTGGATCTCCATCGGACTGCTGCTCATTCGATTTGGCAACAAAAAAACTGAAATTTCGTAAAATTTTCAGCCTTTCGTTTCTTCATTCTAATTAATTTACTTACCTTTGCACTCGCTTTCAGAGCAAAGCCTCTCTTTCACGAGAGTTCGGAGAGATGGTAGAGTGGTCGATTACACCGGTCTTGAAAACCGGCGTGCTGAGAGGCACCGGGGGTTCGAATCCCTCTC
>DGUV01000029.1:0-8969 GCA_002395775.1 Prevotellaceae bacterium UBA4301
AACTATAAGAGATCAAATACAATTCTTATAACCTATAAATCAAAACAATATACATTACATACGGGAGACCGAATCTTGGACAAAATAAAATCTGGAGATTTCCCTAAATTATACTATTCTTCAGAAACTGATTATCTTTTTTTGAAGGAGATTACCTACCTGTGGGTTATGCCAAAGCTGCTTTGTTGTTCACCATTATCTTTACAATTATTGGTACTCTAATATGGAGAAAAGAACTTAATAATGATATTCGCACAATGTAAAAAAAGTCAAGAGCAACATGACGACATCCATTTATGTCATGGGCGACCGTAGTACCGAGGTGAGCCATCCTGCGAGCGGAGTCATCTGCTTTACATACGAAGGCGTGAGCAACGTGCCAGCGCGGTTAACGGTGCATCAGTGCTACAAAGCGACAAGGTAGGCGGACAGATGGCGCATACCTACACCTATGACAACCTCTAGCGTCTGGCCACGGCTACAGGCACCTACACGGGAGTCGACAGCAAGGGCACGGGCTACATCCTCGCCATGGGTTGCGACAACATGCACCGCATCACTTCCAAGAGCCAGCATCCGCCCCAGGACAACGTGCAGTTCAACGTCACGCTCAATGTCAGATACGACCTGCCATACGCATACGGTACGGAAGACGGAAAAATGTCCCAGCTTGCAAGTGTCAAAGATGTGAATTATCGTACCGAAGAGACTCCAGGAGAAAATAAAATTGAGAACAATCACGTATATTTGTATGATAAAAACGGAAATCTTATATATCTGAATATCAGACGCTTGATGAACGATGGACATAACGAGACCAGCACGGACGAGCGCAAGCTCATCTGGGACGAGGAAAACCGCCTGCTGTCATCTGACGACAATGGTTTTGTGACCAACTACTGGTACGATGCCGACGGCGAGCGCACGGTTAAGACTTAAGACGAAAACGAAATCATATTGTTGTAAAACAAATTCCAATTTAGCGAACCTATAGTTTTTAGTGAATATACATAATATGTCTTTTTAACTTAAAATAAAAAATATGAAACAAATTAAGTTTTTCTTCATGTCTTCCATAATAATCACACTTATTACCTTTTCAACTCAAAAAGTGAAAGGTAATGAGTGTATATCACAAATATGTGATGTAGAATCTTCTATAATCATACGAACACAAGAAAAAGAATATTTTGTTGTTCAATTATTTAGAGGATTTACAAAAGAAGGCGAGTTTGTGAAAAAACTTTTAATCAGCAAGAATAGAAAAGACATTGTAAGTATAGTTCTTCCTTCATCAGAAGAAGTAAAAAACTTCAAAGCCAATATAAAGAAATATAGAACTGGATTTATCCTTGAAACCTTGTATGGTGGAGGAGAAAATTTTTACACACGTTCCTTCTATTTCAAGTGTATTAAAGGTAATTTGTTCCTATACAAAATTGTCGGCACACACATCATTCCAAACTCTGATAAGAAGCTAGTTAATACAAAGAATATACGACCACAAATCAATGTCAGAAATTTTAATATCCAATATTATTTAGAGAATACTCCTTAAGTTATCAAATGCAACTCATTAATCCCAATATATGAATGCGGAACTTTTGATGAGTGACGGACATAATGGAGTTGGAACGAGCGACTTCGTATGTGGCGAGGGGAACCGCCTCCTTGCCTCCGATGACAATGGATTCGTGACCAACTACTGTTATTATGCCGACGATGAGCGCACGGTTAAGACTTAAGACGAAAACGAAATCATATTGTTGTAAAACAAATTCCAATTTATCAAACACTTAGCAGTTTTGCATAGTGAAGAATTAAACAAATCAGGAGGCCTTCGGGTCTCCTGATTTGCGTTAATCGGCATCGTGCTACCCCTGCGCTGGCGTTTCGCCACCCTTGCCGCCGCGGCGGGAGTGGCTTCGGCGTTTCTGGGAGCGGGTTTTGCCTTCGGGCTTCTTGTTTTCGCTTTTCTTGCTTTCGGGTTTCTTGCCTTCGGGTTTCTTGGCGGCGTTGCGGGGCTTGGAGCCTCGGCCTTTGCCTCGGGGGCGGCTATGGCCTGAGCGGCGGTTGCTGCCGGTGCGGTACTCGGGTGCGGGGCCGAGTTCGGGGGGGACGGGGTCCTTGGTGATGTCCTTCTGGAGGAAGCGTTCGATGTCGCGGAAGCGGGGCTGGTCCGGTTCGCTCACGAGGGTGACGGCCTGGCCTTCGGCTCCGGCGCGGGCGGTGCGACCTATGCGGTGGACGTAGTCTTCGCAGTCGTGGGGGACGTCGAAGTTCAGGACGAGCTGTATGTCGTCGATGTCTATGCCTCGGGCCACGATGTCGGTGGCTACCAGCACGTTGACCTTCTGGCTCTTGAAGCGGAACATGACGTCGTCGCGTTCGGGCTGGGTGAGGTCGCTGTGCATGGCTCCGACGTTGAATCCTTCGCGCCTGAGGGCTATGGCGAGGTCCTTGACTTTCATCTTTGAGCCGGCAAAGATGATGACGCGCTGGGGTGGCCGCTGGCTGAACATGTGCTTGATGATGCCCATCTTCTGGGTCTCGTGGCAGATGTAGGCGCTCTGGTGGATGCCGTCGGCGGGGCGGCTGATGGCGATGGAGACTTCCACGGGGTCGGTGAGTATGGTCTTGGCCAGTTCCACTATCTTTGCGGGCATGGTAGCCGAGAACATGATGGTCTGGCGCTGGCGGGGGAGTTGGCGTTCTATCTGCATGATGTCGTCGGAGAAGCCCATGTCGAGCATGCGGTCGGCTTCGTCCAGGACGAAGAAGGAGACGCGCGAGAGGTCGATGTTGCCCAGGGAGATGTGGCTGATGAGCCGTCCGGGGGTGGCGATGATGATGCTTGCGCCGGACTGGAATCCGCGTCGCTCCTGCTCGTATCGGATGCCGTCGTTGCCTCCATAGACGGCGACGGAGCTGATGTCGTCGAGGTAGTAGGCGAAGCCTTGCATGGCTTGGTCGATTTGCTGTGCCAGTTCGCGTGTGGGGGCCATGATGATGCAGTTGATGGCGTCGGAGGGGTAATTGCCTTCCGAGAGCATGGATAGGATGGGGAGCAGGTAGGCGGCTGTCTTGCCGGTGCCAGTCTGCGCCACGCCTATGAGGTCGCGGCCCTGAAGGATGGGGGGGATGGCTTGTTCCTGTATGGGGGTGGTGTCGGTGAATCGCATGTCGTCGAGTGCGTCAAGCACTCCGTCGCAGAGGTCGAGGTCGTAGAAGTCCATTATGATGTTTAAGGGGTTAACGGGTTAAAGGGTTAACGGGTTAAGGGGTTAACAGGTTAAAGGGTTATTATCTGGGTGCTCGCTTGTAGAGGATGTAGGCGATGATGGAGAAGAGAATGTTGGGGAGCCACACGGCCAGCATGGGGGGGACGTTGGCGTTGGTGGCGAAGCCTGCGGTGACGGCCTGGAAGAAGGCGTAGGCCACGCTCAGGACAAGTCCTACTCCGAGGGAGAATCCCATGCCTCCCTTGCGCTTTCGGCTGGAGAGGGAGACGCCGATGACGGTCATGATGAAGGCGGCGAAGGCGGAAGCAAAGCGCTTGTAGTACTCCACCTGGAAGGGCTTGAGGTTGCCAGTGCCGCGGATGCGGGCGCGGTCGATGTGTTCCAAGAGCTGGCGGTTGGTCATGGTCTCCTGGAAGTTGTGGGTGAAGAGGAAGTCGCTGGGTTCCATGATGATGACGGAGTCGATGCGTGCGTGGTGGGTGATGCGTTCGCGCATGCCGCGCATGTCGCGCACGGTGGCGTTCACGATTTGCCAGTGGAAGCGTTCGTTGGAGAGGGTGTCGTAGGTGATGCTCTGGGCCGTGAGGTGGGAGACGAGTTTCTTGTGCTCAAACTTGTCGAGTTGGAAGTGGTAGCCTGTCTTCGTGGGGCCGTCGAAGTGTTCGATGAAGGCTATGACGCCGGTGTCCACCTGCAGTTGCACGTTGTCGGCATAGGTGGGGTTCTTCTTGTTGCCACGGCGCTTGTACTGGTTCTCGAAGTCCAGCCTTTCCACCGACCCGCGGGGGATGACCTCGGAGCCCAGGTAGAGGGTGAGCAGGGCTATGAGGGCGGCACTGATCATGTAGGGGCGCATGAGGCGGGGCAGACTGATGCCAGCACTGATCATGGCTATGATTTCGCTGTTGCCGGCCAGTTTGGAGGTGAAGAAGATGACGGAGATGAAGACGAAGAGGGAGGAGAAGAGGTTGGCGTAGTAGGGCATGAAGTTGAGGTAATAGACCAGCAACTCGTTCCATGGTGCGCCGTTCTGGGTGAACTTGTCGATGTTGTCGTTATAGTCAAAGACAACGGTCACCCCGAGGATGAGCAGGATGGAGAAGAAATAGGTACCCAGGAACTTCGAGATGATGTAGGTGTCTATTCGCTTGAGGAATGGGAGACGGAGTTTCAAAGGATTCTTGGATTAGGGAATAGGGAATAGGGAATAGGGAATAGGGATTAGAGACGATTGGTGACTCGGCGGAGCATGAGGCTCTTCCAGGAGGAGAAGGTGCCGTCCAGAATGTGGCGACGGGCTTCCCCTACGAGCCAGAGGTAGAAGGCCAGGTTGTGGATGCTGGCAATCTCCATGGCCAGGAGTTCCTGGGCCTTGAAGAGGTGGTGGAGATAGGCTCGGGTGTAGAGGGTGTCCACGGATGCCGTGCCGTTGGGGTCGATGGGTGTGAAGTCGGCTTCCCACTTCTTGTTGCGGAGGTTCATGATGCCTTCGGAGGTGAAGAGCATGGCGTTGCGGCCGTTGCGGGTGGGCATGACGCAGTCAAACATGTCCACGCCCCTTTCTATGCCTTCGAGCAGATTGGCCGGTGTGCCCACTCCCATGAGGTAGCGGGGGCGGTCCTGGGGAAGGATGTCGTTGACCACTTCTATCATTTGGTACATCACTTCGGCTGGTTCGCCCACGGCCAGTCCGCCTATGGCGTTGCCGTCGGCCCCTTTCTCGGCCACGAACTCTGCCGACTGGCGTCGCAGGTCGGGGTAGGTGCATCCCTGCACGATGGGGAAGAGGCTTTGGTGGTGGCCATACTTGGGCTCGGTCTCGTTGAATCGCTTCCAGCAGCGGTCCAGCCAGCGGTGGGTCAGTCCCAGGCTCTTCTTGGCATAGTCGTAGTCGCTGGTGCCCGGGGGACACTCGTCGAGGGCCATCATGATGTCGGCTCCGATGCTGCGCTCGATGTCCATCACGCGTTCGGGCGAGAAGAAGTGGCGCGAGCCGTCGATGTGACTCTGGAAGTAGCAGCCCTCCTCCTTCAACTTGCGTATGCCCGTGAGGGAGAAGACCTGGAATCCGCCCGAGTCGGTGAGCATGGGGCGGTCCCAGTTGATGAAGCGGTGGAGTCCGCCAGCCTGTTCAAGTATGTCGGTGCCGGGGCGCAGGTAGAGGTGGTAGGTGTTGCCCAGGATAATCTGAGCTCCCACTTCCTCCTTCAGGTCGCGCTGCAGTACGCCCTTCACGCTGCCCACCGTGCCTACGGGCATGAATATGGGGGTTTCCACTTGTCCGTGGTCGGTGGTGATGATTCCGGCACGGGCGCGGGTCTTATCGTCGGTCTTTAGTAGTTCGAATTTCAATGCTTACTTTTCTTTAATGGTCAAATCAATGGCATCCTTCACCTTCTCATCCAGCAGGGCATAGTCGAAGACATCCTGCACCGTGTCCACATAGTGGAACGACACGCCGCGCAGATACATTTCGGGTATCTCCTCAATGTCCTTACGGTTGTCCTGGCAGATGACTATCTCCCTGATGCCGGCTCGCTTGGCGGCCAGTATCTTCTCCTTGATGCCTCCCACGGGCAGTACCTTGCCACGGAGCGTAATCTCGCCCGTCATGGCCAGGTAGGGGCGCACTTTGCGCTGGGTCAGGGCCGAGGCCAGCGAGGTGGCCATGGTGATGCCGGCTGAGGGGCCGTCCTTGGGTGTGGCGCCTTCGGGGACATGGAGGTGGATGTTCCAGCGCTCAAAGATGCGCGAGTCGATGCCCAGACGTTCGGCATGGGCCTTGATGTATTCCAGGGCCAGCATGGCGCTCTCCTTCATGACGTCGCCCAGATTGCCCGTGATGGTCAGCTTTCCGCCTTGTCCCTGGCTCAGGCTGGTCTCGATGAAGAGTATCTCTCCTCCCACGCTGGTCCAGGCCAGTCCCGTCACTACGCCTGCCGTGCCGTTGCCCTGGTACGAATCGCGGTTGTAGGGCTCCTTGCCCAGGAGCTGCTTGATGGTGTCGATGTCTATGCTTGTCGGCACGTTTGTGTCTTCACGGGCTATGGCCAGGGCCACCTTGCGGAATACCTTGTTCAGTTGCTTCTCCAGAGCGCGCACGCCACTCTCGCGTGTGTAGTGCTCAATGACGTATTCTATGGCCCGCTTGGTCATCTTCACGTCCTTGCGCTCCTGCAGTCCGTGGGCCTCCTTGGCCTTCTTGATGAGGTGGCGGCGGGCAATCTCAATCTTTTCCTCCGTGCAGTAGCCGGTGACCTCAATGAGTTCCATGCGGTCGAGCAGGGGGCGGGGTATCTGGCTCACGTCGTTGGCCGTGGCTATGAACATTACCTTCGACAGGTCGTAGTCGAGGTCCAGAAAGTTGTCGTGGAAGGCTGAGTTCTGTTCGGGGTCGAGCACCTCAAGCAGAGCCGACGAGGGGTCGCCGTTCATGGTGCGGCCCGAAATCTTGTCAATCTCGTCGAGGATGAAGACGGGGTTGTTCGACCCGGCCTTGATGATGTTCTTCAGTATGCGTCCCGGCATGGCTCCGATGTAGGTGCGGCGGTGTCCGCGAATCTCGGCTTCGTCGTGCAATCCGCCCAGCGAGGCACGCACATACTTTCGCTTCAGTGCTTCGGCAATGCTGCGCCCGAGCGACGTCTTTCCCACACCCGGGGGGCCATAGAGGCAGAGGATGGGCGACTTCATGTCCCCCCTCAGCTTCAGCACGGCCAGGTGTTCCAGAATGCGTTCCTTCACCTCCTCCAGTCCGTAGTGGTCGTGGTCGAGCACTTTCGTGGCGTTGTCTATGTTCAGGTTGTCTTCGGTATATTCTTCCCAAGGCAACGAGAGGATGGTCTGCAAGTGGTTGAGCTCCACGTTGTAGTCGGGGCTTTGCGGGTTGATGCGCTCCAGTTTGCTCAGGCCGTCCAGGAAGGCTTCGCAGGCGTACTCGGGCATCTTCTTGGCTTCGAAACGCGAGCGCAGCTGTTCTGCGTCCTTGGTGGGAGTGGGGCCTCCCAGCTCGTTCTGGATGTTCTTCATCTCCTGCTGCAGGAACCACTCGCGCTGCTGTCGGTTCATCTCCACCTGGGTCTGCTGCAGGATGCGGTTCTTCATGTCCACCAGCGCCTGCATGCCGTTGATGCCCTGAATGAGTCTTGCCGTGCGCTCCTTCACTACGTCCATGTTCAGCAGTTCCTGCTTCTGGTCCTCGTCAAGGGGGAGGCTGTTGCAGAGGAAGTTGACCATGAAGATTTCGTTGCCTATGTTCTGCACGGCAAACTTGGCCTCGTTGGGGATGTCCTCACTCGACTCGATGAGCTGCATGGCACGCTTGCGGGCGGTGTCGGCAAGCATGTGGAACTCTATGTCGTGGGAGTCGGGATAGACCTCGTGGAGCTGCTCTACCGAGAACCTGAGGTAGGGACGATTGGAGACCATCTCTTTCAGCATGATACGGCTTGAAGCCTGCAGGATGGCCGTAAGTTCGCCATCGGGCAATTCCAGCAACTTCACCACCCTCACCACAGTGCCGATGGGGTAGAGGTCGCTCATCGAAGGTCGTTCGGCATTGATGTTACGCTGGCCGACAGCGGCTATGAGGCAGCCCGTGTCGTAGGCCTTGTGCACGAGCTGAAGCGAGCTCTTGCGGGTGACCCTCACGGGGGACATCACGCTGGGGAACATGGTCAGGTTGCGAAGTGGCAGCACGGGCAGCACTTCGGGTATCGACTGTTCGGTCAGTTGGCGTATGTCTCCCTCAAAATCGGCGATAAAGGAAAAGGGATTCTCTATCTTGTCTTCGTTCATTTTACCTTAAAACTATAAAAATGCGTGCAAAGGTAGTGATTTTTTTCCAATTCTGCAATCTTTCATCTTCCAACTTTCATCTTTCGGCATAAAGTGTTACCTTTGCACCATGTTCCGATTTAAGCAATTCGGTGTCTCTGACGACCAGTGCGCCCATCCCGTAGGTACCGACGGGGTGCTGCTGGGAGCATGGGCGAGGGTAGAGGGCTGCCGGCGTGTGCTCGACATAGGCACGGGCTCGGGCCTCATTGCGCTCATGGTGGCGCAGCGTTGTCCGCAGGCGAGTGTCACAGGTATCGACATCGACCCCTCCTCGGTGGCCCAAGCCAGGGAGAATGTTGCCCGGAGCCCCTTTGCAAGTCAAATTGCCATCGAGGAGTGTGATGTAAAGGATTTTCATACAGAAGAACCCTTTGATGCCATTCTTTGTAACCCCCCGTTTTTTACGGAAACCACTCTCTCGCCTGACCATCGTAGGGCGCAGGCCCGCCATGCTGCGCTGTTGCCATTCCCCGACCTTCTGGGTTCTGTATGCCACCTTCTATCGGTGGATGGTACTTTTCATGTGATACTTCCATGTCAGTCTGCTAACGATTTTGTCAATCAGGCTTTTATGGTTGGACTGAAAGTCATTCGACAGTGCCAGATTCGCACGGTCGGGCGCAAACCTCCCCGTCGCATGCTGCTCTCGTTCTCTCGTGTGGGTAAGGTCAGCCTTGCCACAGAACAGCTCATTCTGCAGGATGGCATGGGCGGCCGCACGGAGGAATATGCCGAACTGACAAGAAATTTCTATTTATGATTTGCCCCCGGATGGCCTCTGTTTGGCCTCGTGAATAAAAAAACAGGGCGAATGTTTTGCTGGAATCAAAATTTGTTGTACCTTTGCATCCAGTTAAGAGTTGACGGTGCCTTGGATGAGTGGCTTAG